>DATLJP010000087.1:0-5785 GCA_035538875.1 Chthoniobacterales bacterium | reverse complement strand
GACGAAAATCGAATTTTTCTGGGCATTTTCGATTGCGACGCGGTCCTCGAGCGAGATGAAAACGTCGGTTGATCGCGTCATCACGGTTTCGAAATCCGATTCGCGCAGTTTGTGGAAAAGCCGCTTAGCGACGTCCAGAGTCGCAAGTTTTTCCGCACCGCCGAATTGTCGGTAAGCGCCGTTGTCTTTGCCGCCGTGGCCCGCATCGACAACCACCGTTTTAAAAGATTTGCCCGTGTCCTGGGTTGCAACTTCAGTCAGCCGCGGGCCGGTCGCGCAAGCCGCGAGAAAGCCCGAAGAAATGACGAGAACAAATCGGCGCATTAGTCGAGACATTGAGTTTCTTACATTAGAACATGTCGCATCGCCAAAGATTTCTGAATGGACGCCATCCTCTCTCAGGCGGCCCGAGTCTGCGCCGAAAGTCTAAGGCCGTGCGTAAAAACCGCTTGTTTTTTGTTCGACCAGATTTAAAGGCGTTACCTCCAATTATGCGCGCCCGACTCTTTTCGCTTCCATGTCTTTACGCAACTCTTATCTGCAGCATCGCATTTGCCGCCAAACCGACGCCCGCTCCAAAAGCAGCGGCTGCGGCCGCGACGGCTACAGCTGCGCCGGCCATCTCCAAGCCGGTCATTGATCAAACCGCGCAGACGATCATTTACTGCTATCACCGCTTGGTCGACAAAGTGCGTTATCCCGGAACTGAAATCACGCCGGCAGCGTTCGAAGCGCAAATGAAAGAGCTCAAGGACCGCGGCATCACCGTCATCAGTATGCAGGACCTGCTGGCGTGGAAGCGCGGAGATAAAAATATTCCGCCTCGCTGCGCCGTGATCACTTTCGATGACGGTTGGAAATCCCAATACGAAGTAGCGTGGCCGCTAATGAAGAAGTTTGGCTACACCTTTACCATGTTCATCTATACCGAGGGCGTGGCTGGGGGCAGTTTGGGCGGCGGCCAGGCGATCACTTGGGAACAATTGGCCGACATGCGCGACAACGGAATCGACATCGAAGCGCATTCGGCCACGCACCAGGATCTGCGCGAAGGCCACACCATCATGGTGGCTGAGCCGGGCGGGAAACGGACTAAGAAAAAACTCTCCGGTGCCGAATACGAACAATGGGTCCAGAACGAAGTTGTCGGCTGCAAAACGCTTCTCGAGCAACGGCTCGGCATCAAAGTGAATTGCTTCGCTGTACCGTTCGGAAATTACAACGAGCATGTGAAGGAGATTGCGCGGAACGCCGGTTACGAAGCGATGTTCACGGTTTACGGCCAACCAATCACTTACACTTCGCCGATGGACGCGCTTGGCCGTTACGCGATTGAAGCGAACAAACCCAAGGTGTTTGAAGACGCGGTCAAAATGATTGCCACGAGCGGCGGCGGCCCCGGCGCGCCAGCAGCAGCGGTGGTCGGTGCCGAGAATCTGCACACCGAACCGGCCGATGGAACAACGGTTCGCACCGCACTTCCATTGATCAAAGCGAACCTCAGCCCGATTGGCCAAATTGATCCGGCTAGCGTGCAGCTACGCATCAGCGGCCTAGGGCTTGTTCCGGCGAGCTTCGATCCCAAAACTGGAATCGTCTCGTATCAAGTCACACAGAAACTGCGCGACAAGAGCTGCACGGTGATCCTGAGCGCGAAATCCGGCGACAAAAAAGTCGAGACACATTGGACGTTTGGAATCGACGAAGCGACCCGTCCAGCCGTGACAGCACCGACAGCGACGCCGAAGAAATAGGTGGAACGCGTTGTCCCTAACTCCTTAGCTCTCCGCTAGGACCAAATCGCGTTCGGAGAAACGCGATCCACGAGAAGAAATTGCGAAGTGCGTCGTTTCGATTTCAACGATTTCCCGGCCCCAGTCAAGATGCTCCGCAAGATGGGCCAGCTCGAGAATGTCCTTGGCATGCTGCTCGGCATGAGTAAGGTTCCGAGCCTCTCAATTGACGAGAAGCAGCTCAAGCGCAGCGAAGCCATCGTGCTTTCGATGACAAGCGAGGAGCGGACGCGGCCCGAGATTTTAAGCGTGCGGCGGCGTCAGCGGATCGCTCGTGGCAGCGGCTCCACCGTCACGGAGGTAAATGATTTAATCCGCCGTTTTGATCAGATGCGAAGCTGATGAAAAACGCCGGGAAAATGAAAAAGATGATGGCGCAAATGGCGCGAATGAAAAAATAACATGGCAGTTGCAATCAGATTACGAAGAGAAGGCGCATTAAACCGCCCTTATTTTAAAGTTGTCGTCGCGGACAAACGCAGCCCGCGCGATGGGAAATTTATCGAAGTCGTCGGAACTTACGATCCGAAGAAGCGGGGCCTTAACAGCACCCTCAAACTCGACCGCGTTGAATATTGGCTCGGCAAAGGCGCGCGACCGTCCGACACGGTGCGCAGTTTGATCAAGAAAAACAAAAATCCGGAAGCCGCCGCCAAGAAAGCCGCCGCAACCGAGGCCAAGAAGGCGGCAAAGCCGAAGGCGCCTGCCAAGAGTGAATCAGCGCCGGCTGCTGAACCTGCGCCGGAAGCGATTGGAGTCACGACGGAGGAGAAAAGCGCGAGTTAATCCGAAGTTGTCATTCTGAGCGCATGCGAGAGATCTCACAATCGAAATGAGAATCACGCAGTCCAGCTTGTGTGATCCATTATTCTGTGAGAGCTCCACTTCGTTTAGGATGGCAGCCAACCTAATCGTGTTCATTCGTGTCTGCCTTACCACGCCGTACCCTTGTGCGCAGGCGGGTTCGTGGCTTAGGTTGCGTCGGCGATGAAAGAATTTCTTGAGTTTGTCATTCGTCAGCTGGTCGAATTTCCGGACGACATGGTATTGACCGAGATTCCGGGTGGCAAAATGACGATCTTCAAAGTGCGGCTCCGCCAAAGTGACGTCGGCCGAATCATCGGTCTCAACGGACAGACGATTCACGCCATTCGCGCGATGCTGAACAGTTCGGCGTCGCGCCACGGACAACGCGCCACGCTCGAGATCGTCGAATAATTTCTTCTCTAGCGGCGCTCTGGGAGCGTCGCATAATGCTTTGAGGCTCAGAACCGACGCTGAAGCAATGAAGGTCGACATCACGAGTCTGTTTTCTGCGTTCGAAAATGTTCGCAGGTTCGCGGCAGGATCGTCGGTCCTGCTTGCCTTTGTCATTACTGGTTGCCGCGAGGAAGCTCCGGCCCAAACCGACGCAGAAATGCAGGCGCGCATAATCGGCACATGGGTCCTGAGTGATGGGCCTTTTTCTCTCTACTACATGGAAAAAACTTACTGGCCGGATGGGACATCCGCGGGTTTCATTTTGAATCGGCAAACCAGTAAGCGGATCGATTTCACGAGCCGCTGGGAAATCCGAGACGGGTATTTCAGTGGCCAAGTTGTGACAACTACGGATCCGGCTTTGCTGGTGGGCGCCACTTTTTCGGACAAGATCATCAAGCTTACGGATAAGCAGTTCGTCATGATCGAACGAGGCACCGGTCGGCTAACGATCAAGCACCGCAAGCATCGCTTTGTTTTCTTCTAAATGAAAATCGACATTCTCACGCTGTTTCCCGAGATCTGCCGCGCGCCATTGAACGAAAGCATGATGAAACGCGCGCAGGAAAATAAGATTGTCGATCTTCGCATTCATAATCTGCGCGATTGGACGACCGATAAACATCACGTCGTCGATGACGCGCCGTTCGGCGGTGGGCAGGGTATGGTCATGAAACCGGAGCCGATTTTTGCAGGCGTGGAGGGATTGAAACAGGAAACATCCAACGCCGAAATACAGAAGCCGACAGTGATTTTGATGAGTCCTGCGGGGAGGAGGTTGGATCAAAAAATGGCGTCAGAACTTTCGAAAGAATCACATCTCATCATCATCTGCGGTCACTACGAAGGCGTCGATCACCGCGTGATCGAGCATCTTGTCGATCTTGAAGTTTCGATCGGAGATTATGTCCTCACAAACGGCGCGATTGCCGCAGTCGTGCTCGTAGACGCGGTCGTTCGTTTGCTGCCGGGAGTTCTTGGCCACGAGCACTCCGCACTGGACGACTCCTTCAGTGCTGAGTTACTCGAAGGACCGCAGTACACGCGCCCCGCCGATTTTCGCGGTTGGAAGGTTCCCGAAGTTTTGCTTTCCGGAAATCATGCCGAGATTGCGAAATGGCGAAAGGAGCAGGCGCTCAACCGAACAAAGGAGAATCGTCCAGATCTTCTGCCCTGATTGTCATCCTGAGCGCAAGCGGATTAGTCACGAGCCTTACCCAACACGATGCAGGCGTTAATGCCTCCGAAGCCGAACGAATTGCTCATTACATAGTTCAATTGTGCGGCCCGGCCATGATTTGGAACAACGTCGAGGTCGCAGGTCGGATCGACATTCTGATAGTTGATCGTCGGCGGGACCCATTGTCGCTCTAATGCGAGCGCGCAAAGCGCAGCTTCAATCGCACCGGTCGCACCGAGTGGATGTGCGTGGTAACCCTTCGTGCCACTGACAGGAATTTTCCGGGCGTGCTCACCCAACGCTGCTTTGATCGACATCGTCTCGACGCTGTCGTTCAACCGCGTCGAGCTCGCGTGCGCGTTCACGTAATCGATCTGTTCCGGCGCGACATTCGCCTCGGCGAGCGCGTCGCGCATTGCGCGGATGCACGAATCGCCGCTCGGCAACGGCGTCGTCATATGAAAGGCGTCGCTGTTTAGGCTGTAACCGAGGACTTCGGCGTAAATTCTCGCGCCGCGTACTCGCGCGTGCTCAAGTTCTTCCAAAATCAACGACGCCGAGCCTTCGCCCATCACAAATCCATCGCGCAGTTTGTCGAACGGCCGACAGGCTAAGTGCGGATCCTCGCAGCGGCTCATCGTTTTGATGATGTCGAATGCGCCGATCGTGATCGTCGTGAGCGGCGCTTCCGCTCCGCCGGCAACAACGACATCGGCGAAATTGTCACGAATGTAGCGAACGCCTTCGCCAACTGAAACTGTGCCGCTCGCGCAGCTATTTGAGTTCGTTGTCCCGACGCCGCGAAATCCAAATTCGATTGCGATGTTCGAATGGGCAGATCCGCCAAAAACTTGCACGGCCAGCGTTGGCTGAACTCCACGGGCGCCCTTTTTCAAAAAACGAATGTATTGCTCTTCCGCTTTACAAACGCCGCCGAGCGCAGTTCCGAAACTCACGCCGATTCGGTCCTGCGGTTTGTCATACGAATATTCGATTCCAGCGTCATCGAGTGCGAGCCTAGCCGATGCCACGGCGAATTGCGCGTAGCGATCGAGCCTTTTCAGTCGATGCGGCGCAAAGAATTCTTCCGGGTCCCAATTATTGATTTGTCCGGCGACGCGAACGCCGAACGCGCTGACATCGAAATTCTGGATCGAACTGATCCCGGTTTTCTCAGCGAGAATTCCTTTCCAGAAGCTGTCGACGCCTTTGCCGATGCAAGTGATTGGGCCGAGCCCGGTGATGACAACGCGTCGTCGATTCATGCGGTTACAGTGTTTGCCTGCGCTTCGATATATTGCTTCATATAACGCAAAGTCTTATTGGCAAGGTTTCCGATAAAGAAGTCGCCGATGATTGGTTCCATAAGCGGCGCCAGTGGGGGAAGCCGAAAGTTAAGTTCGTGTGAAATTTCGACCCGCACACCGTCAGCCGTCTCGTTAAATGTCCAGACGACGTGCATTCCTTTGGTGAACGCTTTTAGGTGATTGAAATGAATTTCGACGCGCTCACGCTCGATGGTTTCCTCCGCCGTCCATTTAATCGGAATGCC
>DATLJP010000086.1:0-28255 GCA_035538875.1 Chthoniobacterales bacterium | reverse complement strand
TCGAAGACGCGACAAGTTTCGTCTCGCAATTTCCAGTCCTGTCAGCGTAGGCGCGCGACTTTTCGGATGCGGGCAGTTTAATATCTTGTAATTTTTCCGGGAAGGGAAACCATCAAAAGGGATTACAAACCATGAAAACATTGCGATTTTTTTCATTCACATCGACTCGGCGTTTTTTGGCAGCGATCATGATCACCACAGCGATCGTAACTTTCTCGTTCGTGGTCAAAGTACCGGCGAAGCCAAGCGCGCCGGCAAAGTCGGCGTTCACGATTACGCCGCTGATATTGCCTAACGGCACAAGCGAGCCGGAAATTTCCATCGGCCTCGATGGAACGATGGGGATGGTTTCGCTGCAATGGTTGTTCGATCCGTCAAACTTCGGGACCGATCTCTGGACCGGACCGTTCGGCTCGACCCCAACTTTTCAAGGCGTGATCGACGCGGCATTGCAGCATCCGGGGAAATCAATTTTCGGTGCCGGTGACGCGGATGTCGACATCGGCTCGAGCGGCCGGTTGCACGCGACCACGTTGATTTTCCTCGTGAACTCGAATGGCAATTCGCAGCTCGGCGTATCGGCTGTTACGTGTCCAAGTCCGGCCGCCGGTTTCTCAATCAGCCAGTGCACCGAACAAATCCTCGACACTACTAGAGACGACCGGCCCTGGATCACTTCTGAAGGATCGCACGTTTACATTTCCTATCATGATTCGGGCAATTCCACGCTTATCCACGCACAGCGTTCGGACGATGATGGATTCACGTGGACAAAGATTGGAGATCCGGTCGTGGGCCAAGGTTCAACAACTGCCGACGCGACGTTCAATAATGTTCAGGGAAATCTCGTGGCCGATCCGCGGACGCACAACGTCTACGATATCTATGCGGCGGGTGAAACCGGTGTTCTGAAGGGCCGGACATTCACTCCGAACCACATCATCGTTTCGCGGAGCAGCGACATGGGCAAGAGTTGGACGGCAACTGTCGCTTTCACCGCGCCAGCGGGGACGGACCTCGGGAAGGTTTTTCCGGCTCTCGCTGTTGATCCGGTGAATGGCAATCTCTACGCGGTTTGGTCTGACGGGCAGACCGTGTCGTTTAGCAGCTCAACTGATCAGGGCAACGCCTGGTCGCCCGCGATTGGAGTAAGCCAGTCTCCAGCAGTGACGGCGTTGTTCCCGTGGGTCGCCGCCTACAATGGGACTGTTGATGTTGTTTATTATGGTACGACTGCAACCTCGAATCTGGATTCGAGCGCGAGCTGGCATGTTTACTTCGCGCAGTTCAACGGCACCAGCTTTACCCAAACGCAACTGAACTCCGCGGCGAATCATGTTGGCGTGATCTGCACCAACGGGTCCGCGTGCGGTCAAGGCACGCGCAACTTGCTCGACTTATTCAAGATTGCGATCGATCCACAAAACAGCAAAGCCGCCATCATTTACACTGACGACACACTGACGACATCGAACGATCCGACTAATTTCGCTTGCAACCCAAATCAGTCTCCGCCGTGTCCGTTACCGCAGGCGGTCCTTGCGCAGCAGAACTGATTCGCGCCGTCCAATCAGAACGACAACGGGGTCAGATCTCAACATTTGACGCGCTTCGCGGCGCGAGGCGAGTGACACACACTCTCTTTCTCTCTTATCGCCAGAGGCAGGCAGTAACGGCAACAAAACGGCAACCTGAGTCATTCTTTCTAGCATAACGTTGGCCTCCGGAGCCAAAGGTTGTGGGTTCGACCCCCGCCGGGCGCACTTCCTAGGCGCTGGTCAATGTGGATGAACTCTGAAAGCCTTGATTCACGGCCTCAATTTCGGCAATTTTCTCGTGCAGTTACCGCCGTGCGTTCGCGCACGGCTTCTTCCAATGCCGCGCGTTGATATCGAAGCGCGACGTTAACACGGTGAGTTTCCGGCAAATTGCGAATTCGCAACAGCGCTTCCGCTTGGCTGACAGACTTGACCAGGAAACCAGTGGCGCCAGCGGTCCAGCGCGCGAGCCTTCGCATCCTCGGTGATGTGAGCGGTTAGGACCAAGATTAGAAGAAATCTCTCCGAAACGTCGGCGCGCAGTGCTTCTAAAACAGCAAACCCGTCGTCATCGACGATGAGAATCTTCATCCGATGGAGCAACGACTCGGGGAACCATGACCTGCTTGTAAAAAGCAGCACGTCTTCATTTCGGCGAATTCAAAGAGTAATACGCCACCAGCGACCGAAAACATAAAAATTCTGCATATCACGTGTACCCGGAACTTCGGCGCAGCCAGCGTTCCTCATGCCAGCGCTTCGATCCGGCTGAGCAAATCTTTCTTGCTCGTCATGCCAGTAACCTGATCGCGAAGCTGGCCGTTTTTGAACAAGAGCAGCGAAGGAATCGCGCGGATGTTGTATTTGAAAGACAGACTCTGGTTTTGATCGACATTTACTTTCGCGACCTTCAGCGCGCCGGCTTTTTCGCGCGCGATTTCATCGAGTAACGGCGCGATCAGCTTACACGGCCCGCACCACTCGGCCCAGAAGTCTACCAGCACTGGTTTGTCGCTGTTGATTTCACGATCAAAATTTGATTCGTCGAGATTGATTGTCCCTGAATTTTCCATGGCTTTTAGAACCATAGTTCCAAATCTGCAAAATTAAAATCGCAGTTGAAGCGCACGCTGCCTTACAGCGTCGATTGTGTCACTCCCGAAGTTGATCTTCGGCGAGCAAAAATTGTTCGATTACGCGAGCAAGTCGTAACCGCGTGCGCCGGTTATTCGCCGCGTTACAAACTCCCCGACCGGTGCCGGGTTCGACAGAATGACCCGAGCATCGACATCCGGCGCGTCCGCTTCCGTCCGCGCGATCAATGGCTGGTCGATTAACAGTGTCAGCTCTTGCCCAATTTTTTCGCTCGCAATTTCATGCGCGATCTTCTGTTGGATCGACATCGCGGCTCGATAGCGCGCATTTTTGGTTTTCGTCGAGACCTGATTAGGCATTTTTGCCGCGCGTGATCCGTCCTCGCGCGAGTATTTAAAGATTCCGAGCCGTTCGAATCGGCCGCGCTCGATGAACTCGAGCAGCGATTGAAATTCTTCGTCTGTCTCGCCAGGAAAACCGACGATGAACGTAGTTCTTAAAGCGATTCCCGGGATTCTGGTGCGCAATCTTTCGATTAAATTCTCAATATGTGTGCGCGAAGTTTCGCGACGCATCCGTTGCAACATCGATTCGTGAATGTGCTGAAGTGGGATGTCGATGTAACGAGGCACCTTGCGGCAGGCGGCGATCGTTTCGATTAGCTCGTCGCTCCAGTGAGCCGGATGAGTATAAAGCAGTCGCACCCAGAAATCGCCTTCGATTTTTTCGATCTCGCGCAGGAGCGCCGCGAGTGTCGGTCCGCGCGCGGAATCCACCGGCTGCCGCGCTCCAGCTTTTTCCGCCCACAAGTCCATTCCGTAATACGTCGTGTCCTGGCTGATTAAATTGAATTCACGCACACCTTCAGCGACGAGGCCGCCGATTTCGGTGAGGACAGATTCTATCGTCCGGCTGCGATGCTTCCCACGCATTTGGGGAATCACACAGAACGTGCACGGGTGATTGCAACCTTCAGCGATTTTTACGTAAGCCGAATGCGCGAGCGTGAGTCGAAAGCGCGGAGTGTCGTAATCCGGGATGTAGCTGGGCCGCCTCTCGGCAAAGGTAAGGTCGATACCTTTATTGGCCATCACTTTTTCAACGATTGCGCCGAGCTCTTTGACTTGGTCTAAACCGATGAAGGCGTCGACTTCGGGCAGTTCTTCGCGCAACTCACGTGTGAATCGTTGCGACATGCAGCCGCTCACTATCAATTTTTGTCCGGCGCGCTTGGTCAGCTCGCGCGCCTGATGCGCCCCTAGAATCGCATTAATTGATTCTTCTTTGGCTGAATCGATGAACGCACATGTGTTCACGACAAGAACGTCCGCGTCATTTGCGGACGACGTGATCTCCATGCCGCGCTGCAACACGCTTCCGAGCATGATCTCAGCGTCGACCAGATTCTTGGCGCAACCGAGACTGATCATGCCGACTCTTGTGCTCATGTTTCGGATGAAACGAAATTGTCGGTGTTACTCGACGGTAACGTCTTCGTCACCGCTCGCGATCGGCTTACCGTTTTTCTTAATCTGAATCGCGTCGCGATCCAAAACGCGGACTGCGATTTTTTGGCCGCTGAATTCCACCGTGCCGTCGGCCGGCGAAATCCATCGTTCGAATGCAGGCTGGAGCGATTCATTGTCGACCACGACCTTGATATAGGTCTTCTTCAGCGGCTTAATCGCCACCTGATTGGGCCCTTGTGCTGCGGCGGTTTTTTGCGATTTCTGCGTTGCTTCCGCCTTCGCTAAGTCTTCAGGACGCACTGGTTCGGCGCGACGAACTTCCGGCTCCTTTGTTGGCGCCGCACTCGCTTCGGCTGCCGCGTTGGCGCTCGCAAAAGCCGGCGCGGTCGTGGCGGCAGGTGGGGCGATTGACGGAGCCGCATTTGCCACCGGCGGTGCAGATTTCTTTGGAGCTTCGGCAACGGTCGCTGGTGGCGGCGAAGGAGCTTGACCAACCGAAGCTGACGCGGCAGGCGCTCGAGACTGCACGTTTTGTTGTTGGGGTCCTTGCCCTTGTGCCCGTGCTTGTGGAGGTGCCGCTTGTGGACCTGGCGCTTGCGGTTCAGCCAATTGCGCGGCGGTGGGCTGTGGAACGCCCACCATTTCATGCGGCGAAATCCGTTGAATGTTCATGATCAGCCGCATTAGAACGAAGCCAACGATGATGACTCCAACGCCGATGAGAATCGGAAATAACGAACTCCGATCGCCACTCACTCGCTGACGGCGCACGACTGGCGCGTGTGTCGCCCGAACCCGGCGCGGTTTCGGCGGCGGCTGGTCCTGCAAATAAGAATAACCGTCAAAGGTTACGTCTTTGGTCTCAAACACATCGAGGTACGGCGTAACGTCGACATCGAGAAATTTTCCGTAGATCGACAGAAAGCCTTTCGCGTAGGCGAGACTCGGAAATTGTGAAAAATCGTCCGCCTCGATTTCAGCCAGCCGCGAGGGACGAATTTTCGTTAGTCGTGCAGCTTCATCGAGTGTGAAACCGTGCGCTATTCGCGCATCCTGAAACTTCTTGCCGAGACCTTCGATTGTCATGACGGGTTTCTTCGACTAAACGGCGGCATCGAGATCGACCAGGATCTCGCGCGGTTTGGCGCCTTCGCCCGGTCCCAAAATACCGCGCTGCTCCAGAATATCAACGATACGCGCGGCCCGCGTGTAGCCCAATCGGAGACGTCGCTGGAGAAGCGAAGTGGAGGCGCGTTTTTCCTGCCGAATGATCTCCAAACATTTCTCCACCAGCTCTTCGTCTTCTTCGCTTATCTCTTCTTCGGTGGAACTTGATGCGGCATGGAGTTTTTCGTGCATCGCGGGATCGAACGCCGGCCGGCCTTGCGCCGAAACGAATTCGACCAGCCGGCGAATTTCTTCGTCCGTTACCAAAACACCTTGCGCGCGAATCAATCGCGACGCGCTAGGCGGCAGATAAAGCATGTCGCCCTGGCCTAGCAAACGATCAGCCCCATTTTCATCGAGAATCACGCGGCTGTCGATCTTGCTCGCGACTTGAAATGCGATTCGGCTCGGAATGTTCGCTTTGATCACGCCAGTGATGACGTCGGCGCGCGGCGTTTGCGTCGCGACGATCAAATGAATTCCAGCCGCGCGCGCCATTTGCGTGATCCGCGCGATCGCGCTCTCGACATCGGCCGGCGCGGTTTGCATCAGATCCGCTAATTCATCGATTACGACCACGACATACGGGATTTTCTCGGGAATCAGGATCGCATTCTCCCGAGGGACTTTGGTTTCGCCGCAATCCTGCTCCGGTGTCTCGCACATTTCTCCTGCGTTTTTCTTCTTCGGACGCGCGTTGAAGCTGATGATGTTTCGCGCCCCGACGCGCGCGAACATTTTGTAGCGGCGTTCCATTTCGTCGATCAACCAGCGGAGTGCGAGCAACACTTTCTTCGGGTCGGTCACGACCGGAAAGGCTAGGTGCGGCAGCGCGTTGTAATGCTGGAGCTCGACGACTTTCGGATCGATCATGATGAAACGCAGCTCCTCGGGCGTGAATCGGAACAGCACGCTAGCCACGAGCGCATTGATGCAGACACTTTTGCCAGCACCAGTCGTGCCGGCGACAAGCAAGTGCGGCATCTGCGCGAGATCGGCGATGATCGCTTTGCCGTAAACGTCTTTTCCCAGCGCTAGCGGGATTCGGTTGCGCGCTCTCGCTTCGGCCCAATCCGCTGATTCGAGCAACTCGCGCAATGTCACCGTTACTTTACGCGTATTCGCGAGCTCAATGCCAACGGTGTCTTTGCCTGGGATCGGCGCAAGAATGTTGATCCGTTCGGCGCGAGTGGCGCGCGCAAGATCGCGCTCGAGGCTTACGATTTTATCCACACGAACACCTTTCGCCGGGTAAACTTCGTAGCGCGTGATCGTGGGGCCTTTCGTGATGTCGCCCGCCGCGACCGCGATCCCAAATTGCGCGAGTGTGTCGATCAAAGTTTGCTGCACCCGCTGCAGCTCGCTCGGATCCGTGCCGCCGCGGCCTTCGGGATCGTGTTCGTTCAACAAATCAAGGCCAGGCAATGCGTAAGTTTTTGGATCCCAGGCGCGACCAGCCAACGACGGCGCGGTAGACGTCGATCTCGCAGCGGTTGCTGAACCGCGTAGTTCGGCAAGCGACGGCTTCTTTCGCGCAACGGGCAGTTCTTCCGGCAGCGCAGTGGTGTCGACAACTTTCGGCGCCGGACGATCCGTCAATTCTTCCGGGGAAATGAATGCCACTGCGGGTTCCGGAACGGGCGCGCCTTTTTTCTTTAATTGCTTCTCGATCGATCGCCGTTGCTTCGCCAACTCCTTTCGGCTGATCTCAAGCTGGCCTTTGATGTCCGCTTTGCGTAGTCTTCGATGCAGTCGCCATTCTTGCAACTTGGCGAACGCCGAACGCGCACTCACGACACTCTCCTGAATAAGATGGATCGGGCGCAGACCGGTCATCAGGATCAGACTCGCGAGGTAAATTCCGCTCAGCAGAATGATCGAGCCCACTCTGCCCATCGAAGTCAGCAGTAGCGTCCTACCGAAAAAATAGCCGACCCATCCGCCAGGTCCTTGAATGTTGAAAGCCCGCTTCCAACCTTGCAGATGCGTCGTTTGTAATTGAAACAAGCACCCGCCCGACGCGATGAAGAGCGCGATCCACGGCAAACGCGGCACGACCCGAAGGTTCGCGTGCAATAATTTTCCGCTTCCGAAATAGAGAAGAACACCCGCCAGGAAATACGAGGCTGCGCCGAGCGTGAGATAACAAAAGCCGGCCAGGATGGCGCCGAATGGACCAATGAGGTTTTGTGCAGGCCTGTTTGGCGGCGACAGATAACTCCACGGCACCCACGACGGCAGGTCCTTCGGGTTGTAGGAAATTAACGCGAGAAAGAGCAGCGTTCCGACGCCGAGTAAAATAATGGCGACGACTTCGTTCCAGGCGTTGTTCTTTGAGCTGCGGGACACCGGCGATCGCTCATACTAATGCTGCAAGCGCGGCGTTTATCAACAGGCGCGGCACGCTTTCATCTTGCGCGATACGCTGATGCCCCATTAGCTTGCGAGCGCGTTATGCATTTTGGTGTTCACGAAATCGCCGCCGCAATCTCCGCCGGCGCGCTCATTTTCTGTGGCTCGTGCGAGAAGCATCGTCTTGGGGAAGATCTGGAAGTGCAAAAGGAACATGTCGATTCGGCGAAAGGCGGCGAAGAAAATCCCGCCGCGCCAAGTAAGGAGGATGTTTCGAATAGCGCGACGCCGAACCCGACTCCAGCGCAATTCTTCCCTGAAGGCACGCCGCATTAAGCGGACGTCCATTATGGCTAAGACGCAGTATCTCACGTCGCCGCCAAAAATCACGACGATGCCGCCGGGAGTTCCCTACATCATCGGGAACGAAGCGGCCGAGCGCTTCTCCTATTACGGGATGAATTCCATCCTTACGATCTTCATGACTAAGTACCTCCTCGACAAAATGGGGCACCTGAGCGCGATGCAACCGGCCAACGCCGAGGCTTGGTATCACACCTTTGTCACGACGCTTTATTTTCTGCCGATCTTCGGCGCGATCCTCGCCGACGCCGTCTTTGGGAAATTCAAGGTCGTCTTGTGGCTGTCGATCGTTTATTGCGGAGGCCATTTCACGTTGGCGTTGATGGGATCGCCGGTGGCGCATGCGATTGAGCCGCGCTATTTACTCGCGATCGGCTTATTTATGATCGCGATGGGGGCGGGCGGAATTAAGCCGTGCGTTTCGACAAACGTCGGGGACCAATTCGGGGAGTCGAACAAGCATCTGCTGACGCGCGTCTTCAACTGGTTCTACTTTTCGATCAACGCTGGCTCGGCGCTCTCGACGCTTCTTATTCCGTGGTTGCTCGAGCCGGGTTCTATTTGGGACTGGCTCAAGAACATGTTGCCGGCTTCAGTTTCAGGTTTTCTCGTCAGCCCAAAATTGCACAGTCCGGACGTCGCTTTCGGATTGCCCGGCATTTTCATGGTGATCGCGACCATTTTCTTTTGGTCGGGCCGCAAAAAATTCGTGCATATCCCCCCGGTCGGATTACGTCCGTACACTCGCGAGATTTTTAACAAAGAGACCGGCAAAATTCTGCTCAATATCTTAATGCCGGTCCCGTTCGTGGCGATTTTCTGGGCGTTGTGGCAGCAGAATTTTTCATCCTGGATCGTGCAGGCAGAATCCATGGATCGACATCTATTCGGCGTCGAGTGGCTTTCGTCGCAAATCCAGACTGTGAATCCGATTTTCATTTTGATCATGCTGCCGCTCTTTTCCTACTGGCTTTATCCGTTTGTGGAGAAGTTCGTGGCGCTGACCCCGCTCCGAAAAATGGGCACTGGTTTGTTCGTTACCGCGGCCTCATTTTTTATCATCGCGGTGATTCAAACGCGCATCGATGCCGGCGAACATCCAAACGTCATTTGGCAGATTTGGGCGTTCGTCGTTTTGACTGCTGGTGAAACTTTGGTTTCCCCAACGCATCTCGAGTTTTCCTACACGCAGGGACCGGTGAAACTCAAATCGCTTGTCATGTGCACCTACTTGTTCGCGGTGTCACTGGGTAATTTGTTCACCGCCGCGGTCAATTTCTTTATTCAAAACCCGGATGGCTCGCTGAAATTGCAAGGCACAAGCTACTTCATGTTCTTTGTCTGGGTGATGTTGGGAACCGCGGTTGTCTTTGCGCTCGTTACGCCGTTTTATAGAGGCCGAACCTATTTGCAGGATCAAACCGAAGTGATTGGTGAGGCTGAACCGAGTGTCGGGTTCGCTGTTCAGCCGGAAGCATAAAAACGAAATGAGAAGAATTATCTTTGCAGCCGCGTTGTCTTTGCCGTTGTCGATCGTTGCTGTCAACGCCAATTCGCAAGACGACGAATTCGAAAAGATCGCCAAGGATTACTGCGAAGATTATCTGTCATCGCATCCGGAATTCGCCACGGAACTCGGTGATCATCGATTTGATGGCATTTTAACTGATTATTCGAGCGAAAGCCGGGCGCGAATGCTGGCGGACGCAAAACAGGTTCGCGAGTCCCTGAAAAAATTCGACGATTACAAACAGCTGACCGGCGCCAATCAGGTCGACGTCAGGATCCTCCGTGACAATGTCGACTACGAAATTTTCCGCTTGGAGGAATTGCGGGAGGCGGAGTGGAACCCACTCGTCTACAACCAGAGTCTCGCCAACAGTCTTTATCTTCTCGTCGCGCGCGATTTCGCTTCTGCCCAAAATCGAATTCCGAATCTGCGCCAGCGGATGGACGGAATCCCGAACGTGATCAAACAAGCGGAAGCGAACCTGCAGCATCCGCCGACAGTTTATACCGAGACCGCGATCGAACAGGTTCAGGGCGCAATCAATCTCGTCCGCAACGGCCTCGATCCGCTCCTGAATCAGGCGCCGCAGCTGAAAAAGGATCTGGCGCTCATTCAGGAGAAAACTGCCAAAGCCCTGGAAGACTACGAAACATGGTTGAAGGCCGATTTGCTCAGGCGTTCGGATGGCGATTTTCGGCTCGGGGCGGACAAGTTTCGCAAAAAATTGCGTTTTGCTCTCGCGTCTGATCTGTCGATGGAGGAAATCAAAAAGCGCGCCGATGCCGATCTGGTGCAAACCCAGACCGCGATCTACGAAACTGCGCTTCCGCTCTACAAAAAATACTTTCCAAAGGCCGACGCGAAGACCTTGGCCGACAAAAAACAGGTCATTGCCGCCGCCCTGAAGAAGCTGGCCGAGCAACATCCTGACGACGACACTATCGTCGGTTACGCGCAGAGAATTGTCGTCGAGGCAACCGATTTCGTGAAATCGCACAACATCGTAGCCGTGCCGACCACGCCGCTCGATGTCATCATGATGCCGGAATTCAAGCGCGGTCAGGCGATTGCCTATTGTGATTCCTCTGGACCGCTGGAGAAAAACGGCAAGACATTTTTCGCCGTTGCGCCTACGCCTAATGATTGGTCGAAAGCGCGCAAGGAATCGTTCTTCCGGGAATACAACAACTACATGGTCCGCGATTTGACCGTTCACGAAGCAATGCCCGGACATTATTTACAGTTGTCGCATTCGAACGAGTTCCGCGCGCCGACACTGGTCCGCGCAATTTTTCAAAGCGGTCCGTTCATTGAAGGCTGGGCGGTTTACGTCGAGCAGGTGATGGCCGAGCAGGACTACGGCGGGCCGGAAGTGAGAATGCAGCAACTCAAAATGCGCCTGCGGGCGATCGCCAATACCATTCTCGATCAAAGCATTCACGCGGGAAACATGACCGAGCAGCAGGCGATGGAATTGATGATGAAGGAAACGTTTCAGGAGGAGGGCGAAGCGGTCGCAAAATGGAAACGCGCTCGGCTTAGCTCGGCCCAGCTCTCGACTTATTTTGTCGGCGTGACCGAACATCTTGATCTTCGCGCTCACGCACAGAAAAAGTTGGGCAAGGATTTCGACCTCCGGAAATACAACGACCAGGTGATTTCCTACGGCAGTCCGCCGGTTAAATACGTTCGCGAGTTAATGGGGTTGTGAGGTAGGGCGTTTTCAGTGAAACGCGACGGCATCTGATGCAGACGCCCTATAGTTATGTGCTAAGATCGACATCGTGCCGAAACTTGCCACCTGGCTCCGCGAGAAAGACGAAACATGGTTCCAACCGTTTTTCGATAAACATCCCGAAATCGAAATCTGCGACGCACGCAAAGTTGAGATCCTAATCACGAACGTTGACGGACTTCTTTTGACCGGTGGCTCTGACATTGCGGTCGAGTTCTTGCGGCAGGAGGTTCCCGATCCCAGCGTGCTTGAGAAGGACGTTGATCCTGACCGCGATCGCTGGGAGTTTGCGGCCGTTGCCGACGCTCTCGCGCGCGGTTTGCCGATCCTAGCGATTTGTAAAGGTCTTCAGGTTCTAAATGTCGCACTTGGCGGCACTCTCAAGCTCGACATTTCCGGTCACAACCTGCCCGGGCAAAAGACCAGTGACGTTCAGCCGTTGCGCTCCGACGCGAGCGCAAAGCATCGCTTCGACAAAGTTAACAGTGGCCACCACCAGGCACTCGATTCGTTGGGAGAAGGCCTCGAAATTGAAGCATGGTGCGCGACTGACGACATCATCGAACAGGTTCGATTGCGTGATTACCCCTTTGCGATTGGCGTCCAGTATCATCCCGAGCGCGGCAAGATCTACGATTCGATCTTCGAAGACTTCTTTGACAGAACGAACAAAATTAGCTGAATGATTTTAGAAGAAGACTTTGTCGATTCTGTTCATTCTGTCTGAAGTATGTGCACGCCTCAAAACACCATCGCGATTGTTTACGATTACGGCCAAACGCTGAGCCCGAGCTACATGCACGATGCAGTGGTTTTTCCGGCGTTCGGGCTCGATGCTCGGAAATTTTGGACGCGATGCACCGAGCTGGTGCGTGACCACGCTACGACAACGAGTCGCTTACGTGACGACACCGTTCGCGCGCCGAAACACTAGACCGACATTTTCTTCTTCAGCTCCACAGCGCGAACAAGCGCGTTTGAGAAGCTGCTGTGTTCGGCTGCGGGTGATTGTCGATACTGGTAAGCGACCGGCGGTTTCGCCAGGTCGTTGATTTCGAAGTCGGGTGGAACGTTGCCCATCACCTGCTGGAAGAAATTCGTCTGTCTTTCTGAAAACGGAAAACAGCGCCAAAGCGCGTACGAATTCAAGCCATTAGTCAGAGCAGTCCGCGAGACCGTGGACGAAACTGAATAGACTGCTTCGATTGCGGCGAAATGCCGCAGAAAATACAAATCCGCGACCTCGCGATCGTTCTCCACTCGAAAACCCGTAAGGTTGGCTTTGCTCGATTCACCCTTTTCGAACGGATGTGGCCGGTAAACCAGATCGCGGCCGGCATAATTTTGCCGAATGTAATCGAGACAACGGTTCAAGTAATCAACGTAAACCTCCGGTTCGAGATTTTTTACCAAAAGGAACGGCGTTCCGAAAAAAATCACGCGCCGATGGTTTGCGCCGGACTGGCGATTGGCGTTTCCACAGAGTTCTGCGAAGTCATGCAACTCCCCGATGCTCGGAAACCGCGAAGGAATGATCTGGTCTTTGGCGCGCGCCGGCAGTTCGCCACCACTGTTGCTCATGAAAATGATAACGTCGAAAACTTCGTCCGGATCTTTTTGCAATCGCCGCAAGCGCACGCCATCGCCGCCAGGATTGATCCGGGGTTTGTAATGAATCGTTCGTTGGACCCCGGCTATCGGTTCGACCAAACGGTTTTGCAGCCAACCCGAAGTGGTGAATCGATACCGTGCACGATCCCCGGTGCGCGTCAATTCACCGTAAGCTTTCTGCGAAACGCACAAAATCTTGTAAACGTCAGGATGTGCGGACAGCGCGGCATTTCCCAATCCGAGCAGACCGGCAAGACAAAGCAAAACGTCGTTTTTCGGATCAATCGGCAATACGCCAACGCCGCGTTGTCGATTCGCATTTTCGCGGTAAAGCCGAGGAAGGTCTTTCAGGCCGCGACAGGTTCTGACTTTCGCGAAACCATGCACTTCCGCGAAGTCGCCCACGAATTCCTGCCATTTCGCATTCTCCCACCACTTCGATTCTTCGCGCAGCAAATAAATTCCGCCTGGGAACCGCTCGCGCAATGCATCCGCCGCCACCAGCGCATTCGGCAACCGGTCCGGCCGCGAGATTACGATCCAAAGCTTAGCGTTTTGATTCATCGCTAAACCCCGCGCTGGGTCGGCGTCCAAATGAACTTGTGCATCTGAAGTTGAAAACGAACGTCGAGTTTGTCGGCCAGGATCCATTCCACGATTTGGCGCGGGTCGATTTGGCCGAAGATTGGCGAGAACAAAACGGCGCGGCAATGTTTGGTCAAATTGAACTTCTCTACTTTGTCACGCGACCATTCATAATCCTCCCGCGAGCCCATCACGAACTTCACTTCATCGCGCCTGGTTAGATGATCGATGTTCAGCCAAAGATTTTTTCCGACTTCGCCGCTCCCGGGCGTTTTTAGGTCCATGATCCGATGCACGCGCGGGTCGACCTTCGAAATGTCGTGAGCGCCGCTAGTTTCGAGTAGAACGGTTTGACCGGCATCGCATAACATCGACATCAACACCAGCACGTTCGGCTGCAGCAGCGGTTCGCCGCCGGTGATCTCGACCAATGGACACTTAAAGCTCGCGACGCGATCGGCAATCTCTTTGAGCGAGATCTTCTTCCCTTCGTAAAAGGCGTATTCGGTGTCGCAATAATTGCAGCGCAAATCGCAGAAGGTGAGCCGGACGAAAACACAGCGCTCGCCGACCCAGGTGCTCTCGCCCTGGATGGACTCGAAAATTTCGCTGATCGTAAGCGCCTTTTCGTCCATTCGACTCAGCCGTAAATGTATCAGATTATCCCGTTCGATGCACAATCGGATCGACCAATGCTTCGCACTTCTGCGCTCAGAAAAGCGCAAGGGATTCATTCCCTACATTTGCGCCGGCGATCCGAGTTTGAAGCGCACGACTGATATCGCGTTTGCTTTGGAAAAGGCCGGCGCCGACGTGCTCGAGCTCGGATTACCGTTCTCCGACCCGCTGGCGGATGGAACCGTAAATCAACTGGCGGCTCAACGCGCGCTCGCGGCGGACACGACGATCCGCGGTGTTTTCGATTGCGTTCGCAAGATCCGCCGCAAATCGCAAATCCCGATTGTGCTCTACAGCTATCTCAATCCGATCTTTCAATTCGGCGCTGACCAGTTTCACCGCGAAGCTGAAGACGCCGGGGTCGATGGACTACTCGTTCTCGATCTGCCACCCGAGGAAGATGTCGATCTACCGAGCAGCAATGTTCTGCATGTCCGGCTGGTCGCGCCGACAACGCCCGCGGATCGGATCAAAGCGATCGTGAAGAGCGCGAAGGGGTTTCTTTACTATGTCTCGCGCGAAGGTGTTACTGGCGTGCAAGATTCAATCGCAAGCGCGTTGCCGCAGAAGATTGGGGAGCTGAAAAAGATCTCGAATTTGCCGATCGCGGTCGGATTCGGAATCTCAAATGCCGGCCAAGCTCGCCAGGTGGCGCAAGATGCGGACGCGATCATTGTTGGCAGCGCGATTGTCGATCTTATTGCGAAGAACAGCGAGAGACCGGGGATGATCGAAAAGGTTCATAGCTTCGCACGTCGGTTAGCGGACGCGGTCCACTAGATGCCACACTTCTGGCACGCTTCGGCGAAGGTCGATTTCTTGCGGAGAAGTGAAGCGAGATAAGCATCGACAGTAGGAACGTCGTGAATGCGCGTCAGACTTGCCGGCGTTTCAAGCCGGGAGAAAATTGCGCAGGCGATTTTGCTCCGCGGCACTTCCTTTTCTCCGTAGCCACGGGGAATGTTGCTCGACCAATAGCGGACATACTCGCCGTCTGAATGCTGCGTCGTGCCGAGAAAAATCACCGAATGTCCGCTTTCGCGCTGGCCGACATTGTTGTTCCAAAAGATTTTCATGAAATCGCCGGGCTGCGCTTGCGAAAAATCGGTAAAGTTCCGGCCGAGCCCGAGCTCGTGAAACAAACGCGCGGTGCCGGGACCGTTCGCGTTCCAGCGTCCCCAAATGCCTTCACCATCGTGTTGATCGCGAATGATGAGCTGGTTGAGAGTTGCGTAGTCAAGTTGCAGTTGGCCGCTGTCGCGCAACACTTCGATGGTCTTAATAAAGATGATGTAGGTCGCGCCCGAGCAAAAACTGGGATACGGCGCAGTTGGGATTACGAAGAATTTTCCCGATTCAAAATGCGCAGCCGACTCCAGTTTGATTTTGGCGAAGTGCGAGATCGAATATTTGCCGCCGGTCGGCATTTTGCTCACTTGCTCGAGAATCAGCGTGTTGTAGTTGGCCCCGCTAGCCGATGCGACAACACCATAGATCACCAGAGATCCAATCAACCTGCGCATGCGAGAAATAAACGGCGAATTTCTTGCCAGGCAATACCTCTGTCAGTCCGACCCAAGTTGAGGAATCTCTAAATGTTTCTGTCTTAGAGGGCTTGCTTCAGCGGAAATTGTAAGAGATGTCTTGGCTTCGCTCGACATGACAATTGAAGGAGGCCCGCTAAAGTACGGTAAAATGCTGCGTTTCACCAAGATGAACGGCGCAGGCAACGACTTCGTCATGATCGATAATCGTGCGGGCGGGGTGCGCCTTCGACGGGAGCAGATCGTGCAGATTTGCGATCGCCATCGTGGCGTCGGCGCGGATGGAATTCTTTTGCTCGAAAAAGGTTCCAACGGCGCCGACTTCCGGATGCGTTATTACAACCGTGATGGCGGCGAAGCGGAAATGTGCGGCAACGGAGCGCGTTGCTTCGCGCGGTTCGCGAACAAAATCGCTGGAGCACCGGCGAAGATCTCGTTTCAAACGCCAGCCGGACTAATTCGCGGCGAATTGCACGGCGAATTGGTCACGTTGCAAATGAGCGAACCTAAAGATTTGCAACTCGGAATCGATCTGATCGCGAACGGAGCGAAGGAGCATGTCCATTTTATTAACAGCGGGGTTCCGCATGTTGTCATGCTGGTTTCCAAAGTGGACGATGTCGATGTTCGTAGACGCGGGGAAGCGCTTCGCCGTCATGAAAACTTTTCGCCCGCAGGCGCGAACGTGAATTTCATTGAGAAACGCGGTCCTAAGAGAATTCTCGTGCGCACTTACGAGCGCGGCGTCGAAGACGAAACACTGGCCTGCGGAACGGGCGTGGTTGCGAGCGCGCTCATCTTTGCCGCGAGCGAAAAAGTTGATGGGCCGATTAGCGTTACCGTTCGCAGCGGCAGCAAACTTAGTGTCGATTTCAAGAGAACAGGGGACCGGTTCGCGGATGTCACCCTCACCGGTCCGGCCGAGTTCGCCTTCGAAGGAACAATCGAAGTCTAAGAAATGTTTCGCGGAACTTTTACTGCGGTAGTTACGCCGCTTCGAAACGGCGATGTTGATTTTGCAGCATTGCAAAAGTTAATCGAGGGCCAGATCGCTGCCGGAATCACCGGAATTGTCGCGGTCGGAACAACCGGCGAATCGCCAACGCTGACGTACGATGAGAAACACGAGATCATCCAACGCACGATCAAGATCGCAAAGGGTCGCTGCAAAGTGATCGCCGGCGCGGGAACGAATTCGACGCGGGATTCAACTGAAGCGACAAAGTTTGCCGAAAAAGCGGGTGCGGACGGTGCGTTGCTGGTCGCTCCGTATTATAACAAGCCAAGTCAGGAAGGACTGTTTCGCCACTTCAAGGCGATCGCCGAAGCGACGAAACTGCCGATCATGCTCTACAACATTCCCGGCCGTTGTTCGGTTGACATCGTGCCCGACACGGTCGTTCGCCTTGCGGAGAATTGTCGCAACATCGTTTCGATCAAAGAAGCCAGCGGCAGCGTCGAACGCGTTAGCGAACTCAGACGCCGTTTACCGAAGGAGTTCACAATTTTGAGCGGCGACGATTCGTTGACATTGCCATTCATGTCTGTCGGCGCGGTTGGAATCGTGAGCGTGGCGTCGAATTTGTTCCCTGCGGAAGTTTGCGCACTGGTGCGCGCGTGCGAGTGTGGGGATTTCAAATCGGCGGAAACCTTGCACTGGAAACTGTATCCGGTCTTCAAGGATTTGTTCATCGAACCAAACCCGGTGCCGGTGAAGACAGCGCTCGCGTGGCGCGGAGCGATGTCGTTCGAAGTTCGCTCGCCCTTGTGCGAAATGACCGAAGCGAACCAAGCGCGTTTGCGCAAAACGCTCGAAGCATTCGAAAAATCGAAATGAAATCGGCGGTGCGCGTGGCGCTGATTGGGGCGCGCGGTCGAATGGGCCAGACGATCATCGATCTCGCCAAAGGCGATCCAAAAGTCGACATTGTCGCGCAATGCGATCTCGGCGACCCAATAGAGCAGACAATCAAAGATTGCGACGTTGCGATCGACTTCAGCAACGCGAGCTCGATCGATGAGATCTGTCGAGCGGCCTTGCGACACCAGAAGGCGGTTGTCATTGGCACGACCGGACATTCGTCGGAACAGAGCAAGCTGATCGAAAAGACTACGCAGACATTACCGATTGTCTTCGCATCCAACTTCAGCGTCGGAGTAAACGCGCTATTTGCTCTTACACGGCGTGCTGCGGAGATTCTCGGTTCTGAATTTGAGCCGCAAATTGTCGAGACTCATCACACGAAGAAAAAAGACTCGCCAAGCGGAACGGCGAAAACACTTGGCGAAATTCTGAAGCACCAACTCAAGACCGAAATTCCGATCGAATCGATTCGCGAAGGCGACGTTGTGGGCGAGCATACGGTGACTTTTGTTGGACCAAGTGAACGTATCGAGTTAACGCATCGTGCTGGCAGCCGTGAAATTTTTGGAAGCGGTGCGTTGCGTGCGGCGCAATGGGTGGTTGGAAAACGGCCGGGGCTTTACTCGATGCAAGACGTTCTCGGGATCGCATCTGAGAAATGAGGATCGGCATCGGCCTCGGCTCGAATCTGGGTGATCGAATGGCGAATTTGCGCGCTGCGCGCAATGCGATTGTCGGTCTTGGAGCTGGAAAATCTGTCCTAGCGTCTCGGGTTTACGAGACTGAGCCGGTCGGCTGCGAACCGGGCGCGGGCGAGTTTCTCAACGCCATTTTGGAAATCGAATACGACAGCGATCCGACCGCGCTCTTGGAAAAACTTCTTCAAATCGAAGAATCGCTCGGCCGCGATCGCGATCATGGTCGTAACTTTTCGCGCAAGATCGACATCGACCTTCTTTACGCCGATAATTTGACCGTTAACAACGAACGTCTGCAATTGCCGCATCCCCGATTGCGGCAGCGAAAGTTTGTCCTTCAACCGCTGGCGGAGATTCGGCCGGGTTTGGTCTTGCCTAACGGAACCGAGTCGGTTTCCGAACTGCTCGCGCAGATTCAAGATTCGACTAAAGTAAAGTGCTTCGCGGAAAGGTGGTAATGGCGAACCTGGTCGAAAAATATCGGGCGATCAAGTCACGTGGTGAAAAAGTCACCGCGCTCACCGCTTACGATTATCCAACAGGACGATTGTTGGATGAAAGCGGGATAGACATCATTCTGGTTGGCGATTCGTTAGGCATGGTCGTGCTCGGTTATGAAGACACGACTCAGGTGACGCTCAAGGAAATGTTGCATCATACGCGGGCCGTTGCGCGGGGGGTGAAGCAGGCGCTGGTGGTCGGTGATATGCCAATCCACACATTCGACACGCCGGACGGAGCTGTTGCTACGGCGAAAAGATTTGTCGAGGCCGGCGCGCAAGCGGTGAAGCTCGAAGGCGGTATGAGCCACGTCGTTCAGATTGAAGCGATCACACGCGCCGGGATTCCTTACATGGCGCACATCGGAATGTTACCGCAGCAGGTTCGCGAGCAGGGCGGATACAAAGTGAAAGGCAAAACACAAGCGGAAGCAGAAGCGCTGATCGCGGATGCGCGCGCCGTCGAAAAGGCGGGCGCGTTTTCGGTTGTGCTCGAAATTGTTTGGCCGGAAATCGCGAAACAAATCACCAATGCTATCGGTATTCCAACGATCGGGATCGGCTCGGGCGAACATTGCGACGGTCAAATACTCGTCACGCACGATCTGATCGGCCTCTTTCCGTGGTTCACCCCGAAGTTCGTTTCGCCGGAGGCCCGCGTAGCCGACGAAATTCGAAAGGCGGCCCGGGCTTTCATTGAACGGACGCACGAAACCGGATTGTCTAAGCGCTGACGAGTTGACAACAAAATTAGGAGTAACGGTCTTAACTTAAAGGAATGAGGAGCGGAACGACCAGGGCTTCCGATTTCGACGGTATCGACGAGATCGAATACGAAGCATTGTTGACCGGCACCCCAGAGCGAAGCTGGGTCTGGTTCGGCTTGATGGTTTCGCTCGCGATTCACATAACGCTCTGCATTTGGTTTTATCGGACGCGATTCATGTCGGTCGAAACCGTGTTCGCCGATGTGCAACCGCCGATGACATTCAGAGTCAAACCGGTCGATATGAGCCAGATCGACAAGGCGAGCGGCGATCAAACGAATCCGGCGGCAAAACCGAATCCGGACGACACAAAAGAGCAGCAGCCGGATGAAAAGAAATCGTTCGATAAGCTTTTGCAGGAGATCCAGGCGACGACGCAGATGCCGGACGAGATTAACAACGCATTGCCCGACAAACCGAAAGTCGATCAGGCGGATGTTCCCTCCGTAATGAACGAGATTGAGCGAAGCACTGCGCAAATGCTCTCCACGAATCCCAATGCGACGCACGAACAATCGATTTTTAACGACAGCTCGGTTTCGGGGCGACCGCAGCCGGCGCTGAGCGGAACCGAGTTGGCCACGAGCACGATCATCAAACGTCCGAACACTTTCACTAGCAAACTTCCCGGCGACAGCGCGGGTCCGAATAAGAAGGGTGCGCCGGGATTTAGCGACCTCGACCAGTTGCTCTCGCAAAAAGGTCCGCTCGGATCGGGCACAAAGATTCGGATGCCGGAAGATCAACTCTTCGCTTTCGACAGCGCTGAGCTGCAACCCGGCGACATTTTGCGAAAGCTTGTCGATCTTTTGAAGCGTAATCCGAAAGCGACGTTCACGATTGAGGGCTACACCGATTCAATCGGCACATACGAATACAATCTCGATTTGAGTCAGCGCCGCGCCGACAACATGAAGATGTATCTGGTGCAAGCGCTCGGGATCGATCCGTCGCATATTGACGCCCGCGGGCGCGGATCGACGAAATTCGTCGTTACGCCGCGGCCAATTGCGCCAAACGCGGGTCAGGCCGAATTTGACGCCGAGATTCAGCGCGAAGGCCCGAACCGCCGCGTCGAAGTCACAATTAACACAAATCCGCAGTAGTTAGGTTACCAAATTCTTGATCCATTAAAGTCGGGTCCGTGCCGCTCGTTAGGCCGCCGGTAACTCCAAAGATCATAGGTTGGGTAGCCGTGGGTGGATTTGTACCGGAGTAGAGATCGTGCCGATACGCGGTAGAGTAGCCGTAACTGTTTTTCGAACGGATCTCGGATGTAATCGACAGATGTCAGGTTGCCGCTCGTGTTTTTGGAGCCGCTCAACATTTGCGGCTTGAAACGCAAAATACGTTCCTCCAGACGCCTGGAATATTCCGCTGTTGTCGCGAGCTATTCAACGGTAACGCTTTTGGCGAGGTTGCGCGGTTTGTCCACGTCGCGGCCGAGAGCGACGGCGAGATGGTAGGCAAGAAGCTGCAACGGGATGACGGTCAGCACCGGACTGAGGCAATCGATTGTGGTCGGGACGTCGATGATGTCGGCCGCGAGATCTTTCAATTGCTTCGGCCCGCCACCGGAAGTGATCGCGATGATCGGTCCTTTCCGCGCTTTGACCTGCTCCATATTGTTTAAATTCTTTGAGAATACGGCGTCGTCGGGCGCGATGAAGATGGAAGGCAGGTCTTTCCGGATCAGTGCGATGATTCCGTGCTTTAGCTCTGCGCTGGGATGGCCTTCCGCGAAAACATACGTGATCTCCTTCAGCTTGAGCGCGCCTTCGAGCGCGATGGAGTAATTGAATTGCCGGCCAAAGAACAGCATTCCATTAACGTCGACATACTTGTTCGCGATAGATTTGATTTGATCACTGAGCTTCAAGACTTGCTCGATTTGTCCGGGCAGCGCTTCAAGCGCGTCGATGATTCGTTTTCCTTGCGCGGTGGAAAGCTGGCGCATCCGGCCGAGTAAAAGGCCAACGAGCGTGAGAATCACAAGCTGTGAAGTAAACGATTTCGTCGCCGCCACGCCAATCTCCGGACCGGCGTGCATGTAAACGCCGCCATCGCTTTCGCGCGCAATCGTGCTCGCGACATTGTTGCAAATTCCGAGCGTGCGATAGCCTTTGCGCTTGCTTTCACGCAGTGCCCCGAGTGTGTCGGCCGTCTCGCCGCTCTGGCTGATTGCGAAGACCAATGTGTGCTCGGTCAACGGAGTGTTGCGATGGCGATACTCGCTCGCAAAATCGACATCCACCGGAATGTTCGCGAGCTGCTCAATCGTGTACTCGCCGACTCGGGCCGCGTGAAGCGCGGTACCGCATCCGGTCAAGACTAGCCGCGCGATATCGCGCAATTCTGCAGGATTCATGTTCAACCCGCCGAGCCTGGCCGTGCATTCTTCGAAGTTCAGGCGGCCACGCATCGCGTCGCGCACTGTGTCGGGTTGCTCGCAGATTTCCTTGAGCATGTAGTGCGGGTAATCGCCTTTCTTGATGTCTTCGGCGGTGAATTCGACTTTGCTGACCGCGTGCTGTCCAGCTGCCCCGTCAATTGAACTGATCTCGAAGTTTTCCCGATCAAATGAGACGAGATCGAAATCGTTCAGATAAACAACGTCGCGGGTGTGAGCGACGATCGCGCTCACGTCGCTGGCCAGAAAATTCTCGTCTTTGCCAATGCCGAGCACGAGCGGACTGCCGCGGCGCGCGCCGACAATAAAATCGGGGATGTCCGCGTGGACGACAGCGATGCCGTAGGTGCCAATGACCTGCTTCAATGCGGCACGAGTGGCGTTAATCAGGCGCGCTTTGGAATCTTTTCCGTCCAGCTGTCGATAAATGCTCCCGATCAAATGCGCCAAAACTTCTGTGTCTGTGTCTGAACTAAAATTCGTGTCACCGTTTTGAATGAGTTGCTCTTTGAGGATCTGATAATTTTCGATCACGCCGTTGTGGACGAGCGCGATCTTGCCGGTGGCATCGAAATGCGGGTGAGCGTTTTCGTCCGTGACTTTGCCGTGTGTCGCCCAGCGGGTGTGGCTAATACCGTAAAACCCGGCTGCGGGTTTTTTCGAAATTAGTTTGGATAGCGACGCAATTCGGCCTGCGCACTTTCGTATCTCGACGTGATCGCCGTTAATAATCGCAACGCCGGCGGAGTCGTAGCCGCGATATTCGAGCCGACGGAGGCCGTCGAGCAAGATAGGAGCAGCTTGCGAGCGTCCAACGTAACCAACGATTCCGCACATACTTCCGTGGAAGATTAGCGTCGAGGGGAAACGGGAGCAACCTAAGCCGGGTTCGAGCAAAAAGGTTGCCCCGACGTGCGAGCGCTGAATTATTGATGATATGCAGACGCAAGATCCCGCGCCCGGCGATTCGGCTTCGACAATGTCGGCCCCGTCGCTTCCGCCCGGCACGACGCAGCGCACGCTCGCCATCATTATGGGTGGCGGGGCGGGCACGCGCTTGTTTCCATTAACGAAGGATCGCGCGAAGCCAGCAGTACCGCTCGGAGGCAAATATCGTATCGTCGATATTCCAATCAGCAACTGCCTGAATTCTGGACTGCGCTCGATCTATGTACTCACGCAATTCAACACCATGTCGTTACATCGGCATATCCAGGCGAGCTACAAGTTCGACAATTTTTCGCGGAGCTTCATCGACATCCTCGCGGCGCAACAAACTCCGGAAGGTTCGCAATGGTATCAAGGAACGGCCGACGCGGTGCGACAGAACATGCGTTACTTCCTCGAACGCGCGTTTGATTACTATCTCATTCTCAGCGGTGATCAGCTTTACCGAATGGATTTTCGCGCGCTGCTTCATCAGCATATTCAAACCGGCGCCGATATTACGCTCGCGACGAAACCAGTCCATCGAACGCACGTTCCGGAATTTGGAATCATGCAATGCGGAATTGACCGCCGGATTTCGTGCTTTGTCGAAAAACCGAAGGACGCGATCATGCTTCAGGAACTAAGGATGAGCCGTGAGTTGTTACGCGCGGTCGGTGTCCAAGAAGACGACGAATTCTTTCAGGCCTCAATGGGCATTTACGTTTTCAATCGCGACGTACTCGTGAAGTGTCTTGATAACGATCTAGTCGATTTTGGGAAACACGTGATTCCGCAATCAATCAAGGAGCGACATGTGAGCGCGTTTATTTTTCAGGGTTATTGGGAAGACATTGGAACAGTGCGCGCATTTTACGAAGCAAACCTCGATCTGACAGATCTCGTTCCAGAATACAGTTTCTTCGATACTGAAGCGCCGATTTATACGCACCCGAGATTTTTGCCCGGCAGCAAAGTCAATGGCGCGACCTTGAGGCAGGCGATCATCTCCGACGGTTGCATTATTTCCGACGCGCACATCGAGCGCAGCGTGATCGGAATCCGCAGCATAATTCAAAGCGGCGCGACGATTCGAAAGAGCGTGGTGATGGGTGCCGATTATTTTGAGCAAGACAGGCCGGGCGCGGCAGATGTTCCGCCGATGGGGATTGGGAAAAATTGCGTAATTGACCGCGCGATCATCGATAAGAACGCGCGCATCGCAGATGGCGTTGTGATTACCCCCGAAGGAAAACCGGCGAACCTGGATGCGGAAAATTACTTCATCCGCGAAGGAATTGTGATCGTGTCGAAAAACGCCGTTATCCCATCGGGATTTTGGATCTAAGGCGGTCGATGCTGCGCAAACTCAGCGGTGATCGCTAAAGTTGGCGAATTGGCCGCCGGTTTCCCATTTCTCCTGTTTGTTCCAAGGCATGGCGCCTTCAGGTTTCGCATCCGGGTCTTTGACCAATGCGACGTTCTCTTTCTGGCTCGCGCACGAAACCAGAATGCTTGCCGCGGCCAGCAATAAAACCACGGCGACCTTCCTCTCCTGTTTACGAATTTGTGCCAGCATAAGTAACAATGTCTCTAAGTTGCACCTTGACGCCACGCGTCAATGTGCTGGTGATGATATCGCCGATGGCGGTCTCCGGTTCAACTGAAGAAATGCGGTTTTTTCCAATAAATGTGCCGTCTCGGACAATCAACATCTCTGAGTGGGCTCGGCGCCGTTGCATGCCGCCAAGGTTGACGACCACAAAATTGTAGGCCTGACTGAGGGCCAGGACTTTGCCCTGAACGCCGACCGTTCAGTGCGCCACCGCGCGGCGCTTTCTTTCGTCCTCTAATTGCGGCGACGGGCATCCTCCAGCTGCGCCAAGCGGCGGCAGAGAGCAACAAAACGGAGGCTGCGATCAACGTCTTTGGAGTTCCGAAAAAATTGTCGAAGAGGGAAAGTACGAGCGAGTCTTTTAATTGCAAAAGCGGACAAATTGCAATGCTGGTTTTAGTTTTCAGCTCGTATTGCTTGTGCGCGGCAGATTTCACTTTATAAGAAGAATGTGGGGCGGCAGCATCGAGTTCGAGCCAAACGGAAACGCCGGAAAGCGTATTTGAAACGCAAGAAAAAGGCGATGCGCTCCAACCCCCGCGAGTCGCCCAAAGCGCGCAGCAAGAAAGAGTCGGCCGCTCAGGCGGAATAAGATCGACATCTTGCTTGTCGGCCGCGCGATGTAAACCGGGTTATGGCGACACGATGCGGGGGTCGTCGTCGATGATCGGGAACTGGGAATATTCTCTTTTTGGCAGCTTCATTCTATAGTTTTTATATTTCCTGGAAGCACTATTCTTGCCAACTCCGTTCCCAGTCGGCATTTCATGCCTCGGCTCTGGGGTTACGCCCCGAGCTTCTTCTCCAATGCTTTGACTCGTTCGAATAGCTTGCCCAAGCGATGAATCCAGGCGATTTGCCGCTTCGCTTCTGGCAATGGCACTGCAGGGTAGCCGAACCACGCTCCGCCCGGAAGATCCTTCGAGATACCGCTCTGGGCGGCAATTACCGTATTGTCCTCGATTGTGAGATGACCAACGACGCCGACCTGACCGGCCATCGTGACTCTTTCTCCGATCCGGGTACTACCAGAGATTCCGGTTTGGGCCGCGATGATCGAGTTTTTTCCGACGATCACGTTGTGAGCGATTTGGACGAGATTGTCGATCTTCACGCCTTCCTGAATCCAGGTTCGGCCGAATCTTGCGCGATCAATCGTTGTGTTCGCGCCGATCTCGACGTCGTCATCGATCTGCACGATTCCGATTTGCGGGATTTTTTGGTGGCGCCCTTCAATAGATTCGAATCCGAAACCGTCGGCCCCGATGACCACGCCGCTATGAATAATCACTCGGGCACCAATTCGGCTTCTTTCGCGAATCGTCACATTGGGATAAATCAGGCACGAGTCCCCAATAGCGCTTTCATGCCCAACGTAACATCCTGCGCCGACGACCGTCTTACTGCCGATCGACGCGTTCGCTTCGATGACGGTGTGCGGTTGAATCGAAACATCGGTACCGAGTTTCGCGCTTGGATCGATAATCGCGGTTGGATGAATTCCTGGCGCAAATGCGATCGGCTTTGGCGCGAGTTTCAAGACAACCTGTTCGAATGCTTTTGAAGGATTTGGGACGCGGATCTGTGCGACATCGGTTTTCTCGGAAAAATCGGAGGCGACGAAAATCGCCGACGCGTGCGTTTTCTTGAGGCGCGACATGTAACGCGGATCAGCGTAGAAGCTGATTTCTCCGGGCACTGCTTCTGAAAGCGACGCAGCGCCAGTAATTTTTAGCGCCGGATCCCCGCGTAATACGCCCCCACAAAGATCCGCGAGCTCCTGAAGGGTGAAACGCACGTGATTTGAAGAAGCGCCGGCAACATCGGCAATGAACATGTCGATCTAGCCTTTAATGCTCGCGCGCACGGCATCGAGTTGGCCGACGGAATTGTAGGCGACCTTGTAGAGCTGAGATGTGGTGACAATCATAGGCGAAAATCTGTTTTGCTTTTGCGAGAGCCTCAAATCTCAAGCCGTAAATCGCAACTCGAATTTTCGGTTAATCCGCCGCAGGAGTGGCCGGCAGGAGAATGCCGGTGTCGTTTTTGCGCACTGTAATAATGACCGCGCCTGTTCACGACGTTCGCGAACCGGCTCTGCCGTAAGGGGTAATTCGAGTTTCTTGCGACCGGCGCTGGCTTTCAGCCGCGTTAGCGACGAGATGCGCAAACGCTTCGGCCAACGCTGTTACGTCTCCCAACGCGCGCGGCAAATTGCTCGTCGGTGAAGTTTCCAATTCAATTTTGCCATTGATCCCGTAGCGAGACCTCGCGATTTCGACGCTCTTTTGCTAACCGGCACCCGGACATCAATTGGCTTCAGCTCAAGCTTCGGCGGATGGGCGAAGTTATTGATCTGGGTGATAGTCTTGTCGATGTTTCTGGAAATCTTTCATCGCTGGCTCGTCAAAGCGGGCGAAATCGAAATCACTGAGATGCTGCTCGATCCCGAACATTTGTTGTGGAAAGAATCGGATGGTCGCCGCAGTTTCGAGTTATGGAGGCTGATCGTTGCGCGTTCATGAAAATTGTCGCGATCGCAAATCAGAAGGGTGGCGTCGGAAAAACGACGACCGCGGTGAATCTTGGCGTCGCGTTGGTGGAAAAGAAACTGCGCGTTCTCTTGATTGATCTCGATCCGCAGGCAAACGCGACTAGCGCGCTCGGGATGCAGGAGGTTGAAGGCGAAAGCATTTACGAACCGCTCCTCGGCGGCGCGTCGATCAATGACAAGATCTTGCCGACACGCATTGAGAATATGTTTCTAATTCCGGCCAATCTCGACCTTGCCGGCGTTGAAGTTGAAATCGCCCGCATGCCAGACCATCTCACGCGCCTCGCGACTGCGTTGCTAACTTTTCATTCGGACGAAACGTTTGATCTCGTTCTTCTCGACTGTCCTCCATCACTGGGCATTCTCATGACCAACGCGCTCGCCGCCGCCGACGAGATCCTAACACCGATCCAGTGCGAATATTTCGCGCTCGAGGGCTTGGTAAAGGTTGTGCGTGTGGTCGAACAGGTGCGTGATTCGGGCGCGAACGATCAGGTCAAAATCGGTGGGATCGTCATGACGATGTTCGACAGCCGAACAAATCTGAGCGAGCAAGTCGTGAACGAAGTTCGACAACATTTCGGCGAACGCGTTTACAAAACCGTTATTCCGCGAACCGTTCGCTTAAGCGAAGCGCCTAGTTTCGGAAAATCGATTCTCGAGTATGACCCAAGCGGCGCCGGCGCGGCCGCCTATCGGGCGCTCGCGCGCGAATTCATCAGGCGGCATTCTCTTTTTCCCAGCGCTCGCGAGCGAGAGAGAACACCTGCGTCGGAAATCCTCGAAAAGTAGTCTGCTTTTCGAGCGTCATCCCAATTTTTTGTGCGACCCGACGGGACAGAACGTTTCCGGGATGAATTAACGAGATCACGTGCCGGCGCCTACGCCTTTCATGATCGTCGTTTTGTTGGTCACTTTAAAAACGCGCGTGGCTTCTTTTCCGTTAATGGTGAACGCTTTGTTTTCTGATCGACTGCTGAAACAATTCCCTGAAACGGAACTGGCTGATTGACTGGGGACGCCGATGCAGCCAGCGAGCCCGAACTCGATTATGCGGTCTGTCAATTGAGCGACAGGCGGAAAATCAGGGAGGCAACGATGCTGACAGCAGTGAGATAAGTTGTGGATTTCATAACGTTGGGAGCTCGTGGAATGGGGAATCGCGATTAGTGTGGCAAGGCTAAAATGTCCCCTTCGCCAAAGGCTTCGGCAGCGACACGCCTCGCTCTTCGCTACACTGCGAGCGAAGACTGGAGGTAAGGGGATTCGAACC
>DATLJP010000085.1:0-19224 GCA_035538875.1 Chthoniobacterales bacterium | reverse complement strand
CACCCGCTCCAATTTTACGGTTTTCCGCTAAAGAATTTTTTGAACGACTGGAAAAGCCGGTTCGGAAAGTCAGAGGTTTTTTTGCCGAAAGGATTCAGCTTTTGCGCGAATTGCATCTGATCGCCGCCATGAATTTCACACGCCGCCGTCGGAACCTTGTCGGCGGGAATATCGATCTCGTAGGCGGTCCCGGCCGCTTCGCAACCGGTGGTCGCGAGGTGATTCGAAAGCGAACAGACCAAAGCGTGCTGGATCGGCATCGTCGGTTGCAAATCCTGCGGCGGATAAATAGTCGCCGATTTGTTCATCACCTGCACCCAAACCGGCAGCGCGAGCGCAGCGCCGTAACCACGCGGAATAATTGTGACCGGTTGATCGAATCCCACCCAAACTCCGCAGGTCATCGTCGATGTGTAACCCACAAACCATGCGTCTTTGTAATCGTTGGTCGTGCCGGTCTTGCCGGCGGCCGGCAATCTGAAGCCTAACGAACGTGCAGCCGCAGCCGTTCCGCGGGTGAGAACTTCTTCCATCAATTGTGAAGTCATCCACGCTGCACTTGAATCGAGTGCCGGCGCCGCGATGTGAGACGCACGATATATCGGCTGATGCTCCGCGTCGTCGATTCGCTCGATGATGTACGCCTGTTTGCGGACGCCCGCGTTCGGAAAAACCGTATACGCGGCGGTGAGATCTTTCAGATTCGTTTCGAACGACCCGATGTAAATCGCAGGACCGTGCGGAACGTTCTCGCTCAGGTTCAACGCGGTCGCGCATTTTTGCACAGCGTCGAGTCCGGCAAATTGTCCGACGCGAACACTCATTGTGTTGCGCGAATGAATCAGACCGTAAGAACATGGTTGAATTCCGCCGTAAGTACCGTCGGAATTTGCCGGCGACCACGTTCCGGCTCCCTCGATTTCGCCTGGCTGAATGGGAGAGTCGCTGATCGAGGCGCCCGGAAGCAAACCTTCGGAAAACGCGATCGTATAGACAAACGGCTTGAACGCGGAACCGACTTGTCGATTCGCGGGAGGCAACGCGCGATTGAACTTGCTTTGGGAATAATCGCGGCCACCAACGAGCGCGCGAATGCCGCCGCTACTGTTATCGATCGCTACGACCGCGCCTTCCAAATACGGCATCGACGAGTCTTCGCCGTTCTCCGGCGGATGATAGTTCGCTTTTAGCGGATGATTAAAATTCGCCTGGTGCTCGATTTTTGTCAGTTGCGTCTCAAGCGCTTGCTGCGCTGCGTCCTGAACCTTCGGATCGAGCGTCGTGTAAACAAACATTCCGCCGTTGTCGATCTGGTCCTGTGTCAGAATCAGATTCAAATCGCGCTGCACAGCATCCATGGCATAATTCTCCTGAATCTGCAGCATCCGTTTCGGATGCGCGTTCACTTTCGCGAGCTTAGCCTGGGCCGCTTCTGGGGCCGGAATTTTTTTCAGCTCGACCATGCGATCCAAGACTGCGTTCCGCTCAATCGCCGCGCCCTCGGGATTTTTCAGCGGCGAAAACCGATTCGGACTCCGAATCAAGCCGGCTAGGAGCGCCGCTTCAGGGAGATTCAATTTCGACGCGTCCTTTCCGAAGTAAGCCTGCGACGCTGTTTCGACACCGTAACAACCAGCCCCAAAATAAATCCGGTTTACGTAAAGCTCGAGGATCTGCTTTTTCGTGAACTCATGCTCGACCCGGAATGCAACCATCGCTTCGAGAAGTTTGCGGCTGAGCGTCCGGCCACCGAGCGGAAGACTGTTCCGTGCGAGTTGTTGCGTAATGCTGCTAGCGCCTTCCTTGGCTGAGCCACTTAAAATGTCGCGCACCAGCGCGCGTAAAATGCCGCGCCAATCAACTCCTGGATGTTGATAGAACCGCGTGTCTTCACGCGCGAGCAACGCGTCGATGAACAGCGGCGAAACCTCATCAAGCGAAATCCGCAATCGATTCGAACCCGCGAGTCGACTGTAAATTTTTCCGTCAACATCGAACACAGTGTTGCGCTCAGGCATCGCGCCGACTTTTTTCATGTCGAAGCTCGCAGCCCAAGCACCGTAAAAGAGAAGCAACATCAGAGCGCCGCCGGCGATCAGCAGCAGAAGCGAGATCTTCCAACCGTAACGGAAAAGCTTACTGCGTTTCTTCCCGCGCGACTTGAACCGGGCCAAAAACTTCATGAAAGAGAACTTAGAATTTAATCAAACATCGACATCTGCCAAAATCGGTGCGTTCAAAAGCAACTTCGCGGGTCAACGTGAGCCGAGCGAAGGATCTCTCACAAGCTTCGAGCATCACACAACTTATTTTGCGTGATCCAGGCTTCGACTGTGAGACTCCTCGCTTGTGCTCGGAATGACAATCACTCCAGTAGACCGCCGTAGCGTTTGGTCGCGAGATCCAAGCAGCGAACCAGAATTTCGGATGAAGTCTGAAGTGTGAGTGCTTCAGCAACTAACTTCTGACATTCGAGAACGGCGAGGCTGCGCACGGCCATCTTCACCCGCGGCACGGATGTTGCGCCAACGCTCAATTCGTCCATACCGAGCCCAATCAAAAGCGGAATGAGCGCGACGTCGCGCGCCATCTCGCCGCAAACCCCGACCCAAATCTTGTTCGCGTGCCCCGCGTCCGCGATCATTTTCAATAACCGCAAAACTGCTGGATGCGTCGGCTCGTAGAGATGTGCGATGCGTTCGTTCACGCGATCGACAGCAATCGTGTATTGAATCAGATCGTTCGTGCCGATGCTAAAAAAATCGACCTCGCGTGCAAGTGAATCGGAGGAGATCGCGGCACTCGGAATTTCTATCATCGCGCCGACTTCCACCTTTCCGACTTTATTTTCGCCCACTTCTTGCCGGCAGTCTTCGAGGATTTTGTTGGCATGCCGCAATTCTTCCAAACCCGAAATCATCGGGAACATGATCTTCACGTTGCCAATTGCGCTCGCTCGCCAAATCGCACGCAATTGCGTCTTGAAGATGTCGACATTCTCAAGACAAAACCGAATCGCGCGCCAACCGAGAAACGGATTCAATTCATCGCCAACATTGACAGTGCCGACTGCGAGCTTGTCGCCGCCGAGATCGAACGTGCGAATGATGAGTGGGTTGGGATGGACCCGCTCGGCAACTTTTCGATACGTCTCGTACTGTTCTTCTTCGCTCGGAAGAGTGTCGCGATTTACGAAAAGGAATTCCGTGCGATAAAGTCCGATTCCTTCAGCGCCATTTTCGCCGACCGATTCAACGTCGGTCGGCATTTCGATGTTGGCGGAAAGAACAATGTGGCGGCCGTCGCTCGTAGTGGAGGAAGTTTGGCGAAGGCCCTTCAGTTCCTTCGCGACCAGTCCTTTGCGCAGTTCGATCTCGCCGTAGTAAGAAAGTGTTTCCGGCGTCGGATCGATAATCAACACGCCGGTGTAACCATCGAGCAACACGTGCCGGCCGCTTTCGAGTTTCTCGGTCGCATCATGCAAACCAACAACCGCGGGAATATTTAACGAGCGCGCGATGATCGCGGTGTGCGCGGTGCGGCTGCCCAAATCAGTGGCAATGCCGAGAACGAGCTGTCGGTCCATGCTCGCGGTGTCTGAAGGCGTTAAATTGTGAGCCACCAAAATGTGCGGCTGTGCCGCGCCGAGAAGCGGCTTTGGCGCTTTGCCCTGCAGATTGCGAATGATGCGACGCGTCACGTCCTGCATGTCGACGGCGCGTTCGCGCAAATATGGATCGTCGATTTTGCTCAGCGTTTCGGCATAGCTGCTGGCGACTTCCTGGAAAACCCACTCCACGTTGCAACGTTCGGCCTCGAGACGCCGCAATACCTCGTCGATTAACGTTCGGTCTTCGACCACAAGAAGGTGCGCGTCGAAAATGGCGGCGTCCTTAGCGCCGATCGCTTCCGCGATTTTTTGCTGCATCTCGAGGATCTGCACCCGCGTTTGCACAAGCGCGGCTTCGAAGCGCGCGATCTCATTTGCGATCTGCGCCGGCTCGATCGAGTAACGAACGACGTCATCGAGATCGTCGCGCACCACATGAATGACGCCGTGTGCGAGTCCGGGCGAAACGCCTGCTCCTCGGAACTGGATTTCCTTGTTATCGCCGCTCATCCGCGTGCGATTCTATCGAGCAATCAATCTTCGTGGAAGTGCGCATTGATTAATTCCTCGAGTTCGGCCATTGCCTTGGCGGCGTCTGGTCCATCGCAGCGAATGTGAAGCTTCGAGCCCTGGCCGGCCGCGAGCATCATCAATCCCATGATGCTTTTTCCATTCACTTCTTCGCCTTCCTTAGCCACCCAGATTTCAGCCCGATAACGGCTGGCGATTCGAACGAACATCGCGGCGGGACGGGCATGTAAGCCGAGGCGATTCGTAATCGGCACGTCCTTTTCAATCTTTTCACTGGGCGAGGCCGTACCTGTCCGACGGCTAAGCAGGCCCATTTGTCGACCTTGGTTCCATCAAATTGAGCAACTTCGTGTTGAAATCGACCGCGCTGTTTTGACCGAGGCCTTTCAGCTTTTGATCCATCGCTGCCACTTCGATCAAACGCGCGATGTCGCGGCCCGGGCGGACCGGAATCGTCACGTGCGGCACCTTCAATCCGAGAATTTCATAACTCTGCCGTTCGATCCCGACCCGATCGATTTCGTCGACGCTCTCCCATTCCTGCAATGTCACGACCAAATCGAGCCGTTTCTCGATTCGAATGCTCCCGATCCCGAAAACCGAAGCGACGTTGATGATGCCGATCCCGCGCACTTCCATGTGATTGCGAGTCAAGTCCGGTGCCGTCGCTATCAATTCGCGCCCTTCTAGCGAAGTGACCCGCGTGACATCGTCCGCGACCAGACTATAGCCGCGCTCTATGAGACCCAACGCCGTCTCGCTTTTACCGATGCCGCTTGCGCCGCGAATCAAGACGCCGATGCCCAGAATGTCGACCATGCTGCCGAATTCTGTGACCGTCGGTGAAAAATCCATCTCCAACGCAATCGTCGCCGCGTTGATGAATTTCATTGTGATCATCGGCGTACGGAAAACCGCGATCCTCGCCTCCTCGGTCACAGCAAGCAGATCCGGCGCAAGATGAAAACCGCGCGACATGACAAGGCACGGGATTTTGCACTCGCACAATTCGCAAATTCGACGAACGCGCGTTTTTTGTGAGAGGCTTTTAAAATATGAATGTTCAGCCGCGCCCAGGACCTGGACACGTTTCTCGGCGAAGTAAGTGTAGAAGCCCGAAAGCGCAAGCCCGGGACGATTGATGGTCGGCTCGCGGATTTTGCGGTGAAACCCGACGCGCGGGCCCTCCAATTTCATTTGCAGTTTCTCGGCGTGCGAATTGTAGAAACTCTCCACCGTTACTACCGGCACAATCTCCGGCTGATTGCGCGTCGATCGATTCCTTGTTGCCGGTGGCTCGCTCATCAACGGCCTAACTTCTAACGCGGATGCGGGGCGATTTCCAATGCCGCCTTTGTCATGTCGAGCGACCTTCGTCATTCCGACCGACGCGGCGGAATGGAGCGAGTGGGATAAGCGACATGAACGGCAAAGCCGCGCTGGAGCGGGGAGCGAGTCCGGAGACGAACGAGTTCAATCCACTCAGAAATATTTGGAGATGTGTCGACTTCACTCGACATGACGGAAAGTTTCGGCCGAAATGATGGGAATCAATGACCTTCCAAACCAAAAATCTGATTCTTGCTCCGCATTTGCCACGACACTTGCGCGCGCTCGTTCGTAGCGTCGGGGACTTCGAAAACATCGCCGGCTTGCGGGTTGCTGATGGAATCCGGAATCAACTTCTCAGCGCTTCCCCCAATTTCATGGCGGGTCTTCAAGTCGCGAAACAATCTGATCCGTGGCAGTTCGGTTTCGCCGTCATTCACAAGATCGACAACGTCCTCATCGGCATGGGTGGTTTCCCTGGCCCGCCTGATTCGGAAGGCGTCGCCGAAATCGCTTATGGCATTGCGCCAAGTTATCAGGGAAAAGGCTACGCCACAGAAGTTGCAAACGCGCTGATCGATTACGCATCCCGAGAAAAATCCGTTCGCCTTCTGCGCGCCCACACGCTTGCGGAAACGAACGCTTCAACGCGCGTGCTCGAGAAGTGCGGCTTTAAGAAAGTGCGCGAAACGATTGCTCCGGAAAATAATTTGCCGGTTTGGAGGTGGGAACGGTCGATCTCTACATCTTAAACCGCTCACCCAGATAAAGCTGCCGGCTGATCGGGTCATTGATCAGAAAATCTTTTGTACCTTCGCTTTCGACGCGGCCTTCATAAATCAAATAGGCGCGATCCACGATCGACAACGTTTCGCGCACGTTGTGGTCGGTGATCAAAATCGCGAGTCCAAGTTGGCGCAGATTCACAATGATCTGCTGCACGTCGTAAACCGCGATTGGATCGACACCGCTGAACGGCTCATCGAGCATCAGCAACTTCGGCTTCGTGACCAGCGAGCGTGCAATTGTCAGCCGGCGCTTCTCGCCGCCGCTCAAGGTCAGTGCCTGATTCTTTGCGATTCGTTCGATGCCGAATTGATGAAGCAACTGCTGGCAGCGATTTTTCCGCTCCGCTTTGCTCAACGGCAGCGTTTCCAAAATCGCCATAATGTTTTGCTCGACTGTCATCTTGCGAAAAATGGATTCTTCCTGTGGCAAATAACCCATCCCGAGCCGAGCACGCTTGTACATCGGATAATCGGTGACGTCAGTTCCCGAGAAAAGGACTCGGCCACTGTTTGGCCTAACGAGGCCGACGATCATGTAGAAGCTCGTGGTCTTGCCGGCGCCGTTTGGCCCTAGCAAACCAACCACTTCACCAGCCCGCGCGTTGATATCCACGCCATCGACGACCGCGCGACCACCGTAAATTTTCACGAGTTGTTCGGTCGCAACAACGTTGTCGATCTTCGCCTGAACTGGCGGAACAACTTGCGGCCTAGAACGCGATGTCGTTTGGCCAATCATGGCGTGACAGATGTTTTTGGCGAAGCCGAGGGTTTCGCTTCATCCTTTTTCTCGCCCTCGTCTGCCTTCGGTTCCTGGCGGATCTCGGTTCGGCTCGGACCGTGCGTAGTCAATTGTCCATTTTGATTCACGACCATCACGGTATCCGGACTAGTGGCGATGTGGGTGTTCACGCCCTCCTGCACGCGCGGTGTTCCCCGCAATTCAACGTTACCACTCGACGCGACGTAAGTCGCCTGATCAGAACGGCCGACCGCGCGCGTCGGCGGCCCCCCGTTCGGATCTGGACGGTCCCGCACCACTGCGACGTTTCCTTCCGCGATCGCCTTTTCCAATCCCTGATTCTCGCCCTTCGTGATGTAAACCGTCAATTTCTCGGACTGCAAAGTAAAACGCGGATCGACCACCTTCACATGCCCGCTGAAGATGCCGACATTTTTGTTTGAATCAAAAAAAGCATCGTCTGCGTAAATTTCGGTCGTTACCGGACCGTTCGTTGACGCGCCTTTGATTCCGCTCACCAGCGGGTTTGCGCTCTCCGACGGCGACTGTTGCTTCTGCTTTTTTCCCTCCTTCTTTGGCGAAGCAGCAGGCGACGGGGCCTGGGAAGCTTGCGTTTGTCCGCGCAATTGCGCAACCCAGGCGCAACAAATGATGAAAAAAACTGCGACCGATCGGCTCACTCGTTTGGATTTTTTAACAGTTGCGATTGACTCGTGATGACCATCTTCACGTTGCCAATCAATTTTCCAGTACGCGTGTCAGTATCGAATTCGACCGAGTCACCGGCGATATTAAAATCGGCGCGCTTGATGAAGGTGCGCTCTTTCGAGCTGAGAATACGCGTCTTCAAGTTCAAAACCGATTCGCTTAAATCGATCGTGAGATCAGTTCTGTTTTCCGGCGTGTAGGTCGTGATCTTCAATGAATGAAACCCGATGTGCTCCTCGTCGAGCCGCTTGGCGGAAACCGCTTCAAACTTGCAGCGGAGATGACCTTCCAGATCGAAGTCGGGAAGAATAAGGCCCTTCGCCTCGTGGCCGACTGGCAACGGAACGTTTGTTAGACTTTGTTCGCCCGGAGAACCAGACGGCGTCGGGGTCGCGCTTAGAATTTTTTCCTTTTTGCCTTTGGGTTTCGCAGCAATCGCCGGCTCGAAAGCGAGCACAATCGACAGAAGAAAGATCGACAATGAGCAAACAACGAGGCCGCAATTCCCGGAGCGACCGTCACGAAACGGCAGCATGAATAGCTTTTAACATGCGCAGATGCTTCGGCAAATCCTTTAGCGGAATTTGGTTCGCCGCATCTGACAACGCGCGCGGCGGATTCTCGTGCACTTCCATGAAAATTCCGTCGCAACCCGTCGCCATCGCTGCGCGCGCGAGCATCGGCGCGAGCGCGCCGTCTCCGGAAGTCTTGTCCCCTCCTCCGCCCGGTCGCTGCACCGAATGCGTCGCGTCGAAGATCACCTGGTAGCCGGCCTCACGCATCCAAACCAGCGAGCGCATGTCCGCGACCAGATTGTTATAGCCGAAAGTCGTGCCGCGTTCGGTGAAACAAAATTTCCTGCAGCCGAAAGCGATCAATTTGTCCGCGATGTTCTTCACGTCCCACGGCGCGAGGAATTGTCCCTTCTTCACATTTACGGCGCGTTCGGTCTGCGCGGCGGCCTTCAGCAAGTCGGTCTGCCGGCAAAGAAACGCCGGGATCTGCAACAAATCGATCATGCCGCTGGCTAGTTTCGCTTCGTCCGGCGAATGCACGTCAGTGGTCACCGGAACTTTCAATTCTCCACGAATCGCCGCCAGAATCTCGCAACCTTGGCGCGCGCCTATTCCGCGAAACGATTTTACCGAAGTCCGGTTCGCTTTGTCGTAGGAAGCCTTGAAAATAAGAGCCGAATCCTCCGCGTCGCAGATTTTGGCGATCTCGCGCGCCATTCGCCAAACAAACTTCTCCGACTCAATCACGCACGGACCGAGAATGAATGCGGGCCGCTTTCCGCCTATTGTGACTTTGCCTACGTGAAAGGGTTTCATGCAATATCGCTAACGAAAGCAGGAACGCAGGAATTTTAAAGAGTTCCTTCTCGCTTTCATACGTTTCTTAACGATTTCGCCGCACAAGATCGACAATCGCAAACGGCGCATAGAGTAGACAGAAGAACAAGAACGCCAAACCGTGAAATTCGAGCAAATAAAGCGGCCGCGAGTCCGAAAGAAAGTTCAGAAGCGACGCCGCTTCCGGTCGGTGAAGAAGAAAGCCGTAATTCTCGCCCGTCAGCAGATCGACAGCGAACGCGACAACGAAATAAACTTCTGTCCACAGAAATGTCCGAACAACGCCGATCGCGCGCGGACGAAATCCGTAAATCAGCATTAGAAAAACGATGCCGATAATGATTCCGGAATGTGCGACAAAGAAGCTGATGAAACGCAGATCCGGAAATCCGAATCGCAGATTCGGCGTGATGATTGCCTGGAGCGTTCCACCGATTCCCCAAAAGTAAGCGATCTCGAGCCAGCGCCGGTTACCAGTCCATAGCGCACCGATGATGACGATCATTGCCCAATCGCAAAGTTGCAACGGCAGCGCTTTGTACCAATGCGTCACACCGAATTGGCGGGCGACGATGAGATAGGCAACATAATTAATCAAAAGCAAGGCCGAGATCGCGAAGCAGATCGAGCGCTCGAGAACACGCGATTTTGAGCGATGAACCATCAGCGCGAGTAAAAGCGGAACGCCGATAGTTAGAAGGATCACGACAAAATGCGAAGGACTCCAAGGATGGAACCCAGGCACGTCGTCCATCACGAGATCGGCAATCAGTAACGACAGCGTCCCCTTTTTTGTCATGTCGAGCGAAGTCGAGACATTTCTAGATATTTCCGTGCTGGCCCAAGCGCACCACGACAAAGATAGTTAGAGATTACTCCATTTCGCTCGGACTGACGGAGATCAAATCACCGAATTAGCCAAAGATTGCACGGAATTACATCCGCGATCCAGGCGAGATGATTGGGCAAGCGCTCCGCTGAATTTTCGCTTTTGTGAACGGGCACGACCAGAAGATCCGCTCCGACCGATTTCACGAAGTCCGACGCTGCAAAACCCGTGTTGCCGCGAATGCAACGCGCTTCAATCGGCACTTCGGTGTCGCCCGCGGCGAGGACAAATCTTTCCAACGCCGCTTCGTCTTCCTCGAAAGTGCGTGGTCGCGGCGCGCTGCCGCTAGTATCATAAACGAACATCGCGGCTCGGACTTCATCGAATGTTGTGTAAACCCGGACTGCGTAGAGACGCTCACATTTCTCCGCCGCTGCCAATTTCAAAGCCTGTCTAAAGGCTTGTTGCGCGTGCTCTGAATAATTCGCGACAAAAACAATTCGCTTGAGCGGCTTCGGATTGAGCTCCGGGTGGGTGAAAAGAAGAACGGAACACTTCGCTTCCCGCAAGAGTCGACGCGCGACGTTTCCAAGAAACGGATGAAGCGCCGTTTCTTTTTCCAAAGCGCCGGCGACGAGAAGATCGACATCGTTCTCGGCGATGGCGCGGATGATTCCTTCAGCTGGGTCGCCCCGACCATAATGAACCGGCGAATCCTTCGGCAATTTCAGTCGGCTAAGAATGTTTCGAAATTTCTTGTCCGTTTCTTCGTTGCGTTCGCCGATGTAAATGAAGTTCAAGTCGCTCCCGAATCGCTCCCGGATCCTCGCAGCCTCCGAAAGAACCTGTTCGAAGCGTGGAGAAAACGCGCTCGCCACCGCAATTTTCTTGTAGTCGGACGGATTCATCATCAGCCAGGCGGTAATCTTCCGTCTTCGCAGACACTTCGGCAAATGAATGCCGTAAGTTTGCGGTTCGCCGCAGTGAATCCTTGTGGGCGCGGCGACCGGATTTGATGTTTGAGGTTTGATGATTGAGCTTCCGCCCAAATGAAACGCGCGATCTATCCCGGGAGCTTCGATCCGGTCACGAACGGCCATCTTGACGTGGTCGACCGGGCCCGAAAACTCTTCGACGAAGTCATCGTGGCTGTCGCGCACAACGACGAAAAGCAACCGCTATTTTCATTGAAGGAACGGCTCGATTTGTTGCAGCAAACCGTTGGAAGAATCGACAATGTTCGGATCGCGCAGTTTGACGGATTGCTGGTGGAATTCGCGGTTCAGGAAAAGGCGAACGCCATCATTCGGGGATTGCGCGCTGTCTCCGACTTTGAATTCGAGTTTCAAATGGCGTTGATGAATCGGAAACTAAGAGACAGCGTTGAAACGATCTTCTTAATGCCGAAGGAGGAATACACTTATTTGAGTTCGCGGTTGGTAAAGGAAATCGCGCGACTCGGCGGCGACATTTCGAAATTTGTTCCAGCCGTCGTTGCGAGCTCGCTCGGAAAAAAGTTTAATCGCTGGGACGGCGAAAGGATTCGGAAGTGAAAGTTCATCTCAAACAAATCCCACCGGAAGGATTGTATCTCGAAGGCGAGGAAGATTGCCTGGCTTCGGAGTTGGAATCCGAAGGCATTCGTTGCGTCGGGCCGATGCAGTACAAAATCGACATTGGAGTTTCGGAAGGCTCGCTTTGGGTAAACGGGTCGCTCAAACAGCTGGTCGAATTAAGTTGCGTCGCTTGTCTCGAAAAATTCAGGCACGACATCAAGGTCCCGGCCTTCGCATTGCATACCGAACTGCACGGACCGGAGACGGTCGATCTCTCGCCATTCATTCGGGAAGACATTTTTCTGAATCTGGCGGCGCATCCCCGCTGCGATCGTGAAGGCGGAAGAGTTTGCAAGGCGACAAAGTCCAAAGACTTCCATCTCGGTAAAGAACAAGGCGCCACAAAACGCGAACACGACTGGGGTGCGCTGGACAAGCTGAAGTTGAAACGCTGAAGGCCTGAAATTGCCAACTCGGTTGTCTTTTCCCGATTTGCTGCTTTCCTAATCCGCTTCTATGGGAGTTCCGAAACGCAAGACATCAAAGATGCGATTGCGCTCGCGCAAAGCGGCCAACCGCTGGCATCGGCCGCAACTGACCAAGTGTCCGCAATGCGGAAGCACAGTTCGCGGCCACACCGTTTGCCTGTCGTGCGGTTACTATAAAGGTCGCCAAGTTCTCACCGTCGAACGCAAAGCCTAGATCGGCGATCCGATTTTCGTTTTGCAAAGAGCAGCGAAAGACCGCAAAATTTCCTTTCCATGAAAATCGCCTTGGATGCGATGGGCGGCGATTTCGGATCGTCCTACCTTGTGCCCGGTGCCATCATGGCGCTGCACGAGTATCCGCACATCGAAAAACTTTTCCTTGTGGGCGACACGCCGCAAATCGAAGCGGAGTTAAAGAAGCATGGTTGCAACGACGGAAAGATCGAGATCGTACACTCGACTCAAGTCGTCGACATGAGCGATAAAGCGTGGTCGGCCGTGCGGCGGAAAAAAGATTCGTCGATTAGTCGCGCCGTTGATGTCGTGAAGCGTGGCGACGCTGACGCTATCGTGAGCGCGGGGCATACTGGCGCTGCCGTTGCCGCGAGCATGATTAAATTGCGAACGTTGCCCGGAATCGATCGTCCCGGCATCGCGGCAATTCTTCCGACCGAAACCAACGTCTTCGTTTTGATCGATGCCGGGGCGAACATCGACGCACGTCCGGAACATCTTCTTCAGTACGCGTTCATGGGCTCGGTCTATTCGCGGCACGTGCTCCATTACAAGAATCCGACAGTCGGTTTGATTTCGTTAGGCGAAGAAGACGTCAAAGGCACTGAGCTGACGAAGGAAGTTTTCAAAATGCTCAAGCGAAGTTCGCTCAACTTCGTCGGCAACATCGAAGGGCGGCATTTGTTTGAGGATCCGGTCGAAGTTGTCGTGTGCGATGGATTCGTCGGCAACGTGATTTTAAAAACGTCGGAATCAATCGCGGTGGCGATTTTCAAATGGTTGAAGCACGAATTGACGCGGACACCGAAGCGCAAGGCCGGCGCATTTCTGGCAAAGGACGCGCTGATGACGATTAAAGATAAGACGAATTACGAAGAGTACGGCGGGAGTCCGCTGCTCGGCGTGAACGGAATCTGCATCATCGCGCACGGCGCGAGCACGCCGCTCGCGATTAAGAATGCGTTGCGGGTCGCAGCCGAGTCGATTGAACAACAGGTGAACCCGCATATCGTCGAGGAAATTCGCCGTTATCATGAAACAACAGCCTTGCTCGAGCTCGCGGCCGCACTCCCGTAAACCGCGCCGTACCGTCTCGATCGTCGGCACCGGCAGTTACGTGCCGGAAAAACGCCTGACCAACGACGATCTGTCGAAAATGGTCGATACGTCGGACGAATGGATCACGACACGTACCGGTATCAAGGAGCGTCGCATCGCCGCAAAGGATGAAACAACCAGTGAGATGGCAACGAAAGCGGCGTTGAAAGCGCTTGAGCAAGCGAACGTCGTGCCAAAGGATTTGAACTTGATTCTCGTCGCGACGGCGACGCCGGACATGTTGTTTCCGGCAACGGCTTGTTTTGTTCAAAAGAAGATCGGCGCAACCAACGCCGCCTGCCTCGACATTTCCGCTGCATGCGCCGGTTTTCTTTTTGGAATCGAGATTGCGCAACAATTCATTACTTCGCATACGCACGACACCGTTCTCGTCATCGGCGCCGAAAAGCTGACGTCGATCACGAACTGGACTGATCGCAACACGTGCGTGCTGTTCGGTGACGGCGCAGGCGCGGCCGTGTTGCGTCATCGCAGCAGCGAGCACGGCGTCATCAGCACGCACATCGGCAGCGACGGCCAATTCACCGACATATTGTTCATGCCGGGCGGTGGATCGCGTTGTCCGATCACGCGCGACAACGTCGATATGCACCTCGCGACGATTCACATGCTGGGTAAGGAAGTTTACAAGCAGGCCGTGGTCGCGATGGTGAATGCTTCAAAAAAAGTTTTGGCCGATGCCGGTCTCGCTGCAGATGACATCGCCTGCGTGATTCCACATCAGGCTAACCTGCGGATCATTGAAGCGATCGCCGATCGGCTAAAAATTCCTCTCGATCGCTTTTTTGTGAACCTTGACAAGTACGGAAACACTTCCGCGGCCGCGGTCGCCATCGCGCTGGACGAAGCAAATCGCAGTGGCCGGATCAAACGTGGCGACTACGTCTTGATGGTGGTGTTCGGCGGCGGACTGACCTGGGCGAGCACCATTATCGAATGGTAAGACTGAATTCAAGGGAGACACGATGGAACGTCGTCTGACTGCCATCCTTGCCGCAGACGTGGTCGGATACAGTCGACTGATTAGAACAGATGAAGCGGGCACGGTGGCGAGGCTCAAAGAAATTCGGAGCGGTTTGATCGAAACAAAGGTCGCCGAACATCAAGGCCGCATCGTCAAACTTACCGGTGACGGGATTCTTGCCGAGTTTCCGAGTGTAGTGCAGGCGGTTGCCTGCGCCGCAGAAATGCAATTGAATCTGCGAGAACGGGCTGCGCGAACGCCCATCAATCGGCGAATTCAATTTCGTGTCGGAGTGAATCTCGGCGACGTCATTGCTGAAGACGACGACATTTACGGCGACGGCGTGAACGTTGCCGCGCGCCTGGAAGGCATTGCCGAACCGGGGGGCATCTCCGTTTCGCAATCAGTGCGTGATAACGTCGAAAATCGACTCGAGCTAGTTTTCGAGGATCGCGGAGAACAAAACCTGAAGAACATCGAGAAACCGATTCGGGTTTACAATATTCTTCTGGAGGAACCAGTCGTCGCTAGCACCAATCCAAAAAATGACGATCGTCCCTCGATAGCGGTGTTGCCGTTCAATAATATGAGCGGCGATCCTGAGCAGGAATATTTCAGCGACGGAATTACCGAGGACGTAATTACTGATCTTTCGAAGGTCTCTGGACTTTTCGTGATCGCGCGTCACACGGCATTCACTTACAAAGGCAAACAGGTCAAAGTTCAGCAAGTCGGACGCGAACTTGGAGTCGATTACATTCTCGAAGGCAGCGTGAGAAAAGCCGGAACGCGCGTGCGGGTGACCGGACAATTAATCAGTGCCGGAGATGGGGACCATCTTTGGGCCGAGCGCTTTGATCGCGATCTCACTAACATTTTTGCAATCCAGGACGAGATCACGCACGCGATCGTTGAGCAGCTAAAAGTGAAGTTGCTGCCACGGGAGAAAAAATCGATCGCGCAGACGCCGACGGACAATTTCGATGCTTACAACTTTTATCTGAGAGGCCGCGAACTGCTCCACCGCGGTTCGACGTCAGGTTACAAAGCCGCGCGTGAGATGTTCGTTAGAGCAGTGGAGCTGGATCCATCATATGCGCGCGCCTACGCGGGTATTGCTGATTGCGATTCTTTCCTTTATTTGCGTACCACTGAAAGAGTGTCGCCCGAAACTATTCTGGGGATGAGTGAAAAGGCGCTCACGCTTGACAAAGATCTCGCCGAAGCGCACGCGTCTCGCGGGGCTGCGCTTTCGGTAGTAAAGCGTTATGATGAGGCAGCTGCCGAGTTCGAAAAGGCGATCAGTCTCGACCCGAATTCATTCGAGGGATATTATTTCTACGCCCGTGCCTGTGTCTTCCAGGGAGAACTCGAAAGGGCGACCGCCTTATTCGAACGGGCCGCTGAAATCAAGCCGGATGATTATCAGTGCCTCTGTTTGTTACCTCAGTGTTACCACACGATAGGGCGTGACCAGGATGCCAGAGAAGCCGCCCACAAAGGTGCGAAGGCGGCCGAACGGCAGCTAATTCTCCACCCGGACGACGCCAGAGCTGCCGAATTGGGCGCCAATGCATTGATCGAGGTTAGCGATGTCGATCGCGCGCGTGAGTGGATCGCGCGCGCACTGGCGATCGAACCGAACAATCCGCCGACTCAATACAACGCCGCATGCGTGTATGCGCAGTTAGGAGATATCGACAAAGCCTTGGATCTACTGGAACGCGGTTTGCCAAATAGCGGCCCGGAGTGGGGAAGATGGATCCAGCACGACTCGACTCTTGATCCGTTGCACAACAACCCCCGCTACCAAGCATTACTTGAGGAAATCCGCCGGCGGGACAACCAGCGAGAGTCATAGTCCGCGAAATGCTAACCGAGACCCACGCGCACCTTGATTACCCCGATTTCGCCAATGATTTCGATGACGTGCTTCGGCGCGCGACTGAAGCCGGCGTCACTCGGATCATCACAATCGGCACTTCAGTCGAGAGCAGCCAACGCGCTGTCGATCTTGCCGAAAAATATCCAAATGTTTTCGCCGTGATCGGGGTTCATCCAACTTACGCACACGAAGCAGATGAGGACGTAGTGACGCTATTGCGCGAGCTTGCAAAAAATCCGCGCGTCGTTGCGATTGGCGAAATCGGTTTGGATTACCATCATTTACCGAGCGTTGAAGTCCGGAAACGAAAAGATGTGCAGGTTTTCAATGCGCTCCAAAGCGAAACCGAAGATCAAATCGAAGCGCAGATTGAAGACGGCGCCTACAAATCCAAGCAGGCAGAGCTTTTCGAGGAGCTTCTCGATCTCGCGGTCGAGCTGCAGTTCAATGTTGTGATTCATCAACGCGATGCCTGGGACGATACCCTCGAAATCTTACGCGATCACGGCCGGCAGGTCAGCGGCGTCTTTCATTGTTTCGGTGGCACGCTCGAGCAAGCAAACGAGGTTCTTGGTCTTGGCCATCTCGTTTCCTTCACCGGAATCGTCACCTTCAAAAACGGAAAACAAGTCCGCGAAGTTGCCGCCAGTATTCCGCTCGACCGTTTCATGGTCGAAACCGATTGCCCTTATCTTGCGCCGGTTCCGTTTCGCGGGAGGCGCTGCGAGCCAGCATACACGCTGCTAGTCGCGAAAGAGATCGCGCGCGCCCGCGGCATTTCATTGGAAGAAATCGCTGGCGCAACCACCGCAACTGCACAAGAATTCTTCCGATTTGATCGTGGGTAGCAACTTTTTGGGCAACGCTTTTCCTAAGAGAAGTCGAAGGGTGGACATCATCGCAGGGCACGCTTTGGTTGCCGCGTTCGCGATTCTTCTCGGTTCGTGCGCTGCGCCGCGCGACACCGAACATCACGTCGTTGTCAGTGTTCACGACCAAAAACTGGCGCTTCTCGAAAAAGGAAACCTCGTTGCGACTTATCCAATTTCGACTTCGAAATTTGGCGTAGGCGATTGGCCCGGAAGTTTTGCAACACCGCTTGGTGAATTGGAAATTGCGAACAAGATCGGCGATGGCGCTCCGCCAGGTACCGTTTTCAAAGATCGTCGCCGGACCGGCGAGGTTGTTGGCGTGAATGCGCCCGGGCGTGATCCAATCGTGACGCGAATCATTTGGCTGCGTGGCCGCGAAGTACGAAACGCGAACGCACTTCGGCGGGACATTTATATTCACGGCACGCCGGAAGAACGGAACATTGGCCGGCCGGCAAGTTATGGCTGCATCCGCATGCGCTCAGCGGACGTCATCAATCTTTACAGCGTGGTCGGGACTGGCGCACAAGTTTCGATTGTTGAATCGCCGTTAGCTTCAGTCATCCCCCAACTGAATTCGGCCACCCAGATGGCAGAGACGAACCACGCTGTCGGCGTGATTCGGTAAATCACGGCAATTGACCGAGATGCTTCCGCGCCGTTTCGCGCGAGAGTAATTCCATGTCCGCTTCGCCCATGATTCGGACCAGGCGAGATAACTTCCGTCCTAACCAGTAATGCCGGTGATGAGCGCCTTTTTCATTTCGGTCGTTCAGTTGGTTAGCTCACAGGATGCCAACTCTCAACTAAAGCGAAGCGCTCTATCAACCACCAACTAGTTTTCCGGCGGCGAAACCATGATCCGCGCAAGCACAGCGCGCTGCGCGGAAATCAAATCGGTAATCCCCTTCCGCGCGAGGGTCATCATCTGTTCAAGTTCACCCTGCGCAAACGTCGCTTCTTCACCGGAACCTTGAACTTCGACAAAATCCCCGTCTTCGGTCGCGACGAGATTGAAATCGACGGTGACCGCTTTGTCTTCTTCATAATTAAGATCAACGATCGCGCTTCCATCGAAGATTCCGGCGCTCACCGCCGCGACCAATTTTTTGATCGGTGGCGCGTCGACTTTTTTCTCCTTCGCCAATTTTCGGCAGGCGAGCGCAACCGCTAGACTCGCACCAGTGATCGCTGCCGTTCGTGTTCCCCCATCGGCTTGAAGCACATCGCAATCGACCCACATCGTTCGCGGCCCAAGTTTTTCAAGATCGACAACCGTGCGCAGCGATCGTCCGATCAATCTTTGAATTTCCGTGCTGCGGCCATCGAGCCGGCCTTTGAAAATATCGCGCGGCTTACGCGTGGTCGTCGAGTATGGTAGCATCGAATACTCCGAGGTCAGCCAACCGCCGGTGACGTTTTGTTCTTTCATCCAACGCGGAATCGCTTCGTCAACAGTGACACCGCAAATTACGCGCGTGTTTCCCATCCCAACGAGAACCGAACCGGTCGCGTGCGGTGCGATGTTTAATTCAAATGAAACTGCGCGAACCTGGTCCGGCGCCCGGCCATCACTGCGCTGCATGCAAACAGATTGTAGAGCGTCTGTGGCAGACGCCAATCAAAAGAGAACGGCATTTGGCCGAAACACCCTCCAATTCAGCCAGTTCACGACACTGCCCCCGTTCGGATGTAGAACTTGCCCCGTCAATCCCAGCGCAGTCGTCCGATTTTTCGCCGAACCGTAAGTAGTTGAGGACATGTGGGATACTTCGGCGGCAGTCCTTGGAAAAATTGCTCTCGCGGAGATTGACGGCCCAAGAATATGCGCTAAATTAGTGATTCCGCGCGACAGCGGGAACTCCTCTAACTGGGAGTTTGTTCTACGTACATTTGGGACTGCAAATTGCACTCAATTTTGTCCCGGTCACCGATCACCGAACCGCTTGGGCGGCGGCTCGAGATTCCGAAACCGGGCACGAGATTGAGTTTTTTTGTGGTTTAAAATGTACGAGAATCCTGGTTCTTTGACATCTACATACAGGGTAGTAAGAAAGTACAACTTTAAGAGCTGAGTCTGAAATCAAGTATCGTCGCAAGACGATGAGAGAGTTTCAGTTATCACAAATCTCTGGCCAGGCAGGCCAGAACAGATTGATCAAGCTACAAAGAGCGCATCATGGATGCCTTGGTGCCAATAGGCGATGAAGGACGTGG
>DATLJP010000084.1:0-12298 GCA_035538875.1 Chthoniobacterales bacterium | reverse complement strand
AAGGGTCCGGCTGTTCGCCGGTTAAAGTGGTACGCGAGCTGGGTTCAGAACGTCGCGAGACAGTTCGGTCCTTATCCACTGTGGGCGCAGGAGAATTGAGGGGTTCAGACCTTAGTACGAGAGGACCGGGTCTGACGAACCGCTGGTGTTCCAGTTGTTCTGTCAAGAGCAGTGCTGGGTAGCTATGTTCGGAAAGGATAAGCGCTGAAAGCATCTAAGCGCCAAGCCTATCCCAAGATGAGTTCTCCCTGAAGGGTCGTGGTAGACCACCACGTTGATAGGTCTCCGGTGCAAGTGCAGTAATGTATTCAGCTGAGAGATACTAATAACCCGATCGGCTTGATCTTTTTCTTTTCTGTAAATCCATCGCTTCGGAAAGAGGCGATGGCACACAGAGAAGATCAAAAGATCTCAAAACAAAACGAAGCCTTGAGTTGGAAATCCGTAATTACGTCCTGTATGTAGTTGTCAGCGGATCAGCGCAATCAGCTGATAGTTGATTGTTGATAGCTGATAGTTCTTTTATAGAAAAACGCGATCGCCGGAGAAGAGCGCCGCGGTGCGATTGATGGCTCTCAACCATTAACAACCGTCAACTCTCTTCTCTGGTGACAACAGCGCAGTGGCCCCACCCGTTCCCATTCCGAACACGGCAGTGAAACGCTGCAGCCCCGATGGTAGTACGGCGATAGGCCGTGCGAGAGTAGGACGTCGCCAGAGTAAAACCCCGCTGGTTTATCCAGCGGGGTTTTTAGCTTTCCTGAAACGTCCTACCGAGGAGAAAATAAAGCGAGCCCGGAAGTCGCGACATCAACAGTCAAGCCGACGCGGGACAGCCGATAACGGCTCCACCGAACGCGCGTTTGTTGCTGCTTCCCGAGCCGGACACACAACGTTTGTCGACCAGCCGGCAAATCTCCTACACGAGATCGAAATTTTCATAGGCGGCCCCTGGCCAAGCAATTCCAAAGAGATAGCAAAAAGCTAGGATTTGGATAGCGAGCCTGTTGCAGAACACGTAATTTGTCTTCCGCATTTGATTACCGACCGACCCACTGCCCCAAGGAAGATGGCTGTTTGTTCTTGCGCGCGTTTATCTCGGCGTCAGTTTCTTCTCTAGCGACCATGGGAACCGGCAACAGAACGAGTTGACTGGTTTTCTCAAATACGCGATGGAGCACGGATACTCCCGGTATCAAGGTTTCCTCAGCGCAATGGTGGTCCCCCACGCTGCAACTGTCGGCATTTTAATTGTAATCGCGAAATTTACGTGGCGATTGCACTCGTGTTCGGCCTAACGACGCGACTGGCAGCGTGTGTCGCAATCCTCCTACTCTTAAATTATTTGTGCGCAAAAGAGTGCGCTGCCTTGGGGACCGGGGGATCGACCAGTCAGATATTATCCTCGCGCTGATTGTCCTACTAAGCAATGCGGGTCGCGTCTTTGGAGTCGATCGTTATTTGCACAAGTGTTTTCCTAAAATACCGATTTGGTAGAGCAGGACACTAACATGAGTCAGCGCAACTCATCCGTTTGCATCCGCGCAATCCGCGGTAATTTGCTGCATGCTAACAAGCCAAAAGGTCATCGACGCAATTAACGAGCAGATCGGCTACGAGTTCAGCGCGGAGCTGCAGTATTACGCGATCGCGGCGTATTTCGCGGCCGAGGCGTTGCCGCAGTTATCACAGCATTTCTTCAATCAAGCGGAGGAAGAAAAAGGTCACGCGCTTCGATTCATCAAATATGTAGTCGATGCCGGCGGACGGGTGGAGATCCCGGCGATTGAAGCGCCGAAATCGAAATTCAAGGCCGCGCGCGACGCAGTCAAACTATCCTTCGACCAGGAACTGCACGTTACCAAGCAGATCAACGCGCTGGTCGATCTTGCCCGAAAAGAAAACGATCATATCACGATCAATTTTTTGCAATGGTTCCTGACGGAACAGCTCGAGGAAGTTTCGTCGATGGATAATCTTCTCAAGATCATCGCGCGCGCGGGAACAGATTTACTCAAGGCCGATGAATATCTGGCACGCGTCGGAGTCAAAACGATGTCAGAGCCGCCTCAAGAATAACGTTTCAGCGGTTGAGAAGTTGAGTTGATTCGGGTTCCTGAGTTCCCGATTAGGCTTTCCCGAATTATGTTGATTTTATTTCGAAATCACGCGGACTTTCGCCAGCCGCCAAGCACGAGGCCAGTGATCGACCAAGCGACAAACGGCCGTCCCATGTCGATCAAGACAAGCGGCCACGGATTGGTCTCGAATGCCGAGAAGAGCGCAATCGTTGCGAATTCGACAAACAGAAATGCAAACCAGCAAAATAACGCGATACGCAAACCGGCAATCGCAGTGTGGGCGTGCATCCGACTGATCAACCACGCCAACGCGTAGTTCACGATGATCGCGGTGATCACTGCGAACGCATATGCCGTCCAGTTATGTGTTCGCTCGATGTCAGTCGTCGTTTTAGCGTGAAGATTCAGCCAAGTCTCGCCGAAGATGGAATACCAGCCGAAAGCGACAAATTGATGAATGATGACCAAAATCCAAACTGCAAGATGATGAATGCGCGTCTGCATGAGAGTGTGCAGACTATACGGGATAAATCGGCAGACTTAACAGGATTTAGTTGAAGAGGTTCCGTCGTCGCGCGATGCCAAAAACCTGATTTCTCGTTCGGTGCCAGCAGCGGCGAGCAACGCTATAACGCTCTAGACCAACGCAGACGCAGTTTCTGTGACCGATTCGGTATGCACTGTTTTGTCGACTGGCGCGGGTTCAATCGAAGCGATCTCGAACTCACCATTTGGTAATGTCGCAAGTTCACCAGGCTTTTTGCCAAGCAATGCCTGACCGATCGCGGTCTGATAGGAAATAATATGTCGATCGGGGTCGCCATCCCACGCGCCGAGGATCGTATAGGTCTCGGATTTTTTTGAATTTTTGTCGCGCACAGTCACGATGGTGCCGATCGAAACGCGGGACGTGTCCGAATTTTCAAACGATGTGCCACGCGCTTTTTGCAGGTCGCGTTCGAGCTCCGACCTGCGACGAACGAGAACGGCCTGCATTTGTTTCGCCGCCTTGTATTCGAAGTTTTCACTAAGATCGCCATAAGATCGCGCGATCTGAATTTCCTTGGTATTCTCGGGAATCTTCTTTTTGACGAGCTCTTCGTATTCCGTCTTGCGCTTTTCCAAACTGCTCCACGAAACAATGAGCGGCGCAGCTTTCTCCTGCGGTTGGGCGCTGGCGATCATGCTTTCGAGCTCCGGGAAAACTTTCACCATCCGTGCGAGCAGCGAGCGCTTCGTCAACTCGTCGAACAACGGACTCAATTGCAGCCGTCGCATCATACTGCGCGCGAGACCGGCATCAGCGTTCGCAAGAATGTCCGCGATCAATTGTCGATCTTCGACTAGCCAACGCTGCAATTTGCTCGCTCGGCCCGGCGCCAAATGTTGTTCGCGCTCAAGCGCCGACAAAATCGCCGCCAACAACTCAGGATTGATCAGCTCCTGCCAGTCTTTGCGTTCGATGCACAACCAAACCAGCATCTCACTGGTTGCGGAATGTTCGCGAATGCTGCGTTCGAGCATTGTCTGCAATTCAACCTGTTGACCGGCGTCTCGGAAGACGTGCGGAATCTGCGCCACCATTCGGCCATGTGTCGCCTGCATTAATTGCAGAGCGCGCGCGCTCCAGCGATCGCCGAGCGCAGCCGGCAACGCTTGCAGGATCCGCTTCTCCTTCGCCGCCGACAGCTTCGGCAAGATCGACACTAACCGTTTTTCTTCGTCCGCGATCAGTCTCGCGAGAGTGAGACCGATATGCGTGGTCTTCAATTGCGGGAACCGTCCAAGTAAATCGTCCCGGACAAGAACGAACTCGAAAGCGAGCTCGGGATGCAGTTTTTGATTCCGCGTCGCGACGTTCTCAATTGCGACGATTACCGGTTGCAATTGTTTCTCAGGTTCTTTGAACTGTTGATGAGATTTTACGATCTGCTCGAGCGCCGTCAGTTGATGCTTCGGTTGCCGCGCATTCCCGAAGATCTCGATTAATTCGTCCGCGTGCGACACGCCTTCGGCGCGGACCTGGATGGGCTCGGTCTTCTTGACCGGAATTGAAAACGCCCCGCTAGCCTTTATCTGTTTGCGCGCCGATTCCCACCATTTCTTCCATTCGGCTTCGCTGAATAGATCGGGAATCATCCACTCGCTGATCTGTTGGGCGGTCGCTTTTCCTTCAAGGCTCTCCAAGATATTTCGAACCACCGCGACCGGATCGTCCTTGGCCAGCTTTTTCACGACGCCGAGATCGCTCGCCTTTCGAGCGAGGAAGTGTTCCGGCGGAATCACCGTGAGATTCTCAGCTGCATACTGGAGCTGCATCGCATGCCCTTTTTTGTCTGTGAAATCGATCAGAATTTGATTAAGGAGAAGATTCCACTCGGCTACGCGGCCGAATCCCCAGCTCTTGTGCAGACAAAATGTGCCTGGTCTGAGCGCGTCCAGTCTCTCAGTGGCTTTTGAAGTCAGCTTGCCGGCCTCGACCAGCTTCTCGAGCTCCGCGTCCATGAGCGTCGAACAAACTACGATGAAGGTCGGCGCTAGCAAGCAAGCGACGTCAATGTTTGCGATTGCCGTCGCGCGCCTCCCATGAAACTCTACGCGCGGTGTCGCACACAAGCATTTGGTTTTGGCTTGCCTTTAACGCCGGCGTCTTCCTCGCGTTGATTATCGATCTGGTTCAATTCAAACACCGCGGACGCGAGCTGAGCATGCGGGCCGCCGCTCATCGGACCGCAATTTGGATCGTTCTCTCGCTCTTGTTCAACCTGGTGGTCTGGAAAATCCGCGGACCGGAGAAAGCAGTCGAATTCCTGACCGGTTACGTCATTGAATACTCGCTCAGCGTTGACAACATCTTTGTCTTCGTCCTGATTTTTGCCTACTTCCGCGTTCCACCGGTGGCGCAACATCGCGCTTTGGTTTGGGGAATCGTCGGAGCGCTGATCATGCGCGGCGTGATGATCTGGCTCGGCGTCGAGATGGTCAAGCGGTTTGATTTCATCCTCTACTTTTTCGGCGTCTTTCTCCTCGTGAGCGCCTGGCAAATGTTTTTCGTCAAACAAGAGCCGCGCGGCTTTGGCCAGAGTTGGATCATGCGCATTTGTCTCCGTCTGTTTCCGATCACGCACGATTTCCACGGCGAACATTTCAAGGCCCGCGTCAACAATCGCTGGGTGCTGACGCCGCTCGCGCTGGCGTTGATCGTTATCGACGTGATGGACTTGGTCTTCGCGTTCGATTCGATTCCCGCCGTCTTTGCGATTACGCGCGACACGTTCATTGTTTACACGTCGAACATCTGCGCCATTCTCGGGTTGCGTTCGCTTTATTTTCTTCTGGCGAAGCTGATCGACCGCTTCGTTTATCTCAAAACCGGGCTGGCCATTGTTCTCGCCTTTGTCGGAACGAAAATGATAATGCGCGATCTTTTCACCATCCCGACGCTAACTTCGCTAGCGGTCGTGCTCGCGGTCCTGACAACGACGATCGCCGTCTCGATGATCGCGACTCATCGGGGCAATGGAGCTCAGAGAAACTCGATGCCGTAGAAGCGTGATCAACAGCATATCCTCGGAAGCGCATCTCGCCCGCCGGCTTGGGTTGTTCGACATCACGATGATCGTGATGGGCGGAATCATCGGTTCAGGAATCTTCATTAATCCTTACGTCGTCGCACAGCAGATCCCATCGACCATTTTAATTCTGGGCGCCTGGGCAGTTGGCGGATTAATCGCTCTCGCCGGCGCATTTATTTACGCGGAGCTTGCTTCGCAAAGCTCCGTCAGCGGCGGGCAGTATGTTTATTTGCGGGATGCGTTTCATCCCGCGCTCGCGTTTGTTTACGGCTGGGCATTGCTTCTCGTTACCCAAAGCGGCGGAATGGCGGCGGTCGCGGTCACGTTTGCAAAGTATTTGTGCGCGCTCGGACATACTCAGGCCGGCGACAACGCTGCCGTCTCCATCGCGGCAATCGCGCTCGTCATCCTCACGATCATCAATTGTCTTGGCGTGCGCGCCGGGAGCACGACCCAAAACTTCTTCATGATTTTGAAACTCGTCGCGATCGCAGCTTTGGTCGTTCTCGGTTTAACCGTCGCCGGCGCAACGGAAACGACGATGGCACGATGGGCCCCGCAATCGCCCAGCCTTTGGAATTCGTTGACCGCGTTCGGCGCGGCGTTGATTCCGGTGCAATTTGCCTACGGCGGCTGGCAAACTTCGTGTTTCGTAGCCGGTGAAGTGCGCCAACCGGACAAAAATCTCCCCCGCGGATTGCTCTTCGGCGTTCTGGGCGTAATCGCGGTCTATCTTTCGGTAAATCTCATCTGTGTTCGCGCGCTCGGTCCGCACGGGCTGGCTGAGACGAGAACGCCGGCGTCCGCGGTCATGCAACTCGCGCTTGGCGACATGGGCGCCCGCATCATTGCGATCGGTATCGCGATTTCAACGATCGGTTTTCTTAGCCAAAGCATGTTGACTGCGCCGCGCGTTTATTTCGCAATGGCTGAGGACGGATTGTTTTTTGTCAGTCTGGCAAAATTGAACCGCGCGCGCGTCCCCGGATTCGCAATCGCCTTGCAAGGCGCGCTCGCGATCGTGATCACGTTGTCCGGGCGTTACGAACAGATCCTGAACTACGTGGTTTCGGTCGATGTGATCTTTTTTGCGCTCACTGCCGCCAGCGTTTTCGTTTTTCGCCGAAGGCAGGCAGCCCTTCGCGCGTTTTCAATCCCAGGGCATCCGTATACGACTCTGCTCTTTATCACCGCCTGCGCCGGAGTCGCTTTCAGTACGTTTTACCGCTATCCGCACAACAGTGCGGTCGGCGCGGGAATAATGCTAAGTGGAATTCCAGTGTATTTGTTCTGGAAGAGGATGCAGACAAGCTTGAACGCTCAATGAAAACAAAAGAATCGGCCTTCCTGCATTGGGCGAAGACGCGCCCGAAAGTGAAATACGATCTCGCTTTGAGCGGAATTCTAAATCTGCCAATCGCCGAGTTGCATTTTAATGCCAATGAGCTGGAGCTTCATGGCGACAACGCTTACGGATATCGCCAGCTGATCGACGCGCTCGCGACCCATCGCCATGTCGCGCCAGAAACTGTGGTTACGATCGCCGGTGGCACGTCCATAGCGAACCATCTCGCAATGGCCGCGCTGATCGAACACGGCGACGAAGTGATGATTGAGCAGCCGACTTATGATCCCCTGCTCGCAGTTGCCGAATATCTCGGGGCAAGAATCAAACGCTTCCAGCGAAGATTTGAGGATCGGTTCGCGATCCACGTCGATGCATTGGCAGATCAGATCACGCCGCAGACACGCTTGATCGTGCTGACGAATTTGCACAACCCAAGCAGCGCGCTCGTCGACAACAAGACACTAAAAAAAATTGGTGTCCTTGCCGGCCAGATCGGCGCTCGCGTCCTCGTCGACGAAGTCTATTTAGAGGCGATAGTTGACCATCCACCGCCGTCAGCGATTTCGCTCGGATCCGAGTTTGTCGCTACCAGCAGTTTGACCAAAGGATACGGATTGAGCGGACTGCGCTGCGGTTGGATCCTGGCGGAGCCGGCGCTGGCAAACCAAATGCGGCGCCTGGACGATATTTTTGGCGCCAGCGCGCCAAACGTCATGGAACGACTTAGCGTGCGGGCGATCGCGCAACTTCCAAAAATTGCCGCCCGAGCAAAGTTGATATTGGAGACGAATCGAAAAACGCTGTCGGCGTTTTTCAACTCGCGCGACGATGTCGAAGTGGTTCCGACCAAGTTCGGAACGACTTCTTTCCCTCGCTTGCCGAAGGTCAATGTCGAGAACTTTTGCGCATTGCTGCTGGAAAAATATGACACCGCGGTCGTGCCGGGTCGTTTTTTCGAGTCGCCGCAACACATCAGAATTGGAATGTGCTGCGAGCCGGACAAATTCAGCGCCGGTGTCGAGCGACTCGGGCAAGCACTCGACGATTTACGGTAAAAAAACCGCGGGCTGAAGATCAACCCGCGGTTCCACTGAATTAATGTCGATTACGAGATTCCCAGCGTATCGAGTGTTGGCTCGTCCACCGTCGACGTAATCGCGAGTCCGTTATCAGCCTGGAAAGCCGCGATCGCCTGACGCGTCATCGGTCCAAGAACGCCGTCGATCGGCCCCGCATAGTAACCGTCTCGCTGTAATTGTGCCTGAACGTCAGACACAACCTGGTCCGGTGTCAGATTCGCGTAGCCGTAGATCGGTCCGTCGTACGGATAGTAGGCGTACGGGTCGTAACCCCAAGCCGGATACCAATATCCGGCATTCCAGTACCACCAACCGCCGCTGACAAAAATGATGCGACTGTAATGATGTGTCCACCAGTCGCGATCATGCCAACTCTGGTGATAATCGCGGAACGCAGCATACTGCCGTCCGCTAAACTGACTGCCTCGCCAGTTGTTGGTTACGACAACATTTCTGTTGCGGTTAACCGCGACGTTCGCTCTCTGATTGAATCTCACGTTCCGGGCTTGATTGACCGCAACGTTTCGTTCCCAATTAGCCCGCACATTTCGATCCCGGTTGACCGCAACGCTTTTTGCGGGTTTAACGTGAACGTTTCGGTCCCGATTAACCGCGACGTTACTTTCGACGCGGCCACGGTTTGTCACCCGAGCATTTTCATGTCGACCACGCGCAGTCGTAGTGTTGTGGTAACGAACATTCGCGTTTGCGTTAGTCCGCGGCCTCTCCGCATAGGTCCGTTGCCGGGATGGCGCGGTCGAAAGTTGTCGCTGCGTATTCGCCGGCCGCGCTACGCTCCGAACCGTTGTTTGATTGGGCGCGGTCGCTGTCTGAGCGCGCGCATTGCTGCGACGAACGCTTGGCGCCGTATTTTCGCTGTCCCCCCGGTGTCGATGCTGAGCAGACGCCGTGAATATGAATACAAATCCCAAGCAGATTGATGTGAATATATGTTTCATTGATCCCTAATTCCTCCATCAACGTTAGACCGACCGGGGAACGGCGATATTCAACATCGTTAAGTAATCGCCTGACTAAACGATGAGTAGGAGATTTCCGCAATTTTCAGGTGGCCAATCGTCCCACAATAAGGTCCTTAGCGCGTTTTAGTAACGCTCCGCCGAGCCGCAGATTGCCGGTAAGAAGTTCCGCGTGAAATCTTTTCACAATCCGGTAGCCCGGTAACATCGGCAGTATGCAAGGAACTGCGGCCGTGAACGAAGTGCGTCTTTGGGGAACACGCTTCGTTCACATTGCGGCGCTGTTCGCCGCGCTCGGCGGTCTTTTGTTCGGTTACGACACCGGGGTGATTTCCGGCGCACTGATTTTTATTGAGCGCGAATTCCACTTAACCACCGCCGCCGAAGAAATCGTAGTGAGCGGCGTTCTTTTCGGCGCAACAATCGGCGCAATCTTCGGTGGAGCAATGGCCGACCGCATCGGACGGCGAAGAGCCTTGCTCATAACCGCGTTGATCTTCGGCATCGGTGCGCTGGCCAGCGCGCTCGCACCATCGCCGGCCATTCTAATTTTGAGCCGCATCGTGCTCGGTGTCGCAATCGGGCTCTCCTCGACGACCGTTCCGGTTTATCTCTCCGAAGTTTCGCCGGCCCACGCCCGCGGCTGGATTGTCTCGCTTTTTCAACTCGCGGTCACGGCCGGAATCGTTTGCGCTTACCTGGTCGATTTCGCGTTCGCAGGAATCGGTGGTTGGCGCTGGATGCTCGGTCTCGCGGTTGCACCGGCTCTCATCTTCGGCACTGGAATGATCTTCCTCCCCGAAACTCCGCGCTGGTTGATCCGTAGCGGCCGCCACGAAATCGCGCGAGGCGTGTTGCTCCGAATCCGCGACAGTGCGGATGTCGATCTTGAGATCATCGAGATCCAGACAAGTCTGGCCGAGCAGACGCAACAAGGAACTTGGGCCGACTTGCTCCACCCGCATGTGCGACCGGCGTTGATCGTCGGCCTCGGACTAGCGGTGTTTCAACAAATCACCGGCATCAACACGGTCATTTACTACGCGCCAAAAATACTTCAGTTCGCCGGGTTCCCGTCCGCGTCGGGCGCTATTCTCGCTACCGCTGGCGTCGGCGTTGTGAACTTCACGATGACAATCGTCGCGATGCTCCTGGTCGACCGCGTGGGAAGGCGACCGTTGCTGTTGATCGGCATCGCGGGAATGATTGTCACTCTGGCAGTGCTTGCGTTCAGCTTTCACGCCAACACCCAATCGATTAATCTCGCCCGGACCGCAGTGATTTGTCTGATGGGCTACATCGCGTCGTTTGCGATCAGTCTCGGTCCCATTTTCTGGCTCCTCATCGCTGAAATTTATCCACTGCGAATTCGCGGATTGGCCGAAGGCACCGCCGCGACATTCAACTGGGGCTCAAACCTGGTCGTTTCGCTCACCTTTCTGACACTGCTGGAAAAACTGGGAGCGAGCTTAACCTTTGCCCTCTACGCGTTCTTCTCGGTCGCTTCCTGGTTGTTCTCTTATCATTTCGTTCCCGAAACGAAAGGCCGGACGTTGGAGCAAATCGAAGTGTTCTGGAGGACAAAAACAGCAGACTGACAATGGCCCGCAGGCCGTGGCTACAATTCTTCGCGACCGTGCGGTTTTGTTAAATCGACAATCGGTCCGAGCGGGACGATCCGGGTGGGATTAATTTCCTCGTGCGTCATATAATAGTGACGCTTGATGTGGTCGATGCTTACGGTCTCAGCAATTCCCGGCTGCTGATAAAGATCGAGCAGGTATCCCTGAAGATTCCGATAATCGATGATTCGGCGCAGATTGCATTTGAAATGACCGTGGTAGACCACATCGAACCGGATCAAGCTGCAGAATAGTCGCCAATCCGCCTCCACAATGCACTTCCCGAAGAGATAGCGGCTGTTCGTCAGGCGCGCTTCCATTTCATCGAGCGCGCCGAAAAGCCGTTTGCACGCAGCCTCGTAAGCAAGCTGACGTGTTGCGAAACCGGCGCGGTAAACGCCGTTATTGATATTTTCGTAAAGAAAATCGTTCAGCTTGGCATGCTCTGCCTCGATCCCCCTTGGGAAAAGGTCGACATCCTTGTTCACCGCGAACTCATCTAACGCACGGTTGAACATCACGCAGATGTCGTCTTCACAATTATTAACGATCTTTTTCGTTTCTTTGTCCCACAGCACAGGCACCGTTACGCGCTGTTTGTAATTCGGATCGCTCGCGGAGTAGGCTTCGCTAAGATAACGAAAGCGATTTATCGGATCAGTCGACTCGAAATTGTCGAGATCCTTCAATGGCGCACCCGGCTTTGTTCTCTCCGGATCGCGGAACGCCCAGCCTTTTTCGTCTCGAAACGGATCGACAATCGTCATGCCGATGGCGTGCTCGAGTCCTTTCAGCTTGCGAAAAATGATCGTCCGGCTCGCCCACGGACATGCCAGCGAGACGTAGAGATGATATCGGCCGACCGCGGCGGGAAAAGATGTCGATGCATCGTTCGAAATCCATTCACGAAACGCATCTTCCTGGCGCTTAAATTCGCCGGCGGCGGTCTGCTCATGCGGGAGATGCGAGGAAGCCACGAGACTATCTAGTCCAGGGCCAAAAGAACGCGAGCAACCGGCGGGTTTGGCTTCCGCAAAAAAGTTCTTGCCAGTGAAATGGTGCTATAGTTAACTATATCACTAAATGAGAGCGAATACGGGCCAACTGGTCGAGCGCGCGGCTGTTCCTAGGACGATTCGGAGTCCCAAATGAGCCGTGAATGGAATGACGGTCAGCCGATTTATCGGCAGCTTCGCGATCGTGTCGTCCACATGATTCTCGACGGCGTACTGAAAGAGGAAGACTCCCTGCCCTCGGTGCGAACCGTCGCCGCTGATTACCGGGTCAATCCCCTCACCGTTCTCAAGGCCTACCAGGAACTGGTTGATGAGAACCTGGTTGAAAAGAAGCGCGGTCTGGGAATGTTTGTGAAGCGCGGCGCTCGCGAACGGTTACTCCAAGTCGAACGCCAGAAGTTTCTGACCGAACACTGGCCGCGCGTCTCAGCAACGATAGAACGGCTTGGTCTCAATTTAAGCGAACTGCCACATCCAGTTGCGACGCGGCGCTCAAAAAATGAAAAGGAGGATCGTTAATCCATGGCAACCATTGAAGCCCGCGGTCTTGGCAAAACGTTCGGCACAACGGTGGCATTGAACAATGTCAATCTTCGT
>DATLJP010000083.1:0-57003 GCA_035538875.1 Chthoniobacterales bacterium | reverse complement strand
ACGGCTGAAAAGGTCGCAAAACAATTCCAAACCGCTGAGAACGTCGGCACGCGATTCGCGCTCCTTTACGGCGACGAATGGCCGCAGGTGAAAGTAAAGAATCTTGCCACGCGCGAGGAATCTTTGGTTCCGAGCGAAGCGGTGCTAGACAGCGTCGCAAAATTCTTCAAGGTCTCCGGCTCTGTTTGACCATGTATCGCACCCACGATTGCAATTCACTGCGAAAAGCCGACAGCGGCAAGGCAGCCACGCTGGCTGGCTGGGTCCACGTTTCGCGCGATCACGGGGGCGTCATTTTCATCGACCTGCGCGATCGCGAAGGAATCACTCAGGTCGTGTTTCGACCGGAAGAGGACGCCGCGCTCGCGAAAGAAGCGCACGGTTTGCGGAGTGAGGATGTGATTCAGGTTTCGGGCAAAGTCGCCCCGCGCGTGCGAGGGACGGAAAATTTCAAGCTTGCGACCGGTGAAATCGAATTGATCCCAAATCAATTGCGGATTCTGAATCGCGCGGACGATCTGCCATTTCCGATCGACGCCGAGATTCACAACGAAGATCTGCGGCTGACTTATCGCTACTACGATCTGCGCCGACCCGAGCTGTCGCGTAACCTGCGGACTCGCCATCGCGGGGCCAAGGCGGCCCGCGATTTTCTCGACTCGCAGGGCTATCTCGAAATCGAAACGCCGATTCTGTCCAAGAGCACGCCCGAAGGCGCGCGAGACTTCATCGTGCCAAGCCGGCTGGTGCCCGGAAAATTTTATGCGTTGCCGCAGGCGCCGCAGCAATACAAACAGCTCCTTCAAGTCGCTGGCGTCGAAAAATATTTCCAGATCGCGAAATGTTTTCGCGACGAAGATTTGCGCGCCGATCGTCAGCCGGAGTTCACTCAAATCGACATCGAAGGTTCGTTCATCACGCCGGAAGACATTTTTAAACTCACTGAGGGGGTGCTGGCCGCGATTTTCGAGGCAACAAAGAATATCGACATCAAGACGCCCTTTGATCGGCTTACTTATCGCGATGCAGTCGGCAGGTTTGGGAGCGATAAGCCAGATCGCCGGTTTGGCGTCGAACTGGTGGATGTCAGCGACGATTTTCGTGGAAGCAAGTTCAAAGTTTTCCGCGGCGCGCTCGACGCCGGTGGTGTGGTCAAAGCAATCAATGCGAAAGGGTTTGCCGGAATCACGACGGGACAAATCGAAGAGCTCACGGAAACAGCGAAGGTTTTCGGCGCGAGAGGCCTCGCGTTCATCAAAGTCGAGAACGGCGAATGGAAATCGCCGATCGTGAAATTTTTCAGCGATGTCGAGAAGGACGCGCTTAAATCGAAGTTAAAAATCGAGGAAGGCGATCTGATTCTATTCGGTGCCGACAAGTGGGAGATTGCCTGTGAAGTGCTGGGACGAATCCGGCTGCGCGTAGCCGAAATTCGAAAACTGATTCCGGAAAAAGAACTCTGGGACTTCCTTTGGGTTATGGATTTTCCATTGATGCAGTGGAGCGTGGAGGAAAACAAATGGAATGCGGTCCATCATCCATTCACGCGACCGAAGGCGGAGGATTTGCCGTTGCTCGAGCAAAAGAAATTCGCCGAGATGCGCGCGGAAGCTTACGATGTCGTACTCAACGGCGTGGAGATCGGCGGTGGCAGCATGCGAATTCACGAGCCGCAGCTGCAGACAAAAATGTTCGAGGTGCTCGGCGTGAGGGCGGCCGACCAGCAATCGATGTTCGGCCACCTGTTGCGCGCGCTCCGACTGGGCGCCCCGCCGCATGGCGGAATCGCGCTCGGGCTTGATCGCTTGGTCATGCTGATTTGCGGCGCGGAATCAATCCGCGACGTGATGGCGTTCCCGAAAAACAACCGCGGGATGGATTTGATGACCCAGTCCCCGGCCGATGTCGATCCGCGTCAGCTGCGCGAACTCGCGATCAAGTTAGCCGGTGATGGTCGCGGCCAATCCGGAAAAGAATCGCCACTGAAAGAGTGACGATCGTTCCGAAGCAAATTCCACCGGGAAATTCCATCCCCGGAATCCAGCTCGGCTGGCCACTTAGTAACCGAGGGCCTTTTTTCGCTCCATCGCGCCCGGCAGAGGATCCTTGCGGATCGTGATTGCGGGCGCGCCCGAGTCTTTCAGCTGCTTCGCTTGGACGGCGTTGAACTCGACGTCTTTCGTAAATTCCGAAGGAACGTCCTGCTCTGCGTAAATGGCATGCACTGGGCACACGTCTACGCAAGCCGTGCAATCAATGCAGTCATCCGGGTGAATGACCACCTGTTTGTCCATTTCATAGAAGCACGCGACTGGGCACACCTCTACACAGTCGGTGAACTTGCATCCGTTACATTTGTCGGTCACAACATGGGCCATGGGACTTTCGGTGGTTGAGGGTTGAGTAAAAAAAGACTGCCGTTAGGCGTCAAGTAATTAGCGACGCATGGCCAGTCAATTACTATCTTAACATTAGCGTTAAGCGACACCCGGGTGATGTTTGTGACCAGTCCGGAAAAGAATCGCCACCGAAAAAGTGACGATTGTTCCGGAGCAGATCCACCACGGGAATTTCATCACTGGCAGCCAACTTGGCTGATCGTAGAGCTTCGTGCCGCAAAGTCCGGCGATGTTGTTGGGCAAACCGCTCAGGATCGCGACCACAATGAAGCCGACGATCATCGCTATGATGTTACCGGAGTTGTTGCCGCGGCTCCTGGTAAAGATTCCGCAAAGGTAAACGCCCAAGAGCGAGCCGTAGGTGTAACCGAAAATCCCAAGGACGATCGGAATGATGCGCACATTCGGATGGACAATGACGAGATAGGAAGTCGTGGATGCCACGACGACCATCAGGATGGAAAACCAAACCGTGGCCCAGCGGACTGCGCGCAGACTCTGTTCGCCTGTCGATCCGGGGTTGATGTAAGGCTCGTACCAGTCGCGGGTGAAACTGGTCGCGAGGGCGTTGATCGCCGTGCTAAGCGAGCCCATCGCGGTCGCGAAAATTCCGGCGATAAGCAAGCCGCGCAGACCAACCGGCATTTGATAAAGAATGAAATGGCAAAACGTTTCGTTTGGCGTTTTCGGGAGTGTGGGATCGGGATGGACCTGATAGTAGGTCCAAAGCAACAACCCGATGCTCAAGAACGTAAGCACAATCGGAATATCTGCGAGACCAGACACGATGAGCGAGCGGCGGCTGCGGCGCACATCGGGCGCGGTCAACATTCGTTGCACCATGTCCTGATCGGTTCCGTGCGTGGACATCGTGATGAATGTCGATCCAATCAAGCCGGCGAAAATTGTGTATTCGATTTCGAACAGGCCTTTCATTCGCTGCCAGCCGGTTTCCGCGGGATTGAGTCCGGTCGTGATAAAATCAGAAAACTGAAATCCGCCGTGACGCTTGGCGATCTCATGCCAGCCGCCGGGAATTGCGCAGTAAAGAAGACCAAGGGCGGTCAGCGCGCTCCCGATCATGATTGAAGCTTGAATCAAGTCGGTCCAGATGACGGCTTTAATTCCTCCGAGTGTGGTGTAGATCGCAGTCAAAATCACGAGCGCGATGATTGACCCGATGTAGATGAACAACGTTTCGGTTTGGTTCGGCCGGACGCCGCGAATCATTTCGTAGGCGAGCGCGAGCGCGATCGCCGCGACGTATAAGCGCGCTCCGGAAGCGAGCAGCCGGGTGATCATGAACACGGCGGACGCGGCGTTTTTTGTTGGTACGCCGAATCGCGCGGTCAGGTATTCGTAGATCGAATAAACTTTGTAGTCGTAGTACGGCTTGATGAAAATGTAGCTGACGAGAATGCGGGCGAGAATGGTGCCGAATGCCAGCTGTACGTAAGTGTAATTGCGGAGCGCGAAACCTTCGCCCGGTGTTCCAAAAAATGTGCCGGCGCTTGTTTCGGCGGCGACGATCGACGCGAGCACAGCCCACCACGGAATTTGGCGGGCGCCGAGCGCGAAGTCGGCGAGATTCTGTTCCTCGCGGCCCATATAAAGGCCGATTCCAATGATGAGAACGAAGTAAAGAAGAAGAACTCCGCTATCGATCGCGAGCCGCCCGTCCATGGCTGCATACTGTGAATGACGAATGACGAATGTCGAATGACGAGGGAAGATCGAATAGATTGTGCCGCCGAGACCGCCGACTACAACATCAATGAGCGCGCAACATCTCCGGAAAATTCCGGCGCAAGATTTCGACTTGGCGATGACGCTCAATTCTGGCCAGGTCTTTCATTGGGAGAAAGCGGGCGATGGTTTCGTTGGGACAATTGGAGATCGGGCGGTTTACGTCGAGCAGTGCGGAGACCCATTGTTCGTGAGCGGCGGCGAAGAATTGATTCACAGTTATTTCGCTCTTGATCATCCGCTGACGGAGATCTGCGCGTCGTTTCCGGAAGACCCGGTAATGAATGCGGCGACGGAATTCTGCCGCGGGCTGAGGATCATCCGTCAGCCGAAATGGGAATGTCTCGTGACATTCATTTGTTCGGCGATGAAACAGGTCGCGCATATTCGCCAAATCTCGCAAAAACTGCGCGAACGATTCGGCGAAGCGCGGGAGATTAACGGTTGCGTGATTTACACGTTTCCGTCCGCAGATCGAATTGCCGCGTCATCGGAGAAAGAACTGCGCCAATGTGCGCTCGGTTACCGCGCGAAAAATCTGCTGGCGACAACGCGGCTGGTCGCGCGGGGCGATGTCGATCTTGAGAAGATGTCAGTCTTGCCGGACGTCGATCTACGCGCGCGGTTGCGCGAGCTGCCGGGGGTGGGCGCAAAGGTTGCTAATTGTGTGATGCTCTTTGCCTACGAGCGATTACGTGCGTTCCCGATCGACGTTTGGATCGAACGGGTGCTGCGAGAAAAGTATTTTCCACGGGCGCGAAAATTGAACGCCGGACGGCTCCGAGCGTTCACAGAGAAATACTTTGGCGACCATGGCGGTTACGCACAGCAATATCTGTTTCACCACGCGAGGATGACGAAGACCAAGACTAAGAGGAAGACGCGGAGCGAGAAGTTTGTCACGACTTCGAGCGTGAGATAACGTTCTGGCTCTGAATTCATGAACACGGCGGAATTCATCATCGGCCATTCAGAGGACGATGCGGCCGAGCGAAAAAAGGAAGCGCGCAAGATTCTTTGGGCGCTTCTGGCCGCGCTCGCCATCCACTTGCTGATCGGTTACGGGCTCGCCGTTTTTGGAGGCCTGCTTTACTCGCCGTTTTCCGTGACTGAAGAAGATAAACCGGTCGAGCTGACATTTGTTGATCTTGCCACGCCCGCACCAGCCAAGAACACGTTGTTCGTTCCGAACGACGAATCGAAACAAACCGAACGACCGAAAGAGAAAACATTCGAATCGAATGCAAACTCGATCGCGGCGAGTGAGCAAGCGGCAACGGGCAGTATGCCGTTGCCGTCGCAGGAGGGAAGCGAGCGGACGAAACTCGATTTTGATTCAAATCAAGCGTCATTGGCGAACGAAGGCGCACAAGCTCAGCCGAGCATTGCACCGCAGCAATCAACAACGCCACAGCCCAGTGCACAGCCGACGCCAATTTCCAGATCCGAAGAATTCGCGATGCTCACGTCGACTCCGACTCCACGCCCATCCGTCGCGAGCACACCGCAGCAGCAAAGGTCGTACTACCAACCCTACAAAGAACGAACACGAATGGCCGGTTCAATCACGAACCGCGGCACATCGGCCGTGAATGCCGTCGGCACACCACTCGGCCGTTACGAAAAAATCCTTTTCGATGCGATCGGATCGCATTGGTATGCCTATATCGAACAAAAAGCTGATTTGGTTAGCCTCGGAACAACTCGCGTCAGCTTTTGGGTTGATCGGAGCGGGCGGGTAAAGGATCTCAAGGTCCTTAGCAACGATTCCAACGAAGCGTTTGCAAACGTTTGCCTTCAGGCGATTCTTGATTCGAAGTTGCCGCCAATACCGGAGGACGTCGCGAGCGCGCTACCGCCGGAAGGTTTGGAAAGCCAAATCGCGTTTACCACGTTCAGTAACCGATGATTGTTAGCTAGATCATGATGCAAGTGTTCCAGACCATCGCCGGATTTTTTGCCAAGGGCGGCATTTTCATGTGGCCGTTGCTGGCATGCTCGATCGTTTCGCTCACCGTGATAATCTTGCGGACCCTGGCATTGCGCGAAAAAAACGTTTTGCCGTTGACGATCGAGAGCGAAATGGAACGGCTCGCACCGGGCGCAAATCCAGAACGTCTCGTTAGAATTGTGCAGCACGATGCGTCTTCGCTCGCGCGGATCGTGCGCGTTGCGCTCGGGCATTTGCGTTGGCCGCGCTCGGAAAACGTGGAAGCGGTGCAAACGCGCGCCCGTCACGAAATGGTGAGGCTCGAGCGTGGACTCGTTGTCCTAGAAGTGATCATCGGGATCGCGCCATTGATCGGATTGATCGGAACGGTTTCCGGTTTGGTACACGTTTTTGCCAGCCTCGGCGTGAGCACGAGCGCGGCTGATCCTAAACAAATTGCGCGTGGAATTTCTGAAGCGCTCAATTGCACGGTGTTCGGTCTCGGAATTGCCGTGCCCAGCTTGATCGCGTTCGTTTACTTTTCGAAGAAAGTGGAAGTGCTTTCTGTGGAGATGGAATCGCTGGTGACGGATTTGCTCTCAAAGTGTTACTACGGCCGCGTCGCCGGCGCTCGGGCAAAACAACAACCAATTCCGGCCCAGCCAATCACGCCCGCTCAACCGGCAACGCCCGAAATCGCGCCGATGGCGTGAGACAAGACTGACATCTGTGAAATTTGCTGTCCGCAAACGCCGCGCGCCATCGATCATCATCGTCTCCCTGGTCGATATACTGACGATTCTCCTGATTTTCTTTGTTGTCTCGACCACGTTCAAAAAGGACCAGCCCGAAGTGCAGATCAATTTGCCGGAATCGAAAACCGCGACGAAGACGCCAGCCGAGCTCGAACACGCCATTGTTACGGTCGATCCAAATGATGAGGTGAAACTGGATGGAAAACCAATTGCCGTGGATGAGTTGGAAAGCGCAGTGAAGAATTTGTCCGAGACGCGCCGAGGCACGCTCGCACTTCAGGCAGACAAAAAGGCGTCGTTTGGAACGATCGTGAAAGTGATGGACGCGTTGAAACTCGCCGGCGTGAAAAATCTGCCAGCGTTCACAAAGGGCGAACAATGAGATTGTCGATCTTGCAATATGGTAACCCGATTCTGCGGGCGAAAGGAAAACGGATTGGGGAGATCGACGAGCGGATTCGCGAGCTGGCTCGGAACATGGTCGAGACGATGCACGCAGCGAACGGAGTCGGTTTGGCGGCGCAACAAGTTGGCGAGGCGATTCAGTTGACGGTGCTCGATGTCTCGCAGATCGAAGATCGGCCGACATCGATGAAGTTGAACGGCGATCAGATCGACCCGAAAAGCGCGATGCCGCTCGTGTTGGTGAATCCGCAGGTTGAGCTCGGGCGCGAAACCGAAATGGGAACGGAAGGTTGTTTGAGTTTTCCGGAAATTACGGGCGAGATTGGCCGCGCCAAATCGATTACCGTCCGCGCGCGGAACTTGAGCGGCGAAGCGATCGAAATCGAAACCGGCGGATTTCTCGCGCGCGCCATTCAGCACGAGGTCGATCATCTCAACGGGATCTTGTTCATTGACCGAATGAGCTCGGCGGCTAAGGCAAGTCTCGCGAGCAGACTCAAGCGATTGCAAAAAGAAGCCCAGCGCGGCGCGAAACATCGACAACGGGCGGTTGCGGAGACGACTTTGTAACCATTGGCTCTGGGTGAACTCGCTTCCACGCGGCGAGCCGCTACAAGTTACAGGGTTTGTAATCGACCGAGATGGTGCGGAAGACGAGTTGGTCGTGTTGCGCTGAAAAATAGAAAAGCTCGAGCATCGTCGCGCCAACTATCCATTGATAGCCGACCAATGTTTGGATGACATCCGAGTCGGTGTCGCGCGTGCGCGAAACCAATTTGCCAGTTCCGTACTTGGCATCGAAGTAGCGACGGATTTCGCCCATCCGTTCGTTGTAACGCTCGATCGACCAATCGGGATATTCATACTGCAATTCGACGCCGAACAGCGCGCCGCCCTTAAAGGTGAAGAGTGTGCGCTTCAATCCAGGATGAACGAGGCCTTCAACGGTCCAAACGTCGCGGCTTTCTTTTTTCTCGCGCGAAACAATTGTCGCTTTCGCGCCTTTGAGCACTGCTCCGACACGCGACATTGAATCGTTCCAGCGAAATCCGAACGGCGGATTCAGATCTTCGGCGCCACGGATTGTCGTCGCGACACAAATCAGAAGAGAAAATGGAATTAAAACGCGCGACATATTGAATCGAAGCCGCCGCGATCCATTACCAACCTGCAGAAGCCAAGAAAATGCCGCTGCGCGCGCAGGAATTTGCGGATCATGTCTCTCCTCAAATTGTCGGTTGCTTAGGGACACGCTCGTTTTGTTTTTTTCGTCAAGAATTTTTTGACCGAAAATTAAAAATAAAGTTCAGATTTTTTCTTGTCGCTTTTGAACGCGATTTCTAATCTCGAACCAGCGGCAGAGGACGAAAGGCGGGGCACGTGTGAATAAGATGTGAACATGTTTGAGAAAGATTAATTCCCGAGAATGAGTAAGCCCTTAACCCTGCGAGATCGAGAAGATAAAGGAGATGTCGATGCCGGTTCGCGAGATAGTTTTTCGCACGAGCGCAATAGCCGTTTCCCCTCATATTTTGACGATTTTTGCATTTTTTCTCGGTCTTTAGGGCTTCAGATGGCGGCGGCGTTCACGAGACGTCGCCGTCATCTGAAGAGCAACATTGATCCTGCAACCGCCACTATGGCGATTGGGTAACACTGTTAACAAGTTCCCTATGGACGACAAATGTACTCAGCTTTGGCAGAAATTGTCGGCCGCCCTAAAACCTCAAGTTAGCGCGGACACTTTTAAACGTTGGTTCTCGGCGGTCGAATTAGTCGGCGCGACCGACGAGACGCTCAGCTTCCGTGTTCCGAACAATATTTATCAGTATTGGATCGAGAGTAACCACATGACAGCGCTGCAGGCTGCGGTGCTGAGCGCGTTCGGCGAGCCTCGCGACATCAAGTTCATCTGTTCCGAATCAGCGGTTGAAGACATGGAACCAATCGGCGTCTCCAAGGAGAGCGATTCTCGCCGCGACAGGAAACCAACCAGCAACAGCTCGTTTGGACTGAATCCGCGCAATACGTTTGAATCCTTCGTCGTCGGGCCGAACAATGAGATCGCACACGCCGCGAGTCTGGCTGTGGCGCAGGCGCCGGCGCGCACTTACAATCCCCTTTTCATTTACGGTGGTGTCGGTCTTGGCAAAACCCACCTGATGCAGGCGATCGGGCAGTACGTTTTGGCGAAAAGGAAAAACACGAGAGTCATCTATCTTTCGAGCGAGGTCTTCATCAACGAATTCATCGACGCGATCCAGCACAACACCCTAGTCAAATTCCGCAAGCGTTACCGTCAGGCCGATCTGCTCTGCATCGACGACATCCAATTCCTCGCCGGCAAAGAACGCTCGCAGGAAGAATTCTTCCACACGTTCAACACGCTGTTCGACGGGCACAAACAGATCGTGCTTTCGTGCGATCGGCCGGCATCAGAGATTGCGAACCTGGAGCAACGCCTGGTTTCCCGGTTTGAATGGGGCCTGACCGCCGAGCTTCAACCGCCTGCGATCGAAACGCGGCTCGCAATTCTGCGCAAGAAAGCGCTGGGAATGCAGATCAAGCTTTCGGACGAGGTCTTTGAGTTTCTCGCCAGCCGGATTCGCAGCAATGTTCGCCGCTTGGAAGGCGCCCTGATGCGGGTTGCCTCCTTCGCCTCACTCAGCGGCAAACAGCTCACGCAGGAGGTGATCGAGCGTCTGCTCAAGGACATTTTGCAAGAGGAAGCGCGGACTTCGATCACGATCGAACAAATCCAACGCAAGGTCGCCGAGCATTTCGACGTTCGCCTGGCTGACATGACGAGCAAGCGCCGACCGGCGAGTATTGCGTTCCCGCGGCAGGTAGCGATGTATCTGGCGCGGGAATTGACGAAATCCTCACTCAACGAAATCGGCGACGCATTTGGCGGACGCGATCATGGGACGGTGTTGCACGCGTACAAGCTGGTGAAAAAACGGATGAAAGAGCAGGATAGCGTCCGGCAAACGATTTCGTTTATCGACAGTTCGCTGCAACGCTGAGTGTACTTATCGATCTTGAGGCACAAGACTTTGCGGTTGCCGAATAACATCGCACGCCTAACATCTTAGGCAGATTGTCGTTCTATGAAGTTTAGCGCCACTAAAGAAAAGCTGCTCGAAGGTTTGCAACAGGTTCAAAACGTCGTCAGCACGCGGACGACATTGCCAATTCTTTCCAACGTTTTGCTGCAAGCGAGCGATGGCACGGTTCATCTCACCACTACCGATCTCGACGTCGGTGTCCGGGGAAGTTTTGAGGCGAATGTGGAGAAAGAAGGCGCGACCACGTTGCCGGCACGCCGGCTTTTCAACATCGTGCGCGAACTTCCCGCGAGCGAAATCCGGATCGATGTCGATGGCAAGAACGCCGCTTCGATTCGAAGCGGGCAGAGTTTCTTCAAGATTCTAGGATTGCCCGAGGAAGAATTTCCGCCGCTCCCGAAATTTGAAGACGCCAAGGTGGTACCGATTCGGCAGAAGGATTTGCGAGATGGTTTGCGAAAGACCTCCTACGCGATTTCAACGGATGAAACGCGCTACGTGCTAAACGGTCTGCTGTTCAGTATGAAGGAGAACAAGCTCGCTCTCGTAGCGACCGACGGGCGCCGGCTTGCGATGGTCGATATCGAGTTGGAAATTCCACGCAGCCAGGAAGCGGATATCATCGTTCCAACGAAGGCGGTCACTGAATTGCAGCGGCTTCTGATCGAAGATGGCGACGTCAAAGTGAGCGTAGCCAGCGGGCAGATTGCTTTCGACTTCAACAAGACGCTGCTCGTGTCGAAGCTGATCGAAGGAAATTACCCGAATTACAAACAAGTCATTCCGGCGGAAGCCAAGGAACGGGTTACTCTCGAGCGCGAGACGTTTTTGAACTCGCTCCGTCGCGTGTCGCTGTTGGCGAGCGAAAAATCGAACTCGATCAAACTCAATTTCAGCAAGAACAACATCGACATCACCGCGAATACGCCGGAAGTCGGCGAAGCGAAGGAGTCGCTGCCGGTGCAGTACAAGGGCCGCGACTTCTCAATCGCCTTCAATCCGGAGTTTTTAATGGCGCCGCTGCGGAATCTGACGGAGGACGAAGTTTTTCTCGATCTCATCGACGAGATGAGCCCCGGCGTGTTGAAAATTCAGACACCGTTTCTCTACGTCCTGATGCCGATGCGCATTAGCTCCTGATCGAGCCCGTCGCGCACAAGATCGACATCGAGCCGCCGTAGGTCTCCGTCTGGCGCGCGAATTACGCGCGCGTTATCGTTTTGCGGCGCCCAGACTGCTGGGTCGGTCGGTCCGAACAGCAAAATGCAGTTTGCGCCAGCTGCTGCGGCCAGATGCGAAATACCGCTGTCGTGCCCGAGAAAGATTGTGTTTTCAAGCACTGCTGCTAGGTCCGGCAACGGCAGGTTTTTCGCGAAGCGAACGCGCGGATTTTGCCAGACCAATTCGAGCTGAGCCGCGAGCCGTTCGTCGGCTTCGCCCGAAACAATCACGAGCGAGCCAGTAAAATCTCTGAGCAGATGATTCCCGACTTCAATCCATGTCTCGAGCGGCCAATTTTTCTGCTCGCTGCCGCTTCCGGGATGAAACGCAACGATTGGCTCAGCTAATCCGTCGAGGAATTGCCATGCACGATGTCGCTCTTTCACCGAAGGATAAAGTTTCGGTGCGAAGTCCGAGATTGGCACACCGAGTTCCGCGAGCGGTCGTGCGAGCTGATGCGTCGCGTGCGAGCCGACATCGACCTTCCCCGGGCCACGCACGATTTTTTGTGCGCCGCTGCGTCGCAGATTCGCTTCGAAAATTGAATCGGGATCGTAGAGATAGCTCAGAATCAGATTGAACCCGGCAAAATATCTCACGAGTTCGGCCGGCAAATCAGCATCCCTAGCGAAGAATCGGGCAAGCGCGGCCAATTCGATCGATTGAACCCGTTGCGCGTAAAACCGATTCTCGGCCGGCGCTGCGATATGTTTGTAGCCGAGGATTTCGATACGCGCATTCCGATAGGCATCGCGCAAAGCCTTGATCGTAGGCAAAGTGAGGATGAAATCGCCGAGCGCGCCGCCGCGAATTACTAGGACGCTGTTCAACTCAGTATTGTGTTAACGCGCAGGCGAGAATCGTTAAACCGTAAGCCGCCGCGATTCCATGAACCGTCCGCCAGCGCGCGTTGTTGTGCGCGCTCCAATTGATTTGATCTCGCAGGAGGTACGGCATTGTCACCCAAAAAAGGCCGGCGATGATCATCAAGTAAGCGAGCACGGTCAGGAACAAGCGGCTGGTCTCGTAACGAAAAAACGCAGCTTCCAAAAGCGGTTCTGCTGCGAGCAAACAGAGAATGCCAAGCGCGCGCGCCGCCAGAAATTCTTCGACGAAGCGCAGTACGAGCATGTAACCAATAGGGAGAATGATCAGCAACGGACGACGAAAGCCGGCGAATTCACCCATTTCCATCGTGGCGAGCAACCAAAACGACCAGATCAACGTCATAGTTAAAAGAACAACGCCGGCAATGCTTGACCGTGGAAAGCGTTTCAACCAATCCTGGATTGGCGCAGGTTTCACTAATCCCGGCAGGCTCAGTAGAATCAGGGCGATTCCAGCGACGAAGCCGACAGATTGCAAGGAGAAATCGTAGATCATATCGCGATCGCTGTGATCGGTGCGGCCGCTCCGACTGGCGTTCCGTAAAGACTAAATCCGGTCGCGCGTTCGATCCGGACGTCGACAAGCTTGCCAAGGAGTTCGTCGGAGCCTTCAAAGAGGACGATTTTATTTGTCCGGGTGCGTCCCATCAAACGAAAGGGATTGGTTTTGCTTGGTTTTTCGCAAAGCACCTCGAACGTTTGACCGACCAACCGCTGGTTGATTTGCACGGCCAATTGATTGACGACCTCAAGTAACTCGTGATTGCGCTGTTCCTTGACGCTTTCGTCGATTTGCTCCGCCATTTCGGCGGCCGGCGTACCGCGCCTCGCTGAATATCGAAACACAAACGCGTTGTCGAATCGGACCTGTTCGACCAGGGCCCGTGTTTGCTGGAAATCGGCTTCGGTCTCGCCCGGAAATCCAACGATGATGTCGGTGGTGATGGCGATGCCTCTTCGCGCGTCGCGAACTCGCTGGACAAGATCGATATATTTCTCGGCGGTGTAAGTCCGATGCATCGCTTTCAAGATTTTGTTGGAACCGGATTGCACTGGCAGATGAAGATGACACGCTAATTTTGGCAGGCGCCGGTAGGCATCGATCAAATCGTCGCTGAAACCGATTGGGTGAGGCGACGTGAAACGAACCCGCTCCAGCCCGCCGATTTCGTGAACGGCCTCAAGCAATTGGACGAATGGACTCTTGTTGTCGAGTTTCTCAAATTCGTGGCGGCCGTAGAGGTTCACGATTTGCCCAAGCAAGGTCACTTCTTTGACGTCGCATGAAACAAGTACGCGCACCTCGTCGACAATCTCTTCAATTGTGCGGCTGCGCTCGGCGCCGCGCGTCTGCGGAACAATGCAAAAGGTGCAGCGCATGTTGCAGCCCTGCATGATCGAAACGAACGCGGTCGCTTGCTTTGGGAGGAGTTGTTGTTCGCGAATCGTCGATTGCGATCCAGTTTCCTCTTCAATGTCGACGATCGAAAATCGCGGATCATCCATCGCGCGCGTTCTTTTTCTTTGACGGAGATCCTCCACGTAATCGGCGACGCGATGAAATCTTTGGGTACCTACGACAAGATCGACATGCGGAAGGTTTTTCAGCAGCGAGTCGCCACGCGCCTGAGCCATGCAACCAAGAAAACCGAAAATAACATGCGGCCGCTCGTTTGCCATGCGGCCGAGCATTCTCATTTTTCCGAGCGCTTTTTGGTCAGCCATGTCGCGGACGCTGCAGGTATTCAACAGCACAACGTCAGCCTCCAATTCATTGGCCGCGCGCTCGTAACCGCGCTCGATCAACGAGTGCGCGACCTGTTCCGAATCACGCTCGTTCATCTGGCAGCCATAGGTTTTGATGAAGAACTTGGGCATCGGCGGGCGAAATAATACACCAGGCCGCGGTCTTGGCCACGCCGACATTATCCGCTTCCCAACTTGTCGATTTTTCCGATTAAATCTGATTGGCCATGAGAAGCGAAACTCCGGCAATCGGCATCATCGGTGGCAGCGGTTTATATCAGATGGAGCAATTGCGCGATGCCACTGAATATCGGATCGAAACGCCGTTTGGAGCACCGTCGGATGTGCTGATTGGAGGCGAGATTAGCGGGCGGCGGGTTTATTTTTTACCACGACACGGACGCGGCCATCGAATTCTTCCGCAGGAACTGAATCATCGGGCGAACATCTACGCGCTGCGTTCGCTCAACGTGCGCTGGGTCATCGCGGTTACTGCGGTCGGCAGTTTGCAGGAGAAATATAAACCACGGGATATTTTGCTCCCGTCGCAATTCTACGACCGAATGAGCTCCCGCGCGTCACACACATTTTTCGGAGAAGGCATCGTCGCGCACGTTTCCTTTGCCGAACCCACCAGTCTCCGACTACGAAATATTCTCGCTGAATCGGCGAAAAGGATTGGAGTTACGGCTCATAACGGTGGCACATATGTGGGGATGGACGGGCCGGCCTTTTCAACGCGGGCTGAGTCCGAGTTAAACCGGCGCTACGGTTTTGACGTGGTCGGCATGACCAATGTGCCGGAAGCGAAACTGGCGCGAGAAGCCGAGATTGCGTTGGCGACCGTGGCGATGATCACCGATTACGACTGCTGGAAAGTGGAGGATGAACCAGTCTCGGCTCAAACGGTGTTTGGCCATTTGACTGCGAACGCGGAGGCGGCCAAGAGAATCCTGATCGAGGCAATTCCGGGCATCCCAGCCGAGCCGAGTTGGCCGGAGCACCGTTCGCTCGATAACGCCCTCGTCACGGAGCGGAAGCTTTGGCCGAAGCAGACAGCAGATAAGCTAGCGCCGATCTTGGGCCGGTTTTCCCAGAGCTAAATGTTCTTGCTATTCGAGCGCTGATTATAGCAATTATAGAAGCGTCGCTGGTATTGCTGGTATTAACTTTCCGAGTAAAAAAGAGAATCGAAATTGCTTTCTGTCCGCTCAGCCTCGCGTCCCTGCCTGCTTGCTCGACTACCTCGCAAACAACGGCCGCGAATCAAACACTCGAGCAACGTTTGAAGCCAAGTACGCTTGCAACGCGACTGCGCGCGGTCAGGGAGCCAAAGAATCTGCTCGACCGGCAGAACGTCCAGACGACGTGCCGGCCGGTGCTTCGCACAGCGTCGATCACAATCTGGCTTTGATCCAGGAGCCCGTTCCTTCGCTACTGGGCGACCTCTCGGACTCTGTAATTTTCAGTTTCGATCCGGAAGTTTTCTCTGGCCGTAAAGCTCGCTCATCCGGCCGATGGATTCCAAAGGGCCCAGGCGAGTAGGGCGCCCGCGTCGCGCCAAACCCCAGAGTGGCTGTCGCCAAGCACTACGACGATAATGTCTTTTCCCGGTCGCGACCCGCTTGCGATCAGGCATTTCCCGGCTGCTTCGGTGTAACCGGTCTTCATTCCGTTGCAGTAGGAATATCGCTTCAAGAGTTTGTTTGTATTTTCCAGTTCGCGCGTTCGTCCGTTCGCGTAGCGGAACATGAGCTGCGGCAGGCAAACGATCGAACGGATCGTGGGGTTCACGTAGGCCACGCGCGCGATTGCTGATAAATCGCGAGCGGTCGAATATTGGCGCGCGTCCGGCAATCCATTCGGATTCACGAAATGTGAATTTCGGGCGCCGATGACGAACGCGCGCTGATTCATTCTTTCTGCGAACGCTTCGATGCTGCCTGCGTTATCCCTCGCGAGGCAACGGGCGACGTCGTTCGGGCTTTTTACTAGCAACGCACGCAGGAGATCGATTCGCTGGTAAGTATCGCCCGGTTTAATGTTCAATTTGACCGGCTCGGCCAAAGTGTCGGTTTGTTGCACAGTCACCGGCCGATCGAGATTGCCGCTTTCAGCGACAATCAATCCGGTGAGGAGTTTCGTCGTGCTCGCCGGCGCGCGGATTTGGTCTGCATTTTTTTCGTAAAGAACCTGCCCATTGCTGGCGTTGATCACGATGACCGAGCTTGCTGCAGTCTTTGGAATCGAGCTTGGAACGGTCTGGGTCGGAATCGAATCATCATCTGATTGGCGATGTTTGACCGTTGCGTGGCGGGCCCGCTTTGAAATCGAGCTTGGAACGGTCTGGGTCGGAATCGAATCATCATCTGATTCGCGATGTTTGACCGTTGTGCGGCTGGCCGGCTTTGGAGTCGAGCTCGCCACGGCATTCGAACTCGGTTTCGATCTGTGCGGCGGCACGCCGGTCGGCCGGATCGCATTTGGATTTTCATCGTCCGTCGGAATCGCCGTTGGTTCAGCAGCAAGGCAAAAAAACGCGAGCCCGATTGCCCACAGGGCAAGGGCGAAACGAGACCAGCGCTTCATGGGCGGCAAATTTACCGATAAAGACTCAATGCACGCAAGCGGCGGTTACAAATCATCGCCGCGCTGGATGAGCTCGATTTCGTAACCTTCCGGAGCGTCGATAAACGCAATCATGCTACCGCCGGATGTTTTGAGTGGGCCGTCGGAAAGGGGATAACCTTTCGCCTTTGCTTCTCGCGCAAATTTTTGCAGATCGTCCACTTCAAACGCGAGATGCGTCAGATCCGGGCTCACCACTACTGGCCCGCTCTCATCGAATTTGCACAATTCAATCTCTTCTTCACTTTCAGGCGCTTTCAGAAAAACCAATTGCGATCCACGGCCGGAAGTATGCCGCCTTGTTTCCTGCAATCCGAGCACATCTTTATAAAACGCCACCGTTTTTTCGAGGTCGGTCACGCGGTACCGAGTGTGTAACAGTTTCTTAACCATGGCGTATCTTATTGCCCCCTGAACGGATTAAATTCAAACTCTTTGCCGATGAAACTTGTTATCGCCGCTACCGGCGCCAGCGGTTCGATTTATTTGCAGCGATTGCTCGACCAAATCGATCCCATGGCGCACGAGATTCATCTGGTTATGAGTGGCCACGCTAAACAAGTTGCGAAACAGGAGCTCGGCTCGTTCAAAATTCCAAAAGGAATCGCGCAACATAGCGAAAACGACCTCAATGTTCCGTTCGTCAGCGGGTCGGCGAAATTCGATGCGATGGTGATCGCTCCCTGCTCCATGGCGACGATTGGAAGAATTGCCTCCGGCTCCAGCGACACCGCGCTTCTGCGCGCGGCTGATGTTTTTCTGAAAGAGCGCCGCAAGCTGATCGTCGTTCCGCGGGAGACGCCTTGGAATTTAATTCACGCACGCAACGTGGCCACGCTTCTCGAAGCAGGTGCGATCGTTCTGCCCGCGATTCCGTCTTTCTACAACCGGCCGAGCTCGGTTGTTGATGCGGTCGACACGGTCGTTTGGCGAATTCTCGATCAAATCGGCCTGCCAAGCCCGCGCGCTTATCGCTGGGCCGATAAAACTTCGCGCCAAGGAGCGCGCAAGAAATCTTGAAGATCGAAGGCTGGCGCGCGAGATGGCTGATCGCGTTTGGATTTCGTTTGCTTCAAGTTCTGGCGCGCACGATTCGATATGAAATTGACGATCGTGCTGGCGTTATTGGGAAACCGGTGACCAGAAATTACATCGCCGCACTCTGGCACAATCGCCTTCTTTTGATCTCGTTTGTTTTAAAGAGATTTTTTCCCCAGCGACCCGGCGCGGGTTTAATCAGCGCCAGCCACGATGGTGATCTGATCGCCGACGTGACGCGCCGCTTCGGATTTGATGTTGTGCGCGGCTCGAGCTCACGAATGGGCGCGAGCGCGGTCCTTGAGCTGGGTCAAGTTCTTGCTTCCGGACGTGATGTTCTGATAACGCCCGACGGGCCACGCGGTCCCGCTTATGAGCTTGGACCGGGCATTATTTTTCTCGCCCAAAGGACCGCAGCGCCAGTCGTCCCTGTAAACATGGAATATTCAAGCTGCTGGCGTGCTAAGAGCTGGGACCGTTTCATAATTCCAACACCATTTTCTAAGGTGCGGGTGATTATTGGTCAGCCGCAGGAGATAAGATCGACATCTTCCGACAAGGAATTCGAGCGCGAGCGATTGCGTTTGCAAAATTTGATGATGTCGCTGGTTGAGCGCCGCTGACTCATCTAAGCTCGACGGATGGGAAATTTGATCGACGGTCGCGGGATTGCTGAAAAAGTTTATGTCGCTCTTTGCGCGCAGATTGCAGAATTGAAATCGAAGGGCATCACGCCGGGACTTGCTGTTGTTCTGGTCGGTGGCGATCCCGCGTCGCGCGCGTACGTTCGGTCCAAGGACAAAATGAGCCGCGAGCTCGGGCTGCATTCAGTCAAACTCGAGTTGCTGGCCTCAACGTCGCAAAGCGAGTTGCTCAAAAGCGTCGAAGAATTGAATCGCGATCCCAAAGTTCATGGGATCCTCGTCCAATCGCCGCTCCCGAAGCAAATTGACGAAGCTGCAATTGTTCGCGCACTTGATCCGCGAAAAGACGTGGACGGTTTTCATCCGCTTAATGTTGCAAAGCTTGCGATGGGCGACGCGACTGGTTTTGTTCCGTGTACGCCACTCGGCGTCCAGCGATTGCTGATTGAAACAAGGATCGACATTGCCGGGGCGCACGTCGTCGTCCTTGGCCGCAGCATGATCGTTGGCAAACCGGTTGCGCTGTTGCTCATGCAAAAAGCTAAAGGTGGCGACGCCACTGTTACTGTCGCGCACTCGCGAACGAAAAATCTCGAAGAGGTCACGCGGTCAGCGGATATCCTGATCGCGGCCATCGGTCAGGCGCACTTTGTAAGAGCGGCATACGTTCGTGAGGGGGCTGTCGTGATTGATGTTGGCATTAATCGCGTCGAGGATAAAATGAACGAGCGGGGTTATCGGCTCGTGGGCGACGTCGCATTCGATGAGGTCGCGCCCAAAGCGAAGGCGATCACGCCGGTTCCCGGCGGTGTCGGACCAATGACGATTGCGATGCTGATGTCGAACACAGTAAAGGCCGCACGACAGTTCAGTTCGAGCTGACAATCTTCCCTGTTAGTAGCCGCAAGACCAGGGGGTTCAATCGTGCGACTCGGAGGAATACCGACGCAGCTTTTGGCGATAAGACTGCGACGCGCGCGAGCTGATTGATCCAAAGCCGTCCGCGATACGTTCGCCGGTATTCGCAAGTAAACTCGTGCACGGCGGGCTGTCGATCTTCGCCACGAATAATCTTGATGATTGCGTTTGCAACAAGCTCGCCCGATCGCAGCGCGTAATAGATTCCTTCGCCCGTAAATGGTTCGACCACACGCGCGGCGTCGCCGATGAAAAATAAATTGTCACACACGACCGGAACCGGAACCCGCGTCAACGGTGTGACGGTGCGCCACGTTTGATGAGTGGGCAGATTGAATTCTCCTTTGGCCCAATTGCGCAGGGACGCGATCGTCGTCGGCGTTCCAACCAAACAAAGATTGAGCTCATGATCGTTCACCGGTGCCTGCCCCGAGTAACCTTCTGGCAAAAATTGGAGCACGACCCGATTCCCGAAACCCAGTGGAAGCGGAATGTGCGCTTGCAAGGCAACGCGCTCGCGCTCGAGACGCGGCAAAAGATTTTGCAGTCGCGCGACCGTTGAATTCCGCCCGTCAGCTCCGACAACAATCCGCGCCGAGAAAGTTTCTCGCACGATATCGATCTTCCAGTTGTGCGCTGCGGTCCGATCGAGAGCGATCAGTGTCGCCTCCTCGTGAACCTCAGCGCCGAGTGCGCGCGCGCGATTCAAAAGCAGCTGGTCGAAAATGCTGCGTTTGATCGCAATTTCGCTTTGCTCGCAACGCGGAAGATTGACACTAATTTTCTGACCGCCGATGGCAACGAAGTCGACGGCGTCGAGGACGCCATGGGGGGAGTTGCGAATTTGCTTAGTGATTTCGAGTCGCTCCAGCACTGGCCAGCACGTTGGATTGATGCAGTCGCCGCAGACTTTTTCGCGCGGAAATCTTTCGCGTTCGAGAACAAGCGTTCGCAACCCTGCTGCAGCGCAAAACGCGGCACAGGTCGAACCTGCGGGGCCGCCTCCGACGATCGCGACATCGACAACTTCCATTGCGCTTCAGTTTGAATGGTCGCCAGAGCGTCTTCAACATCGCTGGCGCGCGTTCTAAAACGAACGAGATTGTTTTCATGACCTGGTCAATTCCCATCCTTAGAGTCGCCGGCATCCAATTGCGTATTCACGTCACGTTTCTCTTACTGATTGGCTGGCTGGCTCTGGGTTCCGCAGGCGCCGTAGTTTTCGTGCTGCTGTTGTTTTTGTGCGTCGTGCTGCACGAATTCGGACACGCGATCGCGGCGAAAAGTTACGGAATCAACACCCCGGATATCACGCTGTTGCCCATTGGCGGAGTAGCGCGGCTGGAGCGGATGCCCGAGGAACCAAAACAGGAGTTGGTGATCGCAATAGCCGGACCGCTGGTCAACGTCATTATTGCCGGCTGCTTGTATCTCGTGATCGGTGCACGCGGAAACGTGGTACCGGAAGCGGCCGTGCGCAGTGGTGACATGCTGATCGGTTTGTTCCAAATCAACGTCTGGTTGTTGCTGTTTAATTTGCTTCCGGCGTTTCCGATGGACGGCGGCCGTGTCTTGCGTGCCCTGTTGGCGACGCGAATGAGTTATGCCCGGGCTACGCAAACTGCCGCGACGGTCGGGCAGGCATTCGCCTTCATTTTTGGAGTGGTAGGTCTTTTTGGAATACCTCATGTGATGTCGCCGAACCCGTTTTTGCTTTTCATCGCTCTGTTCGTTTACATCGGCGCGTCGCAGGAGGCGGCGCTTGCGCAAATGCGTGATGTGTCCCGTCGATTTCCGGTTTCGAGCGCGATGGTTCGCGAATTTCGGTCGCTTCCGGAAAGCGCGACGCTAGAGGAAGCGGTCGACGCATTGCTGGCGACGTCGCAACACGATTTTCCGGTGGTCGATCCAAGCGATAAGGTCGCCGGCATTTTAACGCGACACGATCTGATTGCTGCGCTTCGCAGGAACGATCCGATGATTCGAGTCGGCGAAGTCATGCGTCGCAATATTCCGACGGTGACTACCGGCACGCGATTCGAGGACGCGTTCCGCATCATGCAGGAATGCAATTGTCCCGCGGTGCCGGTGCTCGACAGCATGAAGCGATTGGTCGGACTGCTCACGCCGGAGAATGTGACCGAGCTGATGATGGTCCAGTCCGCATTGCCGCGACGCCGCGCGGCGTGAGTTCATTTTACTCTTACGTGCCGCTACGCGGCTTCCTCTCCCTCAGGGAGAGGATTGAGGTGGGGCGCATTCAAACATGCCGTAAAGGCGCGTTGTCGATCTTGTGAGCAGGATCAAGATTATGAGGAAGATTAAATGACTGTCGTCAGAAAAGAAAAGCCCGATCTGCAAAAGAAAGTGCATGAAGTGCCGCACAAGCCGGGTGTGTACTTGATGCGCGACCGGTTCAATCGTGTCATTTACGTTGGCAAAGCGCGCGATCTGCGGAGACGAGTCAGTTCCTATTTCCTGCCGTCGAAAGTTGCCCAAGCTGATCTGAAGACGCGCGCGATGGTGGAAGCGACCTGGGACTTCGAAACTCACATTGTTCGAAGCGAAGCGGAGTCGGTGTTGCTCGAAGGCAAGCTGATTAAAGAATATCGGCCGCGCTACAATGTTTCTTTTCGCGACGACAAGCGATTCTTGCTCGTGAAAGTGGACATGTCAGAGGAATGGCCGCGTTTTCGGCTAACTCGTTTGAAGAAGAACGACAGCGCGCGCTACTTTGGACCGTACGCCGGCGCGGGCGCCCTGCGGCAAACGATGAACTTGATGCGAAAAAAATTTGGCGTCCTGACCTTTGGTCGAGGCGCGCCGACCGAGCGGGAACTGAAATCGTCCACCTATCAGGTGCCGGTGCGTCTGAGCGAAATCAGGGCAGAGCAATATCGGGAACGTGTCGCCCAAGCCTGTGAATTTCTCGAAGGCCGCTCGCACGAGATCGTCGAAGCCTTAGACGAGCAGATGCGCAAAGCGGCGGAGAAGATGGATTTCGAGAAAGCGGCCGAGCTGCGGAACATGGTCGAAGATGTTCGCGAGACGACGCGACAGATGCGGCGGTTCACGCGTGGCCCTTTGCCAAGCGCGTTCGATCCAATGCCGGATGTGCAGGCGCTCGGCGATGCCTTGCAGCTTCCAAGATTGCCGATGGTCATGGAATGCTTCGATATTTCGAATATCTCCACGACTCACGTGGTCGCCTCGATGGTTTGCTTTCGCGCCGGCGTTCCGAATAAGGATTGTTATCGGCGATACCGGGTGCGGACGGTTGAAGGTCAGGACGATTTCGCCAGCATGGCCGAAGTGGTAAGGCGGCGATACTCGCGAGTTCTCCTCCAAGCGCGCGACAAAAATCCGGATGCCGCAGAATTTTCACAGGAAAATCCAGCCGAGGCAATGGAGCGCGTTTCCTTTGTCGCAGTTCGTTTGCCGGATCTCATCATTGTTGATGGCGGCAAAGGGCAGCTTTCCTCCGCGTGTCGCGAATTGCAGCGATTGGGTCTGTACGATTTGCCAATCATCGGTCTCGCGAAACAACACGAAGAGATTTATCGCCCGGGCCGCGCGATGCCGTTGCAATTGCCTCCCGATTCGGGCGCTCTGCATTTGCTACAACGAATTCGCGACGAAGCGCATCGATTCGCAAATGCTTATCACCAGATCCTATTGAAAAAACGAATCGACGAAAGCATTCTCGACGATTGTCCGGGTGTAAGTCAGAACCGAAAAAATCTGCTTCTGCGAAAATTTGGTTCGGTGAATCGGTTACGCAAAGCAAGCGTGGAACGGATCGCTGCGACCGAAGGGATCGGGCCAAAGCTGGCCCAAGAAGTGCATCGCTTCCTGCAAAGTCATTGAATTGTCCGAAAATTTCGCCGATTAACGCAGTCCGTCCCAATGAATTTCAGTCTCTTGCGTGAGAATCTGCGTCGCGTGCAGATCCTGTTGCTGATCTTTGCCGGAATAACCGTGGCTCGAGCGCAATCGTCAACGCCGGCTCCGAGCGCGCCGCCCGAAGAAGAAACGATCATTCCGACGTTTGAGACGCAAAAGCTCGCCCGCACGTACATTCTCGACATTCCGGCTCCGCGCGGGCAGATCACCGACCGCACCGGATTGCCGCTCGCTCAAAACAAAGTGATCTACAATCTCGCGATCAGTTTTCCAACGCCGCTCGATTTTGCCGACGCGAAGGCCGTCGCCTTCGCACGCGAAAAGATTGCTCTCGCGACGAAATTGACCGGTCGAGCGATTAAGATTTCAGATGATGCAATTGTGCGGCATTATCACAATCGCGGAATTTTGCCGTTGGAGATCGCGCAAAACCTGAGCAAATCGGAATACAACGCGGTCAAAGACCAGTCGAAGGAACTTCTCATTATTCGGCCGATTTATGTGCGGACGTATCCGAACGGAAAACTCGCCGGACAAATCATTGGTTACATCGGCAAGACCGGCCGCAACTTAGACGGCATCATCGACAATCACGAAACGCTTTGGCCGGAAACGGAAGGTCGTGAAGGAATCGAACAGACCTTCAACGAATTGCTCAACGGCAAGCACGGCGAATACAAGCTCACCTTCGACAAAGACGGCCGCAAAACTTCCGAACGGCTGATCAAATCCGCTGTTCCTGGAAACAATATTATCACGACCCTGGATTTGCAGCTTCAGCAGCTCGCCGAAAAATCGCTCGAAGCACGGGCAAAGCGCGGCGCCATCGTGATTGTCGATCCAAACGACGGCGACATTCTGGCGATGGCGTCCTGGCCGACATTCGACCCGAATCTTTTTGTCCCCTCCATCTCGACCGAAAAATTCAAGCAATTGCAGGCTGATCCGGACATTCCGTTGCTCGCCCGTTCGTTTCGATCGGCTTATCCGCCGGGTTCGACATTCAAAGTGGCAGTTGGGATTGCCGCGCTCGAGACTGGCGTGGTCCACGCCAACGATCTTTATCAATGCGTGCCCGCAATTCAGATCGGCAATGTGACGTTCCACAACTGGAAAAAGGCGGATCAAGGGGCGCTCAATTTTGTCCAGGCGCTGACCCAATCGTGCGACACGTGGTTTTACCAGGTCGGAATGAAGACCGGCGCGCAGCCGATCGTCGACTGGTCGCTCAAGCTCGGGTTTGGCGCAAAATGCGGAATTCCGTTGCGCGGCGAAGTGGAAGGACGCGTGCCGAACGACGAATACATGAAAGAGACGCACGGCCGGAAATTGCTCAACGGTGACATTGCAAATCTGTCGATCGGCCAGGGCGATACGCTGGTGACGCCGTTGCAAATGGCCCAAGCAATGGGAATCATTGCCAACGGCGGCAAATTTTATCAAACGCGACTGGTTCGCCAGGTGCAGTCGCCGAACCAACAAATCGTCACGGCCTACGAATTGCGCGAGAAGCGTTCGCTCGATGTATCCGCGGAAACGATGCAAGAAGTTCGCCAAGGGTTAATCGAAGTCGTCAACGGCCCGAACGGCACTGGGCACGCTGCGGAAATTGAAGGCATCGAAGTGGCGGGAAAAACCGGGACAGCGCAGTGGGGCCCGAAAAACAAGGAACGCACCGCCGCGTGGTTCGCGGGATTTTTACCAGCCCAGGATCCGAAGTACGCGTTTGCGGCCGTCTATGAAGGTGAAGTCGGAAGCAACGTTCACGGCGGCACGACCGCGGCCCCGATGATCGCCGACATTTTCCAGGAGATTTACAGAGGCTCGAGCAATCGTGGCCGCCGCGAATCGGCTCAACAGATTCGCCGCGCCTTGCCGGTCGAAGAAGACACGTCGGATTAAGCGGCGGCTGTCTCTTTCGACAGCTCCATCGTGCCCTTGAACTTGGGTGCTTCCTCTTCGACACCGAAATTGTGAGAATGGAGACTGTCGATCTTGGCCAGCTCGTCTGACGTCAGCGGCGGGCAGTCGGGCGCTTTCGCGAACTCAACGAGTTGTTGTTCATTGTAGATGTTCGGCAGCGTGGATGCGATGCGTTCATCCGCGAGCAACCAAAGCAACGCGGTCTGGCCAAGTGTGCGATCAGAATTTTCCAGGAATCGCAGCCTCTCAATCTTCTTGATTCCATTGAGCAGCCAACTGCGCGGACGATGACTGCGGTGGTCGTTCGGCGGAAAAACCGTGTCGGCGGTGTATTTGCCTTCTAACATTCCCGACGAATGCGTCACCCGAATCAGGAACATCGTGTCTTTGCCGAGGTCGGTTGCGGCGTCCTGCATTGCGCGTCCGGGATGTTGCTCGAGCATGTTGTAAATGTGCTGAATGCTCGTGACACCGCGTTCGCGAATGCAGTTCACGCCTTCGTACAACCAGCCGATCGCTGGCCCGAGCGCGATGCCATAGTATCGGATTTTTCCCGATGCTTTTAATTTTTCGAGCATCTTCCAAACCGCGTCGTCGTAAACTTGCTCCATTCGAATGTTATGGAGCTGCAAGAGATCGATTCGATCTGTTTTCAGCCGCTTCAGCGCCGCGTCGGTTGCGCGTTCGATTGCTTCCGGCGAAAAATCTTGCGGGATTTCGCGCTGACCACGCCCGCGCGCTTCGCCGTAATGAACAAAATCGTAGCCCACTTTGGTAGCGATGACGATTTGGTCGCGTTGTCTCGGAAACGCTTTGGCGATCAGTTCCTCGCTCAAGCCATTACCGTAGGTATCAGCCGCGTCAAAAAGCGTGACTCCGAGGTCGAAAGCTTTGTGCATGAGCGAGATCGCCTCGCTCTCTGTAAAATTTCCCCACCAACCGGTCGAGATTGTCCACAGACCGAAGCCAACTTCACTTACCCTCACTTCGGTGTTTTTGTAGGTCCGGAATTTCATGTCGCTCCATTTTAACCACAGAGAGGGCGCAGGTCACGGACAAGGATTAAGTTTTCTGTCTCTGTGGTCTCTGTGTCCTGTGTGGTAAATTCGGATGGTGGGACCTAAACCAGACGCTGCGCTGCTGATTGTGGGTCATGGATCGACTGTGAATCCGGACTCGAGCGCGCCGACGCTGGCACATGCGGTTGCGATCCAACGGCGACGCATTTTTGCCGATGTACAGTGCGCTTTTTGGAAGGAAGAGCCGAGCCTGCGCGACGCGATCTTTCTTTTCGATCCAGAGACGATCAAGATAGTCTATGTCGTCCCCAATTTCATTAGCGAAGGTTATTTCACCCAGACGGTGATTCCGCGTGAGCTTGAGCTCGATGGCCGAGTTACGAAACGCGCGAACGGACAAATCTGGAATTACGGCGAGCCGGTCGGAAGTCACCCGTTGATGACCGAATTACTGGTACAACGAGGCCGCGAAATTGCACCCAACGTTTCGGAGGCTGAGACCAGTTTTCTGATTGTCGCGCACGGGACTGACTTGAACGAGAACAGCGCGGTGGCGGCAAAACGTGAAGCGGAGAAAATCCGGGGACTACATCGGTACGCCAACGTACTCAACGTCTACATGGAAGAATTTCCGCTTGTGTCCGATTGGAAATTGCTTACCAGCACCCCGAACGTCATCGTGGTCCCGTTTTTTATCTCTGACGGGCTCCATACCTACCAAGATATTCCGATTTTGCTGGGGATCGCCGGTGAAAGATCGCTGTTTCCAGGAAGGAAACGCGACGAAGTGTTTCGGCGCGGTCCATACCAGATCGACAATCGCTCGCTTTTTTACGCCAGCTCAATCGGAACCGATTCGCGGCTGGCCGATATTATTGTGGAGCAGGCGACCGCAGCGGCCGGATCGAACGATTCCCGGATTTGATCTAAGAAAAGTTGCACGCGGGCCCGGGCTCGCAATCTTTCCTGACCCGGCAACGCGAAGGTTATGCATGGAGACACGCTAAGGAAACTTCAGGATATCGGCGGTTTTGTCCTCGCGAGTGGCTGCACCAAAAAAAGCCTGAAGCAGGTCGCAGAAATGATTCGTGCGGCGCGCGATTATCGTTTCATCGCGATTTACAAGATCGTGAAACACGAATTTGTGATTCTAATCGGGACTGGCAACGAGCCGGTCACGTATCCGCGCTTCCCAACCACGCAAGGTTTGTGTGGGGCAGCTCTCGAATTGGGTAAAGCAATCGTGGTGGGCGATGTTTCGAAGGACAAACGCTACCTGCCGACGTTTCACACGACCCGGTCCGAGATCATCGTTCCGATGAAAGACGAGCATCGGCACATCGTCGGAATGCTCGATGCCGAGAGCGACAAGTTGAACGCGTTCGGCGACGAAGATAAGCAATTTCTCGAGCGCGCGGCCGGCTTGATTGCCCATTGTCTGGCCTGACCGGCGCAATGCCACCGGAACAAGCGCTCGCGGCGGTCCTGAGCGATAAAAGCCGATTCGGGCAGCTTCTCATTCAACGGACGAGCAGCGACGGCTTCGCTGTCTGCCATCGCGAAGACGAGCAGGCCGTTGGCTTGAAGATCTTTCGGAAGCCGGAGGACGCAATTGAGGTCGCGCGATACGACGACACCGGAAAATATCGTCCACTAAAGACTGCGCCGAATTTGCGACACGGCTGGCGATTGGAGGTTGTCGATCTCGGGGAATTGCGGCGTGTGCTGAATTACTTCTACCCGGGACGGCTGGCGGCGCTGGCGGCTTGGACCGAGAACCAGATTCAGGCGACGACTTTGCGCCAAACGTTGGATCGACAATCGGGGATGTATCGCATTGCGACAAAGATTTCCGATGAGCAAATCGATAGCGTCGTTGGGAATTTTTGCCGCTCCAACGGGGGCTGTTTGCGAGTAATTCTCTGGAAGCGCAACAAGGATGGTGCGGTGCCATCGGCAAAGTTGCCGCCCGAGAAGTTTGATTCAACGCACGATCAAACTGGAGACAGCGAAACCGCGATACCTCTGCTCTGTCAGGAAGCCTGCAATTTGTTGGTGAACGAGTGCCGCAAGGTTGTCAAAGGCGAGACCGACAAATGATCATTCGCGCGCGAGTCGTTATAACGATGGACGGCCCGTCGTTCGAAAACGGCGCGGTCGCCGTTTCGGAAGACCGCATCATCGATGTTGGAAGATTTTCTGAGATTTCGAAGGGACATTCAGGCAAAGAGCTTGTCGATCTTGGAGAACAGGCGTTGCTGCCCGGACTCATCAACGCGCATTGCCACCTCGATTTCACCTGTCTGCGCGGCAAAATTGCGAGACAGAGCTCGTTTACGAATTGGATCCGCGCGATCAATACTGAGAAAGCAAGGCTCTCGCCAGGGGATTACGTCTGTTCGATCAATCAGGGTTTTGCCGAAGCGAGACGATTCGGAACGACGACGATTGCAAACCTGACCGGCGTTCCGGAACTGGTTTCGCAAATTGAAGCGCCGCTTCGGACGTGGTGGTTTGCTGAATTGATCGACGTGCGCGACCCGAGAGGTGTCAACGAGATTGTCAATCTTGCGGTTGGACAGCTGAAGTCGCAGGAGCATTGGGGACTCGCTCCGCACGCGCCGTTCACAGCATCTGCAGATCTGTATCGGCGGTGTGAAGAAATTGCGCAGCGCGAAGACGTCTTGCTGACAACGCACCTCGCCGAGTCGAGCGAGGAGATGTCGATGTTTCAAGCCTGCAATGGATTGCTTTATCACTTTCTAAGTGAGTTTGGGCGCGACGTAGGCGATTGCGGGGGAGGTACACCGGTTGAACAATTCGTCGGACGCCTCGGAGAGGCGTCCCTTTTTGACTGGATTCTTGTTCATGTGAATGAAATCTCGGAGAACGATCTGCAAGCGCTCGAAAAACTAGTGATTAAGAGTCACTTGGTTCACTGCCCTCGCAGCCACGCGTATTTCGGACATTCGCCATTTCGGTTTCAAAAACTGCGCGAGCTTGGCTTCAACGTTTGTCTCGGGACCGATAGCTTGGCGAGCAATGACGATTTGAGTTTGTTCGCCGAGATGCGGGCGTTTCAGAAAGAATTTCCTGAGGTGTCGCCGGAAGAAATTTTGAAAATGGTGACGGTGAATCCTGCGCGTACTCTGCGGCAGGAGAATTCGATCGGTAAAATTCGGCGCGGATTTTTGGCCGATCTGATCGCGATGCCGATTATGAGATCGGCAGCGGTGTTCGAAGAGATCCTTGGATTCGATAATCCGGTGGCCTGGTCGATGATTGACGGTCGAATTTTGGCCTAACCGGCAAAATTCTCAAAATCGCTGGCGGCCTTACAGGAGAACGTTTATCTCCGCAAGGAACTCAAGAACCGTTACCTTCGAAAACGTCATCGGCACAAGCGAAAACATGCAGCACGTTCACAATTTGATTGGTAAGGTTGCCGACACCGACAGTATCGTCTTGATCGTTGGCGAAAGCGGCACTGGCAAAGAGAGCTCGTCGCGCGTGGTCTACATCTCAGCAGGCCAGAAGTGTTTGCTCCTGATTTGCATCGGGCGTTTGGGCGTCGCTGAACGAAATCGTGAGTAGGGTGCAGGCAGAATTATCGCGAAGAGGATCCGGGGCATTTAGAAAACTGGTGCCGCGTAATCAACTAGCAAGTCGTGTTCCCCAACTTGCGATGGGCGCGAATTCGCAGCTATTACGAGGGGTGCGGCCCGTAACTTGCTTGCCTGTCCGTCGCCCGACAGTAAACTCCGCGTATGGCCGGTCCCGGGATGCATCAAACGCAGAATCTTTCTCTGCAACAGGTTCTTGCTCCGCAACTCCAGCAAAGTTTGCTCATTCTTCAGGCGCCATTGCTCGAACTGCGCAATCTCGTTCAGCAGGAAATGGCAGCCAATCCTGTCTTGGAAGAGCTGCCCGATTCGCCGAATCCGGACACTCCGACCTCTGAATCCGAAACGCCCGCCGACGGCAATTTCAAAGAAGAATTCGATAAACTCGCCAAGCTCGATGACGAGTGGCGTGATTACATGGCGCAATCGAGCAGCTACAGCGGCCGCGCAAAGGAAGCAGAAGAAAAGCGCCAGTTCTTTTTTGATTCGATTCCGACGCACGAAACGCTGCAGCAGCATTTGATGGGCCAGCTCAATCAGAACGCGCTCGACGCGGACGATCGCAAAACGGCGGAGCTCATCATCGGAAACATCGACGACAACGGATTTCTCCAAACGACGCCGGAGGAAATGGCGCTTACCACTGGAATTCCGCAGGAAGACTTGGAACACATGCTCACGCTCATTCAGAGCTTTCATCCGCCCGGTGTGGGCGCACGGGATCTGCGTGAATGCTTGCTGATCCAACTCGCGCGCGAAAGACGACAAAACAGTTTCGAATACAAGATCGTTGCCGATCACATGCAGGAGCTGGGCAAGCGACGTTTCCCGGAAATCGCGCGCCGCATTGGCATTGGTGTCGAACAAGTTCAGAAGTGCGCGAACAACATCGCCCAGCTAGATCCTCGCCCGGGCGCGATATTCGCCGAAACGCCGAAAAATTACGTATTGCCGGACGTGACCGTTGAAAAAGTAAACGGAACTTACCAGGTCATTTTAAACGGCGAGCAGATTCCGCATCTTCGCATCAGCAACACCTACAAAGACATCATGGCGCAGGACCGCAGCGGCAGCGAAGTGAAGGATTACATTCGCGACAAAATCCGAAGCGGGAAATTTCTGATTAAATCCATCCATCAACGCCAGCAGACGATTTCAAACATCGCGCACGAGATTGTGAAACGCCAACGCGAGTTCTTCGAGAAAGGTTCTGCGTTCCTGAAACCGATGACGATGGTGCAGATCGCGGACGCGGTCGGTGTGCACGAAACGACGGTTAGTCGCGCCATTTCCAGCAAATACATGTCCACGCCGCAGGGGATGTTCGAGATGAAGTATTTCTTCGCGCCTGGTTATCAAACCGCTACCGGGGAATCGATGAGCAACACGAGCGTGAAGGAAGCGATTCTCGATCTAGTGAAGAACGAAGACGGTGGCGCGCCGTTGAGTGACAAAGAGATCGTCGAGATCTTGAGCAACCGCGGCATTCCAATCGCGCGTCGAACCGTCGCAAAATATCGCACCGAGTTGAATATCTTGCCGAGCAACATGCGCCGGCGGTACTGATTGACGATTCTCGATCTTGTCATTCCGGGCCGAGTCGAGCAGTTTAGTACTGGATGAATCCATCACTTCGTGCTCACGTCGTTGCTGAGTGGCGCGGATTACCCGAAAAAACCGTGACGCATAGCCGATGGGCTGCGCCCGCCGATGTTTTGCCGAAGGTGATGCAACGACTCGGCCTGAAAGAACGGTTGCAGGAAGCTGAAGTGCTTGAAGCATGGAGCAAAATCGTCGGTGATTTTATCGCCGCGCATTCGGCGCCGGTCGCTTTGCGTGAAGGCGTTCTCTATGTCCGCGTTCTGCAACCAGCGCTGCATTACGAACTCGAACAGGTGGCCAAGATCGACGTCCTCCGGAAATTGAAGCAGCGCTTCGGTCCAAAGATCATTCGTGACGTTCGCTTTCGGGTAGGATAAGAGCAGCGGGCGAATGCTGCAGACAACCGTGACGGCGCTTCCGCCAGCCAGTCGCCCCAGAACCGCCGGCCGGCGACACGCTCAATTTCAAAGCGGTTTCAGTCTTCACGGGCGGCGATGATCGGATGTTGAGGGATTGTGGACAAGCCTAAAGGCTCTAAACTCGAGCGAGAGAAAGGGCAATCACGCTAAGCTAAATCTTGCTTTCGCTTGGTGATTACGAGATTCGCCGGTAAGAGTTCGCGAAATAGTTAAACAAATCGGAAGTTCTCAATTAAAGATAATTTAGTGTAAGCTGTACACACGATGAGAGTTAGCACCGAACAACAAATCCACATTGAGCGGCTAAAGGTGCTGGCGCATGTAGGGGTTTCGCAGGCCGAACGACGCAAGCGCCAACGTCTTGTCCTTAATATCACTTTTTGGCCGGCGCGCGATCTTCGCGACATTAAGGATGCAGTTGCGCGCACGGTCGACTATTCCTTGCTTTGCCGGAACACAAAAACCTTCATCTCTCAACAATCTCCCAAACTTCTTGAAACGCTGGCAAACGATCTTGCCACACACCTCTTGCGGAAACTCCGCGTCCGTAAAATCGCAATCGAGATTCGCAAGTTTGTTCTCAAGGACGCTGCGTACGCTTCAGTAACTGTCACCCGACGAGCGACACTCGACTGACATGCGCAAGGGCCGATTCCGGAAACCTATCGCAAAAAGTGCTGCGCTTTATAGTGAGTCCGTATCCTTTGACCGCCGGTTCTATCGACACGACATTACCGGCTCAATTGCTCACGCAGCTGCGCTCTCGAAAGCGGGAATCATTTCCACTGTCGAACAGAAAAAAATCCAGTCCGGGCTGCGTGAAATCGAAAGAGAGATTGCCTCTGGAAAATTCAGTTGGGACGAGTCTCTCGAAGACGTGCATATGAATATTGAGAGTGCACTCACCAAGAAAATTGGTGATGCCGGCGGGAAATTGCGCACTGCGCGGAGTCGGAACGATCAGGTCGCGCTCGATCTCCGCCTCTACATCAAAGACGAAATCAAACGGACCTCATCGCAAATGAAGAAATTGCAAAAAGCGTTTCTCAAACTGGCCCAAAAACATGTAAATCTTCAGATGCCGGGCTATACGCATTTGCAGCGTGCTCAGCCGGTTTTGTTCGCCCATTATTTGTTGGGCCAGATCGAAGCGCTCGAGCGCGATGTTGAACGTCTCGCCGATTGTCTGCAGAGGACGGACGTGCTTGTGTTGGGTTCGGGCGCGCTGGCTGGTTCCACCATCGTGCTTGATCGCGAATTCATCGCACGCCAGCTCGGCTTCGCACGCATCAGCCAAAATAGTCTCGATGCGGTGAGCGATCGCGACTTCGTCTGCGAGTTCGTTTTCTGTCTCGCAATGATTGGAATGCATCTCTCGCGGTTGAGCGAGGATCTGATCATCTGGAGCACGAGTGAGTTCGGTTTTGTGGAGTTTAGCGAATCGTTTTCGACCGGTTCGAGTTTGATGCCGCAGAAGAAAAATCCCGACATGGCCGAACTCACTCGCGGGAAGACCGGACGTCTTTATGGAAATCTGGTATCGATCTTAACAACGCTGAAGGCGCTGCCGTCTGCTTACAATCGCGATCTCCAGGAAGATAAGGAAGCGCTCTTTGATTCGGTCGATACGATTTCATCCGCGCTGGAACTTTTTTCTGCAATGCTGCCGGAATTGAAAATTAATCGAGATCAAATGAAGGCCGCTGCGGCGGATTCAAATCTTTTCGCAACCGATCTCGCTGAATATCTGGTCAAGAAAGGAATGCCTTTTCGTGAAGCGCACGAAACTGTTGGAAAGATTGTGGCTGATGCCGTGGCGACAGGGAAGAAACTCGACGCATTGTCATTGGAAGCGCTCAAAAAGAGCTCGTGTTTGTTCGATGTCGATGTTGCCAAGGTCTTCGACGTTCGACATTCACTCTCTGCACGCCATGCGATCGGCGGGCCGTCGCCGAAGAATGTCAAAGCGCAAATCAAGTCCTGGCGCGAAAAACTCCGTTTAGTTTGCCGCTGAGGATAGCGGCCTCTACACTCCGAACGTGAAACGGAGCAAACTGGTACGGGACAACGACGGCTGGGAAACGGTTTCGAGCGAAAAAATTTTCACGAATTCGCATTTGGAGGTCGTGACTGAAAAAGTTCGAACGCCATCCTCTCCGGAAGCTAGGACCTGGACGACGATCAGGCGCAAAGCCGCTGTTGTGATCGCGCCGATGACGAGCGACGGGAAGTTTTTGCTCATCAGGGAAGAGAGAATTCCAATTCGGGCCGCGATTTGGTCGATGCCGGCCGGGCAGATCGATGGCGACGATGAGTTCGACGAAAACGAAATCGAAGCCGTCGCCTTGCGCGAATTGCATGAAGAGACCGGTTATGACCTAGCGCCCCGCGGCGAAATAATTCCACTCGGCTATTTTTTCACTTCGGCCGGTCTCACTGATGAGCATTGCTATTTTTTCCTGATCCGGCCGGTCCGAAAAGCCAACGCCCACAAGCGCGAAGAAGATGAGGGGATTCTAGAATGTCGGCCGGTCGGAACGGATGCGTTGTGGCGGATGATCGCGCAGAACGAAATTCGTGATTCGAACACGCTAGCAATTTGCGCACGGCTCGCTGCCCGAGGCTTCATTTCATTCGACGCGCGCTGAACGAAGACATGGGCCTGCGCGAGATTTTCAAATTTCGTGAACTGCCGGAGAGCGAAACATCAAAACCGTTTCTCGAGCATCTCGAAGACCTGCGTTGGATGGTCGTAAAAATGGCGACGACGCTTGTCGGCGCGATGATTCTCTGTTTCGCATTCCGTTCTGACCTCGTCCGCGTGATGCAGGCGCCACTCCACGATCTCGATCCGCAAGTGGGTGGGCTGAAAGCCCTCGGCATCACCGATTCGTTGGTGATCTCGTTTCATCTCGCGTTTTACGCAGGGATTGTGATCTCGTTTCCGTTGCTTCTTTATTTCCTCGCTGGATTCGTGCTTCCTGCGCTGACCGAGGTCGAAAAGCGCTTTTTGCTTCCGGCAATTGTCGGAAGCTTTGGCCTTTTTTTGCTGGGCGTCGTGCTTGGTTATTTCTGGCTGCTGCCAAAGACGATCCTCTTCTTTTTCCGCGATACTCAATCGCTCGGCTGGGCGCCCACTTGGACCGTGCAGCAATATTATTCTTTCGTAACCAAATTCGTTCTCGGTTTCGGCTTGGCGTTTGAGCTGCCGGTTGTCGTGCTCGCTTTGGTTTATTTTGGTCTGATCACCTACAAATTCATGGCGCGCACGCGGCCCTACACCATCGTCCTGATTTTCATTCTCGCGGCAATCATTGCACCAACGCCTGATCTCCTGACGTTGATCGCAATGGCGCTGCCAATGTCATTGCTTTACGAAAGCTGCATTTGGATCGCTTGGTTGATGGAACGCCGAAAATCGCGGAATCCGGCCTGATCGCGTGGATATTTCTTTTTACGTCACACTTTTTGCGGTGCTCGCGTTCGTAACCGGTGCTGTCATTGGTTCATTCTTGAACGTCGGCATTTATCGATTGCCACGCGAAATCTCGATTAGGGAGCCTCGCCGTTCGTTCTGTCCCGTTTGTAATACCCAAATTCCGTGGCGGCAAAATATTCCTCTCGTAAGTTGGCTGGTCCTGCGCGGCCGTTGCGCAAGATGCGGCAGCAAGATCGCCCTCCGTTATTTCAGTGTCGAATTGCTAACGGCGCTTTTGTTTCTCGCTGTTTGGCAGTTCTTTCCATGGAAGATTGCGATCGCCTATTGGGTTTTTGTTTCGATCCTACTCATCGCGACGTTTGTAGATCTCGAACATTTCATTATTCCCGATCAAATCACAATCGGCGGAACAATCGCTGGAATCGTCGCGAGCTTCATCGTTCCCGAGTTGATGAGTGGCGACTCGCGCCTAGCGGCGCTGGTCCGTTCAGCCCTCGCGGCGGCGCTCGGTTACGTAATTTTGTGGATCATGCTCGAGGGCGGAAAGATCGCGTTTGGCAAAAAGCGAGTGAAGCTCGACGGTCCAACGCCGTTCATTTGGACACGCCACGGTGACGATGCCGATTTCGTCGTCGGCGGGGAACGCAGCTTGTGGAGTGATTATTTTGCGCGTGAAAAGGATCGTCTGTTGCTTCACTGCAACGATGCGAAGATCGACAATCGGGCTGTTGAAAACGAAGTCCTGGAGTTTCACTACAATCGCGTCCGCGTCGGCAGCGAAGAGTTCGTACTCGATACCGTCGACCAGATTTCCGGGATTGCCCGTGAGCTGGAAATCCCACGCGAGGCGATGGGCCGCGGCGATTTGAAGTTTTTGGCGGCGATCGGCGCCTTTCTCGGCTGGCGTGGCGCTTTGTTCAGCATTTTCGCGGGCTCGGTCGCGGGCTCGATCGTGGGACTAGCGACGCTGATCATCGGCAAACGCGTTTGGTCAGCGAAATTACCGTTCGGCCCGTATCTTGCCCTCGGCGCACTGATCTGGATGTTTTTCGGCGAAAAATTTGTGCACTGGTATTTGCAGCTGGTGAATCCAGTCTGAGTCGCGTGCGTCTTGAAACAGCGGCGCAAACGCGAACCAACTACGGCCAATACCCTGAACGATTTCCTCTAGAACTCGCGCCCAATTTTGCGTGGAGTCGGCGTGGTCGGGCGGCGAGCGCATCTGGCTCTGTCGCGGATTTGGCGCCTGAATCTCTCTGCGAACAACGCGGCGCCCAAATCATAATTACCCACGTGCGCAGTCAGAAAGATTGCTCCTTTCGATGCGGCGAGTCCGTCCAAAAATCTGGCGCCCTCAACCTTATAGCGAAATCGTCCCTTCGTCATTCGATACGCTGCCGTGTCCGTCAGTGACCAGCCGAAGTTGGCGAACACGCGAACAACGCGCAGATGATTCACAACTCGCAACGAGCGGCAATTTAACCGCGCGCAGATTTCGAAGCAACCGCATCGCCCGATGACTTGGATCGCGGCCTTGCCTGTTCTTCTTTATTGCGAGTCCGGCGCGCAAAGGACCGCTGGAAGAACGCGGACGCTCCAATCGACAAACTTCCTCCAAAAAATTCCGTGAACGACGAGCGCGTGCCACCAACGCCGCTCGTTGCCGGTTATGCTTCTACGATCCCGGCGGCGGAAGTCTTTTTCGCCGGCGTTCTCACGGGCGAAGTAAACATCAGCCGCAGATTGGTTAGTTCCGCTTTCCACCAACGCAATAATCCCTTTCGAAGTAATTTCGTTACGCGAAAATCGGGAACAAAGCCATCATACAATTCGCGCCAACCGGCATTGTGCTTCGCAAAATACCCGGTGGCGATGCGACGCTTCGCCAACGCGACGAGACGCCGGTTGTAAAATTTGATTACGCCCGCGGCGATGCGTCCCGGCCTTCCCTGAAATGGCAACTCCAGAAACGCTTTCTCCGGATTTCGATACGCGGGGATGACGAGACCGAAATAATATGACGCCACGTCGAGTAGAAACGCGGCCGACATCAGTTCGGCATCGCCAATATAATAATATTTGTCTTTGAACAGCGTTTCGAACCACAAGCGATACATGATTGGGTATTGCTCGTTGTAGTGCGCGATATTCGCCGAAACATTTTCGCCCGCCGCGCCGCGCGCGACAAGGTCGGCGACATAGCTGCTCGTGTAGGAACAGAAATCGAGTCCGGGACTGTAAAGCGGATCGATGAATCCGGCGGCGTCGCCGACACAGGCCCAGCCCTCGCCACAAACTTTTTCACTGAGATACGGCAACGCGGAGAATGCGTGCACGTCGCCCTCGATTGCGCGCGCGTTGCAAAAGATTTCCCGGCCCACTGGGTTCGCGAGAATATGCGCGCTCAACCTTTCGGCGACACTACCGCCATTCGGCAGTTGAAAGATTCGGCTGTCATAAACAATTCCGGCGCTGACGTCGCCGCCGCGAAGCGGAATGATCCAGCACCACCAGCCGTGTCCGGTCAGATGGTTCGTCGCCCATGAACGCGCGGTGCGGCACGCGTCCATATAACCGCGAAATTGTTGCCGCCAGTCATAGCTGTCCCAATCTTTTACACCTGTGAACCGCGCCCAGACCGCGTTGATTGGGTGTTCGTTGTTTGGTCGGAAATGTCCGAGCTTTCGCGCGAGCAACGTTGCCCGGCCACTTGCGTCGATCAGCCAGCGCGTGCGAATCGCTTTTCCAGAGTCGACATCGAGTCTTTGCCCGCTCGCTCCATTTAATTCGATCTTGGTGACTTTCGCCGGGCGCAACAATTCGCAACCGGCGTTGACCGCGCATTCGAGTAAATGTGAATCAAGTTTCGCGCGGTCAACCTGAAACGTTTGCACGCGCGATCCGTAACGTGGTCCGATCTCAACGCAGTCATCGAACTTCTGCTCCGGCGAATTGCAAAACCACATTCGCAGTCCCTGTTTTGCCAGCTGTTCGTGCCCGAGATAATTCGCCAGCCCGAGAATCCGGGTCAGGAAACAACTGCTCACTTCGGTTGTCGATTCACCGACTTTGCGATCGAACGTAGCGTTCTTCTCGATGATCAACACGCGGGCGGACGGGTTCTTGCGTTTGATGAGCGTCGCCGTCGCTGCGCCGGAAAATGCGCCGCCGATGATCACGACATCGTAAACCGATTCCACGCCGTTTGAGAAAATGGACTTTTGCGACTCTAAACGCAATCAGTTCCCCGTGCGGATCGACGTGCACGTTCATATGGTCAGTAACGGCGTCGCCGGCTCTCGCGGTTGGCTACACTTGAAAGGATGGCATCGCGCGCTCGCCGGCTTCATGGTTCGCCAGCTCGGGATGCCTGCAACTGCGCTCGAAGACGATCTTGAAAAGATCTACGCCGACAATTTGCTAAGACTCATCCGCGAATCGTCGCTCGACGCTGTTGTCCTGCTTGCGCACGAACGTGTTCACGATTCTGATGGAATTCCACGCAACGATCTGGGCTCAATGTTCGTGCCAAATGATGTGGTTCTCGATCTTGCCCGACAGCATTCGGAATTTCTGGCTGGCGTTTCAATTCATCCCGCGCGACGCGATGTGCTCGATGAGCTCGATCGTTGTATCGCGAACGGTGCAGTGTTGATGAAATGTTTGCCCAACTGCAAGAACATCGACATGTCGGACCGACGTTACATTCCGTTCTGGAGAAAAATGGCGGACGCCCGTTTGCTCTTGCTCGCGCACACCGGCGGCGAACACACCGTTCCGATTGTTGACAAGAAGTTTGCCGATCCGCTCTTTCTGCGCACGCCGCTGGAATGCGGCGAATTGGTGATCGCGGCGCATTGCGGGACAAGTAGCGGAGCCTTTGATCGCGATTATTTCGATGATTGAGTCGCCATGTTGCAGGAATTCCCTAGTCTCTATGGCGATATCAGCGCGATGGTCTCGCTGAACCGCTGCCGACATCTTCATGATTGCCGGCGGAATGAAATCCAACCGCGCATCCTTCACGGCAGCGATTTTCCTGTGCCGGTGCTCGGCCACCGTCTTTGGCTGAATCAGTCGCTCGATGGACAATTGTTTCGCCGGATTCAAAAGATCGACAATCCCCTTGAGCGGGATTTTCGGTTTAAGCAGGCGCTCGGGTTCTCAGATCAGATGTTCACCCGCGCCGCAGAATTGCTTAGACTTGCGCGATGATCTTCAAGAACGGGCGTTTGATCTTTCCGAATGGCGTTCGCAATGGGCTGGATCTCGTCGTCGAAAGCGGAGTAATCACCGCGATTCGCACGCAAGCACCCGCGATGGGGGAGCAGATTGTCGATCTTGAAGGCAATTATCTCGCGCCCGGTTTTATCGATCTTCATGTGCACGGCGCGATGGGACGCGACACGATGCAAGCCTCGGTTAAAGCGTTTCGCGCGATTTGCGATTACCACGCAAGCGGCGGCACTACTTCGCTCCTCCTAACGACCACGACCTCGCCGATCAAAGCGATCTTGAAAGTGGTCGACGAAGTTCGGGCTCAAAAATCATCGATTAAACAAATCGCAGGCGTTCACGTGGAGGGGCCGTTTATTTCGAAAGCGAAGGCTGGCGCGCAACGCGCCAGTTTGATGCGGAAGCCGACCAAACAAATGTACGCGCCGTTGCTCGAACACAGCGATGTGATCAAACGAATGACAATTGCGCCTGAGCTTCCCGGTGCAATTCAGCTTATCGATGATCTGCGCAAGAACGGCATCAGCGTGACTGGCGGGCACAGTGATGCGTGGGAAGACGACGCGTGCGCTGCGTTCGAGCACGGCATGCGCAGCGTTACACACGCATTCAATTGCATGTCGAGCGCGCGTCGGCGTGGGATCGATCGTGTCGCAGGTCTGCTCGAATTTGCGATGAGTGAACCTGAAATCATTTGTGAATTGATCGCCGACGGTCATCACGTTTCTCCGACGCTGATGAAAATGTTGTATCACGCGAAGAATTTCACAGGAATTTGTTTGGTGACTGATGGGACTGCAGGCGCAGGTCTACCTGACGGCTCCAAGTTCTCGCTCTACGGAGCGAAATGCATTACCGAAGCAGGTGTTTGCTTGCTGGCGAACCGCGCCGCGTTGGCCGGCAGCGCGTCGCGCATGATCGATCTCGTGCGGACAATGGTGACCAAAGTCGGCGTGCCGTTACACGAAGCCGTTGCGATGGCAACCGACACGCCGGCATTCGTGATCGGGCTAACGGGCAAAGGCCAATTCAAAATCGGTCGTGAGGCCGATCTGGTTGTAATTTCGCCGGAACTCGAAGTGTTGCGGACGTTTCTAGGCGGCGACGAAATCTTTCGACGCTAAATCGACAACAAAAACTCAGCGATGTCGAGTGACGCGCGCGGCCGGCTAAGTTTGCTGATATTGGCTGACCAGTCCCGCCATTGTTTCGCGTTGTTCAGGAATGCGCGCTGAACTTGCGATACAACTTCGTTGTTCGAAAGCGCGATCGCGCCGGAATTTGTGTCGACAATCAGCTGGGCGTTGCCTTCCTCCTGTCCGGAAACCACGTGATTGATGATCATCGGACAACTGGCGGCGATTGTTTCCTGCACCGTCGCGCCGCCGGCTTTGCCGATAAGAACATGACTTTCGCAAAGCAATCGTGGCAGCTCATCGGTCCAGCCAAGGATGTCGATCTTGCGATCGCGGGTCACGCCCTCAATCGCGCGCCGGAGTCTTTCGTCCCGGCCAACTGTCACGGTAAGGTGAATATTTGATTCAAGAAGTTTGCGAACGAGCTGCGGGGCACGACTCGTGCCTGCATTGATGACATAGAGCACGCGCGGCGCGATCTTGTTCGGTACTTGCCGATCTTGGGCAAAGTCAGTGAAGCGCGGACTTACCGGAAAACCGAACACTTTGATTTTTTCAGACGGCACGCCGCCGTTGCGAACAACAGCGGCGCTTTGTTCGTTTGCGACAAGGAAGCAATCGGCCGGCGCGCGATACCAAATCGCATTCACAGTGATCGAGTCGGTGACGATCGCGATATTTTTGCAGTGGCGTTCATTTCCGAGAATTTGCTGCAACAAATAGGGATAAGGCGGAAACGTCGAAACCACGACCTCGGGCTGAAAGCGGTCGAGTAATCTGCCGAGATTTTTCTTCAGGCCGTAAAACTTCTGAAACTGTTCGTCGAAATCCTCTTTATGATCGAGCCATTTGTAAACATAGCCCCACGATCGCGGCCAGCGATTGGTCAATGTCGAATAGGCGCGGCGAACGAACTCGTTCAGCGCACCGAAGGTTTCCGGAAATAAATCGCGCAGCTCGACTTCGACTTTCGGCGCGACACGAGCGAGGCCGGCGCGAACACCGCGGGCGGCACTGTTGTGACCCTCACCAAAACCGGCGGTGAGGATCAAAATTCTTTTCATAACGCGAGTTGTCGATCTTGCAGAGGGAGAGGCGGCTGGAAGTTAATGGATATTTACACTCGGCAAAGTAAACTCTCACTTGCGTGAAAATATTACGCATCATCTTGAAGGTTTTTCGGCGGCTGATTTGGGAAACCGCCACCGACAACACGACCGCTCTGGCCGCACAGATGGCTTACGCGTTGCTGATCGCGCTCGCGCCGGGTCTGCTGTTTCTCTGGCACCTGCTCGGACTTTTCGGAACTGATCCGGCGAAATTGCACGGAATTTTCGGTGTTCTACAAAGTTTTCTGCCACCAGATCCGAAAGTGCAGAACGTTTTAGATGCTGCGGCTGCGAGCGTGGTTGTGACCGGCTCGAGCGGATTCATCGCGAACGCGGGAATTCTGCTCGGCATTTACTGCGGCACCGTTTTCATCGCCACGATTTCGCGCGCGTTGAGTCACACTTATGGCGTGACCGAACCACGGAATTGGTGGTCGAAATACGTCATTTCATTTTTGCTCCTGTTCTGGTTCGCAATCGTTATCCTGGTTTGCTTCAACGCGATCGTGTTCGGCGAAACGCTGGCCGGCGTTGCGGAAGTGAATTTTCAACTAAGAGTTCCCCTTCAGGAATGGGTGGCTTATCTTAGCCTGCCGTTCACTTGGGTGACGCTGATCGGGCTCGCACTTGTTTTGTACCTGCTCACGCCGGAAAACTATCTCACCATCCGGCAAGCGCTTCCCGGCGCGATTTTTTTCGCCACCGGCTGGATCACAGTCACAAAATTGTTTCAGTTGTATGTCGCGCGCTATAGCCGTTACGACGCGACCTATCTCGCCCTCGCGTCGATCATCATTTTGCTTACGTGGATGTATCTAACGTGTCTCTTCCTGTTGCTTGGCGGAAAGTTGAACGCGATTCTTCGTCGTGAGCGAGAAGAACGGGGCAAGGTGGAAGCTTCGGAAGCAGTTGTTCAACCTGCGTGACGCAGTTTTGATCTCGTTGCCGGTTGATCGTACGTAACACTCTGTTACGCTGCGCACCAGTGGGACGGCTCGGCGTTTGTAGTTTTCTCGCGCTCAGCGCGATGATTGGAGGTTTCGTCCTTCACGCGCAAAAACCGGATGAAGAAAAGGCGATGCCGGTGCGGAAAGCGCGGGCCGTCACTTCAACCGACGAATCCGAGACTGCGACGCCGATCCGAAAGGCTCGCGCCGTCACCTCGACTGACGAATCACCGACTCCGAAATCGAAGCTAGAAACATCACCACATAAGAAAAAGAAGTCGCCTTCGCCGAAAGCGAAAAAGAAAACGAATCTGAAAAAGTCGCCGAGGCCCCAAAAGAAGAGTTCGCCAAAGCCGTCGGAGACTCCAGAAATGGCGGCGAGCGCGACGCCGGCGCGCGCGACCGCCGTTGCGAGTCTGCCTCCAACTCCAGCGCCGCAGCTGAAATCAGCGTTGACTACGCCAGTTGCGCCTGTTGAAGAACCAGAACAGTTAACGATCGAAAAATATGGCTATGAAAGGCCGCGCGGCTTTTGGTCGCGATTGTTTGGCGGCGGGCAGCGCTCGGGCAGCGGCGCCGGTTATCGTTATCTCACGAGCTCAGTGAGGGCGCAGATCGATCGAGCTCCGGTTATGCGCGGGCGCTGGCAATTCATCGTCGTGCATAACAGCGGAACGCGTCAGGGAAACGCCGCCGCGTTCGACTATTACCATCGACATTTTCGACGGATGCAAAACGGTCTTGCATACCATTTTGTTATCGGCAACGGAACTTCCACCGGCAATGGCCAGATCGAAGTAGGGGATCGCTGGCGGCGACAAATCAACGGCGGTCACGTGCACAGCGATTATTTGAACAACATTGCGCTCGGGATTTGTCTGGTCGGCGATTTCAATCGTGATCAACCGACGCGCGCACAGCTTGATTGTTGCGAGGAGTTGATTCGTTATCTGCGGCAACGCTGCGGAAAGGTGGGCGACCATTATCCGATTGTGAAGCCGCACCGTGAAATGAATCCTCCGCGCTGGCCGACGGATTGCCCGGGTGACGTTTTCCCGTACTCTTGGTTCCGCCGTTTCCAGGAGTAAATTAAATGCGCGTGGCCACGATGACGAGGCTCTCTTTGTAGTTCCAGCGGTAGCCGAAGTTGAAGTCGATCGGCGGAGGATTGCTATGATCAACATTTCTTTCAACTTGGGCTGGCAGTGTTGCTTGAAGATTTCGATGGGCCCGACATAAGTGCCAAAGGCGCGAATGTTCCATTTTGCGGGATTGAAAATTCTTCATTGGCCAGCACTGATGCGTCTGCCGCTGCAAAAGTAAAGCAGGAAGCCGACCATTGCGGTAATGAGCCCAGCGACTGATTCAGTCGTCTTTGATCGCAAGAGATAGATCATCATCCAGACAGTGATCCCGGCGAAAATGATCGGCGGGACCGGATAAAGCCAAACGCGATAAGGCCTCGCCATTTGCGGGCGCGCCAGTCGCAACACGATCACGCCGACGACGGTTAAGAGGGAACAGAGCAAAAGCGCGAATTGAATATAAACAACAACCAGTTCGAAGCTGCGCGTGAGCAGAAGGATGTTGACGATTAACAGTTGAACGACGACCGCGTTCGCTGGAACGCCTTCCGCGTTTTTGCGGCCGAGAAATCGCAGCAACCAGTGATCTTCGCCCATCGACATCGTCACGCGCGGCCCGATCCAGGTCATGGAGCTGATAGCCGAGACTAAACCGAGACAGATGATTGCGCCGACAACCCGGCCGCCGTTCTCGCCAAAAATGTGTTTGCCGGCAATCAAACCGACTTCGACCTGGCCGCGCATCTCCGATTGCGGCGTCGTGGCAAGAAACATCCCATTCAAAAGGACGTACGCTGCCATGACAATGAGCGTGCCGAACACAAGCGAGCGCGGAACATTTCGTTCGGGACTTTTCACTTCACCGATGATGTAACTTGAGGCGTTCCAGCCGGAGTAGGAATACATCACGTAGACCAGGGCAACGGCGAACGCGCCGCTGAAGATCGACATCCTGTCGGCGATCTGCGGCAGAAAAGTGATCGGCTGTTTTTCGGTGACCAGCATTCCAGCGCCAATAAGTGTGGTGATTAAAATCAACTTCACAACGGTCCAGAGATTTTGGAACGCGCTGCCGAGACGAAGATTTCCGAAATGGAAGACGGCGACGATCCACACCAAAACGAACGAAAGCAAAATCGGCGAACCGAAATTGAAAACGCCCTGAAAATATTTTCCGAACGCCATGGCCGCGAGCGCGATCGGCGCCGCGAAGCCGACTGTCGCCGAAACAAATCCGGCCATGAAGCCGACCGAAGGGTGATAAATCTCGGAAAGAAAATGGTATTCGCCGCCTGAGCGCGGGAGCGCGGCGCTGAGCTCGCCGTAACAAAGCGCGCCACACAGTGCCGCGATTCCGCCGACGATCCAAAGCATGATCAAGGCGAAGCCGGATTGGATGTCGGCGACCTGAAATCCGAGGCTGGTGAAAACGCCGGTGCCGATGATGTTTGCGATTACGATCCCACAGGCGGTGAAAAAACCGACGGTACGCGGAGGGAGTCGTAAATTCGGCGATTTCGTCATGTTTGGCCTGACAATGGCATTTGCGGCACCGAATGGCTACTCGCTTTGATGATCCCTATTGTCAGAATCGCCGCTTCGCGTCATTGTGAATTCAGGATGAAAAAAATTCTCTCCCTGGAAACGGGGACACAACTCGCGGTCTTTCTTGAAAATCGACCAGGGGCACTTGCACGAGTGTGCGAAGCTTTGGCCAAAGCCGGAATCAATATTCACGCGCTCACTGTTTCGGACACGGTGGACCATTCGGTGGTGCGAATGATCGTGAGCGACCCAACCCAGGCGTTGATGTTGTTGGGCGAACGCGGCGTGCTTGCCTTCGAGAACGATGTACTCTGCATCGACGCCGCGAATGAGATGGGTGTGCTTGGAAAAATTGCGGACGCACTCTCACGCGCGGAAGTGAACATCGAGTATGCGTATTTCGCGACTAGCGGAACGTCGCCGAAAGGGATCATCGTGCTGCGACCATCGGACATTGAAAAAGCTCGACGGGCTTTGAGCGGAATTTAATCGTGACTCAAGCTCAGCCCCGTTCGTTCTCAGCGATCAGTCCGCGTCACTCCGTGCGGGCTCGGCGATTAGCGGCGCGAGGTCGACATAAATCGGACGGAATAAAATAAGTAACCGGCAAGGCCGAGGAGCTGGAATGCGATCAACCAAACGTGACCGTTGCGCGTGAGAAAAAAGTTCTGCGACAAATAAGTACAAGATGCGCAGATCAGATTTAGGGCGAAAAACGTCGGGCAAGAAGAGAATGACATTCCAGCGTTGGTCACGGCGGACATTGGCAGGCAGCCGTTACTAGCCTGTCCGGTGCTGTTGCTCTCGCTGGCACGGATGAGACGGAAATCCGATATAAAGAGAAGCCAGCCGCCCGCACCGCAATTGTGCCGAGCGTAAACCACATTCGTGGTTCGGTTAGTTTGGTAAAGAGCAGCGATTCGAACAAAGCGCAGGTCACGTAAAGAAAGTTGTGTCCAAATTCGAGCGGCTCGCGGACAACTACCAACGTGTGCAAAATCGAGCGCGACTAAAATAGAAAGATGATGAGCCGCTCGGCTGGGACGCAGAGCCAGTAGACGATGTCCTGAGTCGTGAGCACGAGCTCGCGTTATCGATCAGGAAAAACAACGCGACGCCTTGAATGATGCTGACGAGTGTAGCTCGACTTGTAATACCATTGAATCCAATTCCGAGCGCTTCGCGGAAAATTTCATCGAATTAGTTCCTCCCGGTAAGGTTGGTTCGACTGAAAAGCGGTCAACATTTTCTCGGCAAGGTCGACAGTTTTTGAGTCGCCCTTTAAACGCGCGAGAACTGCCGCGTTCTGCACAGTCGTGATCGCTTCGGAAAATTTTCCTGTCTCGGCATACCCGGCCGCCGCCGTAGCGATTAATTGTGGTTGTTTACGCTCAGTTAGGGCGCATGCGCGCTCCGCAAGATCGACAGCTCGTGCGCCATCGCGCAACGTGGCATCGGGGCTGGTTGCGAAGAGCCAGGCAAGGTCGTTCAATAACGCGGGAGAGTCCGGGGCCGTCGAAGCGATTTCCTGTAACTGAAGTGAAGCACGTAATCCTTGCGACGCGAATCGAATCGTTAGATGAAGTTTGTCGGTGATTTCCGAGACATTCGGCGCAAGCAATGACGCATAAGCAAATTGTTGGGCCGCAGTCTCGAAATCGCCCAGCTCGCCCGCAACAAGTCCGACGCGATAATGCAATTCGGATTCGAACGGAGAGACTGCAAGCGCATCGCGTCCGACGGCGAGCGCTTCCGCGCCGCGGTGCAGTTCCGCTGCGAGTGACAGAACCAGACCGTGTGCCCGGCCATTTTCCGGCAGCAATTCGAGCGCCCTCTGCCCCTCGCTCATTGCGCGATTGAGTTGTCCTTGTTTTGCGAGACTAATTCCTAATTGGAAATGGCAATCGCCATTCGCTGCATCCAACTCAAGGCCATGCTCGGATTGCGCAATAGCTTTGCTCGTGTCGCCAGTTTCATCCAGGATTGCGGCGAGAACATAGCATGCACGCGCACTAGAAGGATCCATTTCGACCGCGGCAGCCGCTTCTGAAACGGCGCGAACCGATTGCGATTGTGTGATCAATCGCAACGCATTGTAAATGTGCTGTTCGCTCGACGGTCGGATCCATATCGACGCGAAGCTGTTAATAGCGAAGAAAATCAGGAACGTGGTGATGAGTAATCGCGAAGTGCGTGAGCGAGCGGTAAGCGTTTGCCAACCGACTACAGCGAAGGCGCAAAAAGGAACGAGCGCAGCCAAACCATAAAACGCTTTCACCTGCGCATAGGACGCAACTTTCAGCGTCATGAAAACGAGCGCGACAAAAACATGTGCTGAAACTCCCAGTAGCAAAAACCACTCCGGCTTTGCTTGTCTGACGAATCGAAGAATCGCAATCGCCGCTCCAAGGATCACCAGAAGGGTGGGCAATAGCGCGAGCCAATAACCGACGATCATCAGGTGGTAATTCCAGGGTGTACGCGATAGCACCCCTGAGAGCCCGCCGCCAAGACCGTCCCCCCAGAGCGTGGAGTAAATTCCATCGGCAAATCCATCGAAACCGCTAAAGAGCGGAGTGACGAGCGAGCGGCCGAAGCGAAAATAATCAGCGGATGCGTGAAAACCGGGATCCTGCCACCACGGAAACCCTAGAACTGGATCCCAGTTGCCGATGATTGGCGTTCCGAAATGCCGCCAGATCCGAACGTAATGCCATCCGCATGTAACGAGGATTGCTGTGATTGTCACTCCGGCTGTGCGGAGCCATTCAAACGTCGGAGCGCGTTGTTGGAAAAGTTTGATAAGCAAAGCTCCAAGCAGCGGCGGGATGAGTAATAGATTGGTCGCTTTCGTGAGCAACGCCGCACCGATACAAACGCCGAGCGCGAGCAATTGCCAAACAGACGCGCGCTCAATTATCAACACCCGCAATCCGAGATAAATCGAAACAGTCGCGAGCGTTGCGGCGACGACTTCATTCGTGACGTAATGCGAAAGATAAAGTTGCATCGGCAAAAATGTCGCTGTGATTAGACCGAGCAACTGAGCGACCGCGCTCCGAGGGAAGAGCAAGCGCAAGCTCAAAAAGACAAAGGTAAAATTCGCGATCCCGAAAAGCATTGTGAGCGCGCGCAGAAGCGGGACCGCGGTTTCATCGCCAGTCGATAGGTGGAAGAGCGACAACAAACCGGCGGACAAGGCGTAATAAAGGGGAGGCTGAAACATTTCGTAGCCTTCGTTTGGAAGCGGCAGCGCCCCGCGGTCTTGGACGTACTTAATATATGCAACGTGATCCTTAAAATCGTAGCCGCAGTGGAACGGCAGCAGTTTCGCGTTGTTCCAAAACAGAACCGCCCAGGCGACAACGCAAAGACCTAGCAAAACAAAAAGCTTCGCCCATGAAGGATCGACATCTTCCTTTTTGATCCAGCGCTCAATCAACAGTGCGAGGAGGATCGCGAGAATACCGAACAAAATCCACGGCTGCCAAACCTTTGGCAGTACATCGAATATTCTTTCAGCGCCCGCGAGGAGATTGCCTGGAGCAGGATGGCGTGGAACAGAAGCGAGTGTGCAACTGCGCCATGACGAACCTGCGAGGGAGACCTCCCATTTATCATCCGTGTAGAACGTAGACGAATCGGCAATCAGCGCGATCCAGAGCGCCGGTGGAGCATTGTCATTAAAAACTCTCGCCTCAATCTTATTGTCGCCGCTGCGCAAGAAACGCGAGACATCGAGGGTGGACATCTGTTTCCAATTGCGGACCGAAATTGGCGGAACGCGCGCGCCATTAATTGTGAGTTCGACTCGCTTTGCTGAGCGAACTTCCAACTGCGCGGCCTTCGGCTTCGAATCGAGCACAAACGTTCGGCGAAACGTTGCATCCATCATCGCAACCGGATGCGATCGCGCATCGACCGCCACCGGGAAGAGAATCCATTCGTACCGTCCGTTGTGTGGCAGAAAATTAATTTTTGAATCCCGCCAACATTTCCAGGCGAGCCAACCAAAGACGATCAGGACACCTGCAATGACGACGATAGCAATGCGTGCCTGGAGGGATTTTTCGCGAAGATTGCTCAATCCTTAAAAATCCGCTTCGCAATCCAGGCGATCACAGGAAAGACGAGCGCCGTGCAGACCCATTGCCAGTATTTCCCCAAAAACGATAGCGCTGTGTCTGGCCAGACAACGTTGACGCCGATGGTTCTGTCGAAAGTCTGCACGGTGTAAGTGGTTTCGTGGTCCTCGATCCTAACGATGGCATCGAGCGTGAGATGGAGCCGTTGTTGGCCAAGTTGTTTCGGTGTGATGTCCCAGTTCCATTGCGTCACACCGCTCGCGCTGACCGCCTGGCGTTCCGGGCGAACAGCCGTGATTTGAAATGCTTCGCCGGTGAGACGCGCGTCCATCTCGTTGGAGATCTTGACGGAAGACGTCTCTCTTTGGCCGGGCTCGTGAATCATGTCGGCAAGCTCTCCGGGGGTCTTGTTTGTCGAAAGCCGCAACTGAATGCCGATTGTTTCGCCGTATCCAAGCGAGGCCGGCGCGTTGAAGGCGATATTCGCCAACTGCATTTCGTCGAGGAGACGATCAACCTCGCTTGGCGCGGTTGCTGCTTTGTCGAGTCCGCGCGCGGCCGCTTCGTTCGCCAAATCGGCGGGAACGCCTTTATCGATGGCGTCAGCGACCGCGTCAGCAACGGCCGGTGCAACCCTTTCGCTGACCGAATCGCTGACGCTTGCGCTTTTCACGCTATCCTTAATTGCCCTCGCGTTACCTGCCAGCTTGGTTGCTTGAAGAGAGCGCAACTGATTGCTGGCGCTGCTTAATGAAGCGACCGCCCGCTTCTTATTTTCTGCGTCTTTTATTTTGCGATACTCACCGACAGCATCGTTAGCAGCGCCAGTGGCCGTCGTTTCGACGTTGTTCAGCACTGCGGGCCGCTCAGCCATTGGCACTACCTTACTCGGCCCGTGCGCTATCGGCCTCGGCACCAGCAGCGCCGCGCAACCGACTACGAGGGCGAGCAGAGAGACTACAAGCGTTACCGTTTCCCATCGCTGCCGCCAGAACACCCCGATCACGCCAAATATGCCCAAAAGGCCGAGCGAAATTCCAATGAGGCAACCCGGAACTGATCGCGGATGCGCCGCGGACGAGAGCAGCAACAGGCCGCAGAAGATTACGGCCACATAGACCACAATCCTCAGGAATGTTTTTAGGGTGCGCCACATGTCAGGGGAGGAGGTTGGAGAAGCAACGGACAGTTTGAGAGACGCCAACCGCGATGTCACGCCAATTGTGGAAATGTCAGTGGCCTGCACTAAAAAGCGCGCCTAACGGCTGACCGTGCGACTTGATCGAAAAAGTTTCGCGTCCTAATGGCCTCGCTTGGCCACCTTCAGCATCTCCCAAAAGGTGATTGGAATGTGATTGAAACGCACCACGAGCCGCCACGCCGATTAACCAACCTGCGACTCACCGCGACGATGCTGTGCTTTCTGCCTTGCAGCCTTCAGCTTGCATCCCCGATCGGGATTTCCATTCCTTCGCGGGCCAGCACCGTATTGGGGAACCTTTCTCGACATAATTTTTCGATGCGGTCAAGAAACTCGTCGTCGTGTTCAGGATCGTGGTGGGTGAGCGCCAGGCGCTTCACGCCGGCCATTTCCGCAAGTTGCATGGCTTGATCGAAGCTGCTATGTCCCCATCCGCGCCGTTTCTGCAGTTCCTCGGCCGTGTATTGCGCGTCATGAACCAACAAATCCGCGTCGCGCGCCAACCCCACCAGCCGCGGATCGATCTGTTCGCCATGCTCGACATCCGTGGAAACGACGAGCACTTGCCCCTCTCGCTCGATCCGGAAACTATACGCTCCGCCGGGATGGTTGTGCTTTTGAGCGGTGACTACGGTTTCCACATTGTTGATGCCAGTGAAGTGTTTGCTGGCATCAGCAATTTGAAGGAACTCGAAATTGGCCCCCATGTGATCCAATTGCACCGGAAAATATTCAGCCTGCATTTGGACTTCGAAAATCTCCCGCAAATTCCTAACTGTCTGGTCCCGGCCGAGCGTCAGTAGCGTGATTTTCTGCGTGGGATCATAAGCTGGGGCAAAGAACGGAAAGCCTTGGATGTGGTCCCAATGAAAGTGCGAGAACGCGATAACGATTTGTTCCTGCTTGTGGCCGATGGCGCGAAGGTCTCTGCCCAGATTTCGCAGTCCCGTGCCCGCGTCAATGATGGCAATGCGTTTCGTATCGGTGAACGTGATTTGCAGACAGGTAGTGTTGCCCCCGAATTGCTGAAAACCGGCATCGCAGATGGGGATGGATCCCCGCGTGCCATAAAACTTGAGCTTCATAGAATTGTTTTAGGCTGCGGTCATAATCCTTGTTGAAGCATCACGCTGCAACCGCAGCTCAACCACTGCGACAAAGGTCGTATGCTGTGTCACCCCTCTACCTCGATTCGCGGACGTAGGGGCTAGGCGCACCCTCGGGGTCAACGAGCTCTCTGCCGTCAAACTGCAGCCTGCTTACCGCCACCCCGTTTAGCGAGATCGTAATCGTCTTTCCCTGTCGCGACCATCGGCACTCTGCGATGGCGGGAGGGGTGGCCATAGTAACAGATCCCATTTGGTCGAAAGTCAGCGGTCTCGATCCACTCCTCACGACTGCCTGAAAAGCGGATATGCGAAACATAACGGCGATTTGGGTCACGCGCGCCGCAACCGACGAGCAAGAGCAAAATGCCGACGATGAAAACGCGCCGACTGGAGCGTAATCCGCATCATTTAACGAGACAGAGCCAAGGGGTATTTGGCAAGCACGCTGAAGCTACCTCGTGATGAGGCCGTTGACTTACGTCAGAGCTACGCAGCCTTTTCTGAACCCTGATTACCACCTGCCCTCGCTCATCCAATATTATTTGCACATCGAAGGAAGGCAGGGATGTTTATAAAGATTGAAGAAAGGGTTGGGAAATATGGAACGGACGATCACTGAAAGCTTGGCACTCTATCTCGCGCAACATAAGGAGACCGCACAGCGTATTGCACCGCGCGGCAAGAGAGCGCCCGGGATTTGGAATTTCAAGATTAGACCGGCGGGCGTCCGCCTACCGCGAACTCGAATGTCACGGGCGGAGTTTTCTCGCTACGGCGGACGTTGACGGCTCTTGCTACTGGGTTGCTCGCTTTCGTATTTCAAAAGACGGCCCGCGGGAGAAGGACTTCTCTGACGACTATCTGAAACGTTTTGGGGACAGGTTCTAGGAAGCGTTGGACCTCACCGGCAGACTACTGAACGCGTTTCCTCGTTAGTCACGGCGAGCCCGAGCGGGATGAGCAGCTAGAAAGGCGGCAAGATCCGTATATATAATTATACATGAGAACAAACATCGGTACGCGCGCGGAGAAGAAAGCGATCTCCGCCAGAAACAGAACGGAAATGATATGGAAATGGCGAGTGCTTCCGCTCTTTGCTGCGCTTGCTGTTATGCTCGGTGCAGTCGGATGTGATGAGTATTACGGGTATTACGGCGCGCATCCGGGATACGGACCGTATTATGGGAGTTATGGCCCGTACGGCCCTGGTTATTACGTGGGCAGGGCCTACTATGTCTGGAGGCCGGGATATTGGGCATGGCACCACGGTCAAAGAGTCTGGATTCGCGGGCATTATGTTCTGGTAAGAGCATAATCACGCGCGATCCGTTTTGTTTCAAGCGGCCTCAGGAGAATTCGCATTCTGGACTCAAACGGCACGGTCAAGCGCCTGCCTCGGTCGCCGACGGAGCCATTTGCTGACGGCCCGGGAGAAAACAGAAAATCCTGAAAAGCTAGGAGCGGCGCACATTCCTTTTTCAACGTGAACAGGCTGCCAAAATGTAGATTACCCATGGGGATATCGAGGTTTCGCTAACCCACTCGAATGGCTCTCCGTCTCGCCCCAAGGGCCTGTGGCGACCAACGGGATCAACACCCGAAGCGGCGAAAAGATTCAAGTAATCCTGCTCGAACCATATAACATCGATGACGGGACGACGGTCTGAGACATCCTTCATCACGATTTGAACAGTGTTCCCGCTCGTGGCAACCCTGTTCTCTGGAAAATCCTTTGTAGTAAATGACGCCCACTCATGCGTGTAGATATCTGGGCTCGAACAGAGCAAAATAATCCGTCCTGTCTTATTCAGAAGACCTCTTAGCCCGCACAACAGATCGCACCGCTTCCCAACGCCCAAAATATTGTCGAAGGCGAATCCAGAAAAAACCAGGTCGAATCGATTGGCCTCGAACGCACTGAAGTCGCCATCATTGACGAGAAGATACGTTCCCTTCGGATCAGTGTTTTGAGCCGCTTGAATCATGCTGCTCGATATGTCGATACCAATCGCATTGAATCCGAGCTTCTTTAAGAATCTGGTAGAACGGCCTGCACCGCATCCGAAATCAAGTGCTTCCTTCCCAACAACATGCTCCGCAATGAGGGCGGGTAGATCACGGTATGCTAGGTAGTAGGTTCTCGGAAAATCGAGGGTCGCGTATGCTTCCGCTCTCTCTTTATCGTCGTAGACGTTGGGAAACGACATTAACTTCTTTACCCGTTCGGGTAGTTCAGTCTACTCTAAAACCAGTTCTGGGGGAACTAAAAGACGCCGTGTCTCAACTGACCCCGGAGGGCTTTTCCGGGAGGCGGCGGTCTTCCGGTGGAGTAGTCGTTCTGTCCGAGTCGTGATTTCAGAAATAATTGGAGTTTGATCACCGATCCGTGGGGGTGATCATTGGGGTTTCAAAAATTTCAAGATGCCAGTCATGAAAAATAATGTTGCCGCAATTTGTTGTTTCGGGGTGGGCCTGCATATGTCAGAACGAGCTAGCCGTGAGAGAGACGACCTGATTTTGGAATGAATCGATTTGATCTTTCTGCGCAGCAGTCAACTGGCTCCTATCTCCGCTTGTGAGAGCTACGCAGCCTTTTCTGAACCCCGATTACCACCTGCCCTAGCTCATCCAATATTATTTGTAACCGGTAGGGCCGCTCGGCCAGTCGGCCCCCATCGGAGCGGGCTGATCTTTTTCGCGGTCGTTTTTTACGGTTCTGAAATATTTTGCTCCAAAACCGCTCGTGCGTCGGGTACCGGCCAAAAAGTGTCCAAGCAATCGAATATCGCGCAGCAAAATGCTCTAATTGTTAATACGTAAGCTGTTGTAGCCGCTTTTCCCGAACGAAGCACATCCGTTCCATTGGTGCATTACGAATCTTAGGCTGAGACCAAAACCTCTTAATACGACAGAAATGAAAACACGAATCCCGACTTCTTTCAGAAACCGCCAACGATCTTGGCTTCTCTTCACGTCGATGTTCATCTGCCTCTCGCTTTCGCCAGCGATACTGGCACAACTCCTAACACCACCCTTGTCGCCAATCCCAGCTTCCACCCCATTACAGACTCCAACGCCCACCCCAACTCCAACGCCTCATTAGTGGTGAGGCAGAGCCGCGTTGCGTTCGTTGAAAAGATGGTTGCCCTCTTTATAAGGCGTCGAAAAATGATTGGCGCGGTGCGGACTGGTCTAGCGACCAACAACGACCACTTTCGACGCTGATAGCGTCAACATGGCGTCAATGGGTTTGGTAAGATGCGCTGCTCCCTCGCGCAGCCGCGTAGTTGTTCGGCGAACCGCGAAAGTCTTAACCCTCGCGCGTGCGACACGCGCGTGGAATGGTTCGGCACTCTCGTACGGTAGACGATTGGCCGAACTCATAATCGAACGCCCAACTTTTGCCGCGAGGGAAGAATCAAAATTAGAGCGGCTATCGTTCGCTCGTCCAGTCGGCAGACTTTACTCCGTCAATGAACGTCCCGTGGCATCGTTTGCCGCTCGCGTCAGTGTTTTTCACTGGGCCATCTAGTTTTCCGTGAACCATTCTGCCAACATATTCCGTGAGAAACCGCTCGCGTGTGTACGACCGGAATCTGCCAAAATATTCCGTGACAAACCGCTCGCATGTGTACCACCGGAGTGTACCCTGCCCTTCAGCGTAACCGTTTGCGTCGTGTCCGCCACTCCAGGATGCCTTATCGTCGGGCCGAGGATAACTGTTCCAGATTAGCACACCATTCTTCGTCCTCAGGAACATGCCGCCCCCAGCGTTTGCATTCTTACCGTAATATATCTCCTCTAACGGAGGTGACGGCGTCGCCCCCTGAGGCACTGCGTTTGTCGTTGTCGATGGTGCCTGTGCAAGGGCTAGACCCGGCGTGACTGCTGGCGAAGAGGTTTGCTCAGTCGAAACTGTTGGGCTGGCGGATGGTGCCTGTGCAAGGGCTAGACCGGGCGTGACTGCTGGCGAAGAGGTTTGCTCAGTCGAAACTGTTGGGCTGCCGAAATTCTGGGCGCTAGAAACGTTCGGGTTAATATCGGATGAGAGGACGGCGTTCTTCGCATCTTTACTGATGTAGCCCCATTTCGCCAAATCAATAACCACCTCCGAGTAAATCTGCAAAATTGTGGTGACAGATATCGATTCCTCTTGGGTAAAATTGTGCTTCTGCATCCGCGCCGAGAAATCCTTCAGCGTAGCATCAAGATCGAACCCGTTATCAATAAATGGGTCTACAAACATTTTCTTAGCGGCGTTCTTCTGCTCGTTCTCGTCACCAATAATAGGGGCTTCTATCTGTCTCGCTATCAAAGCCTGTTCCGCCGATTGCTCGCTTGCTTCAAAGCGTTCAATGTCCTCTTTCGTCGGCCTCATTGGACGAAGGGACGGTGACACTTCCGACGACAACGACGGGGCGGCGGATGCGCTCGACGCTTGGAATGTTTGAGGTTCCGCAGACTCCTTTCCGGCGTTCGAAAAAACACGCTGCCATTGCCTTTCAACCTCTCTCGTCCCTCTGCCAAAAATTCCTATGAAAATGCCCAACAAGAATAGCAGCCCCCCTACCATCAAAGCAGAGACCAACTTATGATGGGCCTTTCCGGTCAAGTCGCGATTGCAGAAGCGGCAAATTCGGGCCTCGTCCTGAATTTGCTCGGCGCAGAAGGGACACTTTTTCATGGAACCATGTTTCTCCTCGTCTGGTGGGGGTTACAGCGCTGCCGTTCTCAAACGAGGTATTGTCAATCAACTTACACTATCCGTCTCGCCTGACCAACCAAACTCAACCAGCAACGGCAGAAGATCACTCGTGCTGCGCTGCTCTCAAATGTTATAGCGTGCCTGGAGGGATTCGAACCCACAACCTTCTGATCCGGATACACTCTCGATGATATGCTGGCCGACCGAACCGATGGCGTGACGTATGATCCCGCGATCTCCCTCGCGACGATTCGGAAGATCAAGGAGTTTGCCCGGATGGGTGACAGTAACGCTTTCGCGGCGACGGCGGCTTGCTGACCGCCGGCAAGATCACGATTCACTGATCAGCATGATTGCCACGAGAAAAGAGATAAGCAGCGGCCGTTGATCTTTTTCACATTTTCCGCTCCGTGTCGTTGAACGGAATAACGCGCTCGATTCTGCCGCTTGCGTCTATAATTCTAATTCACAAATTCCGGACCATGCGAATTACGGCAATAATGCTCGAAATAATCGGCCAGGCTGAGATTAC
>DATLJP010000082.1:0-3313 GCA_035538875.1 Chthoniobacterales bacterium | reverse complement strand
TTTGCCTCCCACGCTTCTCAGAAGCTTTGGAGGCAAGGGGATTCGAACCCCTGACTTCCAGCTTGCAAAGCTGGCGCTCTACCAACTGAGCTATGCCCCCCGAGAAAGTTCATAGTTGATGGTTGAGAGTTGAGGGAAAATCAAATTCTCTTTTTTTCTGGTTTCCTGCATTCCTGATTAATATTTTTGTACTGTTACCAGATCTGTACGCGCTGGTTCGGAGGGACGAACATTTTATCGCTCGGTTGCACTTTGAACGCCTCATACCAGGCATCGATGTTCCGAGCCGGACCGATCACGCGAAATTGGCGCGGGGAATGCAGATCGCTCACGACCTGCTTCTTGACGTAATCGTCGGTGACTTTTCCGCGCCAGGCCTGCGCCCAGCCGAGGAGCACCCGTTGATCTCCGGTGTAACCATCGAGGACAGGCGCGGGCTGTCCTTTCAACGACGCGCGATAAGCGTCGAGCGCGAGCGTGAGGCCACCCAAGTCGGCGATGTTTTCTCCCATCGTGAGTTCGCCGTTCACGTGCAGCCCAGGAATCGGCTCGTATTTCGAATACTGCGCGCCAAGCGTGTCAGCCCGCTTCTTGAAAGTTTCAGCGTCCTGCTCTGTCCACCAGTCACGCAATGCACCTGCGGCATCGATTTTGCGACCTTGGTCGTCGAACCCGTGCGTCAACTCGTGACCAATGACGCCGCCGGCCGCGCCGTAATTGATTGCTGGATCGGCGTCGGGATCGAACACCGGCGGCTGAAGAATTCCAGCGGGAAAGACGATGTCGCGCAAACTGCCGTTGTAAGCGTCGTTGGTTTGCGGCGTCATACTCCAGTCTGTTCGATCGACCGGACCGGAGAAACGGCCGGTGTAAAATTCCCAATCGAGCGCCGCGCAACGTTTCACGTTCCCAATCAAATCATCGCTGCGAGTAATCAGCTTCGAATAATCTCGCGGATGATCAGGGTAACCGACTTTGATCGTGTAGGTGTCGAGCTTCTTGAGCGCTTCCTTTTTTGTTTCCGGTCTCATCCAATCGAGCTTCTCGATCCGCGCGCGATACGCGGCTTTCAAGTTAGCCACCAACTCTTGAATTTTGGCTTTGGCTTCCGGTGAAAAATATTTCGCGGTGTAAAGCTGGCCTACACCAAAACCCATCGTCCCGAATGTTCCGAAGCGATCGCCGACCCCGAAATCGCCGCCGCTAACGGTGGTGATTGCGCGTTTCCAACGAGCTTGCTGTTCCTTCTGTCCTGAAAGCGTTTTGGCGTGAAGCTCAAAGTAGGCGTTGGTAAATGGTTTCGAGAGGTACGGAGCTGCATTGTCAGCAATGTGAAATGCCTGCCAGGCGCAGATTGTATCGATCGGTGTTTTTGCGTAGGTGTCGATGATCTTCGGGAACGCGCTTTTCTCCGCGACGATGACGCGGTTTAGTTTGGCCATCTTCGCTTCAGCGAGAAATTTTTCCCATGCGAAACCCGGCGCGAGCTTCTTGAGCTCCTGGATCGATATCGGATTATAGATCGCGTTGAGGTCACGCTGTTGCGCTTTGGTCCAGCTCGCATCGGCGATTTTGGTTTCGAAATCGACAATGTCTTTCGCGCTCTTATCGGCGTCGGACCAATTCAACAATCGAAGAATCGTCGCGACATAATTTTGATAAGCTATTTTTTGCGCCGCGAAGTCCGGCTTCAAATAGTAATCGCGATCCGGCAAACCGATTCCGGCTTGAGTGAGGTAGAAGGCGTACTTACGCGGATCTTTCAAGTCGACATCGATCACCGGATTGAAGAGCGAAGACTCGAAATCGGTTGCGGTCCGGCCCATCAATGCGGTGAAATCGTCGCGCGTCTTGGCGTTCTTCAGATCGCTTAACTCCGGGTCGATTGCCTTGGCAGCGAGCTCTTCGGCGCGTCCTTCATCTATGAACGAGTGATAGAAAGCGCCGGCTTTCTCCTCAAGAGTTGATGGACTAGCTGTCGATTGTGCGCTGGCGGCTTCCAACAGCTCCTTCAGTCGCTGTTCGGTGAAATCGGTCATGATGACGCGGAGCGAGTAGGCCGATTTGTCCGCAGGAATTTGGGCTCTGTCGAACCAGGTGCCGTTGGCGTAGCGGAAGAAATCGTCGCCGGGTCTTGTTGAAGCGTCCGCCCCCGCCAAATCGAACCCCCACGCTCCGTATTTTAATTTCGTGGGAGGCGCGTCCGCGCCGTGGGCGAGGGGAATCAAGCAAAGAGCAAGGAGTAGAAGAGCGCGGAGAAGTGGAGTCATAGGTTTACAAGGTTAGTGAAGCGGGAAAGTAAACGAACACGAGAAAGGTGAGAAGATGAGTTGTTGAGGCATTGAAGTCTAAGCGGCCTGGTGGGATATCAACCAACCCGTCCGCCTTCGCGAAGGCCACGGCGCGATCTTTTCGCTGCGCGGAAAAAATGCCGGGCATCAGCGGGCGACCGGCATTTTTTAGTCGATGTGCAGCAAGGACTGAATTGTGCGTTACCGTCTTTTTTCTCTGAGCCTCACTCACTTTCGTTTGTAAGGACTTCCCGGCTTGTCCAAGAACTATCAATTGATTAGCTCTTGGAGTTAGCCGTCGACCTATTCAACCACTGCCGAGGCAGTGATGAATCTCTCCTTAGAAAGGAGGTGATCCAGCCGCAGGTTCCCCTACGGCTACCTTGTTACGACTTCATCCCAATCACCATCCATACCTTCGGCGTCTTTTGAGGGGCGACTTCGGGTACAAACGGCTTTCATGATGTGACGGGCGGTGTGTACAAGGCCCGGGAACGTATTCACGGCGCCGTAGCTGATGCGCCATTACTAGCGATTCCGGCTTCATGAAGGCGAATTGCAGCCTTCAATCCGAACTGGGCCCAGTTTTAAGTAGATTTCCTCCACCTCGCGGTCTCGGATCGTTCTGTACTGGGCATTGTAGTACGTGTGCAGCCCAGGCCGTAAGGGCCATACTGACTTGACGTCGTCCCCACCTTCCTCCTCGTTTAAGCGAGGCAGTCTGAACAGAGTGCTCGGAGCTCTCGCTCCGGTGGCAACAGTTCACAGGGGTTGCGCTCGTTGCGGGACTTAACCCAACATCTCACGACACGAGCTGACGACAGCCATGCAGCACCTGTGCAAATTGTGTCTTTCGACACTCGCCGGCTTTCACCGGTTTAGAGATGCATGTCAAGGCCTGGTAAGGTTCTTCGCGTTGCATCGAATTGAGCCACATACTCCACCGCTTGTGCGGGCCCCCGTCAATTTCTTTGAGTTTTAATCTTGCGACCGTACTCCCCAGGCGGCACGTTTAACGCGTT
>DATLJP010000081.1:0-9295 GCA_035538875.1 Chthoniobacterales bacterium | reverse complement strand
GTTTTCTGCGTCAGTGATGCCGAACAACAAGTTACGGCCACCGGTGACGTTCTGTTTTGGAATCAGATCATCAAGGCGGATTAGTTTTTGCTTTCCGTGCTTAGGCCGGTGACCTGTTGATTCAGCCGCCTTCGCTTGTTTTTTGTTTTTCGGTGCACTCACTTCGGCGCCCTATTACCACAATTTGTGCCAACTTTTGGAGAGTCGGTGGCGCTTCCTAGGTTGAAGGTTTGTCGCCAGGCACTTACGCAGCGAAGATTTGATGATCGCGTAAGATCGACACTGTATCAGCGGTCCCATTTTGAGGCCACGAGGACTTACTTTGAGGCCAAGTGGGAGTTTTGATTTTGAGCCGTATTTCGAAGATGCCGCGCAAGCGTCGCCCTGGAAATTCCAAGCAGTTTTGCCGTGCGGCGCTGGTTTCGATTTGCTTGTTGGTAAACGAAGTGGACGTGTCGCCTGACGGCACTCGCGAGAGACAGGTCGATATCTCCCCGCAACTGGGAATTCTCGGGCAGCCCGTTGGGTAACGCTTTTGATTCTGGACTCGGGGTCGGTTGCAAGTCCGGCGGAAAAATGACGTGGCTTGGAAAGACGACGGAACCATCACAGAATAACGACATTGCGCGGACGGTGTGACTAAGCTCGCGCAGGTTCCCTGGCCAGGGATGATGAATAAGCTTTTCCATCGCTTCGGGATGGATCGCACTGATAGTTTTGCCTTCCTTGGCCGCGGCAATCTTCAACTCTGCGGCAATCAACGCGGGCAACTCTTCAAGCCGCTCACGTAACGGCGGGATGAGCAAAGTGAGGCCATTCAACCGTTGAAAAAGATCTTCACGAAATTTTCCCTGGCGGACGCGTTCACGCAGAGAGCAGTTCGAAGCGCAGAGGATGCGAGCGTTCGATTTTAGCATTCGCTCTGACCCAAGCCGTTCGAACTCGCCGTACTCAAGCACTCGCAGAATTTTTACCTGCGCCAGGGCACTCATTTCCGAGATTTCGTCCAGAAAAATCGTGCCGCCATCCGCAAGCTCGAATTTTCCTTTGAGCGTTTGCTGGGCACCCGTGAATGCGCCTTTCTCGTGTCCGAAGAGCTGGCTCTCGAGCAAGGTATCGGTCATGGCCGATGCGTTGAACGAAATAAACGGCCCGCTTGCGCGAGCCGATGAATTATGAATTGCGTGCGCCAGAAGAGTTTTGCCTGTGCCGGTTTCACCCAAGAGCACAACCGGCACATCTGATTTCGCGGCGAGCTCTGCCAGTCGCAGGCAACGTGCCATTGCCCGATTGCTAGTAGTAAGATCTTCGAGTTTGAGTTGAGACGGTGCCAGTTCCATTGAATAGCTATTGGCTCAGGTCTTCGCGAAGCTGCCGTATCGGCTCGAATGCGTATTCAATCACCGTTCGTGCGCCCACGATGATGTGCGCCTCGCCCTTCATTCCGACGCGAAGCGGGAGAGTTTGGCCGGCTTCGCCCGGAACTGTCGTTTTCTCTAGTGACGCCAAACCGATGAAGTGGGCCCCATCGCTTGAGCTAACGGCCGAGGGACTGATCCAATCGAGTTTGCCGCTGATGGCGCCGTAGCGTTGATAGGGAAACGCTTCGAAGAAGTATCGGACCTTTTGCGCGACCGCCAGTTTTGGAAAGCCCGCTTCTTTCAAGAGAAGCCGCGCGTGCAATTGCGCGTTCTGTTGTGCGAGCTGACAAAGCACCTGGCCTTGTTGGACGACGCTGCCAACCGTGCGCTGGTCGAGCGAGATGACCACGCCGTCGTACGGACTTCGCACGGTCAGCAAATTCTGCTGCGCATTCTCCAGGTCGGCTTTCAACGCGGCCGTGCGCACTTTCAATTTTTCGATTTCGGCCTCCTGTTCACCGCGCAGCTTGGCGTAGTCCGTCTCCATCCGCTCGCGCTCGAGATTGGTTTGTTGCAATGTTCGTTGCGCCACACTCAGGTCTTTTTCGGATCCAGCGGCCTCAAGTCGCAGTTTGATTAAGTCGACTTCGGAAACGCCACCCTGTCCTGCCAGTTTTTCCATTCGTTCGACCAAATCTTTGCTCGTCTTCGCGTGGTTCTCGCGGAATTTCACTTCGCTCTTGGCCTGCTCGATCTCCGCCAGTTTGATATTCAATTGCGCGTGATACGCCGCTTCGGTGCGCGCGAGCCCATCCTGTTTGATGCGCAGATCTTCCGACAATGTCCGCAGCTCTGTGTCCAACGTGTGAATTTCATCCGAGCGCAACACGAAGAGCTCGTCGCTTTTCTTGACCGTTTGACCTTCGCTCACTGAAACGCGGCTGATAACTCCGGGATGAGCTGCCTGAATTGGGTCGGATCCGGTGGCAGGAACGAGGATGAATGGACAATGCACCGTTTCGGGCAATCGCATTGCGATCGCGAGCAAGAGCGCGACAATGAACGCGCTCAGCAACACCCACGCTGCGCTGCGAATGATCCACGGCGGCGGCTCCTGCGGCATCATCTCTGACTCCATTTCAATCGAGCCGCGTGGATTTGTCGGAGTAACCATTATCGGTCTTTCATCAAACGCCGAGCTGCTGGCTCGACAAATAGTAATAAAGCCCGCGCTGCGCCATCAGCGCATCATGCGTGCCAATCTCGGCGACGCTTCCTTTTTCCAGCACAACGATCGCATCCGCTTCGCGAATGGTGCTCAGCCGGTGCGCAATGACAATCGTCGTTCGTCCCGCCATCAATCGCCCGAGATTCTCCTGAATCGCGCGCTCGGATTCCGTGTCGAGCGCGCTGGTCGCTTCATCGAAAATCAGGATCGGCGGATTGTTGTAAATCGCGCGCGCGATGACGATGCGCTGTTTTTGTCCGCCGGAGAGCGCGAGACCCGATTCGCCAACTTTTGTTTCGTAACCAAGCGGCAGCCGCATGATGAAATCGTGGGCCGCGGCGGCTTGCGCTGCCGAGAGTAGACGGTCGACGTCCGGCTCCATGTCGCCAAAAGCGATATTGCGCGCGATCGTGTCATTAAAGAGATGGTTCTCCTGCAAAACCATTCCGATGTGTCGCCGAACGTCGCGATAGTTCAGCGTTTTTAGATCGACATTGTCGAAATGGATCGTTCCTTCCGTTGGCTCCAACAAACCGGCCACCAACTTGATCAATGTTGTTTTCCCAGAGCCGCTGCGTCCGGCGAAAGCGACCATCTTGCCGGCGCCGATGTCGAGATTGATGTCGCTGAGAATGTTCGGCGCTTCCGGTCCACCGTATTTGAAGCAAACGCCGCGGAGTTGAATTCGTCCTTCCAAACTCGGCACCGGAATCAGCCGCGAGCGATCATGTCCCTGCTCAGGTTCCTGCTCGAAGATGTCATTGAGCCTATTGAGCAGCACGGATGTGAATTGCAGATTGTCCCAAACGCCCAGTGTTTTCAAAATTCCGGCGTAGGCCATTGCGGTGAGTGAACTGAACGCGACGAATCCGCCGACGCTCAAGTGCCCGTGAATTACTTGTGTCGCTCCCACCCAGAGAAAAATGGCCGTTGAAAGCAACCCGATCGTTTGCAGGACGCTGTCGTAAGACATGACAATAAAACTTGCACGGAACATTTTCTTCGACACAGAGAGGAACTCGGCCAGCATCGCATCTCGAAACGCGCTCTCGGCCGAGGCCGCTTTGACCGCTTCGATCCCTTTGATCGCATCGATCTGATGCGAACTGTATTTGCCCTGACTCTCCTCAACTCCGGCGAACAAAGGCCGCAGCACTTTCACAGAGAAAAACATTAGCCCGACGTAAAGCGGCGTCGTGATCAGAAACGCTAACATCAGAAGCGGACTGTAGATCGCCATCAAAACCAACGCGCCAGCGAGAAAGATCAGCGCCAACACTGCGCCGATTCCTTGTTGCACTGCGAATTGTCGAATTTGTCGCGCGCCGTCAAGACGTCGTTGAATATCGCCAGTCCGCCGGCTCGTAAAGTAAGTCATTGGCAATGAGAGCAACTTTCGACTCAAAAAATCGAGCAGCGCCGCATCGAGTCGCACCGCAGCGAACGCGAGTAAATATTCTTGCGCGAGAGTCGAAAGTTGAACAAAAACGATCGCCGCCAGCATTCCGAGCAGGATTGTGCGCAGTAGACCGAGATCGTTTTCGACGATGACCTTGTCCACCACCATCTGGGTGAAGACGGGAAAGACCAACTGCAACACGCTCACTGCTACCGCGAGGCCGAATACCTGAAGCAGGATCGTTTTGAAACGCGCGAGGAACGGCAGCATCCATGTTAGTGCCGGCTTGCTCTCGGGCGCCTGTTCGAATGCTGTGGTGTAATCGAAGAGCGCGGCATACCCCGTCCACTTCGATTCAAACTCGCGCCGCGGAAGCTTGCGCAAACCAAGAGCCGGGTCCGCGACCCGCACAAATTCCGGATCGACATCGTAAAGGACGATCCAGTGATCGCCCTCCCAGTGAACGATCGCCGGCAATGGCATCATGGGCAGATTGCGAAACGAAGCCTTCAACGCGCGCGCAGCGAGTCCGAGCTCCGTAGCAGCGCGGACCAACGCCTTCAAACTCGTCCCATCCGTCGCGGTATGGCAAAGCTGACGGATTCGCGCGAGACTGACTTTTCTTCCGAAATGCCGGCAAATCATGCCCAGACTCGCCGCCCCGCAATCCATCTCGTCAATTTGCTGGACGTGCTCGAACTTGCGTATGGGTTCCGCGCGTTTTCGGAAATAACCTCGTTCGTCAGCAAACGGCTCCTCTTTATCCTCCGACTCGACTGCCTCTTCTTCATCGAGTTCGGTTTTGTCAGCGCGCCGAGTTTCAGCCGGCAGTTGTTCTTCGGTGAAATCGAGCGGGATCCGCGCCTCGGTTTTGGCTTGGTAAAGCCCGAGCCGTTCCGAAATCAGTTTGTCGAACTCCGGAAATTGGTCTCTCAAATCGCGCACCGCTTTCGGCGCGAGCGAAAACAACTGGCAATCGGTGAATGCTTCGACTGAAGCCGCGCGTGGTGCGTTGTTGATTGCTGAGAGTTCGCCAAAAAAATCACCTTCTCGATAGAAAGCGAGACTCATCGGACGCCCGTTGCCGCCGCTGAACGCACGCGCGCGTCCTTTTTCGATCACGTAAAGAGGCCCCGCCGGATCGCCTTCGCGAATAATCAGATTCCCTTTAGCGAAACCGACCGGCACCAGTTTGTCGATCATACTTCGCAGTACAGGCGGGGACAGGCGGCCAAAATTACTGAATTGATAGAGGAAACTTTGCACCGCCCGGTTGCGGCCAATCATCTCAATGTAATGTCTGAGCTCGGGCGCCTCGACGACGAGCGAGAGAAAATCACTGCGGTTGATTCGCAGCGCATCCACGGCCGTGCTGCATCTTACCGTCGCGGCTCGCCGGCCTCCTTCTGCCAGTGCGGCTTCACCAAAACTGTCTCCCGGTTTCAACACTCCGAGCGGAATCTCTTCGCCATCGGATTTGACCTTGATCGCGCGCGCACGGCCGCGGGTCAGGATGTAAAATGCGTCCGCTGGGTCGTCCTGCTTGACGATTGTGTCCCCGAAATCATAGTGCTCTTCCTTTAAAAGTGGCTCGAGCGCCGCGAAATGCTCATCCGAAAGAAATCGGAAGGCGGAGGAACGGCGAATGATTTCCGTATCCGGCGTTCTCATTGCAATCCTCCCGCTTCCCCCCAGCGCACTTCGACATGGTCGTGCACGAGACGCGAAAAATGTTGCTCCAGTAAACGTTGATCGATTCGCTCCTGCACAATCTTGTCGCGGAGGTCCGGCTCGCTTTTTTTGATTATTCGGAAAAGCTCAAACCCATCACCGTGCGCGATCGGGTCGAGCAAGTCGCCGGGGCCGACGCTCCAAAATTTCTGCTGCAAATCAGAGGGCACATCCTCATGTCGAAAACTGATCCGGCGATGCGGATAACGCGCATCGGCGGCGACTTCTTCCAGCGACATCCCATCTTGCCGGATGCACAGCAACGCTTCTTTCGCCGCGTCGAGCGATTCCAATTGAATTGCTTCGGCTTCAAAAAGCGCCAGTGGCATGCGCAGCAACGCGAGTTGCTTCTGTCGCGCGTGTGGAGTGAGCGCCGCTTCGCAAACTCCCCGATAAGCCACCTCCATCGCCAACATTTCGGTCAGCCATTCTTCCTTGCGATCGATATTCCTCAACCATGCGTCCAGGCTCGCGGGCTTTATCTTGATTCGATCCAGGAATCTTTGTCGCTCGGTCGCGATCGCATCTTCTTCGACCTGCGCGTTCGCGGCGAGCGCCGCCAGTCGCCACATCAGTTGTTTTGCAAGGCGATCCAGCTCGCCGGCAAAAATCAATTCGATTGTGAAAAGCTCGCGCAGCCTGGCGTCGGCTGAAACAAGATCGGCCTCCTGCACCGAAACGTCTTCAACAGCGGTTCTCCAATACTTACGGGCAAAATGGTCGCTGAAATCTTCAAGCGTGAGTCCACGCTGCTGGAGCCAGTGCTCCGTTTCTTCCGCCGTGATCAAATCGTGGTCATATCGAAATAGCTCCGCCATCTCATTAACCGCGTCGTCATTGAGCTCGAGGTCCCTTTCATGCGCGCGCTCTTGGGCACTGAGGTTGCAAAGAAATTCCTTCCAAATCGAGACCAGCTCGCCGCGAAACAGCGCGGCGTCGACCGCGTCGCGCACGCTGTATTCCTTGCCGAGGCATCGGCACACAACGAGCGCATTGCAGGACACTGGTTCAGTCTCGGCCATGAAGGGGTCGCTGCTTATACAATTCTCCGCGGAAAAAGTCTAGCGAAGTCTGGCCTCAATTTGAGGCCAGGGTGCCTCGACATTAATCCATTCGTATCGTTCTGCTTTAATATTGGTTGGTGAAAAGACAGGCGTCTTATCTTTATCTGTAAGGTTTTCACCAACAATTCGGCATGCATAACGCTGCGTTTACATGCACGACGCCGCGCCGCGCGACTACCGACGCAGATCCGCACCCCGCATAAAGGCAGGGTGCCTCGGCGTTAATCTATTCGTATTGTTCTGCTTAATCTCGGGTTGACTAGATGTTACCTCTCACTGTTCAGTCTACGCCATGCCTGCTGCTGCCTCCCTCCGCGCCCTGCTTGGCCGGTCGATTGATTACGCGGGAATGTTTCCGCCGTGCAGCCTCGGCCTCGCTCCAGCGGTAAAGAATCAAGCGCAGTATGTTCGATCGGTCGATTCGTGGATGCTCTCGGCCTTTGTTTTGCCGGTTGCGGAATTTGGCGAAGCCGCCGGATTAGTTCCGCAGTTCGATAAACACCATCCGTGGCGCGTATCGGCATTAGGCGCCAAGACGGAAACCGCGAAAGATTTTCTCAGCGAGCTCAAGAATACAGCTGAGGTAATTCGTTCGTTTCAAAAGCCGCATGTCGATATTGCGCCGATCGTGCAGCTCGAAATGTTTCTTCCGCAGGATATCGATGTTTTGGGCCTGAATCAGGCCGCTGCTCTAGTCGCCGATTTGAAACTGCAGTGTTTCTGGGAAACGCAGGCGGAAGCCGCTGAGAAAGCGATTGCTTTACTCGCGCGGGCGAAGCAATCCACATTCGGCTACAAGCTTCGCACCGGCGGCGTGACGGCGGACGCGTTTCCGACACCGGTCCAGATTGCGCGGGCGATTCTCGCTTCAACAAAACATCACGTTTCGATGAAATTTACCGCGGGCTTGCATCATCCGATTCGGCAATTTCGCGACGAGGTAGAAACCGAGATGCACGGTTTTCTGAATGTTCTCGGCGCCGGCGTGCTCTCGGCTGAACATCATTGGGACGAAGCACAGGCGACCGAGATGCTCGAGGATCAACGCGTCGCTTCATTCGAGTTTCATGACACGGTGTTTGCGTGGCGGGATTGGGAAATCACGCTCGATCGGATCAAAGCACGCCGAAAATTCGTGACTTCATTCGGCAGCTGCAGCTTCGATGAACCCCGCGAGGACTTGCGCGCCCTGAACCTTTTGTTTTAGGCCGTCTGCGTCAGAGGGCAGAGTTGGCGTTTCACAGAAACGCCCTACAATTTCGCAGAGATGCCACTCAAATCGTTCATCGAGGTCGCGTCCGACTCGCATTTTGCGTTAGAGAATCTTCCGTTCGGTGTGTTCAAACCACGCGATGGCGGCGCGCGCGTTGGTGTCGCGCTCGGCGATTACGTCGTCGACCTTTCGGCGCTTCAAGCAGCGGGACATTTCCACGATTTACCAGATCGACAACTCTTCGACCGCGATTCGTTGAATGAATTTCTAGCGCTTGGGAGACCGGCCTGGCGAAACGTTCGCGAAACTTTGCAGAGGCTTCTCGCGGCTGAAACATCGACGTTGCGCGACGACAAGAATCTTCGCGAGCGGGTTTTCCATCGACAATCCGAAGTTGCAATGCAGTTGCCCGCGAAAATCGGCAATTATACCGATTTTTATTCCTCCTATCATCACGCGCACAATGTTGGCACAATGTTGCGTGGTTCGGAGAACGCGCTGATGCCGAATTGGAAATGGTTGCCAGTCGCGTATCACGGTCGCGCAAGCTCTGTTGTCGTCAGCGGAACCGAAGTTCATCGTCCGCGGGGTCAGATCAAACCACCGAACGTCCCCACGCCGGTTTTTGGACCGACCAGGAGTTTGGATTATGAACTTGAAACGGCGTTCTTCGTTGGGCCCGGAAACTCGTTAGGCCACGCGATACCGATCGATCGGGCAGCTGATCACATTTTTGGTTTCGTTTTGATGAACGACTGGAGCGCGCGCGATATCCAAGCGTGGGAATATCAACCGCTCGGGCCCTTTCTGGCGAAAAACTTCTGCACCAGTATCTCGCCGTGGGTCGTCACGATGGAAGCGCTTGAGCCGTTTCGGAAACCGTTACCGAAGCAGGATCCCGAACCGCTGCCATATCTTCGCGCGAAGAACGATTTTACCTTCAACATTCAACTCGAAGCGAAATTGCAAACCGCGAGATTGAAATCACCGCACACAATTACGAGAACGAATTTTCAGAATCTCTACTGGAGCGTTGCGCAGCAGCTCGCCCATCACACGATCGGCGGTTGCAACCTTCGACCAGGCGACCTGCTCGCGAGTGGAACGATCAGCGGCGAAAGCGAAGAATCACGCGGATGTATGCTCGAATTGACTTGGCGCGGCGCGAATCCTTTGAAATTGCCCAGCGGCGAAGAACGCAAATGGTTGGAAGACGGGGATACACTTTCGCTTACTGGTTGGTGTCAGGGGGACGACTTTCGAGTGGGCTTCGGCGACGTCAGCGGCAGAATTCTGCCG
>DATLJP010000080.1:0-5577 GCA_035538875.1 Chthoniobacterales bacterium | reverse complement strand
AACGCACGGAGTAAAGGTCGCCATCTCTAGTCCGAATCGTCTCGGCGCAACACTCACCGGCGCGGCGCGGCTCATCGCCGGCCAGCTTTCTGGCTCCAATTTTGCGGTTGAATCAACCGGCGCGGCCAAGGTTACGCTCGATGGCAAGGTCGACGAATTGATCACCGATATGACCGGCGCTAGCAAGTTAGACGCAGAGTCCTTGCAAACCAAAACAGCAGAGATCTCTTCAACCGGTGCGGCGCACGCCGATGTCGCGGTCAGTGAAGCGTTGAAGGTTTCCATCACCGGCGCAGGCAAAGTCGTTTACTCTGGCAAGCCCCAGACCGTTGAAAAACATATCAGTGGCGCAGGAAGCATTCGTCACAAGGATTAATGTATGTCACTCGTTCTTGTTGTTTGGGTCCTAATTCAAAACGCGGTCTCAGAATAGATTGGTAAGGGCAGTTTACCGAACCGCCCGCGGCCGATTGAGGTGAGTCGCCCCTACTCTGTCCGTCAGCGCGATCAGCAAATAGGCGACCATCGCCCCGCCAATCGGCAGCCCGACGAGGATTCGTAGATCGTGCCGCAGGAAAGCGTTTAGCAAATCGGCCACGAGATTGATCGTTAAGATAGCAAGCGCCAGCGGGATACCCCACCGCGTTCGCTTGGCCAATCCAATCGCAGCTGCGCCGCAGGCCACCCAACGATTAACATCAGCAAGCCCGATAATTTCCCCAGTTTCTGAAATGCGACATGCGCCTCCGGATTGAGCCGCCAAATCGATTCAGGCGCGCCGCCGGAAAAGAGCAACATCACAATGGTAAGTAAACAGATCGCCGCGCCCACCGCGAAAAACGCCGACAGCAATTTGATCCCTAACGGGGCGCGCTTTTCAATCATCGACGCGCGAATTGGTCGAGGCGCTCTACCGTTCCAATGATGTCCTTTTCGGTCGTGCGCGGATTGATTGTGCACAAACGCAGGGCAACCGCGCCGCGTAAAGTCGTCGAAGTCAGCAAAGCGTATTCATCCTTCATCATCGTATCGACCAGTTGTGTCTGAAGTTCATCGCTGTTTCCGAAACGAAAGCAAACCGTCGCCATTTGCGCCGGTGAGAGAATTTCCCAGCCTTGGCGCACGCGCAATTCGCGCTCCGCGATCTCAGCCAGCTCAAATCCGCGCGCGATCGCCTCGCGAAACGCCGCCATGCCAAACGTTTGGAGCGATAACCAAACTTTGAGTGCGCGAAAATTTCGCGTGAGCTGCACGCCGTGATCGGCGGGATTGAACTCAGCGGCGTTGCGATGAACATCGCGCAGGTAATCAGGTTTGATTTGAAACGCCGACCTCAATAACGCGACGTCGCGCACCAAAACACACCCGCACTCGAATGGTTGAAACAACCATTTGTGCGGATCGAGCGAGATCGAATCGGCGCGGTCGATCCCATGTAACATTTCCTTGCCACGCTCGGAGAGAATCGCCGCGGCACCGAACGCGCCATCGACGTGTAGCCACATTTTTTCGTTGGCGGCGAGATCGGCCAATTCGTTCAGCGGATCGACCGCGCCCGTATTGGTTGTTCCGGCATTCGCAATCACGCAAAACGGATGCAATCCATTTGCGCGGTCTTCAGCAATCGCTTTACCCAAACCCTGGATCGATAATCGAAAATTTTCATCGCTCGGAAGTTTCCGCATCTGTTCGCGCAAAAAGCCGATGACATGCAACGCCCGTTGAACCGACGAATGCGTTTGATCCGAAAAATAAATCGTCGCGCCTTCGATTCGATCGTGCAGCAAAGCATTTCTGGCCGCAACTAGTCCGGTCAAATTCGCCATCGACCCGCCGCTCACGAACAAACCGCCGGCTGATTCTGGAAATCCACAAATGCGGCAAAGCCAGCGAACAATTCCGAGCTCGACGGCGGCAGCCGCCGATCCACCCAGCCATGTGCCGTTGAAAACATTGAACCCGGCAGCGAGCGTGTCCGCCATTGTGCTGACGAAATTATTCGGTCCGGGGACGAATGCGAAAAAGCGCGGATGATCGACATGCAAATTGTTCGGGAAAACGTCCCGCTTGAGCTGAGCGAGCAATTTGTTTGGATCACATCCTGTTTCCGGCGGATCTTGATCGAATAACGCAACCATCCGCGCTGGATCCGCTTTCGCTCCAACTGGTCCCTTTTGGACGTTCGCAAAGTGGTCGGCCAAAAGATCGACAACGCGGTAACCGAACTGGCGCATCTCTTCGGGTGAAAGCGCAATGCGCGAGCGATCAGGCGGCGATCCCTTCATCGAGTTAGTCTGGTTGACCCCCGCACAGGATCCAGGCTGCTTGAATCATTGCTTCGTGAGTCAGGGCCTGGGGAAAGTTTCCGAGCTGCCGTTTGTTTATCGGATCATATTCTTCCGAGAAGAGACCGAGATCGTTTCGCAAGCCCAGGAGCCGTTCGAACAATTCTTTCGCCTCTTTCTTGCGGCCGATGAGATGCCAGCAGGCAGCCAACCAAAATGAACAGGCCAAAAAAACCCCTTCGCCCCCTAGTAGACCGTCGACATTCTCCTCGGTTGGTCGATAACGCAAAACAAGGCCGTGCCGAATCAGTTCACGCTCGATCGCGGCGATCGTACCGCGAACCCGCTCATCCGTCGCCGGCAAGAATCCGAACAGCGGCAGAGTCAGCAAACTCGCATCGAGTGCGTCCGAGCCATAAAATTGCGTGAACGTCTTTTTGTCGGCGTGATAACCGCGCTCACAAACTTCATCGTGGATCTGAGCGCGAATTTTTCGCCAGCGCTCGATGTGATCAGGTTTCGAATGCCCGCAACATTCCGCCAACTTGATCGCGCGATCGAAAGCAACCCAGGCGAGCACCTTTGATTGAGTGAAATGCTTGGGGCCACCGCGCACTTCCCAGATTCCTTCGTCCGGTTTGTGCCAGTTCGATTCGAGAAATTCCATCAGCTCGACTTGCAAGCGCCATTCTGGTTTGGTTGTTTTGAGTCCGTTGAGCTCGGCATGATAGAGGGCGTAAAGAACGTCGCCGTAAACATCAAGCTGGAACTGTTTGCAAGCGGCGTTGCCGATACGCACCGGCTTTGAGTTTTCGTAACCGGAGAGCCACGGAAGTTCCATCTCGTCGAGCCGCCGCTCACCGTAGACGCCATACATGATCTGCATCTGCTCCGCGCTTCCAGCGATGGCCCGCAGGAGCCATTCCCGCCACGACTGCGCTTCATCGCGATAGCCTACTTTCATCATAGAAAACAAAGTGAAGCTCGCGTCCCGCAACCAGCAGTAGCGATAGTCCCAATTGCGCACGCCACCGATTTCCTCTGGCAACGACGTCGTGGCCGCAGCCACTAGTCCGCCAGTCGGCGCGTAGGTCAGCCCTTTGAGCGTGATGACCGAGCGCAAGACCGCGTCTTTCCAATCACCCTGCCAACGAAAATTTTTAGTCCAGTCAGCCCAATATTTCTCCGTGTTGCGCAAGGCGTAGTCCGGAGTGATTGCGCGCGGCGGCGGCTTGTGCGATTGAAACCACGTGAGCACAAAGGGAACGCGATCGCCTTGCTCGATCGTAAAGTCTGCGACTGTCTTCAAGTCTTCCCCGCGAGTTTCAACCGGCGTCCGCAAAATCAGCCCTTCCGGACCTGCGATCGCCTCCAGTCCACCATCCGCTTTTCGCACCCATGGAATGGTTCGCCCGTAATCAAAGCGGATGATCAACTCCATCCGCATCGCGACCTCGCCGCGCAATCCTTCAACGATCCGGATGATGTCCGGGTTTTCGCCGCGCGGCGGCATGAAATCGATCAAACGTACGGTTCCAGCCTTCGTCTCAAATTCAGTTTCCAAAATCAGTGTCTCGCCGCGATAACGCCGGCTCACCTTATCGATCTTGTCCTCGGTAAAAAATCGCCAGTGCCCGTTTTTGCTTTCGCCCAGAAGCGACGCAAAACACGCGCCCGAATCAAACCGTGGAAGGCAAAGCCAATCGACACAGCCATCGCGGCTCACCAGCGCGCCGGTCTGGGTGTCACTCAAAAATGCATAGTCCTCGATCTTCGCGAGCGGCTTGGTCACTTCAGCAATAGATTAACGTAGGCAAACGAAGCAAATCATGGCAAAGGGGGACGAGCAGGGTGAACGCCGACACACTTTGTTGGACCGACATTCCGGTCAGAAACCTCGATCGCGCGATTAAATTTTATTCCGCTGTTCTCGGCGAAGAGGTGAAGAAGGTATCGGACGGCGGAACAGAATACAGACTTCTGCCGCACGAAGAACAAAATGCGTCCGGTTGTCTTTGCGTTCGGAGCGACAGCGGCGGCGTTGATAATCGCCCGTCGGCTAACGGTCCGCTGATTTATCTTCTTGCTGAAGGCCGGCTTGATTAAGCCGTTGAAGCGGCGCGTGCAAACTGCGGAAAAATTCTGCGAGCACGACTTTCCCGCGGTCATCATCGATTCCGAAGGCAATCGGATCGCCCTGGACACGTCGGCATAGTTCATTCTTCTTTCGAAAGACGAGAGAATAGACACGGCCAGCGGGCAGCTGAGAATCGCTCTATATACGATGGGTGACCCACGAAACGTAGCGCACGCCAAGAGAGTTAGTCAGGAGAAGCATCATAAAGGCAAGACGCAAGCTGTTGAAAAGAGTCAACGGGTCACCGAGGAACGTGCGCCTGAGAAAACGGCGGAAATCCCCAAGTTGGAACAAAAACCGGACGCGGTTAAGCTGGTGAAATCGCTTGCGGTTTTGGCCAAGCTCAAGGAATTCGAGTTTCACTCGCGTAGCAACATCGAAAAGCTCGCCGAGCTAAGTTTGACAATCGAAGACGAGCTCAAACAAAAGGCGTTTGTGGAAGCGATCGGAGCCGTTTACTCGGCGGAGGAAGCATTTCATTCCAAGATCTCGGAGCTAATCGAAGCTTACCAGACCGAGTGCGACCGTTTGAAACCGGCGGGATAGAACCTCATAGCCACACGCCGGTCGTACGTCTAGCAATCGGCCAGCACCGAATCGAAGAAAGCGACGGTTCATAGAGCCGTGGATGCCACAAGGTAGCGCTGCTCTTACTTGGCAAATACTTGACAAATGGCTGAGGAAGTAGAAAAGGTGAACCCCGATCTGATTACTCGTGATCGGGACGGCAAGCCCTACACGGTGCGCTACGAGGAGATCAACGCGATGTTGCTCAATGAGTTCTTAAAAGAGCACAAAGCGTTCGTGGAAGAGCACCGCACGGTGGAGGAGCTGAAGAAACAAGTTGTAGCACTGACTGCGGGCCTACAGAAGGTGAGCGCACAGCTTGAAGCGAACAAACCTTCACCGCAACTAGTGGTCGACAATCATTAAAGCTGCCACCTAACGAGACAGAGATAAGCCAAGGCAGGGTGTCGTGGCAAACAGACTGAATTTATTTCGCTGAGGGGCCGTTGGCTTCATCGAATGGTTAGATGCCATCAGGGGGTCCAGACGGCAGTGCAGGCATTGCAAGGCGCGCGGTTGCTTTCAGGACGGTGGACCACTTTGAAACTCGATTCCATATTGAGCCGCCAGTTTGACTAGGAGCGGCAT
>DATLJP010000079.1:0-24361 GCA_035538875.1 Chthoniobacterales bacterium | reverse complement strand
TAAATCCTCGGCAATCCGGAAGGGATCGCACTGCTCGATTCCCGCAAGACTCACGCCTTGTGACACTTAACAATCCGTCAGCGCAGCGCGGGCCACTTTTCGTTCTCACAAGTAGTTCTAGAGGGGGGAAAAATGAAAATTTCGCGAGCGCTAAGAGAACAAGCGGACGCCCTGGGCGGATTCGTCATGCCTTCAGGTCGCAAATTATTTCTCTCTCACCAACCAAAGGAAAACTTAGGCTTTAAAATCGCCTTCCGCCGTCGGTCCCGAGTTCTCCGGCTCAAAAGTATATATAAAAAACGAGAAAGGCACTTATGAACTCAAACTCCACGGATCCAATTGAACCCAGTCCCCCGCCACAAACCGGCAACAATGACGCGCCCGCCGTTCCGAGCCCTAGAACGGACCCGGATTATCAGCCGGACTGGCGCCACAAGTGGTTTGAACAAGATTGCGTCGAAGTTGCCCGAGCGGCAGACAAATCCGCGAAGGCAGAAGAACTCAGCGAGCTGACGAAGGATCCATTTGTTTCCTTGCTGTTTAAAGCTCACTTCTCAGAGCCAACTTCGGAGGCGCGCTCCGCCCCAAAGTGGGCATCCCGTGCCCGCGACACCGAGCAAGTCGCTCATATAATCGAGGCAATGGTTGTGGCCGATTACTCTACCGAGGAAATCGCCAAAGAGTTCGGAACGGATAAGATCAACATTGAAGCGTACGAGAAAATCTTCTTCGACGTCCGGCCGTACCTTCAATTTCGCGGATACCTAAAAACCCTTTGTTTTGGTAAACGGGGGCATTGCGCACTGCAAGTTGCCTTTAATCGCGGTTACGCGGGTGTGGAAGAGGTCGTTCTTCGTCACAAAGTAAAGCGCAACCGGGACCTGAAAGAGTCTCTTAGCGTTTTAATCGGACGGGTGGAAGATGCGGTCTTTGCGCGGGAAGACAACAATATGGCGTCCAGTAAAATCGACCTGGAGTGGCTTCTTCGGCTCTCACAGATCAGCGCCCTTAACCAGCTGCCTTATCTTCAAGATCGCGAAAAAGAAAAACCGCTTACCCCGCAGCAGGAACTGTTTAAGAAGGCGACGGCTAATCTTTCGCCCGGAAAGCAGGAGATCGCCGCGATTTTGGTCAGCAATTTCTGTCACCAAGCTCAACGCTTGGCCATCCAATTTCTCATGAGGCGGACGGTGTCCGGATCCGCTCAGCAGAACGCCCAAAATGGATCCGATCCGGTGAACGATGCCTGGGATGCTTTCGAAAGTGCAGCTCGCGAGCTGGAATCCGAAAACGGCCACCGAGCCGCGAGTTAAAAGCGATGGAGAGCAAACAACAACGGCCAAAGCGGCGGGACGCGGCTCAGCGCCGGCTCCGCCGACGGCGACTCTTTATCACCGCCGCGATCAGTTCGGTTCCGCCGGAGAATTACGCGCCCAACGATGCAGCAGCCCTGGCGCTTGGCTCAATGAACGAGGCGAAGTGGGCCTATAAACAAGCAAAGCGACGGGAACTTGTACGGAGTCAGTCTGAGGAAACTCGCGGTGACGCTTTTGTAAAAGACAGCTCAACACCGATTAGGATTGCCCGTCCAAACCGCGTCTTGAGCCGACTCAATCGCAGCCCAACGTTTCCGCCGTTGGTTCCAGAGGAAGTAAAGATCGAGTCTGTTTTTCTCAATGAAATTCTGGGCATGCTTCGTTCTTACGCGGGAAACATTCCGCCGCACCAATTGTTGGATGCCTTAGCGACTGCTTCAGGGATCTCGTGGGAGAATTGCGCCGAAATCCTTCTTGGCTATGAGCTTGTTGCTCATCCGATCCCGCCTGGACACATCCGGGCGACTCGAGCCGCGCGGGCTTTCAGGAACCGGTATAGGGACGGTCGGACGCGATATTCAACCTGGAGTGTTGATACCGGGCCAGGAAGACTGGAAGGCGATTGGGCTTATTTTGATGAGGAGGACCTCGAGGCCTTGCTGCCAGAAATCATTATTCCAAAACGGTTAAAACGCCGCGACTACCTTACAAATTACGTGATCGAATCGGACGGTGCCGTCTTGGATGTCTACGGAGCCGCTAAACTTAGGCCGTTATTCCGTCACCCGTTCCCGCAAAAGTTTAGTCCATTAGTATTGGGCGCATTGCTGCGAAACGTAATACCTTAAAGGGTGCCAACGATCACCGTAAAGCTTTCCAAACCAGAGTTCGCGAGACTTGAGGCCGAGGCAGCCAAAGCCAGGCGAACTAAATCATCCATTGTGCGGGAAGCGTTGGCCCGCTCAACTGACCAGGCAACTTCTCTTCTTCAAGCGATGCGCCCATACATTGGGAAACTTTCTGGTCCGCGCGATCTCTCCACCAACAAATCGCGCATGAAAGGGTATGCCTCGTCGCGTTCTCGTTGACTCGGGTCCGCTGGTTGCCGTCCTAAATCGGCGAGATTCCCACCACTCCTGGGCCAAGCGCGAACTGGCGAATTTAACCGATCCGCTAGTTACCTGCGAAGCGGTATTATCCGAGGCCTTTTTTCTCCTTTCCCGAATTCGAAACGGTATCTCGACTCTGATTGAGTTGCTCCACGAGGGGCTCGTGTTCGGTGACTCCAATTTTTCTTTCGCTAAAGAACCTGGTGAGATTTTGCGGCATTTGGAACACTACTCCGCCGTGCCCATGTCATTTGCCGATGCCTGCCTCGTGCGAACTCGAAGACTCAATCGTTTTTACAACCGACCGAGGTTTTTTAATCTACCGACGTCATCACCGACAACCAATTCCTTTAATCAGCCCGTTCTAACAACCTTGGATCAATATTTCCGATCGGCCGGTAGGCTTGATTTAAGCTGCTAAAGCAATCGCCAACGTGGGGCGCAATCTACCGTTTGCTTGTTGCCTCCCGGGTTGAGCAATTACATGATTTTAATGTTGACCGGGTACCGATCGCGGAGGAACCCCCTTCACTCTTCCCCTCCTCGTCGACGACAATGACGAAGCTGGCCTTCGGCGGAACAGTAATGAAGTCACGGCGCGGCACGCGGTATTCGCGACCATCAGCCATGCGTAAAAACAAATGGTTTGTTTCGCTCGAGAGCTTTGACAATCTCACCCCGCGTCATCACCCCAAATATCTCCATCCAGACACTACCGGTCAAAATCCAAGCGCGTCATAATCCCATTCCACTTGGAGTCCGATGGCACCTACCGGTGAACACCCGCACAGAATCCGACCTTGCGCCTCAACGCGGCAAAGCGTGAATCAGAGCCTAGCGAATCGAGTGAACCCACACTGGTTATGTAAAATTGTTCCCTGTGTGCAGCCAGCAAAAGTAAGATAAAATCCGATGCCGATTTGGTTTAAAAACTGAGCCGAATTTGCCTTGCAATCACACGGCCGTGAGCAACGGTTTCATGCTAGAACAAGAGAGGAACATGGCAGTGGGCAGAAGGGACCAATTTGATGTCACTTCGAGGCGGCAGAGCACGTCGCCGGCGCGTCCTGATAGAGGCGTCCTCCGAATTATCGTGTGCATCGGTGTTGCGCTTGGCCAGTCATCGTTAGTGCGAGCTCAAGACGCGGTGCCAACGATCCTTCCAGAACCGACCATCCTTCCGGAACTTTCAAAGAGGACGGGGCCGGAGCCAATGAAGGCTAAGGCACCGCCGATACCTGATGAGGAGAAGCCGAGCATCGAAATTTTAGCAGGAACCCCAGGTGAAAAGCCTGCTCCGCTTGCGAAGCAAAAGCCTCCCCAAAAACTACGGCAATACCGGTCGCGGCGTTAGAAAAAAACATCTCCCGGCGAGGCACGCCATTGGAAAACCTTCTTGCGTGCATAAGCTAGGATGGAGCTAGCGAACCTTGACTGACAGTGATGCGTGATACCGGCTCAAGATGGTGTGACGATATAGTCCTGGAATATCTGCGACTCTTACCCAAACTCCTTCCGCCACCTTTTCTCGCCGCTCTGTGTCTGGCGCTCGCGACATCACCATTAGCGCAAGCTCAAGATGCGACCTCGATGACTCTCTCCGCAGCACCTTCAAAGACCGCAACGCCAGCACCGGCCCCGGACAAGCCGACCCTGGAAATTTGGGCAGGGACACTAGATCATCAGAAACCCGCTCCGGTCCCAGGTCAGACACCGAGTGAAGGAGAACCAGCAACTCCCGCAGCGAAAGCAAAACAAGGAACTAGTGCAAAAAGGCACGCAACTCCAGCGACGATACCCGAGGCGGTTGCGGACGATCCGAGGCGGCGAGTTTTTGGAAGCGAGGCTCTGGCGCCCCTGTCGTCCGCTCCGGTCCCAGGTCAGACACCGAGTGAAGGAGAACCAGCAACTCCCGCAGCGAAAGCAAAACAAGGAACTAGTGCAAAAAGGCACGCAACTCCAGCGGCGAGCCCCGAACCGGTTGTGGAGGATCTGACGTCCCTGGCGTCTGCAAAAGCCGACGTCGTTAGCACCCTGCTTCCCAAGTACCCCTACCAAGCGAAAAACCACCATATCACCGGCGACGGGGCTTGCGTTATGACGGTTGATGCCGCGAGCGGCAAAGTAACTGAGTTAACCATGGAGCAAAGCACGGGTAATCCGATTCTCGATAAAACCACGACCGAGGCTTTCAAACAGTGGCGGTTCAAACCCGGAACGGTGTCGAGGGTCCGAGTGCCGATTACCTACAAACCGGCTTATGGCGTAATTCGGACGCGAATCGTCCTCGATCACGTAGAAGTTTACGAAAATGTTGGACCCCATTAGGGTTCGCCAACGCTTTTCACAGGTTCGGACGCCTTCGGTTGCCCTTACTCCTGCACCACTCCGGCTCAATCGATGTTCGATCCGCTTCGGAATGATCCGCGCTCCCAAAAAACTCGCCGCCTTGGAAGCACCGAAACAACAGCCCGAATTTTGTCGGACAAATTCCGACACGGGAACTGCGTACGCGGCACGGTTGGATCGAGGCGCAACCCAGCCGACCCAACCTATTGTTTCGCGAGAAGTCGGCGCACCGCCGCCATATGGATTCTTGTCCGGCGTGCTGCAGCCCACAGAAAGGCAGGTCGAAAATTCCATTCGAGTGACTCCACAGCATGGCACACACGCGCGTTATGCAACCAACCGCTAACAAATAGCAACGCACCAGCAGCAACAGCGCACTAAAAAATAGCAAGCTACCGGCAGCAGAAGCGGAACGGAGAAGATAACCTTCGATCCGTGATTCAGACGACTTCCGTGAAAGATTTGACCGTGCCGATTCTGTTGTTAGCGATCTGGCCGGCGACTGCTGCTCTCGCTGGCGCGCGCCACTTTACCTATGTCTATGAAGCGGTGACTTCAGCGCCAGGTAGCCTGGACGTAGAAAACTGGGTAACGTGGAGCCGCACGGACAACCCGCAGCGCGCCGACGAGGTCGATTTTCGTCACGAATTTGAGTTTGGCGTCACGGATAAGTTTCAAGCGAGCGTGTATGTAGCGGATTGGTTTTATGCGGCTGACCCCGAGCATTCCGGCTTCAGCTATTCGGATTCCGCGGTCGAACTAATCTACAATCTTACCAACCCGGTGGTAGATCCGCTCGGATTGGCAGTCTACGAAGAGATTCGGGCCGGTGATCGCGTCTTTGAGCTGGAATCAAAAGCTATCATTCAAAAAGACCTTGGCCCCTTAATTCTCGCTTACAACGCCACACTCGAAGCAGTGTGGCAGGGAGCGGGATTGCAGGATCGACAAGGGGAATTCCAACAAGCGCTCGGCATAAGCTACGAGATTTCACAACGCGTATCAGTAGGGGTCGAGATGCTGCACGAGTTCGTGTTCCCGGAGTGGCGCGACAGTGAACATATCCGAAATGTGTTTGTGGGCCCGAACATTTCCTTTCGACATCAAAACTGGTTTGTGACTGTCACGGCGCTCGCGCAAGCCACGGACACCCCCGACGAAGCCGATTTTCAACTACGCACCATTTTCGGGATCGGTTTTTGAAAGAATGAAGAAGATGTTCTTCTTGCTTGCCATCGTTGCTTGTCTCTTGGCCTGCGAATCGGTCAACTATGTGCCGTTGGTCACGCCACAAATGGCGGCTGCAAGAAAAGGACGTGGTGTCGATGTCGCCACGCTGCGCGAAGGCCGGACACTTCTGGTTCATCGCTGCATCGAATGCCACACGCTGCCGAGGCTTTGGCACTACAGCGATGAAGACTGGCCGAAGATCATCCACACCATGTCGCACCGCGCGAGTTTGAAGCCGGCGGAGCGCGATGCAGTTGTTGCGTACATCCTCGCGGTTCGATCCCAGAATTTCGTGACGCCTTGAATTACTGCCACGGGAACTGCATAAATCTGCGCGAAAAAGCAACTAGATCATGTTCGCAGCTAGGCCGCGATAGCGACCGTCCTACTGACTGCCGTGAAACAACTGCCTGAAATGTCTTCAGGCTGGATTGCAAACTAAAAGAGCACTCTGCCTATTTCCGCCACAACTTCGGCAGGGGTCCATGTATTGCCCCGCCAGATTTTTAAGATCTTCCCGTCCGGAATGATATCGATCTTCCGCGCTCCGAAAGTGAGTATAAGCGCGCAATCGAGCTCAACCCGAATTACGCCACCGCGCATCAGTGGTACGGAGGTTCCACCCTTGTCTGCTTGGGTCGATTCGATGAAGCGATCGCGCAGGTGAAACGCGCAATCGAGCTCGATCCTCTTTCTCTGGTCATCAACACGGATATGGGGAACACGTACATGCGGTCGCGGCGCTACGACGAAGCCGTCGCGCAATTACAAAAAACGGTGGATCTCGACCCCTCGTTTTATTACGCACGCTGGAATCTCGGGTCCGCGCTCGCCGCGAAAGGCGACATCAAGGGAGCGATTGAGGAATATGAGAAGGCGCGATCACTCAACGACGATCCTTCCATGCTCGGACTACTCGCTCGTGCTTATGGCATGTCCGGCAACAAAGCCGAGGCCTTAAAGCTGCGCGATCAAATCGAGGCACTGTCGCATCAGCGATATGTTTCCGCCTACTGTCTCGCGCTCGTTTACCTCGGCCTCGGTGATCACGACGCAGCTCTCCGCTGGCTTGGGAAGAGTTGTCAAGACCATGCCGGCGAATCGCTAAGATTCATCAAGGTCGATCCCCTGCTCGATCCGCTTCGCGCCGATCCTCGTTTCAAAGCGATTGTTCAGAAGGTCTTCGCACCGAAATAGCAAAGATTGATAAGCTCTTCGCCGAGCCGAAGCGTGGAATGCACTCACACGATGCACCCATAAACAGCTGCGACCAGAAACTTGCCACGAAGTGGTTCGGCTATCAGCCGAGCCAAGGGCGCACGCTCGCGATGGGTCAACGTTCTGAGATATAGGACCGCGCCGATTGTCCCAAACAACACACGAAAGCCGAAGTGTTATCGGTTACGCCAATTGGAGACCGCGGATGTCGATCAAGCTCGTGCGTTCGGCGAGTCAGTGGCTGCCGCCGGTCTCTGAAGCTTTCTCCTTTTCCGGCTGCTTTTCCGGCTTCGAAGAAGCTGATTTCTGCTCCTTGCTCTGAGCGTCGCCGGCGCTCGTTTCCCTTGATTTCGATGCTTTGGAATCCTTTTCGGCAGCGGAGTCGGAGTGTTGCGCGGTCTTCGATTCCGTGTCGCTGGAGCCATGCGGCTTTCCCATTGCCGCTCCGCTCCAATCGAGCCCGATATCGTTCAGGCTTCCCGAAAATGTCGGATCCTTGACGGTTTTGCTCTGCAGCGTTTTGGGATCGACTTCCGACTTTTTCTCGCCTTTGTCGAATCGCTTTGGGCCCGGGATTAATGAATTCGCCAGATCCTCCGAGGTGTTCTGGCTCTTTCCGAGGGTCGTATTACCAACAGGGGCTTGCGCGAAAACGCGCGGAGCCAAAAAGCCGCAGACGAGCAACGCCGCGATCAATGTCCCGAAAAACGTCGGCTTCATCGAAGGCAGAACCATGGCGCGCACAGGGAAAAATTCAACTCCTGATCGTACTCCTCGCTCCTTGCTCCCGAAAATCCAGAAATTTCTAAGAACGAAGGAATCCATTTTCAGCGCGCAAGAAAGAATCGAGCCCTTTCTCGGGATACAGACGACCGGTTCGTTTTGGTTTAAAGGAAGTATTCAACACGACTGGAACGCCGGTCGGATCACGCGAATGCTTGATCAATTGATTGAAGCGCGGATTTGTCCCCGGTGAACGGTCTGCAAGCGCCCCGTTTCATCGACATGAATCACGGCCGAAGATCGATGGCGCAAACGGACGGAACGATTCCTGAGTTATTCACAAGTTGTAGAATAATCCATTCGACGACGGCCGCATCGGGATTTCTCGTAGTTTGGTGAACGCTTCCCAGTGGCCGGCCCCCAAAGGTTCGCGAGGGTGCGGCGTGAAAGTGAAGATTCGCGAATTTTTATTTCCCCCCCGGGGAAATTCGGCCTGATTCGCTGCCGTTATTCGGAAATTTTGAAATCTTGTGCCATTGGTTCTGAGTAAGACCAAGCAGTGAAATCCTCTCCGCGAGACCGTGAGGGACGCGCTCGAGTTAGCCTAAACCTCCATTGCGGCATTGAACACACGGGGATCCGAGCTACCGGGAACGCCGCCTAGACTCCAGTCGCCGTTGGTGTTGAAATCCGCCAGCGGTGTTTTTCCATGTCCTAATCGGTAGCAAAAGCCGGTGGTGCCTAAGCAGGGAGCATGGAGGCAGCGCCCGCGCGGCCACTATCTGTAGTTAATTGTTATTCGTGCTTTGACTTCCACCCCGGGGACCTTCGATTTCTCGTTACTAGTCACAAGTCACTTGTCACTCGTCACATTCGCGGCAGAATGCCGCGTATGCCTTACAAAGACGTTGCTCCGCCCAACGGCGAAAAAATCACCCGGACCGAGCGCCTCAACGTTCCGGACCAGCCAATCATTCCGTTTATTCGCGGGGACGGCACCGGCCCCGACATCTGGGCGGCGAGCGTGCGGGTCATGGATGCCGCAGTCGAGAAGGCCTACGGTGGGAAAAAGAAAATCGCTTGGTTCGAAGTGTTCGCAGGTCAGACAGCCAAAGATAAATTCTATACCTGGCTACCGGACGACACAGTCGAAGCGTTTCGCGAATATCTCGTTGGCATCAAAGGTCCGCTAACGACTCCGGTGGGCGGCGGGATTCGGTCGCTCAACGTCGCGCTCCGGCAACTTCTCGATCTTTTCGTTTGTTTGCGCCCGATCCAGTATTTTCCCGGCGTCCCCTCGCCCGTTAAACACCCCGAAAAAGTCGCCATGGTGATCTTCCGAGAAAACACGGAAGATATTTACGCCGGGATCGAGTACGCGGCCGGTACGCCCGAAGCGCAAAAGATCCTCGATTTTTGCCAAAAAGAGTTTCCAAAGGAATTCGACAAGATTCGCTTCGGCACGCGCGAAAAGGCAGCGGAGTTTTGGAAAAAAGTCGGCGCGGCAGAAAAAAGCGACGTGATGGTCGGGCTCGGATTGAAACCGGTCAGCCGTTCCGGCAGCGTGCGCTTAATCCACAGCGCGATCAGTTACGCGATTCTGAACAATCGCAAGAGCGTGACGCTGGTGCACAAGGGCAACATCATGAAATTCACCGAGGGCGCGTTTCGTGATTGGGGCTATGAGGTTGCGAAAAGTTATTTTGGCGCGGAAGAGCTCCACGGCGGGCCGTGGTGCAAAATTCCAATGGGCAAACCTGGCGCCGGAATCGTGATCAAGGACGCGATCGCGGACATCACGTTACAGCAGGTGCTGACGCGACCGGAAGATTTCGATGTCATCGCGACATTGAATTTGAACGGCGATTACTTAAGCGACGCGCTAGCCGCCCAAGTCGGCGGAATCGGAATCGCGCCCGGTGGCAACATTAATTATATTACGGGTCACGCCGTCTTCGAGGCGACCCACGGCACCGCGCCAAAGTACGCGAACCAGGATAAAGTGAATCCGGGGTCGGTGATTCTTTCCGGGGAAATGATGTTCCGTTACATGGGCTGGAGCGAAGCGGCCGATCTCATCATCAAAGGACTGAAGGGCGCGATCGCAAGCAAGCGCGTGACTTACGATTTCGCGCGGCTAATGGACGGCGCGACCGAAATCAAATGTTCGCAATTCGGCGACAACGTGATCGAGCACATGTAGGTCCGAGCTTGGAGGACGAGCAGCTTGGAATTTGGAGATCGGGGCCAACGGAAAAAGCATGCTAAGTCCAAGGCCTGTTGAGGCGATTGCTGCGACACTAATCCAGAGAGATCGTAAATCGTTTTGCGAAGCTTCGGCTTGGCAGGGGAGGCGGTCTCTCTATCTATTAAGATCGAGATCTATGCGCACGCTTCTTTCGCTCGCTCTGTTGCTGGGCCTTTTTGTTCCGCATTCTTTCGCCCAAAAACGGAACATCACCGAAAAAGATCTTTGGGATTTTGTCTGGATCGGCGACCCGCAGGTTTCGCCGGATGGATCGCGCGTCGCTTTTGTGCGCGTGACGGTGAATGAAAAAAAAGAAGGCTACAACACGTCGATCTGGTCCGTGTCGGCTGCCGGCGGCGAAGAACCTCATCAATTAACCAAAGGCGACCACGATTCGACGCCGCGCTGGTCGCCGGACGGTAAATTTTTGCTTTTCGTTCGCGCGACCGAAAAGGACGGCAAACCGGAGCCATCGCAATTGTCGATCTTGCCAATGGCGGGCGGCGATTCCTTTTCGTTTACCGATTTACCAAAAGGCGCTGGCAATCCGGTTTGGTCGCCTGACGGAAAAACGATCGCGTTTACCAGCGACACGAACACAGAAGACTTGGAAAAGCAGAAAAAGAAAAAGGAAGAAGAATCACAGAAAGCGGTTGGCGCGACGGCGCCAGGTGTTTCCCCGGAATCCTCAAGGAGTCCAGCGGTAAAAAGCGCGAAGAGTCCATCCGATCAAGCAACGAAGAAGGCTGAAGCCGAATCAGAACACGAAAGTGACGTCCGTGTGATCACGCGTGCAATTTATCGCCAAGACAACGAGGGTTACGAGGATCCCAAACGTCCATCGCACATCTGGACAATTTCGTCGCCGCGCAACGCCGATGAAAAGGTTCAGCCGAAACAACTGACCTTCGGCCGGTTCGACGAAGGCAACATGATTTGGTCCAAAGATGGCGCGCAGATTTATTTCGTTTCGCTGCACGTTGACGAGCCGTATTATGAGCGGCCAAAAAGCGAGCTGTATTCGATCAGCGCGAGCGGCGGTACGCTAACTAAGATCAACGCGATCGACATGGAAGTGGGCGAGCTGTCTCTTAGCCCGAACGGCAAGCAACTCGCGTTCGTCGCGTCCGTGACGCAGCCGATCAATTCCTACTCCCAACCTGATCTTTGGGTTCTCGATCTGACACCAAAAACCAAGCCGCGAAACCTGACGGAGAAATTTGATTTCGACGTTGGTAATTCCTTGATCGGAGACAACGCCGCTCCGCGCGCAGGAGGACGCAGCCCACCAATCTGGACCGCGGATGGGAAAAGTTTGATTGAAATCTACAGCAAGGAAGGCAAAGCGATCCTCGCATTATTTGACGTTGAGACCGGCGCCGTCACCGACCTGGTCAGCGGGAATCAAGACGTAATGCGGTTCCGCGCTTCGAGCGACACCTCAAAGCTCGTTTACACGATTTCGACGCCGACGCGAATCAACGATCTTTTCGTGTTAGATCGGCAATCGGCCAGCGCGCAGCCGAAACAACTCACTGACGTTAACAAAGAGCTTTTTTCCAAACTGACTCTGACCGAGCCGGAGGAGATTTCCTACAAAAGTTTCGACGGCAAAACGATTCAAGCCTGGGTGCAGAAACCGCCGGACTTCAGCCCGACGAAGAAGTATCCGCTCATTCTCAACATTCACGGAGGTCCGCACGTCGCCTACGGCTGCTTGTTCTTCCATGAATTCCAGTGGATGGCGGCGAAAGGCTACGTCGTCCTCTTTCCAAATCCCCGAGGAAGCACAACCTACGGCCAGGATTTTGGCAACGTGATTCAGTACCGTTACCCCGGCGATGACTTTAAGGACCTGATGGCCGGGGTGGATGAATTGATCAAACGGGGCTACATCGATGATAAGAAACTCGGTGTCACCGGCGGAAGCGGCGGCGGATTATTGACCAATTGGGTTGTCGGGCACACGCCGCGTTTTGCCGCAGCTGTCACACAACGCGACATCGCCAGCTGGACCGATTGGTGGTACTCGGCCGACTTCACCCTGTTTCAGCCCGCGTGGTTCAAAGGGCCACCGTTCGAGCAGGAAGAAGATTTCAAAGCGCGGTCGCCAATCACCTACATCAAAGAGGTGAAGACGCCGATGATGTTCATTGTGGGCGAAGCCGATTATCGAACACCGCCAGGCGCAGGTGGCGAGCAAATGTTCCGCGCACTGAAGTTCCGAAGAATTCCGACCGTGATGGTGCGGTTTCCGAACGAATCGCACGAGTTGTCGAGATCGGGAGGTCCGTGGCATCGGGTCGAGCGATTGCAAAATATTGTCGGTTGGTTCGACCATTGGCTGATGGGCGTGCCCAAACCAGAGTACGAAGTCGCGCCGAAAGAAGAAACGCCGGGCAAGTCTCCAAGATAGAAAATTGACCTGCAAAACTCCTAACCGGTCAGAGTGATCGGCCCTACAACTCCCATTTCGCCCACGCAAGTCGCTGCTGCTGCGAAACCTTCCGCTTGGCACACGCGGTTCGCTGGCTTCATTATTCTTGTAAATGGCCTCCTCATCGCTTTGGCAGCGATTCCAGCAATATTTTTTGCGCTACGACGACGTCGGTTTTTCGATCGACATCAGTCGGATGAAATTTCCGGACGATTTCTTCGACAAAATGGCGTCGAAGATCGACCAAGCCTTCGCGGCAATGCGCGATTTAGAAGCGGGTGGAATCGCGAACCGGGACGAGAAGCGCATGGTTGGCCATTACTGGCTGCGCAATCTTAAGCTCGCACCCAATGCTGAATTGCGCAGCGAGATTGAAAAGACAAAAGCGGCGATCAAGAAATTCGCAGCCAATGTCCACAGCGGAAATATCAAGGGTGGTCGCGACGAGAGATTTCAGCACGTTCTCTCGATCGGGATCGGCGGCTCGGCGCTGGGGCCGCAGTTTATCGCCGATGCACTCGGAACAGCCACGGATCCGATGGACATTTATTTCTTCGACAACAGCGATCCCGATGGATTCGATCGCGCATTCGCTAAAATCGACAAGGACCTGGCGCGCACGCTCGTGGTTGTCATTTCGAAATCGGGCGGCACGAAAGAAACGCACAATGGCTTGCTCGAAGCCGAAGCACGCTTTAAAGCAGCTGACCTGGACTTTTCGAAACACGCAGTCGCGATCACCGGCGCGGGCAGCGATCTCGACAAGCACGCCGAGAAAAATGATTGGTTAGCGCGTTTCCCAATGTGGGATTGGGTTGGCGGCCGCACATCGGTGATGAGCGCGGTCGGCCTCGTACCCATGGCGCTGGAAGGTTTCGACATCGATAATTTCCTCGCGGGGGCCGCGGCGATGGACGAGCGGACGCGGGCGAATGATTTTCATCAAAATGCCGCGATGCTGCTGGCGTTAATGTGGTTTTATTCCGGCAACGGCCGCGGCGACAAAGACATGGTGGTGTTGCCTTACAAGGACCGCTTACTCCTTTTCAGCCGCTATCTTCAGCAACTGGTGATGGAATCGTTAGGCAAAGAGAAAGATCTCGACGGCAAAGTCGTGAATCAGGGAATTGCCGTTTACGGAAACAAAGGCTCAACCGATCAGCACGCTTACGTGCAGCAGCTGCGCGACGGCGTTCTAAATTTCTTTGTCACGTTCATCGAAGTCACAAAAGATCGGCATCAGAAGGCGTTTGAAGTCGAGCCGGGCGTGACGAGCGGCGATTATTTACACGGTTTTCTTCGCGGGACGCGGGCCGCGCTTTATGAGAAAGGACGCGAATCAATTACCGTCAGCATTGCGGAAGCGGATGCCTTCAGCATCGGCGCGTTGATCGCGCTTTATGAACGTGCGGTAGGATTTTACGGCTCGCTCGTGAACATCAACGCCTACCATCAACCCGGAGTCGAAGCCGGAAAGAAAGCAGCGACGCGACTGCTCCAACGGCAAGCGGCTGTTCGCGCGAAACTTTCGCGAGGTTCGGAAAGGACAGCAGAGGAAATCGCGCGGGCGCTCGACGCTGACCCGGAGGATGTTTTTCACGCGCTGCAACACCTCGCCAGCAATGATGCACATGTGCGGGTTTCGAAGGGTGAAAATCCGTCCGAGGACAAATTTTCCATCGCGGAATAGGTTTTGCTCGATGTCGGGCTGAACTATGTCGACCTCTTCTCGACCAAGAGAAAGCGATTCGCCCGCCGTGCCGTGGCCGGATATCGTCAAGTTTGTTCGGCAACTCAGCCATGATATTCGAAACAATTTAAACGCGGTCGAATTGCAATCCGCCTACCTCGCCGAAGTGACCGAGGACGGTGAGACCAAAAGTGAAATTCAGCGCTTGCGCCGGATGGTTTCCGAAGTTGGTGCCGGTTTGCAGCGCCTGACCGCTGAACTTAGTCCGGTCGAGCCGACACCGATTCCGTGCAAAGCAACAGAATTTATTGAGGACTTGAAACAAAAAGTCACCAAGGAGCTGTCTGATCACGCCAACAAGATCACGTGGGACGTGCAATTGAAGGACGCGACACTCCAAGTTGATCCCCGGCTCGCGCAACAAGCGCTGCTCGAGCTTTTCACGAATGCGTTCCAACACGAGCGCAATGTGAAGTCGATTATGGCGAAAGCGTCCATCGAAAACGATCGTTTTGTTTTCGAATTGCGGGAGCCCAAAGCGCAATTTGAGTCGTCGACTGAAAAGTGGGGCCGCGAACCTTTGCGAAACGTGGGCCAGGGCCATTACGGGCTCGGGCTCAATCTCACGCGTTGGATTGCCGAATCTCACGGCGGCAATTTGCAAGCCAAGTATGATCGCAAGCGCTCCTTGCTGATAACAAAGGTGACGTTGCCAGCGCAAAAGTCGTGATGAAAGAAACGCACGCGGTTGGTGCTCGCGCAAAACAACACGTTCACAGTTAAAGAATTGCCCGGCGAAATGCAATTGCCGGAGGCGTTGCAGAAGGTCGACCGCAGCGCCGTTCGGCAAGGCGTGCGGAGTTTGGACGAGATGGAGCGGGTCACGATCCTTGAGGGATTAGCCCAATGTCAGGGAAACAAAAAGAGAGCCGCCGACCTGCTCGGCATTTAACGGCCAACGCTCTACAATAAGATCAGGCGCTACCACGATCGAGCTCTAATCCGATCCGTTCGACTTCGCTCAGGACAAGTTGGAATCTTGGATTTTCGATTTTAGATTGAGCAGCGGCGAGACCGCACAATCAAAGATCGACAATGGCGACCTCGCGACATCTTGAGAAGGTCCTGGCGCATGCCGAAGACCAACTCATTGTCGGAGGAAAGCAGCGGCCGACGGAAGTTCTCTCGACTTACAAGAAATTCCTCAAACTGGAAGAGCATCGGCTGCGTTTGAAACATCAGGCCGGCGGTGGCGGACGTGAAATTTGCGCCCGGCGCGGCGAACTGGTTGACGTCATTTTACGACACATTTTCACGGCAGCCGCGAACGCAGTTGGTCAGCCAAAAACATCCTTGGCGTTGATCGCTTTGGGCGGGTACGGGCGCGGAGAGTTGAATCCGTTCAGCGACGTCGATGTCATGCTGCTTCATGGCGACAACCGCGACAAAGTTTCGCCCTACGTAGAAGAGATGGCCGAGCAAATTCTTTATTTGCTCTGGGACATCGGCTTCAAGGTCGGCCATTCAACGCGCTCACTGAAAGAAGCCCTTGCTCAAGCGAGTCGCGACATGCTGACGAAAACGGCCATGCTCGAATCACGCTTTCTGGCCGGAGACCTCGAGCTCGCTCGTGAGTTTCGCGATCGATTTCGAACGAAATGCGTGATCGGTTTCGAACAGGAGTATGTCGAGCTTCGGATGCGCGATCAGGAAGCGCGTCACCGCAAATTCGGCGGCAGCGTTTACATGCAGGAGCCGAATATCAAAAACGGATGCGGCGGTCTGCGCGATTACCAAAACCTCCTTTGGATGTCGTACTTCAAAGAGGGCGTTCTGACTACTACGCACCTCGTTGGCCGGGATTGGCTAAGCGAATCCGATCAGCGTCGAATCGAGAGCGCCTACGATTTTCTCCTGCGGTTACGGACCGATTTGCATTACCTGTCCAAACGCGCGGCGGACACTCTGCATTTTAATCTTCAAGAAGAGATCGCGCGGCGCTTGCGTTATCGGGAACAGGAAGGCCAGCGCGCCAGCGAAGCGTTGATGCACGATTACTACAAGCACACGCGGAACATCTTCCGCGTCACCGAACGCATTACCGAGCAATTTGCGAGTGGTTACGCGACCAGCGGCACCCGATCGCTTTTCAGCTTTTTGCCTCTGCGGCGCGGGCGAGAAACAAAGCTAGGATCGTTCTTCATTCGGCACGACCACCTCCATGCAAATCGTCGCGATCTTTTCAAGATGGATCCGGTCCAGATGATGAAAGCCTTTGAACTCGCACAGAGACACAATGTCGATCTTAGCCCAGAACTGGAGGACTTGATCAGTCGCGCGCTCGGGCAGATCACGCGCACATACCAATATGCCAAAGCTCCGCGCGAAATCTTCATGAAGGTTCTGTCCCAGAAAGGCGAAGTCGGGCGGGGCCTGCGGTTGATGCATCGGGTAGATTTTCTCGGTCGCTATATTCCAGAATTCGGTCAGCTAACTTGCCTGGTGCAGCATGAATTCTTTCATCGTTACACCGCGGACGAACACACACTGCTTTGCATCGACAAACTCGACGCGCTCATGCGAACGAGCGATCCGAAATTGATCGCTTATCGGCATCTGTTCGAAAATCTGAAGGACCCATTCGTTATTTATCTCGCTCTGCTTTTGCACGACACCGGCCGCGCCGTTGGCGCGCGCCCGCATTCGGAAGCGAGCGCGCTTTTCGCCCAAAGTGTCGCCAAACGTCTCCAGCTTTCGCCGGAGCAAAGAAAATCGCTCATTCTTCTGGTCGACCATCATGTCAGCCTCTCGAACACGGCGCAGCAGCGGAATCTCGATGATCCCGCCACGATCGTGGAATTCGCGAATATCGTTCGGAACCAAAAAAACCTACATGCCTTGATGCTGCTAACTCTGGCCGATGGTCAAGGAACAAGCGGACAGCGCTGGTCGGATTGGAAGGAATCGCTCGTTTGGCAGCTCTTTCAGGCAACGTCCCAATATCTCGCCGACCAAAAAACCTATTATGAGCAAACCAGGATCGAGCGCGACAGTTTGCAAAAAGCGGTTGCGATGGAACTGCCTCCCGGTTTTGCGGATGAAATCGAAGCGCATTTCGATTTCATGCCGGACAATTACTTTCGAGCGTCCAAGGTCCCTGACATCGTTCACGATTTACGCCTATTTCGATCGTTTTTCGAGAATGCCTCCCCTCAAGGGGACCACCCTCTTGTCGCTGTGGTCACTTGGGAAGCCTTCCCCCAGTTCAGACATAGCGTCGCAGCAATCTGCACCTGGGACCGTCAGGACCTTTTGGCGAAAATTGCCGGATCGTTTTCCGTTGTTCCGCTTAATATCTTGAGTGCAGACACCTTTCCGCGAGAAGACCACACAATTCTTGCCCACTTTCGCGTTTGCGACATGAAGGAGCGCGCAGTGAGCGAGGCGAGCGATCGCACTCTAGTCGAAAGGACGCTTCAACGCGCGCTTGAAGTCGAAACGTTTGAATTTGCGCCATTGCTCGAACAGGCGCGGCGCCAGATCCATTATCACCGGCTGCACGAGCTCGAATTCCCGACTGGAATCGCAATCGATAACAAAGCGCACCCGATCTACACACTGATTCAAATTGAAACGCCGGATCGGGTTGGACTCCTCTACGATTTGCTGACCGCACTCGGGAGGGAAGGCGTGAACATCGTCCTGTCGCGCATCAGCACCCCAAAAGGCGCGGCCGTCGATACGTTTTACGTCACCGACAGCACAACTCATGGCAAAATCACCGACTCAAATCGAATCGCAAGCCTTCAACACCATTTGCGCGCCGCGATTTTAAGCGGGGCAGGGCGATAACTACCCTCGGAATAACTGGCGCAGTCGGGGCGTCTGATTATCGTCCCCGAAATTCGAATGAACGCGCTCATTCTTGCCGCCGGATACGCGACGCGGCTTTATCCCCTCACCTTGAATAAAGCGAAGCCACTGCTTGAGGTCGGCGGAAAACCGATCATCGAATGGCTTTTTGACAATCTCGCCTCAGTTCCGGCGCTCCAAACTGTCTACGTTGTCACGAACAATAAATTCGCCAATGATTTCCAAAAATGGGCGAACGCTTATCAAGATCGACATCGTCAGATGCAGATCAAGATCGTCAACGATGGATCGACGAGTGATGACGATAAACTGGGCGCGATTGGCGATATTAACCTTGTTCTTACGCGGAAAAATTTGGCCAATGACGATCTACTGGTCATCGCAGGCGACAATTTGTTCGAACAACCGCTGACTGATTTTGTCAACGCGGCCAAAAGTTCGCTGGCCACGGTTGCGGTAAATGACGTCGGAGACCTCGAAGCGATGAAAAAATATGGCACCGTCACGATCGACAACCAAGGCACGATCACAAACTTTGAAGAGAAACCGCAGAAGCCAAAGAGCACCCTGGCCGCGGTTGCGCTCTATTATTATTCGCGCGAAGTGCTGCCGATGTTCACGATGTATCTCGCTGCTGGCAATAATCCGGACCAACCCGGACTTTTCCTGCAATGGCTCTACACGCGTAAACCAGTTGGCACTTTCGAGATCAAAGGCCACTGGCTCGACATCGGTAGCAAAGAAACGCTCGAAAACGCGGACAAAACTTTCGCGAAGGTTTAGCGACTACTTAAGCCGGCCTTCGTCGAATTCGATAAGATCGAAGTAAGTCTGAATATCCTTGCGCCCGGCCCCGCCAGTTTGTTTTAAAAAATGACTGAAACGCGCTTTTTTCGCGGCCGTATCGGGATGACGTGAAATCATTGTTTGATTCCAATGTTCGACATCGGCCCCGGAATGTTTTACGCCGTTCTCTTCCACCCACTTCAGAATCGCTTCGTCCTTTTCCAAACGATGCACGGCATCCTCAAACACGTCACCGTCAATCTTAAGAAAGCTAAGGAGATGTTTATCGAACCCAACGGTCTTGTAATTGTAGCCGTCGAGAAGTCCCTTCCGGTGCAGCTTCGCCTTGTCGATCAAGCGCGGGAGATGAACGTAGCCGCCGAGCTTTTCGTACGGACTGCGCGGATGCAGTCTTCGCATGGGAGAAAATTAGGTGGCGTGCGCCGGTCGAGCTGCGCCGAGAGGAATATAAGACCCGGATTTCTTCTCAGCAGGTTTCACTTCCGGCAAAAGTTCCCCCTGAGTGAGGTTCGCCTGACCGATAACAAGTTGTCCTGAAAGCATTCCGCCTTTCTCGATCGCAATCGATTTTGCAGTAACAGCGCCTTCAAGGAAGCCGCCTTTGTGAATCGTGACCGAGCCGGTAGCGATGATTTCTGCCGACATCCGCCCTCTGATGTCGATGTGGTTTACTCGCACCCGCCGAAAACATTGAATGTCCGACTCACGTTCGACCGTCATTTGGTGGGCCCCGAGGCGCCCTGGGATCTTTCCAACCAAACTGATTGTCATCGAATCCTCGCACTCAAGATCCCCGCGCAGTTTTCCTTCGACGATCGCGGAATGGCAAGTGACACTCGTACTGCGGAGATCGCCTTTGCTGGTCAGATACAGATCGCCGCGCGTGCGAATGGTTCGGCTGAAGCTGGTGGTAATTTTGTAATCACGAAGGTCGATGTGCGCGCTGCAACCGGGGCAATTAGTCGAAGAGGCCGCGTCACTAACTTCATGTTTGCGTTTGCATTCAAAACAGGAGACGACGCGATTTTTTTTACGGCTCCAGATATTTTGCACCTTTCGATGAAACGGGAGCTCCTCCGCAGCGCCGGATCCCTGCTTGAGCTTTAAGCCGGGTTTAGGTGCGGAAGGTGAAAATGACCGGCTGCACTGCCGGCAAAACGTCGACTTCGCCGCCACATATTCCATCTGCTTGAAGCCACAGTGCGGGCATTCCACACTGGCCTTAGCAGGCGACGATTTGGTCACTAGTTCAGAAGGAGACGGTCAATATTTTAGGCTCGAGCGAAAGCGGGTTTCGCTGAATCTTCGTGGCGAACAACTTCTGGCTTGGACGAGGCTTTAACGCTCATCCCGCTGGAAACTTCCGATTTTCCGATAAAGGTCGCACCTTCCTCGATAACCAGGCGCGCTGCTTTCAAATCACCCTGGAGCGTGCATTTCGATTTGAGTTCGCAACGCTCGCTCACGGAAATGTTTCCCTGCACCTTGCCGTAAATCGTAATCGATTTCGTCTTAATTTCTGCCCGGATGTCTGCGTTCTCGCCGACCGTCAACACCCCGTCAGAATTAATTTCGCCTTCGACTTTTCCATCGATCAAAAGCTCCTTCTGGAACTTGATCGTGCCTTTGATTTCGACGTCGCTGGAAAGGACGTCTTTGCCGGAATGTTCAGCCATAAACTTTTTGTAATCGTTGGTTGATGGTTTTGGTTGGTCACCGTAAGCGGATCGGCTGAAATTTTCACCCCCCGAGCTCAGCGACCCTTCTCCAATTGGCGAGGTCGTTCTCTGCGGGATGAATTTTTTCAACATGCACCATTATTGTAATGGTAATTCACATTGTCAACGAGTTCGCGCGATAAACCTGATTTTTTACAATTTGTTTGCAAATCGGAACAACTTAGCGACCCGTTTTGGCCACAAATCTACCAAATTGGGCAGCCCTTATCCGGCGGCGGTGGGCGAATTCGACCAATTGGAAAATTGCGATGGGCCCGCCTGGATTCGAACCAGGGACCAAGGGATTATGAGTCCCCTGCTCTACCGCTGAGCTACAGGCCCTAAATATCTGATTGCGTGACTATTGTAACTAATATGCCGGAGTTCAAGATTTGTCTATTGACTACAGCCGGACGATGGATTGGCCTGCAAAATGGCTTCGCGAACTTAGCAGGTGCGGTGGCACCTGCACTGACTGGATTCACATTGGATCGAACCGGCAGCTTTGCTGCTGCGTTGGCAATAACTGTAGGTGTATTGGTGGCGGGCGGACTGGCGTGGGTTTTCGTGGTCGGGCGAGTTGAGCAGGTGAGCTGGGCAGCGAAGGGCGAGGTTTTAACGGCTGCGACCACCGGGTTCGTATAATCGTTGGTTTTGTTTGACGTGTGTTTCCGAAACCGTTTCCGCCATATTCGCCTAACGAGACAGAGATAAGCCACGGGCTTGGTCGATGGCAAACAGGATTGCGGTCGTCCGATCAGGGGCCGTTGGCTTCATCGGTTGGTTAGATGATTTACGCGCCGTTGGAAAGGAGATTTCAAAAATTCCCAACTTCGCGAAACCAGCGCAACGCGAGCTGCACTTGGCCCGCGTCCACTTCGTGACCTCCTGGAAACGTCTCGAGGCGGACCCGCTTGAATCCAGTGTTGAGCAAAGACGCACGAACGCGTTCATGCGCACCATAGGATGCGCGCTGATCGCTCATCCCGCTGCTCAACCAAATTGGCGTGTTCAGAAAATCACCGGCCGGGTGGTACATTTTGTAAGCAACGCTTAATCGGTCGTCATTGATTCCGGCGAGAAAAAATCCGCACGGTTTCACCGCCTTCGTGCTCGCCAGCATCGCTCCGATCACGCCGCTGAGTTTTGCGCCGCCGGACAAGCCGGCAAACGCCACTGGCCAATGCACGGATTGCGGCCATTCTTTGCGCAGAGCTTGCAGCGCGGCCGCGAGATGCGCGAGCCGCCAACTGGTCGAGTCTAATCGTGTGCTGATCGTTGCGTCCGATGCGAGAACAATCCATCTTTCTGACGTCGCCGGCGCTAGATAGAATGGAGCGTCCATGATGTTCGTACGACCGGCGTCGGTCGTCGCGAGCACAACGAGAATCGACCACGTTCGAACCGGATCGAATCCTTTCGGAAAACTAACCAGCGCTCGGCCTTGAGTCGGGCGCGGATTGCCGCCTTCCGCTGCCACATCCTGAAACGATTTGTCGACCGGAAACCGAATGTCCAACGTTCCGCCAGGCCGAACGACTTGTCCCGCCAACGTCGCGGCGTCCGCGCTGCCGAGGCCAAGCAGAGCACCAACAATCACTACAACCGTGTAATGCGCGAGCATACATCTAACGAGACAGAGATAAGCCACGGGCGGGGTCGGCAACAAGTTCACTCGCGGTCATTTTGTTAGGGGCCGTTGGCTTCATCGATTGGTTAGATGGCGAGCTCCCCAGGTCTGATATCGCGCAACGATTTCGATACAATGGCCGTGCGCGAGGTAGGATCGCGTTCAGCTCCGATCCAACTGAATCGAGTTAATCAGTAGTTCGGCGAAGGCTCGGTTGTTATCTGCGGCGGCGAATACGCATGGTCCCTCAGTGTTGGTGAGCCTCCATAATTGTTATTGCCATTGCCGTTTGGATGATCGTGCTGGTACGCGCGCAACGCGTAGCGAGTGCGCGGGCCGAAGATCCCGTCGATCTGGCCATGGTAATAGCCAGCGTGGGCAAGTCTGTCCTGAAGATCCGCTATGTTTGCGTGATCGCGATAGCCGTTGGCGTAACCGTTACCGTAGCCGTTCCCGTAATTGTAACTGTAGCTCCTGTAGTAACCGCTGCCATAGTAACCGTATGGGTAATAGCCGTAAGGGGGATAGTAGCCATAATATGGGTAGCCCCACCCCCACCCCCAGCCCCAGAACGGGAAGCCACCAAAGAAGCCGACATTATTAAAGTCCTCATCGTCACGGAAATGGCGACGATGATGCCAATTGCCACCCCAATTGCCGCCGTTCCAATTGCGGTTCCAATTGCCGCCGTTCCAGTTGCGGCCACCCCAGCGTTGGCCACCCCATGTGCCCATTCCTCGAGCAGGCATCGAAGCAAAACGGCGGCCTCCGGAAAAGCCGCCGGAAACTCTCCCACTCCCTCCGGGGCGGCCACGGCCACCGCCGTACGCGGGAGCTGCTCCATTCAAGGAAAGCAAGACAATCGAGATAACAACGGCTGTTGGAATGAGTGATCTTCTCAGAGTTCATTACCTTACTCCGTCGGAGGCAGTTTCAACAATACGACCAAGGTCCAATGGGAAAGGCGAATAAAAAGTCGCTGAAGACGAAGGAAATCCTTATTCACAGCACATGGACATATCCCTCGAAAAGTTAGAAGAAGCACTTTCGTCTGACCCATTCCACGCGCACGCGCACGCGCGTAGTACGTCGGCGAACAGTGCGGATTGACAACGAGACGCAAAGCGCTTTCACCGGAGCGACTTCGAGGAGGCTTGGAAGCCGTACCTTCCACCTCCGGAAAAGCCGCCACACCCGCAACAACCGCCACACACGATAGAGGGAATGTTGCCGCTGTGGCGGATGTTGCGGCTTCCGGTGAAGGCGCGATCATCCATAACAACGGTGAGGATGTTAAGCCTTCTAGATCAAGGTGAGTGTCGCCGGCCATTAGGCTGCAATTTTAAAAAATCCGCTTTCGCTCTGCTGCCACACGAACTCGTAAAGTCGCCGGGCCCGTGCTTCGGTCTCCTGCTCGGTGAATGGTGGACGCGGCAGCGGCGGCCGAACCAGCAGTTCGATGGATCAACGCCGCTCCAAGTGATGGAGCGCGGAGAAACCGATCGCTTGTGGCGTATGATCTGGCAGCTTCGCGAAGGTCATTCCGGGTAGAGCAGCGATGGGATGACTGCTTCGACCTTACAGTCCTTGGTGGATTCGTTAACGGCGCAGGGTGATAAAACGGCGTTACTCGCACTAACCAAAAAGGGAACTCAGCGTTGGTGCTACCGGGAACTTGGTGACCGCGCCCGTTCTTTCGCAACTGGACTAAAGAACGCCGGTTTCAAGCGCGGCGATAGCGTCGCGCTTTTTGCAGAGAATCGCCCGGAATGGATTGCCGCCGCGTTGGGTGTGATTCGATTAGGCGCGGTCGCTGTGCCACTGGATGTCCAACTTGCAGATCACGACCTCGCTCACGTGTTAAACGACAGCGACGCGAGGGCGATCATCACAACTCAGCAGCGAGCGAAGCGTCTTGCAACGCTCAGTCCAAGACCAAATGCGAGATTGATTCTGTTAGATGCCGCAGTTGAGGATGAGCGAAGTTGGGAGCGATTGCTCAACCAAGATGCG
>DATLJP010000078.1:0-6144 GCA_035538875.1 Chthoniobacterales bacterium | reverse complement strand
CGATCGTTTCGCGCTCAACAAAAGTCACGCCGGGGCCGTCCGCTTTGTCGATGTAATCCTGCTCGCTCGCGCCGCAAACATAATGAGTGCAGTGGATAACGCTTTGCATCCAGCGAAATCGAGTATCGCGCGTTGGGCTCATCTGTTCGCGTCCATAATTTTGGGCAGGAACTTCGATGAACTTGTCGCCACCTTTGTGCAGCCAGAATTTTCCGTCGCGCGCCCGCGCCCGAACAATCTCACCCTCATATGGAAGATCGACGAAATAGTCCTCCACCGTACAAGCCGCTGAACGAAAGGAGAGCTCGCTCGAACGCACGACGTTAATTCCTTCCATCAAACCCATGGCCCCATACATCGATAGACAGAAATCGGCGACAGTGGCTTTCGCGATGCCTTTGAAAATGTCGACCAGATTCCGATCAACGTACGCCGGCAGCTGGCGTTCCATCTTCGCCTTCCACTCCGGGACCACGCGCTTCAAGTAAAGCGGGGAATAGAGTTTCTGGATTTTGTTTTCGAATGCGAAGTTGAGCGAGACTTTTCGGCCGCTATGTCGATCTTGCAACACGGTCGCCGTCTCGCGCGGGTCGTGGTCGCTATCGTGATAGAAAAAGGCGATCGTTCCGCCGATCTCGCGCTGGAGCCGACGGGCAGTCCGGATCTTGGCAAAAAGAAATCTTTTAGGGAATATCCCGCAGGGTTGCTGGCCCAAACAAATTATCGGGTTAGGCATGTCAGGCAGCCTCCACTGGCTCGGCACGGAATATTAGCCACTGCAAGGCTGGCGCCAGTATAACCACGGCGCCGCAACCAATCGCGTTGTACCACAAGTAGCCGATGCCGGTCGTGAAGAAGAGAAGGAACACTACCGCCTGGGCGATCAATGCGGCAAAGAAAACCGCCGATCCGCGCACCTTCCGGACGAAAAATGCGACGAGAAATAAACCGAGAATGCTCCCGTAAAATACCGACCCGAGAATATTGCCTGCTTCAATCAAGTTCTCGACCAGGTTGGCAAAAGAAGCGACTCCTATCGCGATCAAGCCCCAGGCGGCCGTGAACAATCTGGCCGCGACAACGTAATGATGATCGCTCGCGATTGAAGTGCGCAGCGGCCGATAAAGGTCGACGACGGTGGTTGAGCCGAGTGCGTTCAGGGCCGCAGCCGTGGCGGACATGGTGGCGCAGAGAATTACCGCCACGAGCAAGCCGACAACGCCGCGCGGCAACTCGTGCAGAATGAAGGTAATAAAGACGTAGTCGGACTCCTTGCTCCTAGGATCAACGCCGTTCTGATTCAGAACTTGTTTGGTCTCTGTTCGCACTGCTTGGGCGCGGGCATCAAATTCTCTAATTGATTCCATTTTCTCGGGCGACGGCGCAGCAGCGTAAGCGCGCAATGCCTCGCGTTTCTGCTCGAAGAGTTGATCGGCCTCCGTCGCCAAATCTTTCAGTTGCGGGCCGACGCCATGCTCGATCGCGCGCTCGTAGGCCGGGCGATTAAAGAAGACCGGAGGTTTCTCAAACTGATAAAAGATAAAAACCATCGCGCCGAGCAGGAGAATGAAAAACTGCATCGGAACTTTGACGACGGAATTAAAGAGCAATCCGAGCCGGCTCGAACGCAGAGAATCACCCGCCAGGTACCGCTGCACCTGCGACTGGTCGGCGCCGAAGTACGAAAGAGCGAGGAAGAATCCGCCAATTGCCCCTGACCAGAACGTGTAGCGTTTGTGCGGGTCGATCGAGAAATCAACCGCCTGCAATTTGTCGAGCTTGCCAGCGACCGCGAGTGCATGGTTGAACGAAATGCTGGGACTCAATCGATAAATCACCACACCGAAGGCGACGGCCATTCCGGCGAGAATGACCATCATTTGGTAGCGCTGCGTCAGACTCACGATGGTCGTTCCACCCACGACGGTGTAAATGATCACAAAACCGCCAGCGAGCCAGATGGTCAGGTTCAGTTGCCATCCAAGAATCGCGGAAAGGATAATCGCGGGGGCGTAGATAGTGATCCCGGTAGCGAGCCCGCGTTGTACTAAAAAGAGAAAAGCGCCCAGCATCTGCGTTTTTCGATCGAATCTCTGGCCGAGATATTGATAGGCCGTGAAAACTTTCAGCTTTTGATAAATCGGCACGAAAACGGCGCAGACCATGAGAAGAGCGAGCGGTTGACCAAAATAATTTTGGATAAAACCGATGCCGCTCTCGTAGGCCTGCCCCGGCATGGAGAGAAAAGTGATCGGACCGGCCTGAGTCGCGAGAACCGAGAGTCCGATAGTCCCCCAGCGGATGGTTTTGTCACCCTTGAGATAATGCCCTAACGATTCGCGTCCACGCGTTCGCCAGAGTCCGTAGAGCGGGATCGCCAGGACCGTGGCGAAGAGGACGAGGTAGTCGAGCCGGCTCACGAAAACCGGACGGTAAAAAGATAGAGGAGCAAAATCTCGAGCGCAAGGAAGGCAAGGACAAAACCATAGGCGCTGGACCAGCGTGGCTCCTCGTCGCGCAACTGCTCTTCCAGGCGCTCGTTCATTTTCCGCCTAACGAAACCATGTTGGCGAAGATCCGGTAAGCTCCGGGAACGCCCGCCGGAAGCTGCCGGAACCAGGAATACCCCGTGTAGATGAAATAGCCTTTATCAACCTTCGCGACCAGCAATCCGCCATCGAGCGGTTTCTCATTGGGGTCATGGCTCGACAAAATCGGGACCCAGGCCGGATCCCATTTGTCCGGAAAATAAAGACCGCGCTCCTGGACCCATCCTTCGAAATCGCGCGCCCTGATTTTGTTCGGCGTATTCAGGATCGGATGATCAGGAGCGAGCATTTTGACCTCGGCGGTCTCATCGGTCACGCGATCGCGCGAGAGCTGGAGCGGATAAGGTCCGAGATCGGTCGATTTTAGATCCGCCGTCGTGTTGTACTGGACGACAACCACGCCGCCGCTCTTCGCGTACTCCACTAACGGTGGCAGCCAGGTCGCGATCCGGTCCTGGGAATTGAAAATGCGGACACCGAGAACAATGGCGCTGAATTGGCGAAGGTTTTCCGTTCCCAAGTCGCCTTCGCCGAGCTGTTTCACAGTGTAACCGATCTGTTGCAGCGCTGCCGGGATATCGTCCCCGGCCCCTGGAATATAACCGATCAGATGACCGTTGGTCTGGATATCCGCCCTAACGAGTTTGGCTTCCGCCGGCGGCATCAAAATGTGAACCCCAATGTGCGGATAGACGATCCTTTCTCGGGAAAACGAGAAACTCTGGGCGCCAATCGTGGCCACAGCCTTCAAGGTTCCTTGTCCGGGATTCGCCGGTGGACGAACCGAGAACGTAACGTCGGTTTCAGCATTCGCATTTTTTAAATCCACCGGAATCGCGCTCGGCGAAACGGCCCAACCGTCAGGCGCGGAGAGGTGAACGTCACCTTTCACGGGACCGTCGGACGCGAGTATCCGGACTCGGACTTTCTTCGCATCTGCGTTGGCAAAAACCAAAACCGGATCGACAAAATTGGCAAAAACCGGAGGCGCGATCACAATGTCATCCCGGACTTCACCTGCGATCGGTTCGACGGTCCGATATTTCGTGTCCAGCGTGTAAGTGATTTCGTGACCGGCGACCTTGACGGTGATTTCCGCAGGGAAATGCGGCGGATTGGTCGGCCTTCCGATCAAAACCTGATCTTTGACGGTAAACGTTCCCACGGTCGCAGGCTGCCGAAGCCAGTAAGGCTGCGAGTATTGCGTCTCTCCGGGAACCCGAGCTTTGAATTCTTTTGTGACCAACTTGTCAGTCGGGAGCGATTCTCCGACCGACGTAGTCTGAGCCGATGCCAAACGATAAGAAATCCAATCCACCGCAACATTTGAGCGGTTAATCGCCTCGATCTTCACAGGCAACTCCTGACCGGGACTTACGACCGGCGTTTCGGTGGAAGCTTCAAGGTGCAGTCCAAGACACGCAGCAATGATTTGATCCACTTCCGCTTTCTTCTGCGGCACCCAGTCATCTTCTTTGACTCGATCTAACTTATCGCGAACCTCGATAAGTCCGGGAACAGAAGCGGACGGATTACTCGGACGAAAGTCGGCGATCACTTTCGCAATCGTCGTCGCGACCGCGGCCGAATTCGCGACCCGCTTCCAGGTCGTGTCGACCCCATCAAACAGTCCGCCGTTCATTGGCTCGCCGGCGAGCCACTTAAAATATTCCGTGCGCGCGCCTTTCCTGGCCGGGCTGCCGACGCCCTGGCTTTTGTGCATGCTCACGCTAGCGGCGGCCATCTCAGTGTACGCCTTACCGAGGAGCGCGTTATAGCCGCCCGTCTCCATGGTTGTTAAGCCAGTCGGATCGAATGGAAGCTTGCGATTGGAAAAGAAAAAAGGAGAAGTGTTCCAGACCAGCCGTTTGGGCTGCAATGGCTTAACCAGAGCGAGTTGATCAGGAAACTTCTTCGAATCGCCGACAGCCAGGAACGCTTCCGTGGCTAAGATCGCCGAGGCAGTATGATGGCCATGGGTGAGTCTATCTTCCGGGCTAAAACGGGTTACGACGACGTCCGGTCGAAAGCGCCGGATCACCCAGATGACGTCTGAAAGGATTTTGTCGCGATCCCAAAATCGCAGCGTCTCCTCCGGATTTTTGGAGAACCCAAAGTCGACTGCGCGGGTAAAGAACTGCTGCCCATGATCAACCCGTCGCGCCGCCAGAAGTTCCTGCGTCCGGATAACGCCGAGTTTTTCCCGCAGCTCGGGGCCGAGAAGGTTTTGTCCGCCATCACCGCGCGTCACCGAAAGATAACCGGCATCGTAAAGTGATCCGTTAGACCAAAGCGAAATCAACGTGGTGTTTTCGTCATCTGGGTGCGCCGCCAGGTAAAGAACGCGGCCGAGGACATTCAGCTTCTGGAGCCGCAGCTGAATTTCGCTCGCGTCCATTGCATCGGGAAAGAGCGGCGGTGTCGCGGCCATGACGTCAACCGCGCAAAAGAGGCTCGCGCCGGCGGCGATGAAACATTGAACGACGCGCGCTCCCAGTTGTTTCACTCTTAAGAAATTGGCACGAGACCGAGGTCGTCTCTCGATGTCATACTACCGTTTCGTTAACACTGTGACGCGCCTTTGGAGAGATACATTCGACCGTTCCATTCGTGATCGCATCGACATTCCCTTCGTCCCCTCGCTTGCAACTATCGACGCCAACTATTTGTTAATGTCCTGATGCGTTTGTAATCGGTCGATTAACGGCTGCAAACCAGTCTTTTGCGCATCCGAAGTGGCAGCGGCTTGCGCCTTTTTCATTTCATCGATCGCGCCCGGAAAGTCTCCCGCAGCCGATTTGAGACGCGCCTGCGCCAGATGACCGTAAATATCCTGCGGATAGCGTTGCGCGACTTCTTTTAGAATCGCGAGACCCTGCTCAGACTTCTTGGCATTCTGTTGACGGCGACCATAAGAATAGAGCTGCACGGCGGTCGCTTTTTCCATCGCCTTGGCCCAGGTCTTATTGGCGTCATCATTCTTATGCAGCGCCCGCAGCAGATCCACTTTCGTGCTGAGATTATCAAAGCGCTCCTCATTGGAGATTGACATGTCCGCCCACTTCAGTCCCTCTTCCAAGTCAATGTTGTGGCTCAGGCAAAACTGCGCTGCTTCATCCGGAGCCTGCCAGGTGAACTGGCCGCGCCCTTTCATCTGCGCGCGAATATTGTCTAGCGTCGTCTGGTCGGTAACTGCGATTTTGAAAGGAACCGCGAGTTTTTCCCATTTCAGCGTAGCGGTTGCCGAAGTTGGCTGCAGGTCTTCGAATTCGTATTCGAGCGCGTCTTCGTTTTCTTGGAGCGGACGCGCCTTGACCGTCACCCGCAACGCGTCTTCATCCTGCTTGTAGCTGTAGCTGCCCCAGCCGGTGTTGGTTTTTGAAAAAATAATTGTCCACGTGTCCGCAGTTGGGATGGCGTGCAGGCCATAGACGCCTTTTGGCAACGGCTGGCCTTCAATCGTCACCGGATCGCTGACCTCGAAAGTAGTATTCTCGTTCGCGCCGACTCGCCAAACCTTCCCGTAGGGCACGAGGCCACCCCATATTTGTCGACCCTTCACGAGTGGCCGGTGATAATTAATGGTTACATCCGT
>DATLJP010000077.1:0-6475 GCA_035538875.1 Chthoniobacterales bacterium | reverse complement strand
ACTCTGGACGTCGCTAAGCGGCTTTTCCACAAACTGCGCGAATCGGATTTCGAAACCGTGATGACGCGATCAACCGACGTTTTCATCTCGCTCGAGGACCGCGTCGCAATCGAAAATGCCCAGAAAAATTCGATTTTCGTCAGCATTCATTTCAACGATTCGCGCCGGCGCGGCATTCGCGGTTTCGAAACCTATTATCATTCGGACAATTCGATGGACCTCGCTAACCGCATTCAATCCAACCTCATGACGATTCCGCATTCAGCTAATCGTGGCGTGCACCGCGCGAATTTTCGAGTCCTGCGGCTGGCGAAATATCCGGCGGTGCTGGTCGAATGCGGCTTCCTAAGTAATCGACTGGAGGGGGGCGAAGCACGCGATTCAGAATATCGCGAAATGCTTGCCGATCGCATTGCCGAAGCGATTGTCGAACAACGCTATGGCTCCGGAGTTTATCACGCCTCGAAAAAGCCGACTGCGGAACCGCCGATCGAATCAACCGCCCTGGCTCCGGCATCACTCAGGCACGACTAGAATTCTTTTCCGCGTTCTTCGCGCCCGATCGCTGCGATGACGATCAGCGCGACAAAAATGACAAGAGCGAAAAGCGCCTGCGCTTTCGCATAATCAGCTTGGCCAGCAGCATTGCGAAAATGATAGGCGAGTCTCGCTTCGATAACCGCCGTGTTTGCAGCGAACAAATTTCCCAGCTGATAGGCAAAGCCGGGGAAAGTTCCGCGGACATCAGCTGGTGAAAGTTCGTTCAAATGCACTGGAACAACTCCCCACGCACCTTGCACCATGAATTGCATGGCAAAGCCGCCGGCCATTAACAGCGATAATCCCGGTGAAAAAACCCAAAGTGGAATCAGCAACATTCCGCAAAATGTGGCTGCAACAATCGCGAGCCGGCGCCCGGATTTTTGCGACCAGTGACCAAAGATAACGCCACCGCAGATTGCGCCGCCAGCGTAGATGATGCCGATAGTCGATCTTTGCTGCACGCTGAAGCCGCGCTGTTCACCCAAGAATGTTTGATATTGGTCCTGCGTTCCATGAGACATCGCGTTGAACGCGGTCATCAGCAAAATGACATAGAAAAAGAGCAACCAATGACGCTTAAGAATCAGTACAAGATTCGACCAAAAGTTGATTGTCGATCTTTGCCGCAGCCAGACTGGCGATTCGGGGATTCGGGCCAGAATGTAAACCACCAGGAACGCCGGTAGCGAGCCGATGACAAATAATCCACGCCAGCCGAAATGCGGAAAGACAGTCCCGTAGAAGACTGCAGCGAGCAGATATCCAAAAGCGTAACCCTGTTGCAAAAGACCGGAAAACAATCCACGCGCTTCCGTTGGGAGTGTCTCCATCGCCAGCGATGCGCCGAGTCCCCACTCGCCACCCATTCCGATTCCGTAGAGAGCCCGAAAAACGAGCAGCGTCATATAGTTAGGCGAGAACGCAGTCAGCAACTCCATCACCGAATAAAAAATGATGTCGATCATGAGTGGGATGCGCCGTCCAAACCGGTCTCCTAACAAACCGAAAAGGAATGCTCCAGCTGGACGCATCGCCAGAGTCAGCGTGATAGCGTAACTGATTTTCGGGATGCTCGTCGAAAAATCATGTGCCATGGGCGCGATCACAAACGTGAGCAGGAAAAAATCAAACGCATCCAGCGCCCAGCCAAGAAAACACGCAATGAAGGTATTGCGCTGGTCGCGATTGAGAATTTTGAAAAGCCGGATCGCCGCCACTTCGCTTATATAGACGGGCTAGCCGGACGTTCTTTCAAGGTCGCAATGGCCTGAGAACTTCCACGAAACTTAAGGAGGCTCTTGAGGGTCGCATGAATATCTCGGCAACTCTGATGCGCCCGGGCGCAGATCGAATTCGGGTTGTTGAAAACATCTAAGCTCCGATTTAAACGCGGCTCCAGTAGTGTGGCATTTAGTTTCGAAGAACGTTCGCGTGAATTCCGAATATAAGGTTCCGCCCTCTAAAACTCTGTGGGTTTCCATCATCATGATGAGCGAAGCTCGAGTGAAGGGCGAGGTTGTGGCGACCTGGGTGGAAGCTTGCTTTTGCGATCCGCCGCCCGGGGGAAACGGGGCTTACTGGGAAGAGTACTTCGATCTTCTGAGCGTGAAGGCTGCGCACTCGCCCCGCACCTGCCGCCACGAAGATAGGACCGCGGCTTGCTCCTGCTGTGATTGCGATTGCACGAAGAAGCTGGAAGAGACGCTGCGTAGCCAGGGCGAATCTTTTCTTTAAGCGGCTGCTCCCGGAGCCTTCTCTTCCGCTTGGTCTTTATCTTCTTTTAGTGAGATTCGGACTAAGATTAAGAGAAAACTAAAACGCATCTACATATCATGATGCGTAGATTTGTTTCTTGATCCCTGGCATAAACACGGCTTAGTTCTCCGGCGGCATGCCGGCGAAACTTCATCCTTTGGAAGCGCTCTTGCGGGAGCGCATCGTCGTCCTCGATGGCGCGATGGGCACAATGATCCAGCGCAGAAAGCTGTTCGAGCAGGATTATCGCGGAGAAAGATTTCGCGATTGGAAGGGCAAAGACCTGAAAGGTTGTCTCGAGCTGCTCAACCTGAGCCAACCGCAAGTTATCGAGGAGATTCACGCCGATTACCTGCAAGCAGGCGCGGACATTATTGAAACAAATACTTTCAACGCGACAACGATTGGCTTGCACGACTTTTTGTTTCAAGACGAACCGAAGCGCGGCCGCAAAGACCAGGAATTTTTTCAGCGCATCGTCGGTGATGTCGATCTCCGTGCGTTGATCCGTGAATTGAACACCTCGGCAGCGAAGATCGCGCGCCGCGCGGCCGATCGCGTGGCAAGAGAAACTGGCGTGCGCCGGTTTGTTGGCGGTTCGATTGGTCCCCTGCCCGTCACCGCTTCCATTTCACCGGACGTCAACGATCCCGGATTTCGCGCGGTCACGTTCGATCAACTACGCCAGGCCTATTTGGATCAGATCAGCGCGCTCGTTGACGGAGACGTTGATCTTCTATTCGTTGAAACGATATTCGACACCCTGAATGGCAAGGCGGCGCTTTTCGCGGTCGCTGACGTTTTGGAAAAAACCGGCAAGCAACTTCCACTCGTTGTTTCGGGGACCGTTACGGACAAAGCAGGCCGCACCCTGAGTGGCCAAACCGTCGAAGCGTTTCTGATCTCGGTCGCGCACGCCGAGCCGCTCGTGCTCGGATTGAACTGCTCGCTCGGTCCTGATGAAATGAACCCATTCATCGAGGAGCTCGCCCGCGTTGCGTCAACTTTTGTGAGCGCTTATCCGAACGCTGGTCTGCCCGACCCGCTTTCCGAAACCGGTTTTCCAGAAACGCCAGAAACGCTCGCTCCAAAGTTGAAACGCTGGGCCGAGAAGGGCTGGCTCAATTTGGTCGGCGGTTGTTGCGGAACAACTCCAGATCACATTCGCGCGATCGCGAATGCAGTGCATGATTGCGAACCGCGACCTTTTAGAGCGTCTATGTCAAACGCCGGTAATGGAACAGCATTTTACAGAAACGCCCTGCAATTATCAGGTCTTGAACCACTCAACATTACGCCGGGGTTTGGACTCGTAGTTGTCGGTGAGCGAACCAACATCACTGGCTCTCCAAAATTTTCGAAACTAGTCCTGGGCGGCGATTTTGACGGTGCGCTCGCAGTCGCGCGTCAGCAGGTGCAAGGCGGCGCCAATATCCTCGACGTCAATATGGACGAAGCGATGATCGATTCCGAAGCGGCGATGACGCGGTTTCTGAATTTGATCGCGAGCGAGCCAGAGATCGCGCGGATTCCGATCATGATCGACAGCTCAATGTGGAGCGTGATCGAAGCAGGTTTGAAATGCGTGCAAGGCAAAGCAGTCGTCAATTCGATTAGCCTGAAAAACGGCGAAGAGGAATTTCTGCGCCAGGCGCGGTTCGTTAGGCGATTTGGCGCGGCCGTGATCGTGATGGCATTCGACGAACAGGGCCAGGCCGACAATTTCCAACGCAAGATCGACATCTGCGTCCGCGCTTACCAGCTTCTTACCGAGGACGCCGATTTTCCAGCGAACGACATTATCTTCGATCCGAACATTCTCACGGTCGCGACGGGCTTGGAGGAGCATCGCAATTACGCCGTCGACTTCATCGAAGCGACGCGTTGGCTTAAAAAAAATCTGCCGGGCGTGCGCCTCAGCGGTGGTGTAAGCAATGTTTCATTTTCGTTCCGCGGCAATAAGACAGTGCGTGAAGCGATGCACGCCGCGTTTCTATTTCACGCAATTCGAGGTGGCCTCGACATGGCGATTGTAAACGCCGGGCAACTTGCCGTTTACGAAGAGATCGATCCGGAATTACGCGAGCGCGTCGAAGATGTCCTGCTAAATCGCCGCGGCAACGCGACTGAACGTCTGACCGATTTCGCGGAACGCGTAAATGACAAAACGAAAATCGACCGCGAGCAAGAAGCGGCGTGGCGCAGGCAATCGGTCGAGGAACGTCTTAAGTACGCGCTTGTTCATGGTGTTGTCGATTACATCGACATCGACACCGAAGAACTGCGACAAAAATCGAAACGACCGCTCGACGTCATCGAAGGTCCGCTTATGGCGGGAATGAGCGTAGTCGGCGATCTGTTCGGTTCGGGAAAAATGTTCTTACCGCAAGTGGTGAAGAGTGCGCGCGTCATGAAGAAAGCGGTCGCTTATTTGATGCCGTTCATGGAAGCGGAAAAGTTGGCCAGCGCGAAACCGCAGGGCCGCATCGTCATGGCGACGGTCAAAGGCGATGTGCACGATATCGGCAAGAACATTGTCGGCGTCGTGCTGCAATGTAACAACTACGACGTTGTCGATCTTGGCGTGATGGTGCCGGCAGCCAAGATCTTGCAGACTGCGCGAGAGAAAAACGCGGACGTGATCGGATTGAGCGGATTAATAACTCCGTCTCTCGACGAAATGGTCCACGTCGCCCAGGAAATGGAGCGCGAGAATTTTGAAGTGCCGTTGCTGATCGGAGGAGCGACGACAAGCCGCGCGCATACCGCGGTGAAGATCGCGCCTCATTATCATGAAAGCACGGTACACGTGGTTGATGCGTCGCGTGCGGTCGGCGTGGTCAATTCGTTGCTGAACGCAGCGCAGAAGGCCGCCTTCGACGCAAAAACGCATGCGGAGTACGAAGGGTTGCGCAAAGCCTATGGCGCGAAGACTCGTGAGAAAAGATTATTGAGCCTCGAACAGGCCCGCGCAAATCGAACGCCAATCGATTGGAGTAATTACACTCCGCCGAGACCGGAGTTTATCGGCGTTCGCGAAATCTCTCCATCGATCGTCGATCTTCGCGATTACATCGACTGGTCACCGTTTTTTCACGTCTGGGAATTACGCGGCAGATATCCGGCGATTTTGGAAGATCCAACGATCGGCAAACAAGCGCGCGAGTTGTTTGATGACGCGCAAAGGATTCTGAATGAAATCGCCGCGAACAATTTGGTGACTGCGCGCGGTGTCTTCGGACTCTGGGCAGCAAACGCCAGCGGCGATGATGTCGATCTTTTCATCGATGAATCGCGAGGTAAAAAAATCGCCACATTTCATTTTTTGCGACAACAAGTGCATAAGCCGGCCAGCCAATTCAATCATTGTCTAGCGGATTTCGTCGGTGCGTCGGATTTTCTTGGAGGATTTGCGGTTTCAATTCATAACGCGGACAAGCTTGCAAAGAAGTTCAACGTTGCGCACGACGATTACAGCGCGATCATCGCGAAGGCATTAGCCGATCGATTAGCCGAAGCTTTCGCGGAATATTTGCATAGGCAGGCGCGGATCTCCTGGGGCTTTGGACGCGACGAGAAGCTGTCGAACGCGGATTTAATTCGCGAGAAATATCGCGGCATCCGTCCGGCTCCTGGTTATCCGGCGTGTCCTGATCATGTGCAAAAGCGAACGCTTTTCGATTTGCTCGCGGCCGAACGAAAGATCGGCATCAAATTGACAGAATCTTACGCAATGGATCCGGCCGCGAGCGTAAGCGGATTTTATTTTTCCCATCCGCTGGCAAAGTATTTCGCGGTCGGTCTAATCGACCGCGACCAAGTCTTAGATTATGCGCAGCGACGAGGCGAATCAGTCGCAATGGTGGAGAAGCGACTGGGGCCCAATCTTGGCTACGAATCGAATCCGTGATACTGGTCACGGTCAAAATTGCGGGGCGTAGCTTAGCTTGGTAGAGCGCCTGGTTTGGGACGCTTGCCTAACGAATTGACTCATGCGCTCTCACGTTTCTTTACGTGCTGTTACCTATGAAATCCTGTTAAAGCGCGTGAACTCACGTTGATTCTCGCGGAGCCAAATATACTCGCCGAGTATCACAAAAAGTATCACACGACCTAACGATGTTGACGCGTGGCGACCCTACGTTCTGCGGAATGCCCTAAACTACGCGAGTTTCAT
>DATLJP010000076.1:0-3083 GCA_035538875.1 Chthoniobacterales bacterium | reverse complement strand
AACCGAGTGCGGCAAAGGATTCAGCTTATGGTCGGAAACATTTGAGCGCGAATTCCAGGGAATCTTTGCGCTCCAGGACGAGATCACATGCGCGATTGTCGACGCGCTGAAGCTGAAATTAGAGATTGCGCCAACAATGGCGCGCGCGCACAGCATGGAAGCGTACGATCTTTACCTTCAAGGCTTGTTCTTGTCGGACAAAAGCGGCGAAGAAGCACTGCGAAAAAGTCTGGAGTTTTTCGAGCAAGCACTCGACAAAGATCCGCGATTCGCGCGGGCTTGGACCGGCATTGCGAAGTCGTGGCTGTGGCTGTCCGATGTTTATGTACCGCCGCTGGAAGGTTATTCCAAAGTGCGCGAAGCCGCGTTAAACGCGCTTAGGATCGACGACGAAGAGGCCGAAGCTCACGTTTATTTGGCGGAAGCCAAGCGCATCCTCGACTGGGATCTCGACGGCGCGGAGACGGAATACAAACGTGCTTTCGAAATCGATCCAAACTCGACGTCTTCAAATTATTTTATCGCTGCGTTTTATGGCGCGCGTGGCGATCGCGAGCAGGCGTTAGCTTACCTGCAGCGCACGTCGAAGATCGATCCGGCGTCACTGTGGGTGAACAATTCCGCGTGCGAACTTTATCGTTACTTCGGTCTCTACGATGAAGCGATTGCGGCCGGTGAGCGCGCCTTGCAATTGGACCCGGCATTTGCCTACGGCGAGCCGCTGCTCGGCGCATTGTATCGCGAAATGGGACGCTTCGATGAAGCCATTTCCTTGTACAAGAGATCGGAGAGCCTCAGCGGTAGGTTGCCGATTGGTTTGGCGATCACTTATGCGCGTATGAACCGGCGCAAGGAAGCACTCGAAACACTTGAAGCTGCCACTTCAAATCGGCCTTATACGGCGGGCGACGTTCCAGCGCTCGTGCTCGTCGCGCTGGGTGCCAACGACGATGCGATTCGCGAGCTACAACGCGCGTGTGACGAGCATTCCTCGTCGCTGCACCTTCTGGGGATCGCGCCCGAATTCGCGCCGCTGCGTTCGGACAAACGTTTCCTGTCTATTCTGAAAAAAATCGGGCTGGAACCAGAAAAAGTCTTTGCGATAACCGCGACTTGATTATTGAACGATGATGTGGCGCCCGTGGCCGTGAGCGGGAACATTGTGTTCGTTCAAATCCTGCTGTGCCACGTGCATGCCGAAAAGCAGAACCGCGATGAGGCCAAAGTATAACACTGACATTATCCAACGTTGCGATGGCGTGACTTCGAAATAACGCTGTTCTTCTTCGGTCCTTTTACGGAATAACGAATAGACCCGCGGCACCGACAGAACGACAATTAGCCAGATAATGAAGTTTGGAAATTTCCATCCAAACCAGATGAGTACTGCAAAGCCGGGCAACCATAACCAGCGTGATAAGGCTGTCACGATGCGCCCGCCATCTAACATTCCGACCGGCGTAAGGTTAAACAGATTTAGAAAATATCCGAACCATCCCAGCGCGAGGAAAATCGGGGCGGCAAGGAATTCGCCCATCGCGTGACAGACCAATGCGCCCGCGCTTCCGAGCAACGGCCCACCGATACCTACGCATGCTTCCATCCACGCATTACGCGGCGCTTCCTTGAGCGCAATGAACGCGCCCATAAACGGAATAAAGACAGGCGCGCCTACATTGAGTCCGAATTTTTTCGCGACGATCAAATGTCCCGTTTCATGGACGAGCAAAAGTAGGACAAAACCCAGCGCGAACTGCCAACCCCACAGTTGCATGTAAACCCAGACCATCAGCAGCATGGTGCCGCCGGACTTCAGCAGGACTGGCAGGACGAATTTGAATTTCGCCAAAAATTTTGCGATTACGACGCCCACGACCGCGACGGGGCCCAGCGCCTTTTTTATGCGGCTCCAGGCCGTTTCTTCAGTTGGCGGCTTGTACTTCTCGGGTTTTACGGTCTGAACGTTCGCGTCTTGCACTTTAGAAATGTGCATGGCGTTTAGGTGAAACGCTAATTTTCAGCGGCAGCGCTGTGCCTCCCGAGAACTCTGCGGTCGAACGCGATTTCAGCGAGACGCGCTGGCCGTTTTCGGCTTCTCCTCAGCAGATTCGTAATCTTGGAGCCAGGCGCTCCATTTCATGTTTTCTTTCCAAACAGTGATCCCGGAATGGCCGTAGTGTTGTTCCACTTCGTACTCGTCATCTTTTACGACTGGACACCAGAATAATCGACCGGCCCTGCGCCAGCCGTCGATGATGATGCCGTCCTTGAACGGCTGGTTACGAGCGGTTATGACCAATGCGTTGTTTTCGCTTGTTGTGTTTGGATATGCTTCACCCCAGTGGAGCACTAGCGTCTTCGGCTCCAGTTTTTTTAGCTCCTCTCCGATGTCCTGCGCCCAATGCCCGCACCAACCGCGCTTTCGCAAGCCGACGTTGTAGAGGAACACAGTAAACTCCGGGTTCAGAGCGACACGATATTCCTTTTTAAGTCGGCGCGCGGTGGTATGCGCGGTGTAAGATAAAGCCTGGGCTTCAGCCGGATCCACATTCGATGAAAGTTGTGTCAGAGCTTTTGCCAGATCTTTGATTGATCTTTCGTCACTGGCATGCGCCAGACTGACAATCAGCAGGAATGCGAGAATGGAAAACAGCGTGCGCGTTGTCATTTATCTCAGGCCTCTGCATTTCGCACTCCGGCCTTAATAGCGCAATAGGAAATGCCGGTAAATATTATGCGTTACAAAATCGGTCGGTCCCGATGTTGCGAACGTTTCTACAACGCGAAGTTCTAGTCCTTGTGACGAATCGAGCCGGCGCCGGTGATCTGTTTCTTGATCGTTGGCGGGTTACCCGAGTAGGTGACTTTGCCTGCACCCGTGATCACTACTTTCAGAGTGTCGGAGACTGTAACGTCCGCGTCGCCAGCGCCGGTGGTAGAAATTTCGGCAGTCTTAGCTTGCAGTTTATTTGCTACTAGCTGGCTGGCGCCGGTCATATCGACCAAGAGGCGGTCGATACTGCCATCGAGAGTCACTTCCGACGCTCCCTTTGATTCCAATGCAAAGGTCGGCCCGCTCAACT
>DATLJP010000075.1:0-21486 GCA_035538875.1 Chthoniobacterales bacterium | reverse complement strand
GACCCTGATTTTGCCTCGTCTCATGCCTGACCGTTGCCATTTCGTTGCCGCAAAATCAAGTAAAATCGCGTTAAAATGAGTTTTTATACGTTCGAATGAGTATGGCGCCAAAAAAACACAAAGATGGCGATTGTACCTATGAAAATGCAGTTTCATTGGCATTGCGCCCGGCGGGGGTCGAACCCACAACCTTTGGCTCCGGAGGCCAACGCTCTATCCAGTTGAGCTACGGGCGCGACAGACCGCGATTATAATTCGCCGGTTCTATAATCACAAACGCGCCGGCTTGCTTTTTGCCGAGCTTGGACCAAAGTGAACGCCCTATCCCCCGAGACCGATTGTGAACCGCACTCTCGATATCATTGAAAAGGAGCAGCGGAAGGACGATGGCGCCAATTTCAAGGTCGGCGATAGCGTCCGTGTGCATACTCGCGTCGTCGAGGGAGATAAGGAGCGAATCCAAATCTTTTCGGGGATTGTGATCGGCAGAAAAGGCCGCGGTTTGAATGAGACATTCACCGTCCGCCGCATTTCTTATGGTGAAGGCGTCGAACGCGTTTTTCCGCTCAATTCGCCGCGCATCGCCAAGATCGAGATCGAAACCGAAGGCAAGGCTCGTCGCGCGAAACTGAATTATCTCCGTCGCCGGAAAGGCAAAGAAGCGACGATGGTTCGTGAATAATTTTAGCTTTTAGCTTTTAGGCTTTTCAGTATTTTCGCCGCAGATGTATCGGCGCTGCGGATTTCGTTACGAAAAGAAACTGCGCGCTACGGGAGTCGTTCGAATTGCCGGGGTTGACGAAGCGGGCCGCGGCGCGCTCGCCGGACCGGTAGTCGCAGCCGCAGTTGTTCTGCCAGAAAAGTTTCGGCATCGAAAGCTGAACGATTCCAAGCAATTGAACCCGGAGCTTCGCGAAAAAATTTACCACGAGCTCGTCTATAATTCGGAAATCGCCTGGGGCGTTGGTGTTGTCGATCATCTTGAGATTGACCGGATCAATATTTTGCGAGCGTCTCATGAAGCGATGCGAATCGCGCTCGCTGCGCTCACGGTTCTGCCGGAGCATGTTCTGATCGATGGGCTTCCCGTTTTTCCGTTTGCCTTTCCACAAACTGCAATCATCGACGGCGATTGCTACAGCTTGACCATCGCCGCCGCGAGCGTCATCGCGAAGGTCACGCGCGACCGAATCATGGACAACTTCTGCGCGCAATTTCCCGAGTATTGTTTCGGGCAACACAAGGGCTACAGCACCGAGCTGCATCTCTCGAGACTTCATGAATTTGGACCCTGTCCGATCCATCGCCGCTCCTTCGAACCGGTGGCGCAACCGCTTCTCGCGCTCGAAGGAATTGCCTGAACATCTCCGACGCGGTGCGCGCGGAGAAGAATTGGGTTGTCGATTCTTGCGGGATCAGGGCTACAAAATTCTTTTCCGCAATTTCAAAGATCGGCGCAGCAGCGAGATCGACATCGTCCGCCATGACGGCGAGACGCTCGTTTTCGTCGAAGCAAAAACGCGCGGTGACGAGGAACTTGGACGGCTGATCGAAGCAGTGGATCGACAGAAGCAATGTGCGTTTCCAAAGGCGGTCTCGCCGGGCTGCGAGTGCTCGACAATCCCGATCTGACCTTTCGGTTCGACGTAGTCGGAGTTTTGTTGCCGGAAGAAGCCGAATCGCAGCGCGAGCTAATTCAGAACGCCTTCTAACTGTCGCAACAACTGTCGCAACGGTACATCTATTGAGACTGAGAACCCGCCCCTGAGGCATGCGCGGCGCTGGCAAAGAATAATCACATTAGTTCGTAGGACAAGACACTAAGGCAATAAATGGCCGCCGTTTCCACACGCAGGATAATCGGGCCGAGGGTGATCGGCAGACAGCCGTGCGTTTTTGCTAACGCCAACTCCGCCGGCGTGAAATCACCTTCCGGCCCAACCATCATTAAAATACATTTCGGTCGATCCCGGTGTTGCTCGGCGAAATCACTCAGAATTTTCCTCAGATGGACCGCGTCCGGTTGAAGCGAACCGATCAATCGAAGATCGAAGGTGCCGGGGTGCGAAAAGAAATCCTTCAGTTTTTGCGGCGCCTGCACTGTCGGTAGCCAGTTTTGGCCGCACTGCTTGGCCGCTTCTGTGGCGACTTGCTGCCATTTGACGCGTTTCTGTTCCGCTTCTTTCTTGGTAAGATCAACGATCGTCCGCTCGGAAATAAGCGGTGCGATTTCCGCGGCGCCGATCTCCACCGCCTTCTGCACGATCAAGTCCATGTTTTTCCCTTTTGGAATCGCTTGTCCAAGCGTGACGCGACAGCGTAGCGGCCGTGATTCGCTCTCGCTCAATTTGCGGAGACGAATCTCTTTGCTAGAAAGATCGGCCACCTCAGCAGTGACCTCGTGGCCGCGACCGTTGAAGAGAACAGCGCGATCGCCGCGTTTCATTCGCAAAACATCGCGAGCATGGTGCGCCTCCGAATCCCGCAGTACAAGCGCATCCGGATTCCAATGTTCAGGCGCGATGTAGAACCGATACATTCAGCCGCGCCGGCAAATTATTTCTCGCTATGAAAACTGCGGGTCATTTCACGTAGTTCCTGGTTTTGCTTCGGCCAACGCGACCTTGTCGTCCAAGCGACGATTTGTTGAAAATAATCACCGTCATCCACGGTAGTATGAAGAAAAACCAGATTGATTCTCTGTTGTGTACCGCTGACTTCGTCCTGCAAGGCGGCGCGCCCATCAATGGTAAGCCAAGCCGCCTGTGTGGCTGATGCGTTCTCCATACTCTGCAACTTCCGGTCACGCGTAGTTTGATGGCGTCGGTCCAAAGTCATATCTCCGACCACAGACTTTGCGTCGGTGAACACTATCAAATACATGTCATTGCTTTTGTTCGCGACTTGTAGGGATGCCTGTTTATTGAGATCCGATGTTTTCACCCAAAATCCGGAAGCCGTAACCTTTAATTTGCCGTCGTCAGACGTGATCTCTTGTTGTTTGACCGCGAGATCATGCAGACGCCCCCGCTCCGACTTAATCATGTCGAAGAGCATTGTCATGGCGAGTGCATTAAACACGATTGCGACCGTGAGCCCAATGTATCCGACGATCAGGCCCGCAAGGGCGACCCTCATTCCGCGTAGCGCACCACCAGAATTGCGAATCTTCGAACGCGCGACGTGCCCGCAAATGATCGCAGAGATTGCGATAGGCAGCCCGAAAGGGAACAGAAACCTGAAAACGAAGGAAAGAATCCCGAGAACAAGGCTCCAGATCGCGATCGGCGCGGTCCGTGGCGCACTCTTAGCGGCTAAGGGCAACGGCGGAGGTATTGTTTCGTCGCCCATCGCGACGTTTTAGGTGCATCACAAAACAAAAGCAAGTCGTTAGGCGGAAATGAATTCCGTCAGGTTTGCTTAGCGAAAAAATTCTTTCGCCCGATCAAAGAAACTCTTGTGAATCGGGGTGTTTTCTTCGCCGCACAACTCGGCAAACTCCTGGAGCTTCGTGCGCTGCTCGGCGTTTAATTTTGTCGGCACTTCAACCATCACCCGCACCAGCAGATCGCCGCGCTCCCGTCCCTTCACGTGGACAACGCCCTTGCTCCGAAGTTTGAACACTTGTCCGCTTTGCGTTCCGGCAGGGATTTTCAAGTTCGCTTTGCCTTCCAACGTCGGCACTGGAACTTCGCCACCGAGCGTTGCCAGCGTGAAAGCAATCGGCACTTCGCAATACAAATTGTCCTCGTCGCGCTGGAAAATCTTGTGTTCCTGGACGTGGACCACCACGTAGAGATCTCCTCGCGGCCCGCCACGAATCCCGGCTTCGCCGTTGCGGGGCGAACGAAGCCGTGACCCATTCGCTATTCCGGCGGGAATTTTTAATTTAATCCGCGTCGGTTTTTCTAAACGCCCTTCGCCACCGCAGGTCCGACACGGCTTTTCCACAATGTGACCGACGCCGCGACAACGTGGACACGTTTGCGACACTTGAAAAAATCCACGCGAGCTAATCACCTGGCCGCGGCCGCCGCAAACAGGGCAATTGATGCTGCGCGATCCCGGCTCGGCGCCGGTGCCGTTGCACTTGTCGCAAGCATCGAGTTTTTGAACTTCGATTTCCTTTTCCGCGCCGAACGCCGCTTCTTCGAGGGCGATCTGCATGTCGTAGCGCAAATCGGCGCCGCGTTGTCGATCTTCTCCGTGGCCGGCCATGCCGCCAAAGAACGTTTCGAAAATGCCGCCACCGATTCCACCACCGCCGCCAAACACTTCGCGAAAAATGTCGAACGGATCGTGGAAACCGCCGCGGAATCCCCCGCCCTGCTCGAACGCAGCGTGACCGAAACGGTCGTAAGCCGCGCGTTTGTCCGCGTCCATTAACACGTCGTAGGCTTCGCCGAGCTCCTTGAATTTTTCCTCGGCGTGCGGGTCATCCGGGTTCTTGTCCGGATGAAACTTTACTGCGAGCTTTCGGTAGGCGCGTTTTACTTCCTCACCGGAAGCGCTTCGCGTCACGCCAAGCACCTCGTAGTAATCGCGCTTCTTTGTCGTCGCCATCGTGATTAAACCTCTGGGCAGTTATTTTGCCGGTCCGCTGGAAACAACGACCGCCGATGGCCTCAACAGACGACCTTTGAACCGATAACCGCGGCGAGTTTGGCGAATCACGACCTCCTCTGGGGCTTCGTCGCTCGGCTCGTGTGCGATTGCTTCGTGCAAATTTGGATCGAACTTTTGGCCGATCGCTTCGATCGGCTGTAATCCCTTTTCGACGAGAAAATCCTGCAGCTGTTTCAAAACAAGACTCATGCCAGAATAAATCGGCGACTTTTCGCCCTCGCCGCGGGCAGCTTCGAGTCCGAGCTCGAAATGATCAACAATCGAAACCAGTCTTTCCAGCAAGTTCTTGTTGGCGTACCTGATCGCCTCTTCTTTTTCGCGCGCGCAGCGCTTCTTGTAGTTCTCGAAGTCGGCTTGGCTGCGCATCGCCAAGTCGCGGAATCGATCCAGATCTGCCTGCAAACGCGCTACCGGATCGTCGCCGTCGGTCTGATCTGCCGCCGGTGCGCCGTCAGGCGCGGAAGACGCCGATCTTGCCAGTGCGGCTGGCTCATCAGATTCTGTTACCGGAATTTTTTTCATATCTTTCGAATCGCAATCAAAGTGATGTCGTCGTTTTGTGGGGTCGAGCCGACGAAGTTTCGTAAATCGTCAACTAATCGCGTCACGATCGCTTGTGCTCCTTCTTTCGCACTGGATCGAACCGACTCAATCGTCCGATCCAATCCAAATTCGTTCCCTTCACTATTGAGGGCCTCAGTGATTCCATCCGTGTAAAGGAGGATGCAATCGCCGGGCCCGAGTCCCACCGCGACGTTTGTTGTTAACCTGTCGAACACATCCCCGCTGTCAATGCCGACGACCATTCCAGGGGTCTTCAACGGTTCGATCGTCTGCGTTGTCTGTTTGTAAAGAAGCGGCGAGTCGTGCCCAGCCCGCGCCAGCGTCACACAGCCGTGCCCATGATCGAGAACGAGGTAGGCCATGCTGATGAACATGTCCTCCTTGATGTCGGGATATAGTTGCCGGTTAACTTTTTGAAGAACATCGGCCGGCGAAGGATTTCCGACCGCCTGACTGCGCAGAACACTGCGGCAAATCGCCATAATCAGCGATGCGGGAACACCTTTGCCGGAAACATCAGCGATCGCGACGCCGAGCCGCGCATCGTCGATTTTAATGTAATCGAAATAATCGCCGCTCACCTGACGGGCCGGCACATTCATTCCGTTTATCTCGAATCCGTTCACGCTCGGCGATTCGGCGGGAAGAAGGATCCGCTGAATATCGCGCGCGATTTGCAAATCGTGATCGAGCCGCTTCTTTTCGTTCGCCTCGGAATAAATGATCGCATTGTAAAGCGCGAAAGCGGATTGCTCCGCGACCGATTTGAAAACGACGAAATCGTTTTGCGAAAACGGCGCGACCATCCGACCGTTCGCGACTGCGAGCACGCCCATGTTTTGTTTCGCGTAAAGAAGCGGCGCGACCATCACCGAGCTTGCGCCCAATGAACTGTCGCGTAGTTTGGTCAGCTCGGGAGCTTCCGAAAATTTATTCAAACAGACTGGCGTCGCCGTGTCCCAAACGCGGCCTAATAGTCCTTCGCTATGGCCGATATTGTGCAGCCGAAGAAAACTTTCCAGCGTAATCGGCGTGGCTGCAGCTTGCAGCAAAATGTGTGGTGGCACATCGACCAGTGGCGGACAACCTTTGGAAACAAACGTCGGTGCGAGTTTTGTCCCGGTGCGATCAACCAGATAAAGCGCACCGCCCTGCGCGTCGAGAACTCGCGTCGCACCCTCCACAATCAAGCGATGCAGATCGGCCGGGCGAATCGTTTCACTGAACGCTTCGCCGAGGCCGTGGAGAAAATCGAAAACGAGCGTTTCTTCGACCTGAATTTCTTCCTGCGACCGTTCCAGCCGTCGAATGGTGTGCCGTTGCCGCAGCAATGTAAAGACCCACAGCGCAAAGCAGCTGATGAGCAGCCAAAAGAGAACAGTAGGCGAGAGAGTAACCAATTACTTCCCCGCTGTCGTTTGATGAAGGTCCTGTTTTAGATACTCGAGAACGTCTTTAAATCGGGAAATATTTTCCGGCGCCGCTTGGCAGAGTGCCTCATGCGCCTCCAACATCGTCTCGGTGCGCTCCCTTTTTTCGGTGGCGGCACCGTCATAAGCGTTCTCTTTCACCTCTTCGCATTCCGGGGCCAACGCGCCATTGGAGTGAATATCGAAAATCTGGTCGAGCCCCAGTCCGGAGAGAAGCTCGCGGCTGCGCTCACCGACATGCACAACGTGAAGATACCCCTGCCCCAGCTCCTTCAATCTCAACGCAACCGCCGCCATGGTCCCCATAAAGGTCGAATCCATCATCACGCAATGTTCCAGGTCCATCACAAACTCGCGATAGCCGCGGTTAACCATCTGTTGCGCAAATTCTTTCAGGCTCCCGCTGTTGAGGAAGTTGCCCTTCCCTTCTACTCGCACCCAAACGGCGGGACCCTTGACGCCCACTAAAATCGATGACTGCACAGCTGAGTGATTAAGAATACAAGATCGATATCGGCACTGTCAAACGACACCCGGTAACCCCTCGGCAACAATGGGTTGCGTTATTCCCACATGTAGGAGTGTCTCTCGGCAACGATCCGACCATTTTCGATCAACGAGCAGCGCCACGCCGTCACCCGGCCATCATCGAGATAGTCGTCTCCCACCACTTTGAATTCCGTTTTGTAACTACCGCGCGCGTTCGGATAGGAAGCTTCCTGGGCTTGCACGTGCGCGTGGAGTTTCTCCTGCCGATACTCGAGTCTTACTGTTAAATTCGCCGCGCGGCGCGCCCTCCAGAAAAAATCAAAGTAATTTCCGTACCGGTCGCGTTGGTCGAGCTTCGTGGCTGCGCCAAAAAGCCGGTACTGCCGTTCAAAGCGGATCGACGCATCCTGCACGGTTGTTGATTTGCTCGAAGGCGCGGTGTTTGAAAGTTTGCCACTCTTGGTCGCACTCTGCACAGTTTGATCACTAGTGCTCGTGTTTTCCTGACCGGGCGCAGTTTCGGTCAAAAGATAAAGCTTGGTCTTTCGAAATTGGAAGTCGTCACTCAATGCCATAGGCAAAGGAACAACGCGGTCGAGCAAACGCGGCTGTTGCTGGGTCCCCCCAAAAGCGCCTACGAGCGGAATTAGAAGTAACAATACAATCGGAAGCCTCACGCCTAGTAATCAAACTGATCTAGGCGCAATCTGTCAATTCGGCCCACTTGGAACGGACTTGTCCCCGCGTTACCGTTTTTGATGATCGACGTGCGTTACGACCGCGGAGTTTATCTTCCAGCGCACGATTTGTGGCTCGATCCCTCGGAACCGAAGCGCTTTGCTTTCGTTTCACACGCGCACAGCGATCACATTGCGCCGCATAAGGAAATGGTTCTTTCCGAGGGGACTGCGGGTTTGCTGCAGCTAGGAATGCCCGGAACACGAATCGAACACGTGCTGTCGTTCGGGGAACAGCGGCGTGTGCACGGTGTCAATTTAACACTGCTCCCGGCCGGTCACATTTTCGGTTCGGCGCAGTTATTTCTCTCGGCTGACAGCGAAACGCTGCTTTACACCGGCGATTTCAAATTGCGTCGCGGTAAATCGGCCGAAGCTGTGGAGTGGCGGCAAGCCGACACCCTTATCATGGAAACGACGTTCGGTCTGCCGCGCTATCAATTTCCGCCAACCGAAAGAGTAATTGAAAAGATCGTTGCATTCGCGCGCAATGCAATCGATGACGGCGCGGTCCCAGTGCTACTCGGTTATTCGCTGGGTAAAGCCCAGGAGATTTTGTGCGCGCTCGACGGCGCGGGCCTCACCCCGATGCTGCACGGTTCTGTTTTCCAAATGACGCGGATCTATGAACAATTCGGGCAGTCGTTTTGTAAGTACGTGCGTTACAACAAAAACGATGTCGCCGGAAAAGTTCTCATCTGTCCGCCAAGCGCGAGTCATTCGCCGATGATCGAAAAAATACCGCGCAAACGCGTGGCGATGATCAGCGGTTGGGCGGTCGAGCCGAATGCGATTTATCGTTACCAGGTCGACGCTGCGTTCCCGCTCTCCGATCACGCCGACTACAACGATCTGATTCGGTACGTCGATCTTGTGATACCGAAGCGCGTACTGACGCTACATGGATTCGCCGTGGAATTCGCCCGCGATCTGCGCGAACGTGGAACCGAAGCATGGGCGCTAAGCGAGCAAAACCAGATGGAGTTGAAACTGCGCAAGGTTATAGCCGCCGCCGTTTCTGGCGACAACAAACAGAGGCCGCTGAGGACGGCCGCCGGTACAGATTCGGAATTCTTAAATTTCGCCGAAGTCGGTGAGTCAATCGGGGCGACGCCAGCGAAGCTCGAGAAAGTTCGATTGCTCAGCGATTACTTGTACACGCTTAGAAACGAACAGATACCGGTGGTTGCGATTTATCTGACGGGACGCCCATTCGCGCAGAGCGACCTTCGAACATTGCAAGTCGGATGGTCAGTGATCTACCGCGCGCTTCTTGGCGCTACAAAAAGCAGCGAAGCAGAATTTCACCGCACTGCCGCTACCCATGGTGACTTGGGCAAAACTAGTTTCGACGTTCTCGATGGTCGGACAACTCCGAAGCCGTTCTCGATCTTGGGATCCAAAAGACTTTTCGACGAACTTCATCGCGTCCGTGGGCCGATCGCGAAGACCGAATTGTTGCAAGCGAGCTTTGCGAATTTGTCCGCACGCGAAGGTCAATACGTGGTGAAGATTTTGACGGGCGATCTCCGGATCGGGTTGCGTGAAGGATTGGTAGAAGAAGCGATCTCACGCGCGTTCGAGGTCCCGCTCGAGCAAGTCAAAGAAGCGAACATGCTTCTCGGTGACATCGGCGCGACGGCGATGCTTGCTTCCCAAAAAAAACTCGATCGCGCCGAGTTGTCGATCTTTCGGCCGATAAAATGCATGCTCGCCACACCGAAGCCAACGGCCGAAGCGATTTGGGAGAGATTTTCCGAACAACACTTGGACGTCGTGTTCGTCGAAGACAAGTTTGACGGCATTCGTGCGCAGCTTCATCGCAATTCTGAGCGCGCAGAAATCTATTCGCGCGATTTGCGGCGGATTACCGATCAATTTCCCGAAATCGCCGATCAAGCGCGCAACTTCGGTGCCGATCTTATCCTCGACGGCGAAATCGTAGCATTCGAGGAAGGACGAAAACTGACGTTCTTCGACTTGCAAAAGCGTCTTGGGAGAAAGGGCGACGGCGCCGATTTGTTCGCAACCGCTTCGGCTAACGTTCCAGTCGCGTTCATAGCATTCGATATTCTTTGGCTCAACAAGCGCTCGTTGTTGAAAACTGTCCTGGAGGAGCGTCGCGGGTTGCTACGCGGCTTGACACTTCCGCCGCAATTTCAGATCGCCGAAGTTTTTCCGGCGGATTCGGCCGCCGCGATCGACAAACGCTTTCAAGAAGCGCGCCGCCGTTTGAACGAAGGCTTGATGATCAAAGACCCTAAAAGTTTTTATACACCCGGCGCGCGTGGGATGTTCTGGTTCAAACTAAAAAAAGAGCTCGCGACGCTCGATGTCGTGGTCGTCGGCGCGGAGTTAGGTCACGGCAAACGCAACAACGTGCTGAGCGATTACACGTTCGCCGTGCGCGACGAAACGACCGGCGAGCTCTTACCCATCGGAAAAGCGTACAGCGGATTGACCGATGTCGAGATCGTGGAACTTACCGAATACTTCAAACAGAATACGATTATCGATCACGGCCGCTATCGCGAAGTGAGACCGGAGATTGTCCTCGAGGTTGCGTTCAATTCAATTCAGCCCAGCACGAGACACGCTAGCGGGTTAGCGTTGCGCTTTCCGCGAATCAAAGCGATCCGGCGCGACAAAAGTGTCGACTCGATCGACACGCTCAGTTACGCCCGCGAGCTTGCCGTACAGGAAGCATCTTCAACTCGATAATCATCGAACAACCCTGACCCCCCGTTTTCGTGACTTCCTCTCGCTCAGGGAGAGGATTGAGGTGAGGGCAAAGGCGAACGGGCTTCAAATCCCTCTTTTCGCTCTCGCTTCATCCCGTTCTTTTCTTCGAGCTTTTGTTCTTTCTTTTCCTGCTTCGTCAAGTTCCCGCCGGGCGTTGTTGACGCAATGGCGGCCGCGGGCACCAACGTTGCCGATGTTGCTCTCGGTGACGGCGAAGCAGAAGGCATCGGTTCCACTTTTCGTGGCTGGAATCTTTGGGCCTGTGACTTGAAGTGCCCGCGAGCCAGCTCCCCTTGAGGCGAACCGGTGGGCACGAGTGCCGACGCCTGTGGCAGTGGAGTAATCTCAGTTGAAGGAACGGTATCGCTCACAACCGGCGAATCTGCGGCTTTCGGCCGCGGTATTGCGCTCGGTGGCGTTGGAGGTGACGGGGTTGTGTTCGGGACAAGCAATCGTCCGCGCCGATGCGATGCGGTTGGTGCACCCGACGCGGATGGAACCACTATCCGAATTGCCGACGCAGTCGTGACGGGCGTTACTCCTGCGACTGGTGTTGTCGTTGCTACCGCAGACGGGGTGGCAGTTGCGGTCTTCGACGTTGCCGCTGCTTCGCTCCTTTGAGTTGGCGTGCTCGTTGCCGCCGCGGTTTTTACAGATTTTTCAAGCAGCGCGTTCGGCGGTGGCGCAGCTTCGGATTTCATTTTCTCGCGGAGTTTCTTCGCCTCATCCTGATTTACAATTGCTGCCCAACCCAGATCGACCGCGGCGGCGGCGATCGTTTGTTTCACTGTCGGCGGACGTTCGTTAGCGACCGGTGCAGCAATCAGCGGCGCTGCAATCACGACTGTTTCGCCACGCATTTCAGCTCGGGGCGGTTCGGCGGCAAGATCGATATTCAAGCGTCGCTCAAGTCGATATCGCTGCACTGGTTCGCGACTTATCGCGCGCAACTCGTCATAATTCGGACCCTCGTTTACGATCGTCGTGTTGTTGTAAGTGATGTTCGTGACGTTGGTCGTTTGATTGACAATCGTGCCGTTGCGCTCCGGTGGTAGCAGCGTTTGCTCAATCCGCGGCGCGCCAAATTCCCGACTCGCGACAAAGCAATATTGATCCGGACCGATGTCGTAGTAGCTGTCCGACCAATTGTGAATGCCGGTGCGCTGATCGAATCGTGCTTCCGGCGGCAGCGGCGCCCAGCCGACGTAATCATTGCTTTTACGCCACGAAACCCAGGCCGGCGCCCATTGATTGCCAGGGACCCAAACCCAGCCGATTCCGCGCAACCGCGTCCAGCGCCCATAGTGATACGTGGCCCAACCGAACGGCTCTTCCGAAATCCAGGTCCAACCAGCATCGGTGTAAACCCAACGACCGTTCGTGTAGGGCCGCCAATTGTGCGAGACTTCCACTTGCCGCGGTTGCCAAACGTAACCGTAATCGCTCGTCTCAAGCCACGCGCCGTAAGGTTCCAGCTTATTGTAGAACGTTGAATAGCCGGTTGTGATTGCACGCTCGCGTGGCTCACGCGGAGGCTGACGCGATTCAATTGATTCGGATTCAGAGCGCGTCGCGCGATTCGCCGGAGTCGCAACGATATTTTCTTTTTCGGCCAAAGCTTTTTCGCGCGCATCGAGGTCGGCCTGGCGCTGGTCGAGCTGCCGTTGCTGCTGCGCCTGATGTTCCGCGGCGAGTCGTTCCTGGACCCGACGCTCAACCTCCGCGTTTTTCTCCGCTTCGGTCTGCTGTTTTTGGCAGGAAACAAGAGCGGCGGCTGTTATCACAGCTGAGACAACAAAAAACGTTTTCATGGCGATAGTCAGACCTCTTCTTGATTGGTTATTCAACGCGTCGATGGCGTTGGTGTCGGTGTCTGAGCTGAAGCTGGCGTGAAAATGACCTTTTCAATCGTTGGCCGCCGCAATTCCTGGATGTTCGCGTAAAGCGCGACCAAAGCGAAACCGATTACGATGCCGACCATTATCCAGCCGGCATTCTTTGTCAGTCTCGGTTGCGAGCTCACACGAAACTATTCGATGCCGACCTTGCCGGCGCAAATGGTGTTCACGGCAATTGCAGGGCGCCGATCGCGTCCATGACGCGCTGGCTCAGCCGGGCGTAACGATCTTTGCCGTCACCAGCAACATCCGCCTCGGAAAAATGGATCGGCTCGCCGACAACAATCGTGATTTTACGCCAGAGATGGATTTTTCCGTGAATCGGCCAGGCGTCGTAGGCACCGAAGATTCGCATCGGAACAACCGGCGCCCGCGTTTTCGCGATCACCAAACCGACTCCGGGCAACGCCGGCTGCAAAGCTCCGTCCGGTGTGCGCGTTCCTTCCGGAAAAACGAGCGCGCATCCACCTGCGCCCAAAATTCGAATCAACGCTTTGAGTGCGCTGCGATCGATCCCGTCCAAATTCACCGGAATCACGTTCAGCTTGGGCAAAAGCCAGCCCAAGATCGGCACGTTCATTAGCGATTTTTTCGCGAGAAAATAGATCGCGCGGTCGCAGGCATTTCCGGCGAGAGGCGGATCGAGAAAACTTTGATGATTCACCGCCAGGATCACCGGGCCGGTCTGAATCACGCGCTCGCGATGAATGACTCTAAATCCGAAGAATAAACGGGCGAGCCAACGGCTAAGATGATAACCTAACCAGTAATAGAAATTCACGGGTTAAGCAACTGCGAAACCTTTGCGTCTCAATCGCGCGATAATTTCATCGACGACTTGATTGACCGTGAGATGAGAAGTATCGATCACTTGCGCGTCCTTCGCGACAATGAGCGGCGACGCGGAACGCAAGGAATCGGCGCGATCGCGTTGAGCAATTTCGTCGCGGTGCCCTTGGGCCACTCGCCGCTGAGCGCGGACCTCCGGGGATGCATCGATGTAAAACTTGTAGGCCGTGTTCGGAAAAACGACGGAGCCAATGTCGCGGCCTTCAATGACCAAATCGTGGTTGCCAGCGTAGTCGCGCATTCGTTGGACAAGAAGTTCGCGAACTTCCGCCACAGTGCTGACACGCGAAACTTCCGCGTTCACACGATCTTCATGAAGATGATCGGTTAGATCGGCATCGTCGATCAGGAGATGGAATTCTCCGTCGAGAAACTTTCCGCCCAAACGCAAGCTGCCGATCAACTTTGCGATTCCCTCCCTATCGGCCGGATCAACACTGCGATTGATCACAGTCCAAGTAACCGCGCGATACATCGCGCCGGAATTCACGTAAACAAAGGTAAGACGACGCGCGAGCTCGCGCGCGACGCTGCTTTTCCCTGACGCAGCCGGACCATCGATGGCGATTACACTATGCCGATCTTGTCCTTCCATCTTTGATTTGCGCGCAACGAGCGCAGTTTTTCGCCGGGAGACGTGCGGAAGCAAGCGCGCGATTATTCTTCGACTGGCGCGGCTGGGACGAGCGTTCCGATCACTGGCGTGCTGGTGCGAACGCCTCGCGGACTCACGAATTCGTCCAATTTTTTTTCAAATCCAGGATACGATTCGCGAATGGATTCGGCATCCTGAATAATCGTTTCGCCATCGGCAAACAAACCGGCCACCGCAAACGCCATTGCGATCCGGTGATCACCAAAGCTAGACAAGCGGGCGCCGTGTAACGGCGCCGGGCCGTGAATCTCGAGGCCGTCGTTGAGCTCGATGACTTGCACACCCATACCGCGCAGGTTGTGCGCGATCGCGGCGATGCGATCCGTTTCTTTGACGCGCAGTTCGTTGGCGTGGCGAATGATTGTCGTGCCGCTCGCGAGCGCGCCGGCCACCGCGAGCACCGGCAACTCGTCAATCAACTGGGGAATTTCCTTTCCGTGAATCACGGTCCCTTTGAGTGGCACGCCGGTCACCTCAACGACGCCACGCGGTTCCATTTGATCGACATCTCCCACCGCTTCGCGAACTTGTGCGCCCATTCGGACCAAAACGCCAAGCAGCGCAGTGCGCGTGTCGTTCAATCCGATGTTGCGCACAAGCAAATGCCCCCCCGCTTGCGCAGCGGCAGCCACCAACCAAAACGCCGCGGACGAAATGTCACCAGGAATTGTGAAATCGCGCGATTCAGGGACCTGATCGCCGAAAACGCTGACTGTGTCGTCTTCGCCTTTCGCGGTGCGGATCAAAAAATAATTAAACATTAGCTCAGTGTGATTCCGACTGGCAGATGGCTCGTCCACGGTTGTCTTTCCCTTGGCGAACAGTCCGGCGAGTAAAATTGCGCTTTTGACCTGAGCACTGGCTATCGGCGATCGGTAATGAATTCCGCGCAGTAATCCGCCGCGGATACGCAACGGCGGCGTTTGGTCAGGACCTTCAGCGACAATGTCGGCGCCCATTTTGCGCAAGGGCTCAACCACGCGATCCATCGGACGGCGGGTCAGGGACGGATTTCCGACGAGTCGTGTTTCAAAAGTTTGGCCGGCCAGCAAACCGGCAAGTAAGCGCATGGTTGTGCCCGAGCCGCCGCAATCGATCTCCTCTTTCGGGGGTGTTAGAACGCGCTTTTTGCCATGCACGATCAAGACATCGGGTTTCGGGTGCTCGATCTGAATTCCGAGGGAGCGCAACGCGTTTACGGTGCGCATGCAATCATCGCTCGGCAGAAAACCGCCCAAGTTGCAAATGCCATTCGAAAGCGCGGCGATGATGGCAGCGCGATGCGAAATGCTCTTGTCGCCGGGGACAGTGATTTCAGCCTCGATTCGAGGCGCTCGTTTTACGCGCAGCTCCATAAACCCATTTAGGAAAAGGCCATGCTGTATTGCTCTGGCATTCAGCACCGCCCGCAACTGCCGTTACGGAACAAGAAAGATCTTATTTGTAAAGGGATCCTTTACCTCGGTCCCGGGCGGGAACCCACGCACATCAACCAGGCCCTGATCCGGCGCGTATGGGCTTTTCACAAAGCCGGGTTTCCCAGGGACAAGGGTTCCGTAAGGGTAATCGCCTTTTGCGGGTTTCGACGGCGCACCCCCACTCGGCGCAGGCGCCGAAGTCGAGGCTTGCGCGCCTGCTTCCCCATTCTCCGGCGGCGGCGCGTTTGGATTGAAGGGCTGCTGGGTCGGCGGACTTTCAGTACTGCCCGTCTCGGCCGGATACCGTGCTCCGACATGTCGCGCACTCGGGGGTGGCCCTTCATCACCGCCACAAGCTGAAAGAAAGAAGGCCGCAGGCAGCGCCAGCAAGAGCCGCAGTTTCATAATTCTCGTGGACAGAATCTACACTGGTTCTATTTCAATACCAGTGCCTTGGAAATCGCAATTCATTTTGCAAGAGCCAATCGAACGGTCACATCCGAACCTGTTGCAATAATGGAGGCCAGTCTACACGTCCTGATTGTCGACGACGACGCGGCCAGCCGAAAGTTGCTGGCGCGCATACTCACGGCAGCCGGCTATGTGTGCCGCGAAACCGACAATGCCGCCGATGCATTGAAACTTGTTCAGGAAGAACAACCGGCGGTGATGCTGCTCGATTTTGTGATGCCGCAAATGGACGGGGCGGAAGCGCTCAGGCGCTTGCGCGCCGATCCCAATCCGGCCGTGGCCCACGTTCCAGTCATCATGCTGACGGGTCATGGCGAGAGCGAAGTGACATGTCTCGATGCGGGAGCTGACGATTTCGTGACTAAACCGGTCAATGCGGAGATCTTGCGCGCACGGATCGAAACCCACTTGCGGCTGCGTTCATTGCGTGTGCAGTTGCAACAGCAAAATCAGGAACTCGAAGCCTGGCAGCGAGACCTCGAACGTGATCTGGCGGCAGCACGGCTGACCCAACAATCGCTCATTCCGCAAAGACCGCCGACGCTGCCGGGATGGGCTATTGCGGCGTGCTACCGTCCGGTTATTGAAGTCGGCGGCGATATCTACGGTTGGCTTCCGATAAAAAACAATCGCTGGTTATTTTGGATCGCCGACGCGACCGGTCACGGCGCGGCCGCGGCGCTGATGACGACTCTGGCCAAACTGCTCTTTCATCATGGACACGAAGAGCATGAGCGACCGGCCGCGATCATGGGAGCCGTGAACAATGATTTGCAGGGAATCTTTAGCGGCCGTTCCTTTATGAGCGCGATGTGCGTCGCGCTGGACCCGAAGAGTGGACAGGCCACGGTCGTCGGCGCAGGCCATCCGCCATTGCTTGTTACGCGATTTGGACGCGGCACCGAGGCGATCGCATCTTGCGCACCGCCGCTCGGGTTAGTGGAGGAATCGCAATTCCCTGAAACGGTTCTCGAATTGAATCCGGGCGACGCATTCACACTTTACACGGACGGATTGTTTGGTCCGGCCAAGAACGGCCGGCAGCGTTCGACGCCAACGCAACTTGCTGGAATGATAAATCCTTTTGCTGCGAGCGCAGACGCATTGATCGAATCAATGCTGAAAGCGGCGACGCCCGAGACCAGCGAATCACCGCCGGACGATGTCGCTGCGGTTGTCGTCCGCCGATCCAATTAGCAAGAAAAAATTTTGTCGCCTAAAAATTAGTGTTGCTCTGCTGCAAACGAAGCATTAATCAGCCTGTATGCCCAAAACTAAAACACCTTCAAAACGCAAGCTGAATCCCGCCTTCATGAGACCCGTTCAACCGGACGACAAGCTCGCTGCTGTCGTTGGTTCAAAGCCGTTGCCGCGTTCCGAGCTCACGAAAAAGCTTTGGGACTACATCAAGAAGCACGGTCTTCAGGACAAAATGAAGAAAACTCAGATCAACGCCGACGATACGCTACGGCCGGTTTTTAACGGCAAGAGCCAAGTGAGCATGTTCGAGATGACCAAACTCGTCTCGGGCCACATTAGTTAGGCCGGAAATTGCAGTTTGAGCTCCGCGTGTACGTGGAGCGCAATTAAAGTGCCGCGCGCGGAGGCCGACGAAGGATGGCTTTGCGTTGGAGTGATGCATACTTGCGCCCCAGTCTGCATTGATCGACCTTCTGCGCGTGAAAAATCTGCTTCTTAGCGTTCTGCTCGCAGTCTTCTTGTCTCCCGCTTACGCGCACGCAGAATCGGGTTGGATCACAGATTACAAAAGAGCGCAAGAGGAGGCCAAAGCGAGCCACAAACTCTTGCTGGTCAATTTCACCGGCTCAGACTGGTGCGGCTATTGTATCCAACTCGACAGAGCGATTCTATCTCAACCGCTATTCAAGGATTATGCGGACAAGAATCTCATTCTTGTAGAAATTGATTTCCCCCGCCGCAAACCACAAAGCGTTGAAGTCAAAAAGCAGAACGCTGAGCTGGCAGAGCGATATCAGATTGAAGGGTTCCCGACTCTGGTCCTGCTGAATGGCGACGGAAAGACGCTCTGGCGCTACGACGCGTTGTACACCGGCGACATCACTGAATTCCTTGCGGAGTTAGACAAAGCGCGCAAAGGCTAAGCGCGTTTGCTGTTCGTTGTCGATCCGGACGAGATAAGAACTATTCCGTTTTGCTCGTTTCGAACGCGCGTTGGAGAACACTCGCCAGCTCGTGGCGGGTAAATGGCTTCGGAAGCGTCGCTCGAAAGCCGTAACTGAGAAATTCCGCCACCGCTGCTTCGTCCGAGTGAACCGCTGGAAAATGATTGCGGTGACGTTCGGGTCGAGATTGCGCAGGCGCTCGATTGTCGCCATGCCGCCCATGTCGCTGCCCACCGTCGCATCCAAAATGACCGCCTAAAAACTTTCGTCGGACCGCATCGCACGCTCGTACGTTTTCAGTGCTGGCGCGCCGGACTGGAAGCAAAGTCACTTCGTAACCCAGTATCTCAAGCAGTTCAGAAGTAAGATCGCCAAAACCGCCTGAATTGCCACGGTGCACCTTGCGTTAAATTTTGGCCTCTGCTAGGTACAGCCAACCTTTGGCCCAGCTCTAAAAATCGATGCCCATCCTTCGCGCTTTCCTTTTTTGCCTTGTCGCCTGGATCACACCCCCACCTACCCGGGCCGATGACGCAGTTGCGCCGCAACCAACTCAACAACCCAAGTCGGCAGAGAGAGTCGAACCCGGAGTTACCTTCGACTGGGTTCACGTTGACGGTCCTTATGTCGCGCTCACCTTCGACGACGGCCCGAGCGCAAAATTAACGCCGAAGCTGCTCGACCTCCTCGCGGCGCATCACATTAAAGTCACTTTCTTCCTAATTGGCGAAAATGCGGCCCAGTACCCCGAAATCGTGGCCCGCGAAGAACGCGAGGGGCACGAGGTTGCAAATCACAGTTGGTCGCATCCGAACTTCGCCAAGATGTCTGATGACGGCGTGCGTACCCAGCTTCGCAAAACGGACGACGCGATTCGAGGCGCGAGTGGCAATCGCCCGACATTAATGCGACCACCTTACGGCTCAATCACCGTTCGTCAGAAAAAATGGGTCAACCAGGAGTTCGGTTACAAGATCGTGCTCTGGGACGTTGATCCTTTGGATTGGCGGAGACCCGGGCCTAGCGTGGTCTGCAGTCGTATTGTCAAAAACACCCGCGCTGGCTCGATTGTCTTAACGCACGACATTCATCCCGGCACGATCGAAGCGATGCCGTGCGTCTTAGAGCAGCTTGAGGCCAAGGGGTTCAAATTTGTGACCGTTTCGGAATTAATCGCACTGGAAACGCCACTGCCGCCGAAACCATCGCCTACCCCGAAATCGTCACCGCCACCCAAACCTTCCCGGTCACCGAAGTCGATACGCGCAAAATCGACAACTTCCTCGTCAACGCCGCATAATTATTTGCCGGCATGATCGCCAACCGATATTTGCAGCTCAAAGCTGAGCTCGAAAGCGTTCTCGCCGGATTAATCAAGCTCGGTTCAGAGATGCAGCTGGCCCCCGAGCGGCTGGACACATTGCAAGCGCTCCACCAGGACATTACCGAGCCGTTGCTCTTCGTTGTCGCCGGCGAAGTGAAATCCGGAAAGTCTTCGTTATTGAACGCGCTTTTCGGTAACGAATTCGCAAAGGTCGACGTTTTGCCCGCGACCGACCGCGTTTACATTTTTCGTTACGGTCCCGAGGATAAAACGACCGAGATAACGCCAACGCTGACGGAGCGCTATCTGCCGATCCCATTCCTGCGCGACTTCAACGTGGTCGACACACCCGGCACGAACACGATGGTAAAAGAGCATCAAATGGTCGCGGAAGATTTCATGCCGCGCGCCGACATCGTTCTTTTTGTTTTCTCGGTTGTCAATCCGTGGACGCAATCAAACTGGGAATTCTTAGATTTTCTTCAGAAAACCTGGCTTAAGAATGTGATCTTCGTTCTTCAGCAAATCGATCTGCGCGAGCCGACTGAAATCGACGTGATCCGTCGACATCTGCAAGACACCGCGATGCGGCGGCTCGGATTCGTTCCAGCGATCTTTGCCGTCTCTGCGCGCAAAGCCCTGCTCGCACGCACGAGCGGTTTGGACAAGGAAAAACTTTGGGGGGAAAGCGCGTTCGCGCCGTTGGAGGAGCAAATCAATTTCATTGTTACTGAATCGAGCCCCAAGGTGTTGAAACTGCGGTCGACGTTCCAGGCAGCTCGTGCAGTTCTTGAAGATTTGAACCGGGAGACTCGCGGTTTCGTTGAGAAAATTTCAGCGGACATCGCGGCGCTGGATCGTCTGAACGCATTGCTGGCAACTCGGCGCGAGCAACTGCTGCGACAAGGCGCGGCGCTCGTTCGCGAAGTCGAGCGCGCATATGACGAGACGATGAAAGAACGCACGCAGTTCCTTCGCCGGAGGTTGCGTTGGTGGCGCAGCTTCAGCTTGATTTGGAGAGCAACGGCCGGCCAGGGGGAATTGTACGCGAACATCAAGACGCAATTGCAGCAGTTGATGCAGCCGCAAATGGACAAAGCGAGCACAACGCTCGAAGCCGATTTTCGCGGCCTCTGGCTGCAGATGCACGACCTTCTCGAGAATCAATTGTCCACCAATTTACAAAAAGAAGCCCGGCAAAGTTCGCCCGACTTTGCCGGCGAGCGCCGCGAACTTTCGCAATCGATTCAAACCGCTGTCACCGACATCCTCGCCAGCAAGTCGCTTCAGGAACAAGTGGCTCGATCCTTTTCGCAAACTTCTATTCGGCTGCGCGTTGTTGGAGGCATCATTGTATTGGCTGCAGCCGTGGCAGCGTTGGTAAACATCCCGAACGTGAGTCGCTCTTCAATAGCTGTGGTAGCGGTTGGGGCGATCTTGGCGATTGTTCTTGCTTTCAATCACTGGCGCAAAGTTTTGCGCGATTACGAGCGGCAATTGAACCCGAAACGGACCGGGCTTAGTCAAACGCTCGAGAAACAGTTTGCCAAAGCGATTGATTCTTTCTGCGCCGAAATGGGCAAGAAGTTCCGGAGCTTGGCCGAAATTTGCCAGACGCGGCTACGAGATTATCAGCCGCGGTCGGAACAGGCGAACGAACTGGAAACGAAACTCGCTGAATTGAAATCGCGGCTGGGCTAGGAAAATCGGCGAAAAAAACCTCACTTCCTGGCATTGCTGCTACTGCTGCCTTGCTGCACCAAACGCTGTTCGGCCAGGCGACGCGCAATGACGAAATGATTGTTCTCGCCATAGCTTCGCCACGGACCCGGTGGCACGTCCTGCGTGTTCACGAACTGCCAGTCCGTCACATCCGTCGGTTGCAGCAAGAGATAATCACGCACCGCGGGAGAAACATCCAAACCCGCGCCATGGTTCAGGTTGGGCTTGGGACGCTCACTGCCGAAAACATATTGAAAATGATCGGTGCGAAACGGGCCGCAATCTTCCCATTGGGCGTAGCAGGTGCGGTTGCCTTTGCGAATCGCGACCCAGCGATGCCAGCAAACTGATTGTCCCTGCCCCATGTACGACTGTTTGAACCACGGGATCACCAAAGGCGCTTCCGGTTTGAATTGC
>DATLJP010000074.1:0-138942 GCA_035538875.1 Chthoniobacterales bacterium | reverse complement strand
GCATTCGCCTGTTCATAATCGGAATCCTTCCCGGTTTAATTCTCATCCTTAGCTCGCCCATCTATCTCAGAGCGATCGATGTAGTCATGCCGGCAGATTTTGCGCGACCTACTCTTCAGTTACTGAGCAGGAATCATCTCTCCCGCCTGCCCCCCATAAGTCGAATGGCGCTGGTCGAGCTAACTGATTCCGGCCTCTGGAGTATCTTTTGTTTGCTGACAGCCATGACTGTAGTCTATCTCGTGCCGACTCTAAGATTCTCGAGGCTACTTGTAGTAACGGGTCTTCTTAGTCCAGTTATACTTTACTTAATAACCTATGTCTTTAGTGCGTGGCTAAGTTACATGGCGCACATAACATCGTCCTTGCCGCGACTGCTTCTGCAAGTCGTGCCTGTCGGTTGGCTGGCGATTGGCCTTGCTTGGGCATCACCCAAGGTGGAACCTGGGAAACGCGCGTTTGATTAGTCCGAATCAATTATCGCAATCGCGCGATCCGGACGCGGTGCGCGCAATGTTCGGCAGCATCGCGCGCCGGTACGATCTCGCAAACCGTCTCTTGAGCTGCGGTTGCGATTTTCTCTGGCGCAAGCGCGCGGCTGAGATCGCCGCGGGTTGGAATTCAAACAAGATTGTTGATCTTGCAACCGGCACCGGAGACCTGGCGCTTGCGCTCAGAAAAGCATTACCAAAATCGGAAATCATCGGTGCCGATTTTTCGGAAGAAATGTTGGCGATAGCGAAAAGGAAGGGTGTTGACCGAGTTGTTGCCGCGGACGCGCTTGCCCTGCCATTTGCTGATCAGACGTTCGATTGCGTGACCATCGCATTCGGGTTGCGGAACATTAACGATTGGAGCGCAGCGCTGCGCGAAATGAACCGCGTCTTAACAGTGAACGGTCATTTGCTGGTGATGGAATTTTCGCTGCCTACAATGTCGATTTTGCGATCGATTTACCGTTTTTATCTACATCGCGTGCTGCCAATCTTCGGCGCGTTCCTCACCCAGAAAAAAACCGCCTACGATTACTTGGGCGACTCAATTGAGGAATTCCCAGGTGGCGCCGCGATGCTGCGTTTAATCGAAGGAAACGGATTTCGAGACGCGATGGCGGAGCCGCTGACGAGTGGGATCGTTACGATTTACACAGCGACGAAGAATTAGCGCGTCGCCGTGGCAGTTGGCGTTGCTGTGGGAGTCGGAGATTCGGTCGCGACGAGCGGCAGTCTAAGCGCGCTCAGATCCGCGTTGCTGATCACAAACGTGCCTTCGCGCTCATCTATTTTTGCAAACGTGACTCCGTCGGGCGCGACGCCCCCAATGATGAGTTTGTGCGACGCCTTGTCGTCCAGTGAAGTCGTGAATGTGATGACGACCTGGGGCTTGTCGAAGCCATGTGCCGGAGCGATCGCCCCGATCCAGCGCACGCCGTGCAAGGTCGCCAGCGTGTTCAAAAGCGATTGAAGATTCGTTTGATTGATTGCGCCCGTGCCAGTCGTCCAACTCCATTGATTGTTCTGGCCGCGAACCAACGCTAGCATTTTATTGGTGGTCAGCCCGATCCGGTGAATTTGTTCGGGTTTGAAATTAAAGATCGACAATTCCTGCCATTGCAACGGGTCCGAGAAGATTTGATCTAGTAAACCGCGGCGCACCGCGACCACGAATGGCTCGTCTCCGACGCGCGCGTAAACCGTATCGCCCTCGACTTTGCCAAATGCTACCGAGGCAAACGGTTGCTCGCCCGCTTTTGTTTCGGCGGTGTTTTCGGAAGCGAACGAGCTGAACGTGACTGTGAGTTGCGGCTTATCTAGCCCGTACTTCGGAAGATTTGAAGCGACATCTTCGACGAATTTTGTGACCTGCTCGTTTTGCAATGCGTCGATCAGTCGGCGGACCTCGCTCAAGTTTGCCGGCGCGTTATTGCAGCTTGCGATCGTCCAGTTTTCATCCTTGCGTGCGAGAAGGGTTTTGCCCTTGCCCGGCGCGTCGATTGTCAGCCGGTCGAGGATTTTTGTATCGATTCGTACAAGATGCCGGTCTCGCAGGTCGTTCGGTTTATTGTTCAGGATTTCCTCGATTTTTATTGGCAGCGTGTAGACGAAACCGCGCGGTGAGAAGCGAACGTAAACCTGCTCCTTCTCTTTTTCGGGAACGCTACCAATTCGCAGCGTCTGTCCCTGCTTGTCGCCCTGCGCAAAAAGCGTGAGCGAGCCGCGTGGCTCGGCCAGTCCGTAAGGATGCAGATCGCCGCTATCGTCTGCGACAAATTGCTCAATTCGCGCGGTAGTGACTTGCGCGATCATGTCGCTGACTTTCTGGTCGTCGGCGTGCGTGCGCAGCGGCTTAACGATATCCCAGTGATCGCCAGTCTTTTGCAGCTCCATTTCGCCGGCGGGGGTTTTGAGTACCGCTCGGACAACTTGCGCCATGATCAAGTCGGTCAATTTTCGATCGCGAAAGTCTTCCGGCTTTTTGTCGATCGCTTTCCTGACCGATTGGCTCGCGAAGAATGTTTCCTTCGAGTTCTCGAATCGGACATACATCTTGCCTTCAAGCGCGGCATCTTTTCCGAAAAAGATTTCCGGCGGCGCGCCTTGTCCGACCAGTCTTAGGCGCAGCTTCGGGTTGGCGAGCCCGTAATCGGCGAGCCTGTTTTTGTCCGCTTCCATTTCTTTCGCCGAGATCGAGGCGTCCTTTTGCCAATTTTCGAGATCGGACAACAAACTGGTCACTAGCGAGGCGTCTGCCTGATCTTTAATTGGTGTTTCGAGGCGCCATTTGTCGTTATGACGTCGAATGTCGATCTTGTCGTCACCGTTTTGGATTACGACACCGTCAATTTTGTCTCGGTCAAAATTCACAACGTTCTGCGCCTGTCGCGCTGCTTCCTCCGTGCCCGGCCGGTTGCGCTCGACGAAAAAGAGATAAGCAAACACTCCCGCTGCGATGACGAATAAGACCAGCGTCGATTTCCACTTCATGACCAATCTGTTATTTCGCTATTTCTTTAGGCGCGCCGCTTCCACCAGACGGCTGTACCGAGAACAACAAAGACGAGTGGTATCAGAACGAGCACTATTAAACGCAAACTCCTCAACGCGTCTTCGCTCAAATTAAACGTGAGTGTCTTCGGAACTTTCGGCGCGATCCCGATGAGCTGCTCGCGACTTAACAGCCAGTTCGCACAAGCGGAAATGAAGTCGAGCGCTTGCTGATCTTGAGTCAGCGCGTTGTCTTGAACAAACGTCGCGTTGCTAACCACCACCAGGCGCGCCGAATTCATTTGCACCCGTTCGTCTGCGCTACCGCCTTTCTCGATCGACACTCCAATTGTTATCGGCGCAGCCGCATTTTTCGCGTCCGCTTGGAGTTTTGTTTGATCTGTTGTGTTGTAATCTTTTTCGGCGAAGTAACCTTTCTCTGCTTCGATCAACGGCTGAAGGCGAATATTCGCCGCGCGCACGCGGTCCGGCTCGAGCGTGATGGACGATGTTCCCCCGAAGAATAGCGCCTGCACATTCGAGAGCCGTTTTGTCACCGGACCCTTGCCAAGAAAGTGCGCCTGAACATCGCGAATCAACGCCAACTCTTCAAGGCCGGTGCGGACGAAAGCCATCAACCGGTCATCGTTCACTTTTACGCCGAGCTCATTGAGAAACGCAAGCAACTTTAGCGTCTTCGCCGACGGATCGAGAAGAATGAGGATCCGGCCTTGTTTGTCCCAAAAATCGCGAAGCAATTTAATTTCACGGTCAGAAAGATCGTATTGAGGGCCGACAATCATCACCGCTTTTACCTCGGCTGGAATTTGCGGCTCGTTGAACAGATTCAGTTCCTGAAACTTGATGTTTTCGTTCTCGATAAACGTCTTCAGGACCGAAATTGGACCGCCTCCTTCTTGCTGTTGCTGCATCATTGCCAGCGGCGAAGGCTCCGAGATTGAGGGCTCCTTGTGACCGGTCAAGTAGCCGATCACGCTCTTTTTGCCTTCGACCAGATCGATCATCGCGCTGGTGATTGCTTGTTCGCCCTTAAACGCCGTCACACGCGGTCCTTCGCCAAACGCCATTCCACTTTGATCGATCTCCGCCATCTCGGACGCTTTCACCGTTTTGTTGCGGCCGTCGTAATCGATCACCAGAAGACTTTCGTCGCTGACCACTTTGTATTTGTCGAATAACTCCTTCGCGCGGGAGAGATTCCGTTGCGGATCGATGCTTTCGACGTCGATCTTACCTTTGGCCGCGTACTGATATTCGGTGAGCAGACTGGCCACGTCGGCGCTAATCGGCGTGGTTGGTGAAAAGAAAACTGTGATGCGAATTTTTCCTTTCACACTGTTCAGGAAGCGCTTCGTCTTGTCGGAGAGCGCGTATTTCTGATCGCGCGAAACGTCCCAGCGTTTGTAGTGCCGGAAGCCGATCCAATTGACCGCGCTGATCAAAAAGAAAATGAGAATCAACTGGACGAGAACGTTCAGCCCGATCTGGAGCCGCCGAATTCCTTTTGGTTTGGTTGTAGTCGCAACTTCCGCCATTCGTCACAACCTCCACTTGCGCGATTGAAACGCCTGATAAGTGAGTGCCAGCATGAACACGGTCATACTCAAATAGAGAACAATCGGTCGCGTATCGATGATTCCCCGCGAATACGTTCCCATGTGCTCGATCGCCGAAAAATATCCGAGCGCGTCGCGCATTCCCGAGCTGACATCGAGCAAAATGAATTGAACCAGACCGAGGAAGAAAAGCAGCGTGATCGCGCAAAAAGAAATAATCGCGGCCACGATTTGATTTTTAGTCACCACTGAAGCAAGGCAGCCCACTGAGAGGTAAAACATTCCGAGCAGCAGTAGCATCAAGTAAGAGCCCCAATATGCGCCGATGGAATTCGCAGCCGACTCGTGCGTGATTTTTTGGAAGATCGCGAAATAGAGCAGCGTTGGCATCCAGAGCGCGACGTAGAACACGAGCGCGCCAAGAAATTTTGCGAGCACGACCTGCAAATCGCGGACCGGCGCGGTCATCAGCGGTTCGATCGTGCCGAGTTTAAATTCCTCGGAAAACAGCCGCATGGTAATCAGCGGAAAGATCAAAACGAACGCAAACCAGAAAAACACCGAATTAAAAAATGCCTCCTGAACCGTATAAGAGGCCGGCCGCTGGTTCATGAACGAGACCTGGAAATAAAAATCGACGCCGCTGACCAGCAGAAAGAAAACGAGCACGATGTAGGCGATCGGCGAATGGAAATAACCGCGGACTTCGCGCGCCAGTAGTGCGTAAAATTTTCTCATTTTAAGAGCGAAATCTCCATCCAGCACTTACTCCAGTCCGATCTGGTTCGAGTGCGTGATCTCGACGAATACGTCTTCGAGTGTGGCGCGCCGTTGTGAAAGCTCGCGCAGCGTCCACTTCCGCGCGGCCGCAAGCCTGAAGATTTCTTCCCGCACATCGAGGCCCGATTCCACTCGCAAAGAAAATATCTGCCAGCCGTCCGCTTGATCGATCATCACCTCGCGGACCCCGGAGATTTTCTTCAACTCCTCGGCGCCGTCGTCGTCGCCCGTCTTGGCTTCGATCACGACGCCGCTGGCTTGTCGAATTTGATTCAGTAAATTCTCCGGCGTGTCGCACGCTTCAATTCGCCCCTTGTGAATAATGATGACGCGGCTACATGTCATTTCCACTTCCGGCAAGATGTGCGTAGAAAGCAAAATCGTGTGCTGCTTGCCGAGATTCTTGATCAGCTCGCGCACTTGCCGAATTTGATTTGGATCGAGACCGATCGTCGGTTCGTCCAGAATCAGAAGATCGGGCTCGCTGATGAGCGCGTCGGCTAATCCAACGCGTTGCCGGTACCCTTTTGAAAGTGTGCCGATTAATTTTCGTTCGACTTCGCCTAGGCCGCAGAGCTCTTTCACATCGCCGACTCTTTCCCCGACGCGCCGGTGGGGGACTCCTTTGAGTGTGGCGCGGTAATCGAGATATTCGGTGACGCGCATATCATTGTAGAGGGGAACGTTTTCCGGCATGTAACCAAGCCGCGAGCGCGCCTGGAGCGATTGTTCGAAAACGTCGAAGCCCGCGATCGACGCTCGCCCGGACGTTGCCGGCATGAACCCGGCCAGAATCCGCATCGTAGTCGTCTTGCCCGCGCCGTTCGGTCCGAGAAAACCCATGATCTCGCCCCGGCCGACCTCGAAATTCAAATCGCGAATCGCGGTCTGGCCAGCGTAGCGTTTGGTTAAATTTTTAACCTTAATCATTCCGAAATTATTGGATGAGACAATCGAAGGGCTATTGCGTTGCCGAAAATCTTTGGATTGTCAACGGGCGGCCAGGGTAATCGTTTCGACGCGCTGCCCGGCGCCGCCTGCGCGGACTACGCCGATCGCAAAGTCGACACTGGTCCCACTGCGGGCACGACCGAGCAGGTTCTCTACATCTCTCACAGAGTTTACGTCATGTCTCCCAACGCGATAGATGACGAGACCACGCTCGATGCCGGATTCATCTGCCGGGCTGTTTGGTTCGACCCCGCTGATCAGTACGCCGCGTCCGGGTTCATAACCAAGGGTGTCAGTTAATTCCTCGGTCAAATCCTGCAACTGCATACCGAACAGCCTCACGGCGTTATTTGTTTGCTGCACTGCCGCCGAAGTCTTTCCTGCCGGATGCGTTTCGGCGAACGCTTTGAAGGCCTTCACACTTCCGCGCACGACGTCGGCCGGGATCGCAAAACCAAGCCCTTGCGTTGGAACGCCTTGCGGTGTGAAGGCCATTTTCGCCGAGCTGATTCCGACCAATCGTCCCGAGATATCAATCACCGGTCCGCCGCTGTTGCCGGGATTGATCGCGGCATCGGTTTGCACGAGATCCTTGTAATCGACGTTGTCGACCGAGATGTCGCGTTTTGTCGCGCTTAAGACGCCGCGGCTGATCGAGCTTCCGTAACCGACCGCATTGCCAACGACGATCACCGTTTCGCCTAACAAGTTCGGCGAAATGTTGTCAAGATTGATAAAGGGAAACGAATCCTTCGAGTCGATCTTGATGAACGCGAGGTCCTTCTTCTCGTCGCCGGTGATGTAGAGTGCGTTGTACGTTTTGCCATCGTTGGTCGTGACTTTGATTTTCAGATCGGCCGCGCGCACGACCACGTGCTGATTGGTCACGATGTACCCGGCGGGGTCGACGATGAATCCGGAGCCGAGACTTTGCAGGGTCTGGCGGATTTCGTGCGGTCGCCCATGGTAGTAACCAAAAAATTGCGCGTAAAAATCGTCGATTGGATCGCGGACCGCGCGGTGGATCACCCGCTCGGTGTTGATGTTGACGACCGCCGGCAAGACTTTTGCGACCGCCAAGACCGCTGGCTCGGCCGCTGGATCTGCCTGAGCAAAGCACGATGTCGATCTTGCAAACGCTAGGAGCGCCATGGTGGCCAGCGCCAGCCAACTTTTTCCATAAATTCCCATTTGTGCGCTGCAAATAACGAGGCTGCCTCGGCACTGTCAACTTGCCGCTCCGGCTAACGGTTGCAGATTAAATGTGTCATGCGCATAACCATCGCGGCTCGAGCCAATCTGGAACTGATAGACCAGAATTATGCGCGCTGGCAGAAGGATCCGGCGTCGGTCGACCCGAATTGGGCTGCATTTTTTGAAGGATTCGAGTTAGGAAATCTGCCGCAGAAAAATGGTAGCGCTGTCGCCGCGCCGCGCGCGGTCACGCGCGAAAGTCCACTCCAGACACGAATCGACGGACTGGTTTATGCGTATCGCACGCTTGGTCATACGATCGCGCGCGTGAACCCGTTGGCTGAAAAGCGGCCGGAAAATTCGTTGCTAAGTCTGCGCGAGCTCGGCTTCAGCGAAAAGGATCTCGATCTTCGCGTCGCATCGAAATTTTTCGGGAACGGCGAAGAGATGATGCTACGCAAAATGATCGCGCGCCTTACGAAAATTTACGCGGACTCGATCGGCGCCGAGTTTATGCACATCCAGAACACGCGGATTCGAAACTGGGTCCTGCACCGTCTTGAATCGCGTCCGGACAAGCATTCTACGCCGCGCCAGGTGAAAATCGGAATCCTGCGCGCGTTGATGGAAGCCGAGTCATTCGAAGGCTTTCTCCATTCGCGTTACGTCGGTCAAAAACGTTTTTCGCTACAGGGCGCGGAGTCGTTGATGGTGATCCTCGACAGTATTCTTCACAAATGTCCTGCCGACGGGATTGAAGAAATTTGCATGGGCATGGCGCACCGCGGCCGGCTCAACGTGCTCGCGAACTTCCTGAAAAAGTCGCTGCGCGTCATCTTTACGGAATTCAGCGAGAACTATATTCCCGAGCTGGTAGCCGGCGACGGCGACGTAAAATATCATCTCGGCTACCGGACCATCCGAAAACTTGGCTCGGGCGCGCGGGTTGAAATTCGTCTCGCGGCAAACCCGAGTCATCTCGAGGCTGTCGATCCGGTTGTTGAAGGAACCGCGCGCGCGCGGCAACGCATTCGCAGCGACACCGAACATCGACGCAAGGTTTTGCCCTTGCTTATTCATGGCGACGCCGCGTTCGCGGGGCAGGGGATCGTTGCTGAAACATTGAACATGTCGCAGCTGCACGGTTACGGAACGGGCGGGACCGTTCACGTGGTGGTGAATAACCAGATCGGTTTCACGACTCTGCCCGAGGACGCGCGTTCGTCGATGTACGCGACCGACGTCGCCAAGATGATTGAGGCCCCGATTTTTCATGTGAATGGCGACGATCCGCTCGCGTGTCTGCAAGTGAGTCAGCTCGCGCTCGATTTTCGGCAGGAATTCGGGCGCGACGTCGTGATCGACATGTATTGTTATCGGCGCTACGGCCACAACGAAGGCGACGAGCCGGCGTTCACCCAGCCCGATCTCTACGCGAAGATCGACAAACACCTGTCAGCCGCGGAATCCTACAAGCGCGGCCTGCTCGAATCCGGCGCGTTAGCGGAAGACGACGCCGCTTCGCTCGAAACGGAAATGGATCTGCGACTTGAAATGGCGCTTGACACCGTAAGGTCGATCGAGAAAGAGAAAGCTGGCAAACAGGCGCGGTTCAAGGAAGCGGCGGCAGTTTTTCAGCCCGAATACACAAGCGCGCCGGTTTCAACGGCCGTCAGCGAGAAAACGCTCAAGACGATTGTCGATGCACTTACGCGCGTGCCGGACGATTTCAATGTTCAACCGAAGATCAAGCGGATCGTGCTCGAGCATCGGCGGAAGGTTTTTGAGAACGGCGGACCGTTCGAATGGCATTATGCTGAATTACTTGCGTTCGGCTCGCTGCTCTTGGAAGGAATGCCGATTCGATTGTCCGGTCAGGACAGCGCGCGCGGAACCTTTAGCACGCGGCACGCGATTCTTTACGACGCAAAAACCGGCGCACCGTATGTGCCGTTGATGCATCTGGGCGCAAAGCAGGCGGGCATTTGCATTTACAACAGTCTGCTCTCCGAAGCGGCGGTGCTCGGATTCGATTACGGCTACTCGCTCGATTACCCGAACATGCTTTGTTTGTGGGAAGCGCAGTTCGGCGATTTTTCCAACGGTGCGCAAACAATTATCGACCAATTCATCGTTTCAGCGGAATCGAAGTGGCAGCGTCCCAGCGGGATCGTGCTGCTGTTGCCGCACGGCTACGAGGGACAGGGTCCCGAACATTCGAGCGGCCGGCTCGAGCGATTTCTGCAAGCCTGCGCGGAGGACAATATTCAAGTCTGCAATCTGACGACGTCCGCACAGTACTTTCACGTGTTGCGCCGCCAGATGAAACGCGACTTCGTCAAGCCGCTCGTGATCATGACGCCGAAGAGTTTGCTGCGCGCCGAGTTCGCGTCCGCGCGCGCGGAAGAATTTACCGGTGGCAAGTTTCAGGAAATTCTCGGCTCATCCGAAGTCGGACCGGCTGGCAAAATGAAGCGCGTGATTCTTTGTTCGGGCAAAGTTTATTACGACCTTCTAAATTATCGCACTGAGAAAAAGATCGACACCGCGGCGATCATTCGAGTCGAGCAGCTATATCCGCTGCATGAAGAGAGATTGAGGTCAATGGTCAACGCTTTTTCAAAGGTAGCACAGCTCGTTTGGTGTCAGGAAGAACCGCAAAACATGGGCGCCTGGACATTCATGGAGCCGCGGCTGCGGAAAATGTTCGGCCGCGAAGTCGCCTATGCGGGCCGGGACGCAAGTGCGAGTCCCGCTGTCGGCTCGCTCGCGCTGCATAAACGCGAGCAAGCCGCGCTCACTCGAGAGGCGTTTAACGTTTGATTCGACCACGCGTTTTTTCTGCGCTTAGTTAGGCGCACATGGCTGTTGAAGTAAAAATTCCAGCGGTTGGCGAATCGATTTCGAGCGGAATCGTTTCCGTCTGGCACAAGAAATCCGGTGACTTCGTGAATGCTGGCGACGCGCTCTTCACTTTGGAGACTGATAAAGTTTCAACCGAGATCGTCGCCGAAACTTCCGGCGTGCTCGATACGATCGTTCCCGAAGGTCAAGAAGTGAAAATCGGCGAAGTCGTCGCTATGATCCACGATTCGAAGAAATCATCCAGCGGCGCCCGAACGGAAAAGAAGCAAGAGAAAACCGAAACAAGAACGGCTGCATCGAGAGAAAAATCTGAAGAGGAGAATGCGCTTTCCCCAGCAGTTCGGCGAATCGTTGAAGAGGAAAATCTTCAACCCGAAGAAATTTCCGGCACCGGAAAGGGCGGTCGAATCACGAAAGCCGATGCGCTCACAGCGGCGCAAAATCGCGGCGCGAGCGAGCAAATAGTCGACGTCTCGCAGGATCGACAGTCGACCGACGGCCGGTTCGTTCGCAAAAGGATGTCGCCGCTGCGACGGAAGATTGCGGCACAGCTGGTAATGGCGCAGCATGCCGCTGCGATTCTGACCACGTTTAACGAATGCGACATGAGCGCGGTTCAGGAATTGCGAGCGAAATCGCAAGACGCATTCACAAAGAAACACGGCGTGAAGCTCGGGTTCATGCCGTTTTTTATCAAAGCGAGCGTCGAAGCGCTCAAAGCCGTGCCGGTCATCAATGGTCGAATCGAAGACGAGGATTTCATTTACAACAATTTTTATGACATCGGCGTGGCGGTGGGGACTGAACGCGGGCTCGTCGTTCCAATCGTGCGCGATGCTGACAAGAAGTCCTTTGCCGATCTTGAGCGTGACATCGCCGATTTCGCGACCAAAGCACGCGACGGAAAATTGAAGATCGAAGATTTGACCGGCGGCACATTCACGGTCTCAAACGGCGGTGTTTATGGATCGCTTTTGAGCACGCCGATTTTGAATCCACCACAAACCGGAATTCTCGGGATGCACAAAATCATGCCGCGTCCCGTAGCGATCAACGGCAAAGTGGAAGTGCGCCCGATGATGTACCTCGCGTTCAGCTACGATCATCGCGCGATCGACGGCAAAGAGGCGGTTACGTTTCTGATCAAGGTGAAGGAATGCGTTGAGGATCCGAAAAAGCTGCCACTCGATTTTTGAAGATGGAAACATTTGATGTCGTTATCATTGGTTCAGGTCCGGGCGGCTATGTCGCCGCGATCCGCGCTGGTCAGCTCGGGCTAAAAACGGCGATCATCGAAAAGGACAAGGAACTCGGCGGCACTTGTTTGAACGTCGGCTGCATTCCGAGCAAAGCGCTTCTAACGTCGAGTGATCATTTCATGTTTGCGAAAAAGGAAGCGGAGAAGCACGGCATCGTGATCGGCAGCGTGGACGTCGATCTTAACAAGATGCTCCAGCGCAAGGATAAAGTCGTTCGAACGATGAACAGCGGCGTGCGCTCGCTGATGAAAACGAACAAGGTGACGACGTTCGAAGGATTAGGTACGATCACGGCGCCGAGAAAGGTTTCGGTCAAATCGTCAGACGGAAAAGCGCAGGAGATCGAAACTAAAAACATCATTATCGCTACTGGGAGCGTTCCGATCGAATTGCCGTTCGCGAAGTTTGATGGACAGACGATCGTTAGCAGTACCGAAGCGCTTTCATTCGCTGAGGCTCCGAAAAAACTTCTCGTCATCGGCGCGGGCGCGATTGGACTCGAGCTCGGTTCAGTTTGGAGCCGGCTCGGGTCGGAAGTGACAATGTTGGAATTTCTGCCGCGGATCGCGATCGGCTTCGATTTGGAGTTATCGAACCTGTTGCAGCGCTCGCTCACCGCGCAGGGAATAACGTTTCATCTCGAAACCGAAGTCAGCGCGGTGAAGATCGACAATGGTCGCGCTGTTGCGATAGCAACGAAAGGAAATGAAGAGTTTAAATTTGAAGCCGACAAAATTCTCGTATCGGTCGGACGCAAACCGTTCAGCGAAGGTCTCGGCGCGGAGAAAGTCGGCATTGAATTTGACGAGAAAAAGCGAATCAAGGTCGACAAACACTTTAAAACCAACGTCGACGGCATTTATGCGATCGGCGATGTTATTGCGGGGGCGATGCTTGCGCACAAGGCCGAGGACGAGGGGATTGCCTGCGTGGAGAGGATCGCCGGCAAGGACGGTCATATTAATTATGATGCGATCGCCGGAATCATTTACACGAATCCGGAGCTGGCGGGCGTTGGCTTAACGGAAGAACGGGCGAAAGAGGAAGGAATCGACTATCGCGTGGGTAAATTTCCATTTCGTGCTAATGGCCGCGCCGTGGCGAACGAAGAACTCGATGGCATGGTCAAGGTCGTGGCCGATGCGAGGACGGATCGCATTCTCGGCGCGCACATTCTACAGCACGCGGCGTCGGAATTAATCGCAGAAGCAGTATCGGTGATTGAATTTGGCGGCAGCTCGGAAGATCTCGGGCGCACGTGTCACGCGCACCCAACATTGAGCGAAGCGGTGAAAGAAGCGGCCATGAATGTGGAGAAGCGCGCTCTCCACATTCTCAATCGCTAGTTTTCGCTAACGCTGCTTCACGACGGCGAATCAGGTCTGACCGGCGACCAAGTAGTGCTTAAAATGAACATCATGGTCGCGCACTTCAATCCATTTCACTAAGAGCGGATCTATCGACAAGAGGAACCCCGCTTGTCGTGTCAGATGGCAAGTGACGACGGCGTGCTAGATTCGCACTGTGCAAAGCACGGCCGCGATTCTTCTGCGTAAACGCAAGTTTAGCGATACCAGCCTGATCGTTTCTTGGTGCACCAAATCTCTCGGCTGCATCCAAACTGTTGCTAAAGGCGCTCGCCGCGCGAAGACTCCGTTCGCCGGCAAGCTCGATCTTTTTTTTGAAGCCGAGATCTCGATCGTGCCGAGCCGCAAATCGACGCTGCACACGTTGGCCGAAGTTGTGGTCCAAAATCCATTCGCGGGTATCCGACAGAATTATCTCCGTACTCAAGCCGCAGCCTATTTTGTCGAGTTGATCGAGATTTGCACGGAGCGCGATCATCACGAACCGGAGTTGTTCGACCTGTTGCGGCGCGCGTTTGGTTACCTCAACGAGAACCATCCGAACCTGCGCGCGATCTCGCATTTCGAAACGGAGCTTGCTCGCACCGCGGGTGTGCATGATGCGAAGAGGCTCAATGCCGATCCCGCATTCGCGCTTGGAAGTCTATTTGGGAGATTGCCACTGTCGCGCACGTCGCTCTTGAAGACGCTTGCATCCGAGGCGAAAAACAAAGCAAAGGAGACCGCATGAGATCACGAATCCCGTTTTTGGTTGGAGTTCTCTTTGCGACTTTGAGCTCGGCTGCGCTCGCGAATGAAACTTACAAATTCGATCCAGCGCATTCAAAAATTGGATTCTCCGTTCATCAGTTCCTCGGGACCACCAACGGGAAATTCACCAAGTTCGAAGGCAGAATCGAGATCGACCGCGGCCACCCGGAAAATTCATCGGTCACGGCGCGGATTGACGTCCACAGCATCGACACCGGAATCATGAAGCGCGACAATCATTTGCGGAGCCCGGAATTCTTCGCGGTTGATAGATATCCGGAGATCACATTCAAGAGCCGGAGCGTGAAACAAACCGGTCCGCAGGCCGGCGATATTCTTGGCGATCTAACCATGCACGGCGTCACGAAGCCGATCGCATTGCATTTGAAATTGCTCACCTCGCCAAACGAAACAAAACAAACGCGCTGGGCGGTAACGACCGACCCACTCAAGCGCAAGGACTTCAATTTGATGTTTGCGCAAGCCGCGGAAGCAATGTCCGGGATCAGCCAGAGCGTGGCCGTTAACATCGAGATCGAAGCGACGCGCGCGCAATAAGAAAAAGACACGGCGCTTGGCACGAGCGTTCCGGCAACGCATCTTGTCATGCATGGAAATTGCGCCGCTCGGAGATTCCGCGCTGCTGATTCGTATCGCCGACAACTTTGACGACGCACCCGAGGACGCACTGAACGATGTGCTGGCCGCTAAACGCAGTCTCGAAGCTGCGAAAATTCCCGGAGTCATCGAGATCGCACCGGCTTACACAACAGTGGCCGTTTTTTACGATTCGATGCGCGCGATCGATGCCGGCGCACCGGTCGAAGATGTCATCGGTTGGTTTGAGCGACGAATTCGTGCAGCATTGTCAGCCATTAATCAGAATGCTGCCGATCGGCTTGAAAAATCAGCGATCCAGATTCCCGTTTGTTATGACACCGAATTTGGTTTCGATCTTGAGGACGTCGCGCGTCACGCTGGTCTCGATTCGAAAGAAGTTGTCGATGTTCACTGCGGCTCTGAGTATCGCGTCCATTGCGTTGGATTTACCGGGGGATTTCCTTTTCTTGGCGGTTTGCCGCGCAAACTCGCCACGCCGAGACTGGATACTCCGCGCAAGCAGATTCCTGCTGGCTCGGTCGCGATCGGCGGAAAGCAAACTGGAATTTACCCAATCAAATCGCCTGGCGGCTGGCACGTGATCGGCCGCACGTCATTAAAATTGTTCGATCCAAGAAAGAATCCACCGGTGCTTTTGCGAGCGGGAGACCGCGTCCGCTTCCGCTCGATCACGCGTGAGGAATTCGAAAAATCGAGATCATGAACGCCACGGCGATTCGCGCAGGTTTTTTGACAAACGTTCAAGATCTGGGGCGGCCGGGTTTTCGCGAATTCGGCGTTTCGTTAGGCGGGGCGCTCGATACCCATGCGTTGCGTGTGGCGAATCTTCTCGTCGGCAACGACGAATCTGCCGCCGGGCTGGAGATTACCTTTGGCGGCTTGCGACTGCGCTTTGCCGACGAGCGGATTATTGTTTGGTGCGGCGGCGAGTTTAAAGGGAGCATCGGTTCGACATCGTTAGACGCGGGACATCCGGCTTTACTGTGTGCCGGCGAAGAATTCTCGCTTGAATCTCCCGCGCTTGGATGTCGTGCTTGGTTGGCCATCTCGGGAGGAATCGATGTCGCGTTCGTGCTCGGAAGCCGCGCGACAGATTTGCGAGCGGGATTCGGTGGGGTAAACGGGCGCCCGTTGTGCGACAGTGAAGAGTTTTCGCTCGGGCAGAATCCCGAGCGCGCGAAAGTCTTAATCGATAAGCTGCGTGTCGAGAAGGTAGCGCGTTGGAAACCGCCGCACAATTGGTCGAACACCGCGCAACGCGCGCCGACGTTGCGTTATATTCGCGGATCAGACTCCAACCGCTTTGTTGAATCGACGCTCCAGTTATTTTCCAGCGAAAGCTTTTTTGTATCGCCGGATTCCGACCGAATGGGAATTCGCCTTGACGGTCCGCGCCTTGAGCGAAATGAAAATTCCGATCTTCTCTCGGAGGCGGTCGCTCCCGGCACTGTTCAGGTTCCACCCAACGGCAAACCGATTTTGCTTCTCAATGATTGCCAAACGATCGGCGGTTATCCAAAAATCGCGCACATGATTACAGTCGATCTTTCAGTTGCGAATCAATTGCGTCCCGGGGACCGAGTTCGGTTTGCTGAAGTCTCGATCCGCGATGCGCACGCGCTGCTCCTCGAACGCGAGCGAAACATGGAGCAATTCCGGCGTGGATTGGAACTGCATTTCAAATGAGCCTTATTGTCGATCTCAACGCCGATCTCGGTGAAGGCGCGGGACACGACGACGAACTCCTGACGCTCGTAACTTCGGCGAATATCGCCTGTGGCTTCCACGCCGGCGATGCCAACACGATGCGGCAGGCGATAGAAATGGCTCGGCAGCGAAACGTGGCCGTCGGCGCGCATCCAAGTTTATTCGATCGCGAAAACTTCGGTCGGAAGGAATTGCAGGTGAAGCCCGAGGAAGTATTCGACGCTGTTGTGTACCAGCTCGGCGTCTTTCAAGCGATTGCCGAAACGGCCGGTGTTCGGCCGAATCATGTGAAGCCACACGGCGCGCTTTATAACATGGCCGTGCGCGATGAGTTGCTGGCTGAGGCAATTGGGCGCGCGATTGCCAGCGTCGACAACAAATTCATTCTTTTTGCACCCCAAAACACTGCACTTGCGCGAGCCGGCGAGAAGAATGGATTGCAAATCGCGCACGAAGTTTTCGCAGATCGAAATTATTCGAATGATGGAACACTTGTTTCGAGGACGCGGCCGAATGCGTTACTGCACGATCCGGCAGAGGCCGCGACCCGCGCTGTCCGAATGTTGCGCAAAGGCAAAGTCCGCTCGGTCGACGGCATGGACGTCGATGTTCGCGCGGAAACAATTTGTCTTCATGGTGATAATCCTGAAGCAGTCGATTTCGCACGCGTTCTGAGATCGCGTCTCGAGAAGGAAGGCGTTACCATTCGGGCGCCAGAATTCTCGAAATGAGCGAACTTCGACAACCGTCCGGTTTGATTCGCACACTCGGACCGGTCGACGCGACGATGATCGTGATCGGGTCGATGATCGGCTCGGGAATTTTCATAACGTCGGCCGAATCGGCGCGATTGAGCGGAGCGCCGGGCTGGCTGTTGTTAGCTTGGGCGATCGCCGGCTTACTGACGATCACCGGCGCGCTCTGCTGTTCGGAGCTCGCAACGATGATGCCGCGTGCGGGCGGTGTTTACTTTTTTTTCCGCGAAGCCTACGGGCCCGCGATGGGATTCCTCTACGGCTGGACTTTGTTTCTCGTGGTTCAGACCGGAACAATTGCCGCGGTCGCGGTCGCATTTGCGAAATTTCTCGGCGCCTTAGTTCCCCTGATTTCTCCGGACAATTATCTTTTTACAAAACAACCGCTCTTGCTCGGCGGCGGGTACGCGATCAGCCTCTCAACTGAACAACTGGTCGCGATCGCATTGGTCGCGCTTCTAACCTGGACCAACACGCGCGGGCTCAAGCTTGGTGCGCTCGTGCAAAACGTTTTTACCTTCGCCAAAACTGCAGCGCTGGCGGGCGTTGTCGTGGTTGGACTGTTGCTTGGTTGGAGCACAACATGCGCCGCGAGATCGTCCGTCTGGTGGGATTCCTGGACGAACGGCTGGAATTCGCAGGTCGCGCAACCTGGGTTCACGTTCGTCGGGGGGATGGCGCTCATGTTGATTTTTGGAAAATCGATGGTCGGTCCGCTCTTCGCGCAAACGGCGTGGACAAATGTCACCTTTATAGGCAGCGAAGTTCGCGATCCGGGACGAAATCTTGTTCGGGCACTCCTGATCGGCAGTGGAGTCGTTGTGACTTTGTATTTGCTCACGAACGTATCTTATCTCGCGCTCCTGCCGTTCGCCGAGATCCAACACGCGCCGCAGGATCGCGTTGCCGTCGCGGCAATGAACGCGGCGTTCGGCAGTCCGGGCGCGCTGTGCATGGCGGTGGCGATTATGGTTTCGACCTTTGGCTGTAACAACGGGCTCATTCTCGCCGGAGCCCGCGTCTTTTTCGCGATGGCGCGCGATCATTTATTCTTCAAAAAAGTTGCGACCACGAATCGCTTCCACGTGCCGGCGGCGGCATTGATCGCTCAGGCAGTTTGGACCGCACTTCTGACTCTGCCGCGAACCGTGACGACGAACGCGTCCACGCAGCAAGTCGTCTACGGAAACGTCTACACGCAATTACTCGAATACATTGTCTCGGCGGATCTAATTTTCTATCTGCTGATGGTCCTCGCGGTAATTATTCTGCGACGAAAAACAGCTGCCGCCGAGCGACCGTATCGCACCTGGGGTTATCCGGTCGTGCCCATCATCTCGATGGTTCTGGCCGCGTTGCTCACTGTCGATTTTGTCTTTCTCGCGCCGACAACGTCGGGAATCGGAATGGTGCTCGTCCTTAGCGGCGTGCCGATTTATTTTTTCTGGCGGAAGGCAACCTCGGTTTAACTTGCGTTCATCCCGCGACCGCAGACTGTCGCGTGTCGGGCGAGTCCGTTTTCCGGCCCGGACGCGAAACCGTTTCCTTATACCGCTAGCAAAATCAAAGAAACAACAAGTGGCGGCTAGGCTGCACTCGCGGCCAAACGGGGGAACTTTCACCATCCTCACTCCGGGGAGCGTCTCGTGGAATGTACGAATCGACGACCGTGGCAGAGCTACGCCGAATGGTTAAGACCGAGCGCAAAGGCTTGCCCACGTAAGCGAAAATAATTGCGCCGATAACTATCGAAGCACCGAGCGGTGAAAGAAATTGTAGCGGCTGGAAAACGCCGGCGCATTGACTTGTAATTGCGAACCGATCAGAAGCAGCGCCGTCGCGCCGAGAATTGTCCATCGCAGCCATTCTCGTTTGGTCCAACTGCCGAGGCGATCGATCGCGTAGACGAAAAGTAAAAAGAAGGGAATCGCTGCCGCATTTAACAGGCGGCCGGACGTGAAATAAGGGTGTTCGCGCGATGGGTATGGACAACGGCCGAAGTCAAAACTGATTGATAAGACGACAAGAAACGTGACGATTGACAAGAAACTCAGGAACGCAAGCCAGAGAATGAATTGTCGATCGTTATCTTCCAATCGCCGTCGCAATAGCAGTACGAGCGTCACGATGATGACCAGCGCGGTTGCCACCGTGTAAAATGCATCCGCGAGGCCGGACGCCATTCGTTGGAGGTGCCAGACAAATTCGCCCCGCCAGAAGCTTGCGCTCAGCTCCGGCCAGAATTCGCTGAAACCACGAAACGTAAAGATCGGATGCGGCCACCATTCGCTCAACGGTTTTCGCGTCCAGCCTAACAATTCGATTTTCGATTCGGTCGCCGTCAGGTCGCCGAAGTGCTGGTAATTCCAAACAAACCAAATCGCCACCGGCAGGGCGAGCGATAAAACGAAAACACCAAGCGTAATTAGACCGGATTGAGGCGTCCCTTTCTTTGCGCTGAGAAATATTTTCCACGCGATGATGATCGTTGCGATCAACGGCAACGGAAGATTGCTCGCTTTGATCAGACATGTCGCGGCGACCGCAAGACCTGTCCAGATCGGGACGAAAATTCCGACATGGTCCCGTTGCAAGATTTGCGTGAGTCCGAGGAAGGCAATCCCAAAACAAACTGGCGAAAGTGCGTCACCTTGAATCGAATAGAACGCGCTCTGGGGCCAAACTGCCAGCAATGCCGCTACACCGAGCTGCAGAAATTGATCCTCCGGAAATGTCGATTTTGTCGCGGCAAAACTGATCCAGACCAAAGCCGCGGCCAGGCCGATATTAAAAAAACGCACCCAATAGAGCAACGACAGCCCGTGAAGACCAAGCGCGCGGCAAGTACTCATCCAGCGGCCGGCGATCGCGTAGTAAAACGGCGGCTCGCCTGATTCGTGATTCGCTCGCGATTCCCAAAAAGGAATTTCGTCATCGAGGATTTTTTGGCGCTCTTCCGGTGATATGAGCCAGGTCGGCGGAGGATAAACTGCACCGTATTGCTTAGGCTCAACGAAATACTCCGGCGAGCTGTAAACCGCGAAATAAAGCGCGGCCTCCGATGTGAACGGTTCGATGCCGCGCGGGACTTTTCCGCGCGAATATTTAACGACAAGATCGACATGCGCCTGTTCATCGACGTTGTTGAAAAATGGAAACGCGGCCGCGAAAACGAAAACGCGAATCGCTGCCAATGCGCAAAGGCCAATGACGATCCAGCGCAGCTTGTTCTCGGCCAATTTCATTGCTGAAGTTCCGACGCGAAGCGCTGTTCGATCACGGAGAGCGTTCCGTGTCCTCTGATGCGTGCTGGCGCGTCGCTTTTGAGTGCCAGGATCTGCTCGATCTGCCGCCGATAAGGCGAATTCGTTTCGACAACAAACACTGCTCGGTCCTGATTGCTCGGCTCAGGTTTCGGAACCGATGGCGGGTAAACCGTGCGCTCGACACCGAAGATGGATTCAGACGCGATCAGTTTTTCGTTTGTTTCGAAGATCAACGGATAAACGAACGAAATCGTCGTCCAAACAGCTTTGATTCCATTTTGTTGAAGATCTTGCTTCACCGCGTCAATGTCAGCGCCCGGAACACGCATCATGCAGTGATCCTTCCGATTTGGACAAAGCGTAAGCGTTTCAATCTGGTTATGAGCCGCGGTTTCAACGATGGCTGCGACGCCGCAAGCAATGGTTGCTACGAGCATTGCAGCCGCAACTGCGCGCTCCCAGGTTCGCTCTTGGAACAGGGAGTCTCCCGCCCGAGCGAGCAGAATCGACATGAAGAAAGCAGCGGCCAGAAAATATCCCGGAACGCGCAACGGCGCGATGACATAGGGAATGAAGCTGACGCCGATCAAAATCAGCATCAACAAATCCTTCGTCGCGTCGTTTGCGAAGAAACCCGAACCGAACGCTTCGCGAATCGCTTTCCAGCGCAGCGCGTTGCGTGCGGTGATGATTAGCGCAATCGCGGTTGTAAAGTATAAAACGTAACCCGTCCATTTTGTCTCTGGGTAATACCAAAGAACAGTGTCGACGCTGAAGAATTTCGGCATCTCGTTCAAAAAGATCTCGCGCCATGCCTGCAAACCGAATCGTGCTGCGAGTCCGCCCGGTTCCGGTTTTTCAAAAAACAAAAAGTGCCAGTTCCGCATCGAGTGCGTCAGGTTCCACGAGATCGCAGGCGCATAGCCGATCAAGAATCCGCTTACGCACACGGCTAAAGTCTTAATCGAAAATTTGCGTCGACCTAGAAGCAGGACCCACAACGCGACGATGGTGATCAAAAGCAGTTCCATGCTCCAAAAAGCGATGCCGCAGGCCAGCCCGAAGAAAAGGAAGTCGCGCGCGCGTCGAGTGTCCCGATTCTCGATGATAAGAAACAGAATGATGAGCGCCGGAATGAATGAAAAATAAAAAGCGTAACCGCGCGGTTGGAAATGCCACTTCAGCAAGCCCGGCCAGAGCGCGAAGATCAGGCTAGCTAATGTCGCGATGCGGATGGAATAAAGCCGTACCGTCATAAGGTAAAACAGCACGAGACAAACAAGTGACAGCAACACCGCCGGAATCTTGAGCGCAACAACGCTGACGCCTGCAATCGCGAACGGAATCACGGCCAGGTACGCTTCCCACGCGCAGGATGGGTTGTAGGAAATTCCGTAGAAATAAAATGGGAAATAGCGGCCCTCGAGAATGTGTTTCCCCATCAGGCCAATGATCGCCTCATCGCTGGTGACATGCGTTTGCGAGACGAACAAAATGACGAACCGAACCCCGGCCGTTGCGATGAGGATTAGAAGAAAAGGCCAGTGCCGCTGCATGAACGCCATTGGTTAATGCGGATCAGCAGCGAAGGTCAACGCCGATATCGATCTTGCGAACTTAAAAGGCAACGGACCTTAGCTCCGGATTTTGTCTGAACGAGCAGCGCTGGTCGTCCCCCAGCGTTTCGGTGCAAGCCCTGCATGATGCAAATGATTTTTTTCGAATTTGCTCGACTTTGAGCCGGATAGCTGGGTCATATATGTCGGGCACGCGGAGATACCGCTGTTCTCACAGGCTACCAACTCGGTGCTTTATAGCTCGTTCGATTACACGCCCGCTAGGGAAAAAATTGCGCTGCCGTCGCTCAGCGCGCGAGTTGACGAACAAACTCACGACTTCAACGACATCGAGCAGCACAAGTTCGATTGGGCGAAAAAGATCGTTCGAATCGAAATCGAGCCGAAACTGTTGCAATCGGAACAAATCGGCGAAAGCACCTATCGTGCTTTTCTTAAGGGCACCGCAAATCATTACGGCGTCGTGGAATTTCCTTCCGACGCACTGGTCAAATTAGGCTTTCTCAAGAAAACAGTGAGCCGAAAGCACGCTTGGGAGGAACTGGAAAAAATGGGCGCGCTCTGATCGAAGACGCGCCGGTTTCGTTTACGTCGAAATAATTCCGATCGGTGAGAAACCGGCGGCTCCAGCGGTCGCGGTCGGCGCGGAACTATCGCGCGAAGCCGACGTGACTGTTACTTGCAGGTGGTAAAACTCCATCCCGCTATTTTTTCGCACCACTGCGCTTGAGTTGAAAGCCGTCCTTCGCGACGCCGTAGTTGCTCGAGTGCTCGATCAGCCCGATGCCCTTTTTCCAAACGAACTTTGAATAATGACCTGAATTGTGGCTCGTAAGATAAGTGCATTCATCCCCCTTGACCTCGATCTCCGTCGTGTAAGGACCTTCCTCGAAATTCATTTTGCCGCTCGCGATCGCGCGGATGTCTCCCTGTTCAAAGTCGGGCGGTTTATCCATCGCTAAAATCTTCTTCGCTGCGGCGTCGTTGTCTTCCTCGTTCAAGAGGAGGATACGATCGTCGGTCGCGATAAAATATTGCGGCAGAATCTCGCGCTTTTGTTTGGCTCGCGATTTGAGATCGACAAACTCGATTTTAAAAATTGCGCCCCACGACATGCGGGCGATGCGGGTCGTGACCATTCGTGCGGTTAGTGGAATATCGCCTTTGATATACTCGTCGTTCCACTCCGTCCCGCGAACGCTGACTGAGGCAGGCCTGTCGTCTTTGGCGTCGAGAAACGGATTGGCCGCGAACGCAGGCGCGGCGAGCAAGATCGACATTGTTGGAAGCAAGCATCTGACGAAAATTTTCATGCCAAAATCCTAACAGGAGATGGCTTGACACTGCACGTAAGAAATTCTCAATCTGAGGCTTATGAAAAACCCGATCGTTGTCGGTTCACTATTTTGCCTTCTCGTGGTCACTTTTACGATTTCTGCTCAGGAGAAGTATCCCGGGGGAATTGTTTATGGACCGAAGACCGCCTTCAACATCAGCGCGCCGGAAGGTTGGGTGCTCGACAATGAGTCCGGTAAGGAACAGGGACACCCGTGCGTGCTTTATCCAAAGGGCGAATCTTGGGCCGACGCGAAAACAGTCATGTATGCGGAAATCGCGGACACGCAGTTCGAAGATGCCAACGCGTTCGTCGCGGTGGCGATTAAGGAAATGGAAAGAACCCATGGCAAGCCGAAGGAGAAAATCGCTTCCGGTAAGACTAAGGACGGCCACGATTATTTCATTAACGAATTTCCCGCGACAAAAGCTTATTCGCAGTGGGAACGTGTCGCTTACGTCCAACTTCCGCACGCGGTCGCTTTTATCGTGCTCTCATCGCGCGACCATGCGAGTTACCAGAAAGATTCCCGTGCGTTGGAGGAGATGCTGAAAAGCAGTTTTACCTATCTTGAGCCAAAGAAGGAAGGCGGTGGATAACTTTCACGATGCGAGTCCTCTTGCTCACCACCTTTTTTGCCGTCAGCGTTGCTGCGGAGCCGCAAAGCACCCCGACTCCCCCAAGCACTCCCAGCCAGTCCGACGAAACTGTGCCGCGCGAGTTTCAATCGTTCGCCCAAGTAAATGCATTTCGCGGCGCGATTGACGATCCCGATGGTTACGTCAACTTGCGCAGCGAGCCGCGCGTCGATGCGCCGGTGGTGACGAAAGTAAAAAAGGACGAGCCATTCTCATTTGAGCGGAAAGAAAGCGCGCAGTGGTGCAAAGTGAAACTGAGTTCGGGAGCCGGTGGCTGGATGCATTACAGCCGGATCAAACTTTTTTTTACCAAAAGCGACTTGCCGGAAAAACCAAAGGAGGGCGATGAGATCGACCAACAGGCCCCCGAGCACGGCATGAATTATTACGAAGTAACCCAGGCGGCGGCGGGCGGCGACAAAGCAGCGCTACAGAAGTTCTTTTCCGTTTGGGATTTTGCCGATGGCGCAGGCGCGGAAGAGCACACCGGCGTCATCTCGGTCGTAATTCATCTCATCGGTGACGACGCGCTGGCAAAATTTTTAAGCGAACAATCCCGCGATTTTCGGGCGATGGTAAAACACTCATTCGAGGTGGACGTTACGTTTCCGTTCGAAACAACCGAATATTTTCGGCGGCACTTTCCCAAGACCGCAAAGATTCTCTATTGACGATTACGCGCCGCAACCGACTGAAAGCAGCGCTTCAACTTTCTTGAGATCGCAGCGATAAATCGTCGTCGCTTCCCCTTCGTAATATCGCGACCCGACAACGACTTCCATTTTACCGTCGCCCCCGAGGTCCAAAACGGCGATGACTTGATAAGCGTTCGGCGCGTTGTAATCCGTCGCCTTGGGGTAAAATTCTCCCTGTACTAACTGCGTTTCCACTTTTCCCATGACCACGCGTCGTAACAGGACCATGGAATAACTCCCCGCAGGCGAGCGCATCGGCACCTCTGAAAACGGCGCAACCTTAGGAGCGTAATCTGTCTCATTTTTACTGAAGTAATTTGTTGCGCTGATCAGCACCTCCTCTTCGCCATCGCCGTCGAGATCGACCCGAATGATGTTGTCGATCTTTACTTTCGGTCGATCGATTTCCTTAGTTTTCAAAAAATCGCGCACGGCATCAACGTAAACTTTTTGCGTTGGATCGAGCACCTGTGCTTTGCGCGGCAACGCATTCCATGTCCCGGCAACCGCGATTACGCCGTTTCCTGGTTTTGACGAAAGCGTAACTGAGAGTGTTTCCTCGCAGGGCGCGTCTTTGTTTTTCGGCTTGCCCGCTTTCGCTTCGCCAAGCGCTTGGGTCAAACCATAAACCCGATAAGTTATTTCATCAGTCATCGACTTCGCCGCTTCGTCCGCTTTGATCCATTTTCCGTCAGCAATCGCGCCGAACAGGTAACCGCTCTGGACTTCGACAATTGGATGCAGATCGGCCGCGGTAGCATCGACCCAAATGAACGCGCCGCACAGGGCCGCAACGGGGGTAGCAGGCCTCATCGCGGCAGCTTATGGCCGCCGGTCTTTAATCGACAATAAGATTTCGGCCACTGCTTCGACCCGCGATTTTGCGCCTAGGTTTCCTTTGCCATGAACACGAACGCTGACCGCGTTGGCTTCCATGTCGCGTTTTCCAATCACGAACATGGTGTGGACCTTCATTTGCTCGGCGCGCTGGATTTTGCCGTTGATCTGATCGGTGCTCTTGTCGACCTCGGCGCGAACTTGATACGCGCGCAGCTCGTTCAAGATCGACATCGAATAATCGATTAGCTTTGCGTCGGCGCCAATCGTGAGAATTCGGACCTGTTCCGGCGACAACCAGAGCGGGAAATTGCCGGCGTAATGCTCGATCAGGAATGCGATGAAGCGTTCATGTGTGCCGAGGGGCGCGCGATGAATGCAGATCGGGATTTTCTCTTTGTTGTCCTTGTCCTTGTAAACCAAATTGAACCGGCGCGGCTGCGCGAAATCGACCTGGTTCGTAGCGATGGAAAATTCGCGGCCGATTACGCTCCACGCTTGGACGTCGATCTTCGGTCCGTAAAACGCCGCTTCGTTCGGCACTTCCACGTAATTAATTCCGGAATCCTTGAGAACGTTGCGCGTCATCTCCTCGGTTTGCTTCCAAAGCTCCGGTTCGTTCACAAATTTTGCGCGGATCCCGCTGAGGCGGGACGGATCATGAGTCGAAAAACGCATTAGATATTTCTCGATCCCGAAAAGCTTGAAATAATCCAGATACATTTCATTGACCGCATTGAACTCGGTCTGGAATTGTTCCGGCGTCATGTAGAGATGCGCGTCGTTCATTTGGAGCGAGCGCACGCGCATCAGTCCAAGCAACTCACCTCTTTTCTCGTAACGATAACAGGTTCCGTACTCCGCCAACCGCAGCGGTAGATCGCGATAACTTCGGGGCACTGCAGCAAACAATTTGTGATGATGCGGGCAGTTCATCGCCTTCAAATAGTAGCGATCAGCTTCGGATTGGCTCTCGACATCATGCGATACAGTCATCGGCGGGAACATTGAGTCGGCGTAGAAGGGCAGGTGACCGCTCTTTTTATAGAGAATTTCTCGTGCGATCGCTGGTGAACGGACGCGTTGATAACCCGCATTGAACTCGGTCTCTTTCGCGAGCTTCTCGAGTTCTTCGATCATCGCCGCGCCGCGCGGCAGCCACATTGGCAGACCGGGACCGACGTCGTCATCGAAAACAAAAATCTCCAGTTCGCGGCCAAGCTTGCGATGGTCGCGTTTCTTCGCTTCCTCGAGCATCGCAAAATATTCGTCGAGCTCTTTTTTGGTTTTGAACGCGGTGCCGTAAATGCGCTGGAGCTGTGGGTTCTCTTCGTCGCCTTTGTAGTACGCGCTCGCGACGCTGGTAAGCTTGAACGCGCCGATGTTTGCGGTGCGCATCACGTGCGGGCCGGCGCACAGATCGATGAAATCGCCGTTGCGATAGAGCGAAATTTTTTCGCCGGACGGAATTTCCTCAATGATATCGAGCTTGAACTTGCTCGGTTCTTTGCGATCGCTCAGTGCGCCGAGGCGGCCTTTTTTCCCAAGCTCGAGAGCTTCGTCCCGCGAAACCTCCATTTTCTCGAACGAATGATTCGCTTTGATCTCCTTTTCCATTTCCGCCTCGATGCGTTCGAAATCTTCCGGCGAAATCCGGTGCGGAAGATCGACATCGTAATAAAAACCGCTGTCGACCGGGGGCCCGGCGGCGAACTGCGCTTCCGGCCAAATCTTCAAAATCGCCGTTGCCAGAACGTGCGACGCCGAATGCCTAAGGCGTTCGATGTCCGTCATCTGCGCGCGTTGTTCTAAAGTTTTGCGGTCCTCGTTCATGAAAGGCGGGTGAAATTAACCATGAAGCACGCGAAGGGCACTAAGAAATTGTCGCGTTGCGACCGAAGAATCAATTTTCCTCGGGAGCTCGTGACAAAAAGGTCTTTGGAATAATCATCCTCTAGCAACGGAAAGGCAGCATGTCGGAAACTGAAAGTGGCGGTTAGTGCGCTATACTTGGGACGATGAGAGGAATTGCGAAATGCCTGGTCGTCGCGTTTCTGGCGACGAGCGGGTGCCAAAAACAGTCAACATCGACAGCGGAGTTCGTGGCCGAACGGCAGAAAATGGTCGAACAGCAATTGCGTCCGCGCGGCATTCACGACGAACGCGTCCTCATGGCGATGATGAAAGTCCCCCGCGAAGAATTCGTCCCGGAGAATTTGCGTGACCAGGCCTACCAGGACAGCGCGCTGCCGATCGGTCACGATCAGACAATCTCGCAGCCGTTCATTGTCGCGTTTATGATCGAGCAATTGCGGCCGCGACCGAGCGACCGGGTGCTTGAGATCGGCACCGGCTCAGGTTATGAAACCGCAGTCTTGGCCGAGTTAGTCAAGGAAGTTTATACGATCGAGATCGTCGAGCTGTTGGCGAAGGACGCATCGGCGCGACTGGCGCGGCTCGATTACACGAATGCGCACGTGAAGATGGGCGACGGTTTTCAAGGTTGGCCAGAGGTGGCGCCGTTCGATTCGATCATCGTGACTTGCGCGCCGGACAAAGTTCCCCAGCCGTTGACGCAACAACTTAAAGATGGCGGGCGAATGATTGTGCCAGTGGGCAGCGGACTCGATCAGCAGTTGTACTTGTTGGAGAAAAAAAACGGTCAGCTCGCGCAAACCGCGATTTTACCAGTGCGTTTCGTGCCAATGGTTGGCGAGGCGGCGACTAAGAAGTGATCATTGACGAGTGGCGAGTGATTCACCCTCGCCTCAATCCTCTCCCTCGGGGGAGAGGAAGTCGCGAAGCGACAGGTCGGGGAAATTCTCTTGCGAAACAGTTGTTCAACGCTGGAAATTATTTTTTAATCTCGGCAAGTTTTTTCAGGTCAATCCGCTTGATCCATTCTTGCAACTCTTTCGGGTCCTGATTCTGTAGCTCGATTTTGACGAAGTAGCGCTTCGCCACCATCACCCAAAGCGACGCCTGCTTTTGGTATTTTTCGTAAGCTTCAAAGCCGGCGTTGCCATCGATCGTGACCGGCTTGCTGTAGCCTTCGGACGTCTCGCTGCTTTCCTTCCAGGCTCCTGTTGTCGCGTCTACGTAATCGGGATTCGCGACTGAATCGAGAATACTAATCGCCGTCGTCGACGCATTCGGCCCTTCGCCTTTGCGGTAATCGCGATGAACGTTTGTGATTTTAAATCCTCCGACGTCATCGCTTGAGCCTTCGGCTTTCTCCGCAGTCCAACCAGTTGGCGGTTCCGGCAAAATTGGAATCAGCTTGGCCGGATTGACAACGTCCGGGATCAAATTCGGTTCGTCCTGCGCCCGCAGTCCGTTAGCGGCAAAGGTGAGCAAGAACGTCAGAGCGTAGGCCACCGTTTTCATGAAGGACAAGACTCGATTGACTTTGCCGCGATGCTTTGTCAAGAGGCGAGCCATGAGACGAACGTCGTATCTGGCGATCATCATCTCGATCCTGGCTGTGGCCGTTCGTTTAATCCTGATCGATCAACCATTCATTGACGATTGGAGCTGGCGGCAAAGCGACGTCGGGGCGATCGCGCGCAATTATTTCCAAGGCGGATTTCATTTTGCCCGGCCGCAAATCGACTGGGCGGGGGATCAACCTGGCTATGTCGGTACGGAGCTTCCGGTTCTGCCGTTTCTGGCCGCGCTTTGTTACAAAATATTTGGCGTCCACGAATGGATTGGACGCGTCCAGGCTATAATTCTATTCGCGCTTTCGCTGCGGTTCTTCTTTTTGCTTGCTCGCAAGACTCTCGGGGAGATCGCCGCGATCTGGGCGCTGTTTTTTTACAGCTTTGCGCCACTCGGGATTATGGCGAGCCGATGTTTCATGCCCGATATTCCATCGCTCGCGCTTTCAATCGTCGGATTGTATTTCTTTCAACAGTGGCTCGAAGACGAAAGGTCGACATCGTTCTTCATCAGCGCCGTTGGCATCTCGTTGTCGATCTTAATTAAGCTCCCGAGCGCGATTATTGGCGCACCGCTGATCTGTCTTGCATTTCAACGTTTTCGCTTTTCAGCATCTCAGCGTTTCGACATGTGGCTTTTTGCCATGATCGCGCTTCTACCTGCTGCGATTTGGTACGGACACGCGTACCAAACTTCGCTGCAGTTTTATCCGTATCACTTCTTCGGCGCAGGCGGAATTAAGCTCATGTCCGCGGCTTGGTACTTAAAGATCGCGAAGGAAATTCCGAGTTTGACGCTCACGCAGTTGCTTTTCGTCATCGGCGCTCTTGGCGCGCTCATCGCAGGGTCGGCATCGCGTGCCCGCCTGTTCCATTGGTGGCTCGCCGCGATGATTCTTTTCATTGTGATCGTCGGGTACGGAAACCGTCATCCATGGTATCAATTGCCGCTTGTGCCGATTTTCGCGCTGTTCGGCGGCGCTGGTTGCGCTTTTATTGCGACAAAAATTTCCGGCCGCGCGATCCAAATCGCGTTGTCAGTCGCCGTCATCGCTCTGTTCGCTGTTCCTTCATTCATTTACACTCGGAAATTTTACGAACCTGCGGCAGCGTCGCTGCGCGGTGCCGGTCTGGTCTTGAAACGGCATTCGCCAGCGAATACTTTAATTGTCGCGGCGGACAACGGCGATCCGACGATTTTCTATTATGCCGAGCGCAAAGGTTGGCATTTTTTGGAGGCGGACGGGATTTACAACGGCGAACCGGTTGATAGCTCGCAGGCTGTTCTCGATCTTGAAAACTTGAGATCGCGTGGCGCGAGTTATCTCATATTTACGTCGAACACCTCCTGGTGGCTCGACTACTACGTGGAACTCAGCCAATACGTGGCAAGCAACTCAACGCTCGTCGAAGCAAATCCGGAGTTTAAAATCTACAAACTTAATCCAATGTCGAAGTGACAATGGAAGAGTTCACGATTCGTCCGGCTACAGTCGCCGATGTTCGGGTCATTCTTGAATTGATCCGCGCGCTCGCAACCTTTGAACGCGCGCCCAACGCAGTGACTGCGACCGAAGCAACTCTTATCGAGGTCCTATTCGGGAAAAAGCCGGCCGCGGAAGTATTGTTGCTCTTTGAAAACCTAACAGCGGTTGGGTTCGCCGTTTTCTTTCACAATTTTTCGACCTGGCTTGGGCGACATGGACTTTATCTCGAGGATTTGTTCGTTAAACCGGAATACCGCGGCAGAGGTTACGGCCGCGCTTTGTTGGTTCAGTTGGCGAAAATCGCCCGCGACCGCGACTGCGGTCGAATGGAATGGGCGGTGCTCGATTGGAATGAGCCGGCGATTCAATTTTATGGAAAGCTGGGCGCGAAGCCGATGGACGAATGGACGGTTTTCCGATTGACGCGCGACGGAATCGCAAGACTAGCCGATTCGCAATAAAGCAACGGACCCTTACGCGCGGACCAGACGAGCGATCAGATCCTCGCTCGTGATGACACCGATCAAGTTTCGTTTTTGATCGAGAACTGCGGCCAGACCGAGACGCGCGGCGCGCAAACGTCGGATCGCGCGCGCAGCCGGTTCATTTTCCTGCACTGTGACCATTCGGCGAAGGTAGCGGTTGAGAGACTGCGGTCGATCTTTATCGAGCAAAATATCGAGAACGTTGACTAGGCCGACCGCGTCGCCGCCTGCGTCGATCACCGGCAGGCGATCGACGGCGCTCGACTTGCTCAGATTAAACGCCTCATCAATCCTCGAATCCAGTTTGAGCTTCGGTACTTTCGAAAGTGGCGTCATCACGTCACGAGCAGTGACATTTTGAAAATCGAATACGTTATGGATCATCGCGCGCTCCGTGGCGGTGAGCGATCCTTCACGTTCACTTTCCGCGGTGATTTGTTTCAATTCTTCACGAGCGGCGAACAAACGAGCACGTTTCTTTCTCGTTGGCAGGAATAATCTGCCGAGGGCAGCGCCCATCGCTAGGACCGGCCAAAGAGTTTTCATGCTGACCTCAAGCAAACGCGCGAGCGGCGAAAGCGAGCGAAACGGGAAACGCCGAAAGAGCGACTTCGGCAAAACGCTGAGAACAAAAAGGTAAATCGGTAACGCGACCACAATCGCGAGACCAAAGCCGGCCGCGCCGAATTTGGAAACAAGGAATCGCGTCAGAAGAAGCAGCGCGATGATTTCCACGAAATTCGTGACCAGCAAAACCGTTCCCAACAGATGCCCGGGGGTTTTTAACAACCGGTCGAGCTTCATCGCCGCCGGCTGATTCAATTTCACGTGGTATCGCAATCGGACCGGATCGATCGAGGCCAGCCCGGCTTCGATTCCGTTGAAAAGAAACGAGATCGCCCAACAACCAATAATGATGAAAGCGTCTCTCATGCAGCTTCTGTATTCGCGTCGGCTTGATCTTCGACGCAGGTCGTTTTCTCAATCAGCAATTCCTGAATGCGTTTTCGGGTTGTTCGTCTCACCGTCACCGTCAGCCGCGGTAGCTCGATGGTCGCGCCTGCCTGTGGCAAATAGCCGAGCTTGTTGAAAACTAGCCCACCAATCGTGTCAATGCCTTCCCCTTCCAACTCGAACCCGAGATGCTCACGCAAATCATCGAGACGAGCGCGACCGCTGACGAGAAATCTTCCGTCCTCGAGCGGTTCGATGTAAAGATCGGCCTCTCCGCGCGCCGGCGCCGCGTCGCTGAGAATTTCCTCCACGATGTCGGCCATGGTGATGATTCCTTCCGTCCCGCCGTATTCATCTACTACGATGGCAAGCGATTGCGGATGGGTCAGAAAAAGCTTCAGCAGATCGAGCGCGTGCATCGTTTCCGGCACGAACGACGGTGCGAGCAATGTTTCAGTGTAATGCTCGGACGAATTAAGGAGGAACAGTTTGACGTCGATGATGCCGAGGATGTTGTCCGGCGTACCAGCGTAAACGGGAACGCGGCGAAATCGCTTTTCTTTTAATTGCGCGATCGCTGCGTCATTTGTGAGATCGTCCGGCAGCGTGAACGCTTCCACGCGCGGCGTCATGCAATCCTTTGCTGTCTTGTCACCCATCTTGATGATCTCTTGGATCATCTCGCCCTCGGTTTCTTGCAGAGTTCCCTCTTGTTCGCCGATCTCCAGCAGCGTCTTGAGTTCTTCGTCGCTCATGCGCGCGCGTGTTCGCAGGAGCCGCGGAGTCAAACCCTCGAGAATCGCTGCGCCCACGCCTTCGAGCCCACGGCCAACGCGATCGAGCAGCGGCACCGAAAATTGAAGGGTGAATGCGCCGATGGCAGAAAGCCGGTAAGGCGCGGCAAGTGCGATTAACTTTGGAATCAGATCGCAGAGCACGACAACAATTGCGAAGATCAGGATCGCAGTGAGCCATTGCGGGAGACTCCCGGCAAGCGGACCGCGCCAGAGCAAGATCAGACAAAGCACGACGAGCGGCACTTTGACCAAGCCATCGCCGAGCAGGAGGCCGTTCAGAACGCGGCGCGGTTTGTCGCGAAAGAGTTGGACGAAATTTGTTAGCGCCGGCTGATTTTGTTCCAAGCGCCGCAATTGATGCGGTCGCAGTGAGAAGAGCGCCGTCTCGAGTCCGGAGAAAAGGGTCGAGAAGAAAATCAGGGCGATGATTGCAGCGACAAGAACTGCGAGCTCGACCGGCGTCATTCGCTGCTGCGGCAGTACGTTCCGCCCTCCGGAAAGACGAAGCGTCGAGATTTGTTGCCGCTCATCTGAGCTCTGGCAAATTAAGCCCTACATGGGCAAAGGCGAGAGGATTTCGCAATTCGTGCGCGACCTTGAGGGCGACGATGTCGATCTTGGTGGCGACGTAGCGAATCGCGCCTTTTATCGCGCTTATTTTCGTTGCTGGAATGAGCAACGCTACTACGAAGCGCACGATGTGTTGGAGCAGCTCTGGCTCAACAGCGAGACGGTCGATGACAATTTTTTCAAGGGACTGATCCAGGCCGCGGGCGCGTTTGTGCATTTACAAAAGAACTTCGAGCACCCAACGCATGCAAAACACGGCCACCGTTTGCGGCCGGCGGCTAAGCTTTTCGAATTGGCAGCAAAAAATTTATCGAGTTTCGCGCCGCGACATCACGCGCTCGATGTTTCAGCGTTGCTTAAGCTGTTGCGGGGCACGCGAGCAAAAATCGTCGCTTCGAACTTTAAAACGAATCCGTGGTCGCCAAAGAGCGCGCCGGCACTCAAATTGTCAGCGCGTAAAAATTAATTTGCAGCCCGCGATCATGAGCACAACCGCCAAAAAAATTGCAATGCCGCGGACCGGCAGACGCCGGCTTCCAAGATAGGAACCGATCGTTCCGCCGATGAGCGCGGGAATGGCGACATAAATTCCAAGCGTTGGTACGGTGTCAACCGCGGTAAAATAGCCGACTAGTCCGCCGATTGAATTAACAAGGATAAACAGCGCTGAAACCGCGGCAGCCTGGCGAATGACCGCCCATTCGCAGAACAAAAGCAGTGGCGTCAAAAAAATTCCGCCACCAGTTCCAGTCAAGCCGGAAAGAAATCCAAGCCCGGCTCCGACGCCGACTGCCACTGCCTTCGAAGGCGGATTCGTTTGTTCGGGTTCGCCCCGTCGAAAAATCAGTCGTGCGGCTGAGAAAAGCAGGACGAATCCGATTAGAATCCTGAGGATTGATGCGGGCGGTTGGAGATAGCCGCCGAAATACGCTGCTGGAATCGAAAGCAGAGCAAACGGCCAAAATAGTTTCCAGGAAAAATGTCCGGCCCGCCAGAACTGAAGTGAAGCGATCGTCGCGACCAAAATGTTTAGCACAAGCGCGGTCGGCCGAATCACCGTCGCTGCCAGGCCGAACAAAGTCATTGTCGCGATGTAACCTGACGCGCCGGCGTGTCCGACTGACGAGTAGAGAAACGCGATGATCGCTATGGCGAAACAAAGTAAAACGAGCTGCGTTGTGTCCATTGAATAATCTGTAGCGCCGGTCTGCGACGGTTGGACTATTCCTCGACTTCGAGTGGAATAACAGGATTGTGATTAGTGACACCACCGATAGTCATGGCGGCGGAAATTCAACCGGCAAATCCCGCGCACACGAACAGGCTTGGGCGGGAGAAGTCGCCCTATCTTCTTCAGCACGCCCACAATCCGGTCGATTGGTATCCGTGGGGCGAAGAAGCGTTTGAGAAAGCGCATCGTGAAAACAAGCCGATCTTTCTTTCGATCGGTTATTCGACTTGTCACTGGTGCCACGTGATGGCGCGCGAGTCGTTCGAGAACGAAGGGACCGCGGCGATCATGAATCGCGACTTCGTGAACATTAAAGTCGATCGCGAAGAACGCCCGGATGTCGATCGCGTTTACATGACATTCGTGCAGGCAACGACTGGCGGCGGCGGTTGGCCAATGAGTGTCTGGCTGACGCCCGATCTGAAACCGTTCATTGGCGGAACTTATTTCCCGCCGGAAGACCGCTATGGTCAGCCGGCTTTCAGAAAAGTTTTGGAACGAATTGCGACTGCGTGGAGACAGAACCACGAGAAAATTGCGGAGAGCGGATCTAAAATTGTCGAAGCGTTACGTGAATCGCAATCATCCGCGGCAGATGCGACTGCCAAGATCGACGTCGGCGCCTTCGAGGACGCTTATCGACAGCTCGATCGCAGTTTTGATCCGCGCGAAGGAGGATTTAGCATGGCGCCGAAATTTCCGCGCCCGGTCGTGCTCAATTTTCTGACGCGGCTTTACGCACGGGATCCGAAAAGCGAAGACGGTAAGCACGCGCTGGAAATGGGGCTGTTTACGTTGCGCAAAATAGCCGCCGGCGGAATGCACGATCATCTCGGAGGCGGATTTCATCGTTACTCGGTCGATCGCTACTGGCACATGCCGCACTTCGAGAAGATGCTCTACGATCAGGCGCAGCTCGCAGTCGCGTATCTGGACGCGTTTCAGATCACTCAAGATCGGCAATACGCCGACGTGGCGCGCGACATTTTGAATTACGTCGCGCACGACATGAGTTCAAAGGATGGCGGATTCTTTTCCGCGGAAGACGCCGACAGCTTATTCGAGCACGGAAGGCCCGAACACGGCGAAGGCGCGTTTTATGTTTGGACTGAGAAACAAGTCGACAGCGCGCTCGGGGACGACTCAGCGCTGTTCAAGTATCACTACGGCGTCCAACCGCACGGTAATGCGCCGGAAGGAAGCGATCCGCAGGATGAATTCCGCGGCAGGAATATTTTGATTCAGCGACACACCGTTGCGGAGACGGCTGGGCACTTCAAGAAAAGCGAAGACCAGGTCCGGCTATCGCTGGCGCGCAGTTGTGAAAATTTATTGTCGATCCGCAACCAACGGCCGCGTCCACATCTTGACGATAAAATCATTTCAGCTTGGAACGGCTTGATGATTTCGGCCTACGCGCGCGGGGCGCAGGTTTTGGATGACCCGCGCTATCTCGAAGCCGCGATGCGAGCTATGAAATTTGTGCGCTCAAATCTTTACGATGAAACAGGCAAAGTGCTTTACCGCAATTATCGCGAAGGGCGCAGCGCGGTTGAAGGTTTCGCCGACGACTACACTTTCGTTATTCAAGGCCTCCTCGATCTTTACGAGGCGTCATTCGACGTCGAATGGCTAAAGTTTGCACTCGAGCTGCAAGCGACGCAGGACCGATTGTTCTTTGATGAGAAGAGTGGGGGCTACTTCAGCACGAGCGGCAAAGACAAGAGCGTCGTGCTGCGAATGAAAGATGACAACGATAGCGCCGAGCCGGCCGCGAGCTCGGTCGCCGCGCTCAACCTTTTGCGACTTGCTCAATTTCGAAACGACAGAGAATTCGAAGCGCACGGTCGAAAAACACTCGATGCATTTGCGCCAACGGTTTCACATTTTGCTAGTGCGATGCCGCAATTGCTGGTCGCGCTAGATTTCAGTTCGAGCAAGCCGTGCCAGATCGTCATCGCGGGAAAGATCGATCCGCCAAAGGACGGATTCGCCGTGGTGAACAACGAAGGAACGAAAGCACTGCTCGCCGAAGTGCATCGGCATTTCTTACCAGACAAGATTTTGATTCTCGCCGACGGCACCGACGGTCAGAAATTCTTTGGCGAAAAGAACGAAGCGATTGCCGCGATGGCGCCCGTCGAGGGCAAGCCGGCCGCTTACGTCTGCGAGAATTTCACCTGCAAGACCCCGGTGGTGGATCCGAGAGCGTTGCGCGATCTGCTAGCACACTAGAGCACGCGCATGTTCCCCAGCTCGGGTTATAAATAAACGCATGCGCGATGTGCTCATAACTGGAACGCCGCGTTCGGGAACGACCCTGGTTTGTTCGTTGTTGAACAGGCTGCCTGACACGGTCGCGCTGCATGAGCCGATGAATGTTTGGGAATTTGCGAGTTGTCGAGACGGGGATGAGGTCGCGGCGATGATCGAAAGGTTTTGCGCGGAATCACGAAGGTCTTTACGGGAACACAAATTCGTAATCTCAAAACACGTGGGCGGAAAGATTCGCGACAATTCTGCAGCGCAACTGGATCGCGCGGGCAAGCGAGTGCGACGAACCGAGCATGGTCGAATTGAAGTGGGCAAAGCGCTCTCGCAGAATTTCACGCTGGCGATAAAACATCCGGCGGCGTTCACAGCGTTGCTGGAACCTTTGTCTAAACGCTTTGAATGTTGCGCTATCATTCGAAATCCGCTGGCGACACTCGGTTCCTGGAACAGTCTGGACTGGCTTCCGCTCAAGGACGGCCATTCGCCGATCGCCGAGAAGCTCGATGGCGATCTTGCGTGTGATCTCGCTGCAAAATCAGATCAAATCGAGCGACAGATTCACATCGTGAATTGGTTTTATGAACGGTTCCGTCGCTTTTTGCCGGAGCACGCAGTCATCAAGTACGAGGACCTAGTCAATTCACGCGGCCGCGAGCTGGCAAAATTTTTTCCTGCCGCAACTGAGCTCGACGAAAATCTGACGTCAAAAAATGTGAGCCATTTTTACGATCGCGCTTTGATGACGGATGTCGGCCAACGCTTGCTAGAGTGCGACGGGCCGGTATGGAACTTTTACAATAGGCGCGACGTTGAGAATCTGTTAAACGAAGTTGGTTCGCGCGCGCCGAGCGGTTAAACGCCTTCGACGACGATCATATTCGTCTTTGCGGTGCGATGACGCATTTTCCGTGGCTCGCTGTAATCCTCGCAGTTCAACCATTCCTTCGCGCGCTCCGTCGTGGGAAACTCGAGAACAACGATGCGCTTCGGTTGCCAATCACCTTCGAGTAGTTCGGTTCTGCCGCCGCGGACGATGTATTTGCCGCCATATTTGTGAACGGTGGCCGCGGCCTGCTTCTTGTACTCCTCGTAGCCGACAGGATCGGTGACCTCGATTTCGACAATTACGTATGCTGCCACAAGAAGAATCTAATCAGGAAAGCAGGAACTGAGGAAAGAAAGAATCAGAATTCTTGGACAGAATTTACAGAATCACAGAATTGCTGTGACTTAGTAAAAAGCATTTTGTTCATTCTGTCTGAACAATTGATCACGCGGAACCATTCCCGTGGCTACGGTGTTTTGCGGCGAGCTCGGGAATCTGCTTGCGGCGACGCAGCCGCAGCCAGTTGTTCCAGGTTTTGCGCAAACTGTCCCGCGGCGTGAGATATCGTTGGTTGAGCTCGTTGCTCTTAACGATCTGAGCGAGAATTCCTTTCACCGAAAAATCGCCGGTGTTCAAGATTGTGTAAGCTGTGCCGACAGCCGCGGCGTGGTGCGCGTCGCTCGCAGCAACCATCGGCAGACCGCGAATTTGCGCGTACTTAAACGCATAACGATTATAACGACGCAAAGTCGTCGCAGCGTTGAAAACCTCGATGGCGTCGACAGGTAATGTTTCTAAAACCGAAAAGCGAATTCCGGCGCGGAAAAGATCGTAGGGATGCGGCGGAATCGCGAGCCCGCCCCGTTGGTGAATGATGTCGCAGACTTCGCGCGCGGGTTTTCCTTTCAAGTACGGCAACTCAGCGCCGATGCACAGCAGGTGGCCGTCGGCGGTGGTGACTTCGACTCCGGGCAAAACGAGAAAACCGTCCACGGGTTGACCGTCGAGCCGCATCAATCCTTTTTCGAGCATGTAGGTGACAGCGTCGCAGGTGTTGTGATCCGTTATGGCAATGCCATGCAGACTTTTCGCCTTGGCAGCGCCGATCAAATCTTCCGGACTCGAAACGCCGTCGCCGGAGAAAAACGAATGAGTGTGGAGATCGAAATTGAAGGGCATGCTAGACGAAACTACGTTGGCCCGTTGGAAATGGAAAGTATCGGTTTCGAGAAGGAGAGGTTTGGCGGCCGGACCCGCAGGGAACAAACCGGAACATTGTCTTCCGAAGGCGATTTTGCAGGCGCGAGGCGCCGGGATCGGTTCGTCGAATTCGGGATATGAAGTTGTCGCACAAGCTGCAGAAACTGTTTGACTTCGATGTCCTAGTAAGTGTGTGGGAGCATGCAAGCCGATGGACGCACCCAGTAAACACAGCCCGGATTTTTCGCAGCTTGGACGACCTAGATTTTGAAAGCATTCGCGAACGCGCTCCCTACCGGCCAAATCCCCGAAGGATTCGCAAGTTTATTAACTTGATCCAGGATCTCTGGCTTGATCGTACCCCGCCACTAGAGGTTTTGGATCTCGGCTGCGGCGCAGGGTATTTTCTCTACATCTGCAAGTTATTCGGTCATAATGGAATTGGCCTCGATATGGATGAGAGGCCACTCTACAGGGAGACGTTGCCCCTGCTCAATGTGCACCGGGTTGTTTACCGGATCGAGGCCCAGGTCTCGTTGCCCGACTTCAGGCAACGGTTTGACTTGGTTACGGCGAGCCGCGTTTGCTTTCATATTAAACGATGGCCGGAAATTTCGCCGCTAGTGGAGTGGACGTCCGAGGACTGGAGATTCTTTATTAATGACGTCCGAAGCCGCGTTTTGAAACCGCATGGGCGTGTCTTCTTGCAGTTTAACCCACGACCGGATGACTCGCCGTTCTTTACATCGGAGTTACGGCGTTGCTTTCTCTCGGAGGGTGCGCGAATTGTTCGTTCCAAGGCGCTGTTCGTCGCGGATCCGACTTGTTTCCCTCGGTTTAAACAAACGGAGCGACCGAAATCTCGCATGTTGGCGTTATTTCCGTGATTGGGAACGAACGCGATCGTTTCATTTTTTTGTCGAGGCTTACCCGTACGTTACGCAAGTTCTTCGGCGAACACGTCTGGCTTGGATGTGGCCTCCATCGCCTCGTCCGGTTGATTAAATTGCAAATCATATAGCCGTCGGTAGTAGCCGGATCTCTCAAGTAACTCGGCATGTGTGCCGATTTCTTCAATTTGTCCCTGATCCATGACCACGATCTGGTCGGCCGACAGAATAGTTGAGAGCCGATGCGCGATGGCAATCACTGTGCGTCCGGCGGACAGTTTCTCGAGCGCTTTTTGGATTTGTTTTTCCGACTCGGTATCGAGGGAAGAAGTTGCTTCATCTAGCAGCAGGATCGGCGCGTTCTTCAAGAGCGCGCGCGCGATGGCGAGGCGCTGCTGCTGTCCGCCGGAGATAAGACAGCCTTTATCGCCGATGACAGTGTCGTAACCGTCCGGCTGCGCCATGATGAAATCGTGGGCAAAAGCGGTCCGCGCTGCGGCGTGAACTTCTTCTGGCTTGGCACCGAGCCGCCCAAACTGGATATTTTTTAAAATCGTATCATGGAACAGGAACGTATCTTGGGTGACGAGGCCGATCTGTTCGCGCAAAGATTTCTGAGTCAGCGAGCGCAAATTGCGCCCATCGATTCTGATAGTGCCAGAAGTCGGATCATAGAGACGAAGAATGAGCGAGAGAATCGTGCTCTTACCCGCGCCGCTCGCTCCGACGAGCGCATAGGTCCTTCCTGGCTCGATCGTTAAATTTATGTCACGGACAGCGTCGGTGACGCCAGTCGAATAACGAAAGGTTACGTTTTCAAACTCGACCCGGCCTTTAGACCGAACCAGGTCCAACGCATCGGGAGCGTCTTGTACCGTCGGCACTGAATCGAGAATGGAAAAAATCTGAGCGGTCGCGCCAAGTGAACGTTGCATGACGATGTGCAACTTGCTCAGGGTTTTGATCGGCTCGTAGATGATAAAAATTCCGGAGATTAACCCGAAGAAACGGCCGGCGGTGAGGTTCGCCGCGTAAACGTACCAGAGTGCGAGGCCGACGCCAATTGAGGCAATGATTTCCACGAGCGGGCCGACGGCTTCGCTCGCTTTCACCGTTCGCATAGTATGAGAAAAAGATTCCTGCGCGCCGCGGCGAAACGCTTTTTCCTGCTGTTCCTCGCGCGCGAAAGATTTGATCACCCGAATACCGGCGAAACTTTCCTGCATTGTCACCGACATCAAGACGCCGCCTCTTTGTTCGCGCTGCACCGCCGTGCGTGCGCGTCGTCCGAAGATGCGAATTGGCAATATGCAGATGGGAAAGAGAACGAGGCTCACCAGCGTAAACTTCCAATCGATCAAGAGAAGCACAGCCACCGCCCCGAAAATAGTGATCGGTTGTTTAAACACATCACTGCTCACACTGGCCAGCGCTTGCTGCATGTTTCGCGTGTCAATGGCAATACGCGACATGAGAAAACCGCTTTGCGTTCGATTAAAGAAGTCCATTGAGTGACGTATCACTTTAGTGAACAGTTGATTACGCACGTCGTTCACAACCTTGTTGCTCACCCAGTTCATGTAATAGACGTTACCGTAAGAGCAGAGACTACGGACTGTCATGACAAGTGGAATGGCGAGGCAAATCCAGACGATCGAGTCGATCTTCGGACCGACATTCAACATCACGCCATGCGCGATGATCGTGCGCGGATTCGGCGCCGCGCCGTGAAAAACGAAATTCGAAACCCGCAGCACAGTCAGCGGTAGGACTGAATTGACCAAGCCATATGCAACGCCGAACGCGAGACCGAGAGCAAACCTGCCTTTGTAAGGTCCCGCGTAGCTATAGAGGCGTCGGTACGGTTTCCAGGCTGTGCGCATGGTTTCCCAGAACGAGAGCTTCACTTTGGCGAATTCTGCCTTGCTCATAACGATGGTTGCTCCGTCGGACGCGACAGCAGCGTCTCCATAGCATCGATCACCGTCTGCGTCGAGATTTGGTTCATGGGGAGCCGCGGCTGCCTCGGCACGAATTCGCTGATTGGCGACGGCGATATACCTTGCAAAATCAACGCTGGACTTTCCCGCGGACGCCAGTGAAAGGGATTGGTCGGGCCAAAGAGAATCACTTGCGCTGTGCGCGATCCTGACGCGAGATGCATCGGCGCTGAATCGACCGTGACCAATAGTCGAGCCTTCGCGATCAACGCTGCGAGTGTGAGCAAATCAGTTTTGCCCGACAGATCTACAACGCGATGCCGCACTTTTGATTTGATATCGCCGATGTGCGTTTGCTCTAGCGGTCCCAACCCGCCGGTCAATACAAGATCGAAATCGCGTTTGTTGCCGGCGTGATTGATCACGTCGGCCCAGCGCTGGGGGTTCCAGAATTTTTCCGCCCGCGCCGAGCCTGGATGAAAGATGATGAAGTTGCCCCTGACGTTGTTCGTGCTCAACAGTTCATCGGCAGTCTCGCGCGAGCTTTTCGGAAGCTGTAATTGAACCGCGCGCGAGGCGTTGGAAATTCCCAGCGGCTCGATTAAGCCTAGATGGTAATCGATGGTGTGGGAGTCGCGCATCCGATGCGGAACGAATTCGTCATAGAATCGTGTCCGGAATTTCCCGCGGACTTTGATCCGAAACGAAACGATCCGTTTTTTTGCGCGCGAGAGAAACACAAGGAGTGCTGAACGATCGTTCCGTGTGAAATCGACGCAGTAATCGAACTTGCCACTGGCAATTGCCGCAGCCGGCCCAAGTCCGGCGATCCCGCGAGGCATGATCAGCATTTTATTTACACCGACAATCGCGGGCCCCAGCGCTTTGCATTCAGACGAGATCACGAGCGTTATCGTTGCGTCCGGAAATTTTTCACGCGCGGCCGCGATCGCAGGCGTAGTCAAAATTAGGTCGCCGATCCGTTTGAGCTGAATGAAGAGAATGTTCAATGCCTTTGTCGCGGCGCTCTACGAGCGTCGCACTATTGTGGTGCGGCGCCGTGTTGAAACTCTAGATCAAAGATTTCGCCGCGCGAAGGTTTCATCGAGCCTACGAAGTCGCGCAGACATCAATTCGACAATGGAACGGTCACAGACCGCCGCTACAGAGTTGGATCGCGCGTTCGTATGCGCCTAACAAACGCGTCCGATAGCGATCCCAGGTAAAATTTTCAACCACGCGTTGCCGCGCGGCTGCGCCCATGCTCGCGATAATTTCCGGATGCCGGTACAAATGCTCGATCGCCGCCGCGAGTGCATCGACATCTCCCGGGTGCACGATAATTCCTTCGACCCCATCGCGCACGACGTCGCCCGCCTCGCGAGTGGTGATTATCGGCAACCCTGACGCCGCCGCTTCGTAAATTGTTTTCGCACTACCTTCCAGGCGTGACGGAAAAACATAAGCCGATCCTTGATTGAGATAATTTTCGAGGTCGCGTTTAAAACCGAGGACACGAACATTCTCGCGTCCAAATCTTTCCAAATGCGGTTTCGCTTCATCATGAACGCTGCCGAGCAGCCACAGTTCCGCGTCGCGCAGATCCAGTCGATGCCACGCTTCGAGCAAATGATGAATTCCTTTGCGCTCGATCAACGCTCCGGAAAAAATTGCGCGGAAGATTTGCGGACGCGTTCCCGGTTTGAAACGGTCGACATCGACGCCGCGCGGCAGATAAAACATCTTTGCATCCGGAAAATTGGCCGCCCGAAAGGATTCGGCTGCTTTCTCGGAAAACACGACGACCAGCGTCGCCAGATCGTATTCCTCCAAAAATCTCTCCGGCTCTAATCGAAATCGCGATTTCCAATTCTTTCTTACCTCTGACTTGTGACCGCCGATCTCTGGCATCTGGCTTCCCCGATGCCAGGTCGGAATCTCAATTAGTGATGAAATCCTTTTCTTTTTTGCGACCCGCAACGTTTCCAAACAATCTCCCGACCAGCTGTGAAAGAAGTCGTAGCGGCCGCTCTCGAGATGGCGCGATGCGATCCAATCGAGATATTTTTTCTTCGCTCCATAATAATACGGGCGGTCGAGGAACGAGAGCAGTCGGACCGGATGCCAGCGAAGCGATTGGATGAGACGCGATGGAATTTCATGTTGACGATTGTCGTAAGCGAGGGCTTTTCCGAGAAATTTTCCGCGATATGAGGCTCGCAACGCTTCGAACGAATCTGTATCAAGCCCATGACCGCCGATTCGGGCGAAGATCGAGTAGAGCAAGCTCTTCGGCAGCACTCGCGGCGTACCGACAGAAGTCTCTGCCCTCTCTGCATTTAACGTTTCGCCGAACATCAAGTTGGAATTATTCTCGCGAATAGATTTGATGTCGAACGGCAAACTCAGCATTGCATTCGTCCGGCGGGGCTACTCGCCGAGCGGCGGCGCCGAAGTTTATTTGAAACGGCTGGGAAAAGGGATTGTCGACCTTGGCCACGACGCCCAGCTGATCGTGAGTAATCATTGGCCGCCTAACGAATGGCCGTTTGGATCGATCAAATATTTGAAGGCGAGTTCGCCGATTGGATTCGCCGATGAGCTCGAGAGAACACGGGCGCAGATTGAATGCGATGTTCTGATGAGTCTCGAGCGGGTGTGGCGTTGCGATGTGTACCGCGCGGGCGACGGCGTGCATCAGGCTTGGCTGAATCGCCGCCGAAAGTTTGAGATGCCGCTGCAACGATTCGCTCATGGAATCAGTCGCAAGCATCAAGATATTCTGAGCCTCGAGGAATCGCTCTTTGCAAAACAAGGCGCGGGGCGAGTAATCACGAATTCCGAAATGGTGAAGAGTGAGATTGTTGATCTTTACGGGCATCCTCCCGATAGGATCGACGTCGTTCGAACGGGCGTGCCCCTGGAAAATTTCCGATCTGATCCAGCGTTGCGCAAAAAGACGCGCGCCGAATTGAAATTGAAACCGAATGAGATCGCTTTGCTTTTTGCCGGCTCCGGCTGGGAACGGAAAGGGCTCCGTTTCGCGCTTGAGGCTTTCGAGCTTTGCCGCAATCGCGAATTGCGGTTACTGGTCGCAGGCCGAGGCGATACGCGCGCTTACAAACCGAAACGATTTTTTACGGAAGAGCCGGTTCGGTTTCTCGGCGAAGTTCCTGATCTTCGGCGAATTTATGTTGCGGCTGATATTTTCATTTTGCCGAGCATTTACGATCCGTCTTCAAACGCGTGCTTGGAAGCGCTTGCTTCCGGACTGCCGGTCATCACCACTCGCGACAATGGTTTCAGCGAAATCATGGAGAACGGCATTCACGGATCGATCATCGATCTTCCGAGCAATGTTTCGGCATTGCGTGACGCGATCCGATTCTGGTCCGATGAATCTCGACGCGCTTTAGCAAGATCGGCCATTACCGAACGCGCCGCGCAGTTCGACATCTCCAACAATGTCGCGGCGACACTGAAGATTTTGGTTCAATCCGCCACGAACAGGTCGTCGTCGCACTGATCGATCAGAAAAACCTGGTCGAGCCGCGCCATTTCGAAGATTGAACGCGCGTCCGCGTTGATTCTTGAGAGAGTCATTTACCGCCGTAGTTTTGCACGTCTTGCTTCGCGGGAATCAAAACGGCTAGCCCTGAGCTGTTGATGAAGGTGAGTCCCGACAGAGCGACGACGACGACATGGTCGGACCGCCTCTCAATCATGGGCCTAAGAGCACGCTCAAGCCGTGGGAGACGCGAAGATCGATTTTGCTCTCTGGCGGAGGACGTTTGCGGGGTCGGGCAACGCCATTTGAACTCGATTTTGCGGCAAATTTTTTTCCGAAAAGGAGGTAAGCTTTGCCACAGAGTTACCACCTACGTTGCAGCAAGCGCGGAGTCGACGTTCGGGAAAATTTGGAAAACTTGGTCGAGCCGGGCGAGTTCAAAAATGTGCTGGACGCTTTCCTGAACGTCCGCGAGCGCGAATTTGCCGCCGTACTTCTTAACGCTTTGCATTCCTTCGATCAGGACGGCGAGACCTGAGCTGTCAAAGTAAGTGACCTTGGCAAGATCGACAATGATGACTTTCGGCTTCTTCGCCGTCATAGCGCGCAACGACATCGCGACTTCCGGGGAAATGTGGAGGTCGACCTCACCTTCGAGCGACAAGACGTTTGGCCGATCTTTTCCGGGGGTAGGTAGAGCGGGTGGCGCGGTTTTTCTCATTTCATTCAAGGCAACGCTGGTCCCTTACCAACCGAGCGTATCAATTAGACGGTCAACGTCGGAAAAATCATCGATTAAAAAATCTGGATAATGATCGGCGAGCTTTTCGCGGCTCCAAGTGCCGGTCGCGACCGCGATCGTGCGGGCGCCGAGCGCTTTTCCACAAGCGATGTCGCGTGGGGTATCGCCGATGACGTCAATCTCGTCGGCGGCAAACTCGCGGCCATGTTTTTCTTTCGCGCGGTTGCGCGCAAATGCTCCAAGCTCATTGCGGTCGTGGTGATCGTCGGCAAACGCGCCAAACTCAAAAAAATGCCAGACGCCGTAATGGCCGAGCTTCAATCGCGCGCCGCGTGACAAGTTGCCGGTGAGGAGCCCGAGTACAACGCGTTTTCGATTTTTCAACTTTTGGAGCAAATCTAGGACGCCTGGAAGCAGTTCGCCTTTGCGCTGCGGCAACTCTTTAGAGAGAAAATGCACATAACTGTCAAGAAACGCGGCCACGTTTTCGTTGGTCGTAGGGAGTTTGTGCTTCTTCAAAATACTAATGACGATTCCGGAATCGGTCATGCCGGCGATCTCGATGTCGTGAAGGTCGTCGTCGATCTTAAATCGCTCCTTTAGCGCGCGCTTGAGCGCTTCGATGCCGGCGCCGCCGGAATGAATCAGCGTGCCGTCGATATCAAAAAGCAAAAGCCGTTTCTGCATTCAATCCACAAAATTACGCAGATTTTCGCAGATGGCAGTGCAAATCACGGCGCGTGCATGAAAAACACGGCGATCATGCTGCCGAGAAAGCGAGCGCAGCGATTGCGGCGATGCCGAGGACAGTGAGCCGCACCGAATCGCGTGATGTCGATCTTTGCGGGAAGGGCGACGCATTTCCGAAACTTGCGGGTGCGGCGCTCGATTTCTCCGACTTCGCTTCGATAGTTTCCAACTGTGGCAACGGTTGCGGGCGACGCACATCGGCTTCAAATCGCGCTTCTATTACCCCGAATCGAATCCGGTCTTCGAAATGCAACAACGTGTCAGTGATTGGAACGCCGCTGACTTTGGTGCCGTTGGTCGATTCGAAATCTTTGAGTCGATACTCTTTGCCGCTTGGTTCCAGCATCGCGTAGCGGTTAGAGACCGACGGATCGTCAATGATGATCCTGTTGTCCGGCGCGCGACCGATGGTACTGGAGCGCTCGGCAAATTCGTAGGCGACTTTGCCTTGCGCTTCGATCGTGAGAATCAAATTCGACATAGAAATCTTCCTCTACTTCTTAATCTTAATTTGCTCACTCGGTCGAGAACGGAGATTAGGATCGAGCGGCAAAGGAAGATTGCGGGTGCGGTCGTTGACCGCATCCCCACGCACTCGCATAGTGCGGGCTTCATGGGAATCGAGTTTACTCGCAACTTCTGCATCATCGCGCACATCGATCATGGCAAGACGACGTTGTCGGATCGATTGCTTGAGCGTACCGGTACGATTCACGAGCGCGAGAAGCAGGACCAATTGCTCGATTCCATGGACCTTGAGCGCGAGCGCGGGATTACGATCAAGGCCCATCCGGTGACCATGGGTTACCGCGCAAAGGATGGTCAAACGTATCGTCTGAACCTTCTCGACACGCCTGGGCACGTCGATTTTGCCTATGAAGTTTCGCGTTCGCTAGCGGCGTGTGAAGGCGCGCTTTTGATTGTCGATGCGGCGCAAGGCGTCGAAGCCCAAACGGTGGCCAACGTCCATCTTGCGCACAAACAGGGACTGACGATCGTGCCTGTGATCAACAAGATTGATCTGCCAAACGCCGACATCGCCTCGGTGCATCGACAATTGGAGGAGATTCTCGCTATCCCTTCTGAGGAGGCGATCCACGCTAGCGCGAAAATGGGAACCGGTATCGACGAAGTTTTGGAGGCGATCATCTATCGAATTCCAGCGCCGCCGAAGCCGCAGGACTCAACGTTGCGCGCACTGGTGTTCGATTCGGTATTCGACGTTTATCGGGGCGTGGTCGGTTACGTGCGCGTCGTTTCGGGAACAATGGAGGCGAACCATGCTATCAAGTTGATGAGCAACGACACGCGTTACGAGATCAAGGAAGTGGGCGTGTTTACGCCGAAGATGCTGGGGCAATCGCGGCTCGAGCCCGGCGATGTCGGTTATTTCATCGCCAACATCAAAAGCACGGCCGACATGAAGATCGGCGACACGATTACCGATCAACGCAATCCGGCGTGCGAACCGCTACCGGGATTTCAGGAAATTCATCCGATGGTGTTCAGCGGCATTTATCCAATCAACACCGGTGACTTCGAGCATTTGAAGGCGGCGATCGCGAAATTGCGACTGAACGACCCCGCATTCGTCTACACGCCGGAGAGCTCGGTCGCCCTCGGTTTCGGTTTTCGGTGCGGATTTCTTGGATTGCTCCACATGGAAATCATTCAGGAACGATTGCGCCGCGAATACGACATGGACATCATTGCGACAAGCCCGAGCGTTGTTTACGAAGTTGTCACGACGCGCGGCGAAACGCTTTTGATCGACAATCCCGCACATCTGCCCGATCCGAGCCAGATCAAAGAAATCCGAGAGCCGATCGTGCGTGCGTACGTGCTTTGCCCGAATGAAAACATCGGCGACCTGTTGCAACTGATTTTGGATAAACGAGGGACGATGGACCACACGGAAACGCTCGATTCGCGGCGGGTGATGCTGCATTGCGAGCTTCCCCTGAACGAGATCCTGGTCGATTTCAACGACAAGATTAAATCGATCACGCGCGGTTACGGCTCGATGGATTACGAACACGCTGGTTATCGGGCGGCGAAATTGGTAAAGCTCGATCTGCTGGTCAATTGCGAGCCAGTGGACGCGTTTTCCACGATTGTGCACAAAGACCGCGCGGAGGGCAGGGGACGTCAGCTCGCGTCGAAATTGAAGAGAGTGATTCCACGGCAGCTTTATCAGGTGGTGATCCAGGCGGCGATCGGTGGGAAGATCATTGCGCGCGAGAGCGTTTCAGCCTTGCGAAAAAACGTGACCGCGAAATGCTACGGCGGCGACATCACCCGGAAACGCAAACTGCTGGAGAAACAGAAAGAAGGAAAGAGACGGATGAAGAGCATCGGCAAGATCAACATTCCGCAGGAAGCATTCATTGAGGTCCTCAAAGCGCATTGATCTGCGCTTTGCAATCCCGAATTCCGAGTGGCGAAGGAATGAGAAAGCACGAAATCCGAATCCAAGATCGACATCTGTCTTCGTCATTTGCATTTGGGCGTTGTTTTGGCATTCAGCATTTGTCATTCGTCATTTAGCTCATGCTCACACCGGGCTACATCAAACACAGCAAACTGCTACTACGCCACGCGCAGAAGTATCTGCGTTACAAGCTCGATATTTTCGAGTCTGAAAGTTACGACTTGATCGCCGCGGACATACGGCGCCTTAAGACCGCGCTGAAGCAGCGCGACCGGCAACAAATCGAAAGCCGCGCTGAAGCGTTGGATGCGAAACTGCACGAGCTGATACCGGTAACGTGGGAATCGCATTGGCGGGAAAATTGCGAAGTGATTCTAGTCGCGATCGTCGTCGCGGTTGGCATTCGTTCCTATTTTTTGCAGCCCTTTAAAATTCCGACTGGTTCGATGCAACCGACGCTTAATGGAATCATCGGCCACCCGATGACGGCCGAGCCGCCAAATATTTTTCAGCAGGTGGCGGAGTTTATTTTTCGCGGCCGCAATTACATTAACGTGGTTTCGGCCGAAGATGACGAGGTCCTGCAAGTTCAACGCCAGAAGTTTTTGTTTTTCTTCACCTGGTCGCGAATTATCTGCGAGCACCAAAAATTCCGCGTTTATTGCCCGCCCGAACAATTAAGTGCGGACTACAGGGTCGCGCCCGGAACTCGTTATCGTCGCGGCGAAGTCATTGCCCGCGGCGCGGTCGACACTGGCGATCAGGTTTTCGTGGATAAATTCAGTTATAACTTTGTGAAACCGCATCGCGGCGACGTGTTCGTCTTCCGGACGAAGAACATTCCGGAGATTGGCGATCAAACGCAGTTTTACATTAAACGTCTGGCCGGTTTGCCTGGCGACACGTTGCGGATCGAACCGCCGAAGTTGAATGTGAACGGCAAAGTCGCGGAAGGTTACGGTTTCGAACGAGTGATGAGCGCGAAAGACGGATATCGCGGTTATGGTCCGGGGCATTTGGCCATGTTCGATCCGACGAAGACCTTTCAAGTGCCGGAGCATAGCTATTACGCGATGGGCGACAATAGCTACAATAGTTACGACAGCCGCTGGTGGGGCCCGGTGCCGGAACGAAACCTGGTGGGGCGCGGATTGTTTGTTTATTGGCCATTCTTCCCGCACTGGGGCTTGATTCGTTAGGCGAAAAGATGTTCACGGGTTTGTCCCGCGTTTACCCGCTGATCGGATTGTTGAGCGGTTACATTATTGTGCTGCTCTTTAATCCAGTCCGCGTTCCGTTGCGCGACGGTTTTCGCTGTTTGCTGCGTTACAAGCGCGTCTGGCTCACGTTTGTCCTGCTGGGGTTCGCCTATTTTGTTTTTCAATTCTCCACTTTTACGCCAATTCAAAGCACGGCGGATATCGATCTGACCCAACTCACTTCGCTGGCGAAGTGGCATTGGCCAACATTCATGGAAGTCTGGCAGGAAGCGCCGCTGCCTGCGCTCGAAGGCGTTGCCGGAATTTTCGACAACGCAACGACGACGTATCCGCTTTCGGCGATCGCGGCGGTGCTGATGCTGATCAACTGGCGCGGGTTGCACGGGGCAATGGTACGCGCGTTGCATAGGCGGTTTCGCTTTTGGGGTTACCTCGTCTACGTGATTCTGCTGCTGAGTGCGTGCGCGGCCTTAATCAAACCGATCGTCTATTGGGCGCTACCGCTTTGGGGCGGACTTCTTCCCGCGGCCGACCTCCTACAAATGTCGGCATCGATCGACGCAGTTGCTTTCATTTTTGAATATTTCTTGGGCGTCTACATTCAGGTTTATCTGATCGCGGTCTGTTTCGCCTGGATTCGTGGTTTAAGTTTTGAAGAAGGCGAACTTTTCCTCTTCGCGATGCGCCGATTTAGTTACGTCTTGGAATGGGCTGGCATCGTCGTGTTAGTGAGTACTCTGATCGTGCGGTTGCCCTTATTGCTCGCCTATTTCATGAATATCCCCGACGTGCTTGATTATCTCCCGATCGAGCGCGCTTTGATGTGCGGCTTAATTATTAGCTTTTGCGCGGTGCAAATCTCGCTCGCGCTTCACAATGAGACGTTGCGGGAAGCGATCCGCTCGCACCGCGATTTCATTCGAAATAATCTCAGCCGCGTTGGCTGGTTTCTTCTAATCGGCGCCATCCACTTCTTCTTTTTGACGCTGGTGGACGCAATTGTCCGCGGCGCGATTGCCGATCGCTTGATCGCGATGATCATCTGGAAATCGATCTTTGTTTTTGTTCGCGGCCTTGTTACCGGTTGGTTGCTCGCATCATGGGTCTGCTTGTTCCGACGCGGCGAGGTGGGTGACGTCTACCAACAGGCGTGGATTGAATATTGACCGAACGAAACGTTCGTGAATGCGGCTAAAATTACTCAAACGAGCAAGTCGAACCTCGCGCTCGCGTTTATTTCACTCGGACGCGAGCGCCGTCGCGATATCACAACGTTCTACGCGTTTTGTCGTGTGATCGATGACATTGCAGACGATGTCGATCTTGCCGCGGCGGAAAAGAAGCGCCGGTTGGCTGAATGGCGCAAATCGCTGCGCGCGCCACGGCCTAACGAATCTACATTTGCCGACGACATGCGCGAGCTGACGAAAAGGTATGCGATTACACCGGAAATGCTCGAGGAAGTTATCGCTGGCGTGGAAATGGACTTGAGCATTCGGCGCTACGAGACGTTTGATGAGTTACGCGTTTATTGCTATCGCGTCGCGAGCGCGGTCGGTTTGGTGAGCATCGAAATCTTTGGGTATCGCAACCCCGATTGCAAAGAATACGCGATTCAACTCGGACTGGCCTTGCAAATGACGAATATCATGCGCGATGTCGGAAAAGATCTTCGGGCTGACCGAATTTATCTGCCGCAGGAGGATCTGGCCCGTTTTGATTATTCGGAAACAGAGCTAAAAAATCGGCACTACAACGACCGCTTTGTCCAATTGATGCAGTTCGAAGCCGCTAGAGCGCGTCAGTTTTTTGGAAACGCGGCCGCAGTTTTGCCGGAAGAGGACCGCAAATCGATGGTCGCAGCCGAGATTATGGATTCGATCTATCGCGGTTTGTTGCGGCGAATGGAGCTGGACAAATTTCGCGTCTTTGAAAAAGAATACACCCTCAGTAAGTTGGAAAAGGCCGGCCGGATTGCGGCGCATCTGCTCAAGCTTTTTTGAATGAGCAGAAAGCGCCATCCGTCTGAGTCATCCAAAGCGTAACAATCAATATGAAAAGATATTTAACATTAGTGGCAGCATTAGTTGTAGGTTGTTTAGCCTTGAGCCCGTTTGCGAAGTCGTGGGCGCAGGACACCCGTAATGCGAAAGAGCCGAAAATCATTAGCAAAGAAGAAGCCGCCAAGAAGTACCCGCCGCCGAACGGAAAACCTTATCCGCCGGGAACGGATTTGGCGGTCCTTACCGGTGGCGCGAGCGGTGGAAGTACGTGGGGATACATTAAGAGTCCGTACTCCAGCAATGTTTACGACTGTCGCAAAGGCAAAGCCCACGTGGGAGACCTGATTCTGGACGAAAGCGTAAACAAAGTTTTCGTGCGGCCGCGGTGATCGAAGCATCTTTTCGCTTCTGCGATTCATTGGGCTAAACAACGAATCATCATTAATGAAGAGACTCCTTACAATTATGTGCGGCATTTTGCTCGGCGCGTTTGGACTTGCCTCATGTGATACGCCGACTGGCCAGGGAGCCGCAGCCGGCGCTGGAGCAGGCGCGATCATTGGCGGCCTTGCAGGCGGCGGTCCGCGGAGCGCTGCGGTTGGAGCGGCAATCGGTGCGGCAACTGGCGCCTTAATCGGGCATGCGATCCAGGAAGATCGCGCCCGCGAATATGGTCCGCCTCCGGCTGGAGGTTATCCGTATGCCAAGAGTACTGGCACGCCGGGAATGTATCGTAGTCCCTACACTGGACGTGTTTACGATTTGCGCGGCGTTCCGCCGGGCGGATTGACTCGGGACGTCGACACTGGTCAATTGTTTCGCCGGCCGTAGCCTAAAATCTCAACGCCACAAGCGCATTGATCTCGTTCGCGGGATCAACGCGTTTTCTTTTGCAGCGCGTCGACCAACTTTTTCACTTCGTCGGTCATCCTGAGCAATTCGGGCCATTGCCGATGATAATTTTCGCCGGGAAGTTTGCGCGTTGCGTCAAAGCCCATGTGCGAACCGATGTTTTGCTCGCTCGGCGCGTGATCGAGCGAGTCGCTGGGATTCTTGATGATGGTTGTGTCGCGTTCGGGATCGGTATTCGCGCACAAACGAAACAGCACTTCGCTCGTGCTGTGCACGTCGCAATCTTCATCCACGACCACGATGTATTTGCTGAACATCATCTGGCCCATTCCCCACAAACCATGCATCATCTTGAAGGCCTGATACGGATATTGCTTTCGAATGCTGACGAAGACGAGGTTGTGAAAAACGCCTTCCGCGGGCAGCGTCATGTCCACGAGCTCCGGGAAATTCATCTTGAACACCGGCAGAAGAATTCGAACGATCGCATCGCCGATATAAAAATCTTCCATCGGTGGAATTCCGACAATCGTCGTCGGATATACGGCCTCTTTGCGATGCGTGATCGCTGTTAAATGAAAAACCGGATAATTTTCGACTGCGGTGTAGTAACCGGTGTGATCGCCAAACGGTCCTTCTAGCTGCATCTCGCCTGGCTGCACGTAACCTTCGAGAACAAAATCGACATTCGCGGGAACTTCGAGATCGATCGTTTTACACTTCACCATCTCGATCGATTTTCGTCTCAGAAATCCTGCGAACAAAATTTCATCGAGGCCGTCTGGCAACGGCGCGGTCGCAGAAAATGATAAGGCCGGATCGCCGCCGAGCGTCACCGCGACCGGCATTCGCTCGTTGCGTTCATAATAAACTTTGCCGTGGCGCGCACCGACTTTGTGGATCTGCCAATGCATCGCGGTTGTTCGATTGTCGAAAACCTGCATCCGATAAACGCCGACATTTCGTGCGCCGGTCTCCGGATCTTGCGTGTGCACGTTCGGAAGAGTGATGAAACGCCCGCCGTCCTTCGGCCAGCATTTTAGAATCGGAAGATCGCGCAGTGAAAACGCGTTGCTGTTGTCGATCTTGTGGATGAATTCCTGACAAGGTGCGTTGCGAACAGTCTTCGGCCGCGCGTGGAGCAAATGAATTCCCTGCTTCAGTAACGCGAAACCTTCACGCAAATCGGTCGGCGGTCTTGCTTTGAGAATCAGCTGAATTTCCTGCGCGATTTCGTCGATGCTCTCACGGCCGAGCGCCATGGCGATGCGCTTGCGCGAACCCATCGTGTTGATCGCCACCGGAAATTTAGAAACGTTTCCGTCGACAAACGGCTGTTCAAAAAGCAATGCCTTTCCGCCACCCAGCGATTTCATTTCGCGGTCGGCCCACTCAGTAATGAGGAGGTTTGTGTCGACCTGATCGTCGATGCGTTTGAGTTCGCCGGCTTGCTCGAGCGTTTCGAGAAAATCGCGGAACGAGTGGTAGGCCATCGATCAAAGGCTACACGCGTTGCGGCCGCAACGCGCGCGCAAAATCTTGATCAACTAATAGCGGTCGACGAGATACTGAAACGACATGACCCGTCCGTTCCAAAACGTGACTGTTTTGTACGGATAGTAAATCGTAGGCGGAATGTAGGAATAATAAAATGGATCGTAGAATGGATCGCCGAAGAACGCGAAATGCGCGTGATGATGCGCGTGAATGACGCCCACACCGAACCCGCCATTGCCCCACGGGCCGTAGCCCCAGCCGGGGTAGCCCCAGCCATAACCGTAGCCCCACGCCGTTGTGCTTTGTAGATAAATCCACGTCTCGGTTTGGTTCCCGCGCATTTCGCCTGTCGTCTTTTGGTGGGGCGCGCCCCACGCCAGCCAGACTGCGTTTAGCGACATGCCCGACCGGATTTGCCCTTGTCGTACCAACGCCTGGTCGCGCGGAGATAGACTACTGAAAACGTCCGGATGCTCCGAAATTCGATTCTCGACCGTTTCGCAACTTGTTAGGCTGAGTCCGATAGCCGCCAAGCCTAACAACAGGGTGTTGGAAATTGTTTTCATAAAAAATGATACAACCGGCTCTTGGGCAGTCAATTAACCGGCTTGTTGATTGAACACAGCCTTGCCGATAACGTTACGATTAAAATGGAGGACCGTTACGGCCATCGCATTTCGTATCTGCGCGTTTCGATCACCGATCGTTGCAACGAGCGCTGCGCGTATTGTATGCCGCGCGAGCTCCAGGAATGGTTGCCGCGCGAGGATATTCTCAGCTACGAGGAAACGCTGCGACTCATCCGGATTGCCGCCGATTTGGGCGTAACAAAGATTCGCGTGACTGGCGGCGAACCGCTCGTTCGGCGCGACGTTAACAATTTCGTCCGCGAGATTCCAAAGATCCCCGGAATCACTAGCCTCGGCATTTCGACGAATGGAACATTGCTCGCACGCGAAACTGGCGGAGAGACGATGGCGGCAGCGTTGCGCGCCGCGGGCGTGAATTCGATCAACATTTCGCTCGATACGCTGGATAGAAGTCTTTACTCGCAAATTACGGGACGCGATCTGCACGCGCAGGTTCTTGAAGGAATTGACGCCGCGCGCGCGGCCGGATTCGATCAAATCAAGCTCAACACTGTGCTGATGCGCGGCCGGAGCGAAGACCAACTCATTCCGTTGATTGACTTCGCTGGCGCACGTAACTTGGTCCTGCGCTTCATTGAAATGATGCCGGTGAGTACGACTGAAGTTCTTAGTGACGAAAATTTTCTTCCCGTAGCCGAAGCAAAGCGAGCAATCGAAAAACAGGTTGGCGATTTAATTCCGGAACCGGCCTTCCGCACGAACGGTCCGGCAACTTACTACCAGATTCCCGGTCGTAATCAGCGCATCGGTTTTATCGGAGCGATGACGAACCTGCATTTTTGCGAGAGTTGCAATAAACTTCGCTTGACCTGCGACGGGAAAGTGCGCCCATGTCTCGGAAGTTATCTCGAGTTCGACATCATGAAACCGATGCGCGGGGGCGCGACCGATGAAGAACTGCGGCAGTTTTTTATTCGCGTGGTTGATCGCAAACCCGAGCAGCACGATTTCCGAAAAAATTATCAGCCCGACCGAAAGATGATCGCCATCGGCGGTTGAGAATGGATCGGCTTTCGCACATCCGATCAGGCCGCGCGCAGATGGTCGATGTCTCGGCAAAACCGATGAGCATTCGCACCGCGATCGCAAAAGGAAGAATCAAACTTCAGCGCAGGACGCTCGATTTGATTTCGAAAGATCGAATCGCGAAAGGCAACGTCTTTGCGACTGCCCGCCTCGCAGGCATTCAAGCAGCAAAACAAACTGCCCATCTCGTTCCGCTTTGTCACACGCTGCCACTGAGCGACGTAAAGATCGACATCGTCGCCAATCGCAGCGGTGCCGAAGTCACTTGCACTCCGCGCACAATTGCTCAGACCGGCGTGGAGATGGAAGCTCTTACCGGAGTCGCGATCGCTTTGCTCACCATTTACGACATGTGCAAAGCCGTTGATAAAGAAATGCAAATCGCAGACGTTCGATTAGTTAAGAAAACCAAAAGTTAATGCAGGTCGTTTGTGGCATCATCACGATTTCGGATCGCGCGAGCGCTGGTGATTACAAAGATCTCGGCGGCCCGGCGCTGAAGGAATTTTCTCAAAAAAATGGCTGGCAGGTTCTGTGTGAAGCGGTGATTCCCGATGACGCAACCAAAATTCAGGAAAGCGTTCGCTCATTCTCCAAACAAGGTTGCGGTTTGATTCTCACCACCGGCGGAACTGGAATTGGACCGCGCGATGTTACGCCGGAAGCGATTCGCGCCATCATGCGCGTAGAATTGCCGGGTTTTGGCGAATTGATGCGCGCCGAATCGATGAAGATCACCCCCAATTCAATTCTTTCGCGCAGTCTCGCGGCTGTGGTTGACAATTCACTCGTTATCGCACTGCCAGGCAAACCAAGCGGCGCAGTCGAATGTCTCGGATTCGTCGCCGGCGCAATTCCACACGGTGTCGCGGTTGCGCGGCGTCAGCCGACCTCGTGCTAAATTTGGAGGCGCTCTCAATCTTTCAGTCGGGATAAATCAGCAGGCGCAGCATCTCTTGACCGTATCCGGTCAGATGTGCGTGCGATGTCGGGCCAGTCGCCATCCCGTTCGTGAGATAAGAAGCATTCAATTTGCTCGGTTTCACATAAGCGATCTCAGGCTCTTTCACTTTCTGATCGCTCGGCTCAATTCGAAGCGGCAGACCGCTGCGTGCAAAACTTACGATCCACGATCGCCCCTTGGCCACTCCACTCACCATCCACGGATAGAGTTTCGGCAATTCGAAGTAGCGTGATTTTGGAAACGCCACTCTGAAGAAAACTTCTTCCTGACCGAGAAATTGCGGAATGGTTAATGACGGCTTTTCTCGCAGCGTCAAATAGAGCCGCGCAATATCCAATCCAACGAGATTGATTCCGTTGTAGAGGCCGTGATGGTTCGGATCGTGCGGATGGAACGCGTCGTACCATTCCTGGAACTTGTGGGTAAGGATAAGGTTCAGTTCCAAATGCACGTGCGCGCGCTCGCGATTGATTCCGACTCCGGTGTAACCCATGACCGCGATATGTTGGTTACGATGCACAACTTCGCCGGCGTGCACGTCGATCTTGCTGAGGTGTCCGTACAAACTGTAGTACGGGGAACCACCCCAGTTATGCTCGACCACGATGTATTTCCCATAGTTTGAATAACCGGGATCCAAATTGGTATGGACGACTTTGCCGTCGGCGATCGCGCGGATTTCATCGAGCGGTTCGCCCTGCTCATCACGATGCAACGGGCGAATGTCGATACCCTCATGAAAACGCGTATAAACAATGCCGGTGCTCGTTTCCACCGGATCGCGGACGAAACCATATTGGCCACCTTCCCAAGGTGTCGATTTTTCACCCTGATAATCGCGCTCGATGTATTGATAAAAATCCGGACCGCCGCCATGAAAGATCGCGTCGTTGTCGGTCGGCAATGCAAGGTCGAGAGTCGCCGACTCCGTTTCCGCGAAAGCAGCGATTCGCAACGACAATATGGCAACCAAAATGAGAACGAAGAAGCGCATCGGCAAAATTTATTGCTTTCGTTCGTTCAATTGAAATAGCGCGCCGTAGTTTCCGCTGCCGACTTCGTAGGGGTAATAGACGACGACACCATGCTCGGACAGCCGCGGGATTCGCTCAATGGCCACCTGTTTGCCCGAAAGCGATGCGCTAACGAAGGTGGGAAATGTCGCGGTGTCATTCGATTGGCTTCGGCGTGGACGCCGAGGGTACAATGTCGATCTTTACGGGTGGCAGAAACGGCCAAAAGTGCCACAATCAGACTCGCGAAAATGGATTTCATGACCGATTGATAACGATATCTTTTCGTGTTGTAACCCGTCGATGATTCGTCCCGCCATCATTTTTTTCATACTTTTCAACACCAGCCTCTTGGCGCAGGAAACCCCGGCATCGGCGTTGGAGCAACACATGCCCTCGGCTTCGGCAGCAGCGCTGGCAACTCCGACGCCCATGACCACTACTACTATGCAAAAGCGCGGTTTCTTTGGGCGCGTTCTCCATCCGTTTTCATCATCCGACGTTCTCCCGAAATATAACGATCGCCGATTGCACGGTTTGGTTCTCGATCTCCAGGTTTCGCCTCAGCCGGTGCGCCTTTCCGAAATCCGGCAAGTGGAAGTTAAATTGACCGTGACTAACAAGGGCAATCACATGATTCAACTCGATTTCCCAACCGATCAGCGGATCGAGATTCAATTACTGAATGCTGGCGATGTCGTTTTGACGAAATGGTCTGAGAATCACGCGATCAAAGACAAACCCGCGAGCGTCCTAATTAATCCCGGCGAACATGTTGAGTACAAAGAAAACATCGCAACCCGCGACCTCACGCCAAACAAGGTTTTCACGGCCGAAGTTTTCTTTCCGAAATATCCCGATCTCAAGATCCGGCAGAAGTTTCTCACTGAACCGTGAGCGGGCGACTTTTTGCAGATTATCATTCCCATCCGCAAGGACATCGAGTTCAGCAATATTCGCAGAAACTCTTGCAACCGTGGATTGACAGCGCGCGCGTGTGTGCCTTAAACGACATCGCTTTTACTGATCACGATCGTTTCCGTGCTGGTGTCGATTTTGATGAAATCGACAAGCTGCGCGCCGCGAACCTCGATGTGAAGATCCGTGCCGGCATCGAACTCGACAACGATCCGCAAACCTCAGCCGCCGGGAGAAAATGGGTTGAGAAGAATTGGGATAAGCTCGATTTCGTTCTCGGCTCGGTCCATTACCTCGGTAACCCTGAGCAAATGTTCGACAGCGTGCCTGACGGCGCGGGACAGTTCGTCGGACGCAGCGTCGATGAGATCTACGATGACTATTTTCGGCGCGTTCGCGAGATTGCCGCGACCGGTTTGATTGATTGCCTGTCGCATCTCGACCTGATCAAGATTCATGGTCATCGTCCTTGCGGGGACATCCGAGCAATCATTAATGAAACGCTCAATTTTATCCGGTCGCGTAACCTAGCGATCGAGCTTTCTACGGCCGGCTGGCGCAAACCTGTTGATGAACTCTATCCGAGCGACGCGATCATTAAGCTCGCAATAGAGAAAAAAATCCCGTTCACAACTGCATCCGACGCGCACTCGCACGCGCAATTGGCGGAGAGTTTCGATCGCCTCGGCGAAAAAATGTCAATCTTAGGTATTCGCGAGGTGTGCGTTTACGAAAAACACAAACGTGAAGTACGAACGCTGAAGCTGTAGCGGCGGTCTATGACCGCCGAAGACACCGCGTCTTCCAAAAATTCGACGTCGTTTGGATCCAAAATCTGTTTGCCCAATCTTGATCACGAGAATTTTCGCCCGCGCCGTTTCCTGCCACCTTGACCTTTCCGCCGGCAGCGCTGGCGTTAATTGTTTTGTGTTCCAACTCAACCTGCGCTTTGGCCATTTGTGCCCGCATTTGCTACGCTTGTTTCATCAGTTTGTTCAAGTTCATCGTCTGATTTCGCCATTAAAAATCTCAAGTGCATCCTTAATTAGCGGGTCATCCGTGTAATCTTCCGACGGCTTGGTCGGAGAGCTTTCTCCTTTCGACGGCAGATTTTTATGAATCATTAGTTTGAGGGTCCAATCTTTGCCGCTGACTTCCTGCAACAGCGATTCGATCAGCTTTCGATTGGCAGTGGTTCCTAAAATGTCCATCGGCGATTTTTGATCCGACGAAAATCCAAGAACGAAATGGCGTCCTTCGCTCGGCAGAACATGCGCCGCCGCGGCCGAATTGCGGACGAACGCCTTTGTATTTGGGATCTTCGCAAAAACACGTTGCCACATCCGCCCCGGATCACTTTCGCCGTCGACATCTTCGGCCACGCCCAATGCTGCAGGGCCTGTTGGATCCGCCGCGCTCTCCTTGGCGGTAGACGGTGCGGCCGCCCTAACAGGCTCAACGCCTAACGTTTTTTTTTCCGCCGAAAAACTTTTTCCGTCGCGCAGCTCGCCGAGCCTCTCAATCACGTCATCCAGCGTAGTCTGGTTCAAACTTCGGATCGCCTTGATGATCGCGACTTCAAAATGCAGCTTTTTGTTTGGCGCCCATTTCATGCGACCTTCGGTTTGAGCAAACTGGTCGATTAGGTCGAGCAACCGATCGTTCTCGACTAACTCAGCCTGTGTCCCGAGCGCTTTCTCCAATTCAAGATCTACATCCTCCGCGACTGCGTCGGGCTTGGCTTTAAACACCAGCAGGTCGCGCAGATACGAAATCAGATTCGACATCAGACGCATCATGTCCTTGCCGGCTTCGGATTGCTGGTAAAGAACATCAAGCGCAGGCGCGGTCTCGCCGCGCAGAATTTTTCCGGTCAGATCGACCACCGTCTGTTCACTGGTGAATCCGAAAACGTTGAGAACGTCAGGTTCGGTAATCTTCTCTCCACAGAACGCGACCAGTTGATCCAGCATCGATTCGGCGTCGCGCAGTCCGCCTTCGGCCCCGCGCGCGATTGCGTGCGCGGCCGCAGGTTCGAGCGTGATCTTCTCTTTCTTGGAGATGAATTGCAGATGATCGGCAATCACTTTCGCCGGAATGCGGTGCAGATCGAAGCGCTGGCAACGCGACAGAATTGTTGGTAAGACTTTGTCTGGTTCGGTCGTTGCGAAAATGAACTTCACATGCGGCGGTGGCTCCTCCAGCGTTTTCAGGAGGGCGTTGAACGCCTCCTTCGTGAGCATGTGCACTTCGTCAATAATATAAATCTTGTATTTCGACTTGGAGGGCGCGTAGCGTACGTTTTCGCGCAACTCGCGCACATCATCAATGCCGCGGTTACTCGCGCCATCGATCTCGATCACATCGAGTGAATTTCCAGCTGCGATCTCCTTGCAGTTGTCGCAGGTGTTGTCTGGTTTCACGGTCGGCCCTTTTACGCAGTTGAGCGCCTTGGCCAAAATTCGGGCGGTCGACGTTTTGCCGATCCCACGGGGTCCGACGAACAAATAGGCATGCGCCAGTCGGTTTTGCGCGACCGCGTTCTTAAGTGTGCGGGAGACGTGCGCCTGTCCGACGAGATCATCAAATGTCTGGGGTCGATATTTTCGGGCGAAGACCTCGTAGCTCACAAATTCATTCTAAATGCGTTGTTTCGGCAGCGAAAATGAAAAAGCAGACTGACGACGAAAATTGTGAGATCGGCGAGGCCGTGATGCCATGTTCCGCTTCCGGTATCGATCGGTGTTGTTGAAACATAGATTGAGGGAACCAATTGACGATATCGGATATTACGATATCGTAATATCATATGAACACGATGTTGCTGATTTTGGAATGCGGAATCTTGCTCAATAGTGCGACAACCATCGGCGCGACCGATGAAAATCCGCTGCAGCATCGGACGGAATCATTGACCATTGCCCTCCAAGGTTCGGTCGCTGCAGTGACGCCTTTGTTCGGGCCGGTGCAGGAGGTGGAATGGGCGCCAGGCTGGAAGCCGCAATTCATTCATCCCACAAAAGGCGCACAACGCGACGGCGTGGTGTTTGGCACGATCGGGACAAATGGCAAAGAACGACTCTCTGGACGCTTACTACTTACGACGAGAAGGCAGGCCGCTTGGATTACGTGTTCATTGCGCCGGGCTGCCGACCAACAACGCGTTCACTGGGGAAATGCGATCAATGCAGCTCTGACCAAGGGAGGAGCGCATGACTGATGTCGAATTCACGCGCGCTCTCGAACGGGGCGGGATCGCGAACAAGGATTTCCATCACGCTTTGCATCTGCATGTGGCCTGGGTGTATCTGACTGAATCGGCCACAGTTGGCGAGGCGACTGGTCAAATGCGTAACACGTTGCGTAAAGTCGCGGCCGCCGCCGGTAAGCCAGACAAATATCACGAGACCATCACGCTCTTTTGGATCTACCTCCTTGCCTATGCGCGCGTCGCTGCAAAAGGCAAAGATCTCGAACAAATCGTTCATCAGCATCCACAGTTTCTGGAAAAGGGTTTTCCGCTCGTCTATTATTCGCCAGAGCTTCTTTTCAGCGAGCGAGCGCGGACTTCCTGGATTGAGCCGGACCTGAAACCACTCTCCGTCGATGCCATTACATTTTGTTCATCCAGTTCATCGGGCGACTCACCGGATCGGTCTTTATCTCGATGATTTGCGTGAACGCGGTTTAACGCAGGGCGAGGCGCACATTCTCGCCATGGTCGATGATTCCGCACTGGCGAAAATTGCCGATCTTCATCGCGGGCTGGCTCACAAAAGATCGACATTGACCAGTATTCTCGATCGCCTGGTTGCTCGCGGATTGATCACGCGAGAAGTCGGTAAGACGGATCGCCGGACATTTTTGGTGAAACTAACTGCCAAAGGCCGGACCGTGTCCAAACGCGTGAAGCGCCACCTTTCGGCGCTGGAGCAGTCTGTATTAAAACGCGCGACTGCCGCCGACGTCAAAGGCTTCAAGAACGTGGTCACGATTTTGGAACAGGAAGCTCGCCGCCGGACGCGCAGCTAGCCGAGCGAGAAGTTTTGCGGTAGACGATTTGCCGGCTCGCGTTGAACATAAGATTAACATCTCGATTTTTCTCCGGCGAAGCGCTCGTTCTTTATCTCGCCGGCGCAATATTGGTCTTTCATCTGCTTACCGCCAGTCGCTACGGAATCTTTCGTGACGAACTTTATTATCTCGCCTGCGCCGAACATCTTGATTGGGGATATGTGGATCAACCGCCATTGATCGCGCTCGTCACGTGGATTGCCCGACTTCTGTTTGATGATTGGCTCATCGGCTTGCGGTTTTTGCCCGCGCTTGCCGGCGCGGCGACCGTGTGGTTGACGGGAAAATTGACTCGCGAGCTAGGCGGTGATGCGTTCGCTCAGGTTCTCGCTTCGCTCGCCGTCGTTTGCGTGCCGATTTACCTGATTCTGCATCACTGGCTCACGATGAACGCGTTTGAGCCACTCATTTGGATCGGCTGCGTCTGGTGCATCGCTCGCGCGATCAATCGCAACAATTCGCGTTACTGGGTCTGGTTCGGCACCCTTGTCGGCATCGGGATGCAAACCAAGTACGGCATCGCGTTCTTCGTTGTCGCGGTTGTGATTGGAATGATCCTAACGAGCGAGCGCCGCTTCTTATTCACTAAGCAATTTTGGATCGGCGCGTTGATCGCGTCCCTGATTTTCCTGCCGAATCTGATCTGGCTGGTACGCCACGATTTTCCATTTCTCGAATTGATGCAAAACATCCGTCAAACGCATCGCGACGTTGCGCGCGGACCGGTCACGTTCGTTCTCGATCAGGCGCAGCTCATGAATCCAATGCTGTTTCCGCTTTGGATTGGTGGGTTGGTCTGGCTCTTCGTCGGACGCGATGGACGCCCGTTCCGGATTCTCGGAATTGTTTACCTGGCTTTGCTCGCGACCTTCATCGCGCTTCGCGGCAAGAATTACTATCTGGCGCCGATCTATCCGTTGCTTTTTGCTGCGGGCGCCATTGGCTTCGAAAAGATTACGACCGCGCGATGGAAATGGCCTCGCTCTGCTTACGCCATCCTTGTTGTTGCTTCGATAATTCTCCTTGCGCCGACCGTTTCTCCGATTCTTTCGCCTGAAGGATTTGTTGCTTATCAAAAGAAACTCGGCATCGAGCCGCCGAAAGCGGAGAACCAGCCGACCGGTCCGTTGCCGCAATATTTTGCCGACGAATTTGGCTGGGAAGAGATGGCGCGTGAAACGGCAGGTGTTTACAAATCGCTTTCGCCTGAAGAACAGGCGCACACCGCGATCTTCGCGAACAGCTATGGACAGGCAGGTGCGATCGATTTCTTCGGGCCCAGAATCGGTTTGCCGAAATCGATTTGTAATCATCAAAGCTATTGGCTTTGGGGACCGCGCGATTACGATGGCAGCATCGTGATCGTTCTCGGCAGCGACGGGACCGGCGAGCGCGAGCATTTCCAAAGCGTCGAAGTGGCCGGTCGCGTCGCACATCCGTACTCGCGGCGAGACGAGCATTTCGATATTTTGTTGTGTCGCGGATTAACCGGCGACCTGCGCCAATTCTGGCCGCGAATGAAAAAGTACAATTGATGAAAAGCGGTTTCGACGACGCGGCAAAAGATTACGTTTGCCATTGGATCGATGTTTTTGGCGCGCGTTATTCGGAGCTCGGCCGGGGCAAGATCGACAGCAACCTGCTTGCGATCGAGTTTCGATTTGAGCCGAAAGACGACGATCTGACAAACGAGTTCACGTTCGATCCACCATCGAAATCGTGGACATCGCTAATTTGGCAATCCGGAAAAGGGCGAATGAAAAACTCTTTTTGAGGAGAAATGGACAATGAAATGATACGAATTTTCTTCGTGCTGCTCGCGATGTTGCTGGCATCCGAGGTGTATGCACGCGAGCCATACGAACTGCCGCCGAGATCGACAACTGCACAGAAGATGGTTCGTGCGCGCGATCTCGGCGTGCCGTTTGAAGGGACGCCGGGCCCGTTGAACGCGATCACCGACGTCGCCGGCGTTGAAGTTGGGTATACAACGATCATTCGCGGCGACGGAAAACTCGTTGTTGGCAAAGGCCCCGTGCGCACGGGGGTCACCGCAATCATTCCGCGTGGTCACGATTCGTTAAACGATCCGGTTTATGCTGGCGTATTCAGTTTGAACGGCAACGGCGAGATGACCGGGACGCATTGGATTGAAGAAAGCGGGTTTCTTGAGGGACCCATTGTTGTCACAAACACGCACAGCGTCGGCGTTGCTCGCGATGCGGTGATCGCGTGGCGAGTCAGGCATGGCGCCGCGGATGCAAGCGGATACTGGTGGAGTTTGCCGCTGGTCGCTGAGACCTGGGACGGTTGGTTGAATGACATAAACGGTTTTCATGTGAAGGCCGAGGACGTTTTTCACGCGCTTGATTCCGCGCACGGCGGCGCAATCGAGGAGGGAAGCATCGGCGGCGGGACCGGAATGGTTTGCTACGAATTCAAGGGCGGCAACGGGACAGCCTCACGCAAGATCGACATCAAACCGGGAAAAGATAAACCGGTACAAAGTTTCACTGTCGGAGTTTTTCTCCAGGCGAATTTCGGACGGCGTGCGTTGCTGACAATCGCCGGCGTGCCAGTTGGAAAGGAAATTCCCGGCGCAGTTTACGGCGAAGACACTGGTTCATGCATTGCCGTGGTCGCGACGGATGCGCCGTTGCTTCCAAATCAATTGAAGCGGCTCGCGCGTCGCGTCTCGCTTGGACTCGCGCGGACTGGAACGATTTCCGGAAACGGCTCGGGAGATTTGTTCGTCGCCTTTTCAACAGCGAACAAAAATGTCTGGGCACCAGAGCAAATTACGCATTCGGTCCAAACAATTCCGAACGACTTGATGGATCCCATTTTCACCAGCGTCGTGCAGACTGCCGAAGAGGCAGTCGTAAATGCGCTGGTGGACAATCAGACCATGACGGGCGCCGACAATCATCGAGCGGAAGCGCTTTCGCATGATCGATTGCGCGAGCTTTTGAGAAAATATAACCGCCTCAAAGAGTGATTAGGTTCGAAGTCGATCAGTCGCGAAATCGCTTCGTTATTCGCTACTCGGGGAGGATCAAGCCCGAAGACAGCAAAAAAGGTCTCGAGCAAATCCGGTCCGGGCTTGCGCAATTGCAATCTGGATTCCGGTTACTCGCTGATTTGACCGACTTGGAATCGATGGACGTGAAGTGCGCTCCGTTCATTGAAAAAGCGATGGACCTTTTCAACGAAAAAGGCGCATCGCTGGTCGTGCGTGTGGTTCCTGATCCGCATCGCGACATCGGCTTGCAGATCATGTCGATCTTTCATTACGGCGGCGACGTTCAAATCATCACTTGTCAGAGCCTGACCGAGGCTGAACAGATTCTTAGTTCCTAGCGGTTGCCGGGATTTTTAGAATTGTTTTTAAGACCCCGGGTTGCTCGTGGCTCGGTATTTCCGATCGTGTCACACTGTTCGGCGCTTCTGACTTCGGTCACACGTTTCAATCGAACGGCCGTGGCTCGGATCACGCTTGGGGAAGTCATGCGCTCATGCTCGGCGATTCCGTCAAAACCGGGACCTCTCCGGAAGCTACCCGACAGTCGCAAATGGCGGCCCCGACGATGTCGGTGAAGGCCGTTGGATCTCGACCGCATCCGTCGATGAATATTCGGCGACACTCGCGAAATGGTACGCTATATCGAATCCACCCGATCTCGCGATCGTGTTGCCAAACATCGGCGCTTCGCCAATCTGGACCTCGGATTCATGAATCCACTTCTGCCCCCAGTGTAACTGTTTCTGTCGGGGCGGCCGTTTCCTCGGCTGCTTTACTCTGTTGCCGCCCGATAGATCAGTAACGCGGCGGCGATATCCTCGACGGCCATGCCTAACGACTTGAAAATTGTCGTTTCGCTAGGTTTGATGTCGACCTTGTCGGCGAGTGCTTCGCCAAGCTCTGCATAAATTTTCGCTCCAGAAAGAATCGCGTCGCCTGATTCTTTCATCGCTGCCTCACGCGAATCTACAAAGACAACGCTGTTTCGCATCGCGTCATCGTCCAATTCGCGCCAATCGTGACGGCAAGCGCCGACTGCGTTTACGTGACAACCACGCTTTAGCCATGCGCCTTTCAATATTGGCGTCTTGGAGTTTGTGACGGTCACGATGACGTCTGCGCCACGGACTGCGTCTTCTTGCGACGTTACCTTCGCGTTGATTTCCTTCGCGAACCTCTCTGCGTGCGATTTCGTCTGACTCCAAACGCGGATCTCTTCAAAACTTCTCACGAGTTGCAGCGCTTCGAAATGACTGCGCGCTTGCACGCCGCTTCCGAGAATGGCGAGAACTTTCGCGTCTTTCGGTATGAGAAGTTTCGTTGCCGCGGCGGAAACCGCAGCCGTTCGCATCTCGGTGATCAATCGTCCGTCCATTACCGCCAGCGGAGCGCCGGTTTGTGAATCATTCAAGACGATCAGCGCCATGTGCGTTGGAATTCCTTTTGCGGCATTTGGCGGATAGAAGGTGACGATTTTTTGTCCCAGCCCTTCCGGCGTTAACGCCGGCATGATTCCATAGAATCCACCCGGTGGATCGACTGAAATCACTTGCCGGACTGGTTGCGTTGCTTTGCCGGCCGAAAAATCGATCAGCGCCTTCTCCATCGCCGGAATCAAATCCGCCATCCGCAAATGTTTCCGCACTTGCTCTTCATCGAGAAAAACGATCGGCTTCACAGAAAGACACGATTAACAGGATTTCTTGGGTTTCAGAATCCCTTAATCGAGTGGATCTTGTCTAGAGCTCTTCCTCGATCTCGTCGCGCAATTGGCATCCCAACTGCTGTCGCGCTGCTTTCTTGATTGCACGGCGCTCGGCGGCAACCGTTTGCTTTTTCGCGCGATGCTGACTGCGCGTGCGATGTCGATCTTCTTCGGCAGAGATTTGCGGCCGGAGGGTGCCGACTCGACGTTCCTTCTGCTTTGCGTCCGGCTCCATGGGCAGCAATATAGCACCGGCAGACTATGTCTCTCGATTTCGATCGCATTCGCGCCGCGCACGAACGGATCCGACCATACATTCATCGAACGCCTGTTTTGACCAGCTCTCCACTAGATGAAGCGAGTGGAGCGAAGTTGTTTTTTAAGTGCGAGAATCTTCAGAAGGTCGGCGCGTTCAAAGCGCGCGGTGCAACAAACGCCGTGTTCGCGCTGGATGACGCGACTGCGAAGCGCGGCGTCGCCACGCATTCGTCTGGAAATCATGGAACCGCGCTGGCTCGGGCTGCGAAGTTGCGCGGTATTCCTGCGCATATCGTGATGCCAAAAAACTCCGCGAAAGTGAAAGTGCGCGCAGTCGAAAGCTACGGCTCGCACGTTGTTTTTTGCGAGCCGACGCAACAAGCGCGTGAGGCCGTGTGCGCGGACGTGATCGCGAGGACGGGCGCGACTTTAATTCATTCGTTTGAAAACGAAGATGTAATGGCGGGGCAGGGGACGGCAGCGGTTGAGTTGCTCGAAGAGGTCGCCGTCGATCTTGTGATGTGTCCGGTCGGCGGCGGCGGATTACTTGCCGGAACGGCGGTCGCTGCGAAATCGATGCGGCCGAAAATTAAAGTGATCGCGGTCGAACCGGCGAATGCTGATGATGCAGCTCAATCATTCCGCGCTGGGAAAAGAATCGTGACGGAAAAGAAATTTACGATTGCTGATGGTCTGCGCACCAACGTCGGCAAGAGTACTTTTCCGATCATCCAACGTTACGTCGATGACATCACCACTGTGAGCGAAGAGGGGATCGTTTCGGCGATGCGCACGATCTGGGAAACGATGAAGATCATCATCGAACCGTCAGCTGCTGTTCCCTACGCGGCGATTATTGAGCTCAAAATCGACATTGGTCCAAACCGCGTCGGAATTATTCTGACTGGCGGGAACGTCGATCTCGACACGTTGCCTTGGCTGCGCTGATCTCTGACTTCTGACCGGTGACCTCTGACTTACTTCAGCCAAATCTCGTGCATTGTTTTCGTGGCGAGAATTTCCCGAATATCGCTTCTCTTCGTCGCCAGGTCGCGGCGCGCTTCCGCCGATCCGATGAATTTGTCTATAATCGGCTCGATTCGTTCGCGCGACCCTGCGAGCGACGCCGTGTTGGGATACTCGACCATAATGATAACATTGAAGTCGCGCTCGTCGGAGGCATCCGCGCTCAAGATTTTGTAATCGAGGATCATCTTCTGTTTTTTCTCTTCCTCGTACACGGGTTTGAGCGAAGCGCTGATCGATTTGAAGTAATCGTCGGTCAACCCGGACTTTGTCTTGATGAAGGTCAACATCCAGATCGAGCCCTCGACATACGAAATCGCGCTCCTGCTTTTGCGATCACGTGATGTTTGCACCGAGATAGATTTCGATGCCGCTGGATTCGACGGAGCAGCAGGCACTGTTTGCACAGTCGCCGCTGCCGAATTTGAAGCCGACGCTGGCGTTCGGACCGGATCAGCGGAAGTCGATGAAGATTGCGGAAGCGTCGGCTCGAAACTCTGCGCCAGCTGCCAGCCGCTTTGGCGTGCGGCTGGGCTTGGCGTCTGTGCTGGCGTACCGTGTGCCAGCGCAAGCGCGGCGACAAAAAGAATCTTCGTTTTCATCGCGCGCAACTTGCGCTTGGCGCGTTTGGCAGGCGAGCAAAAATTGTAATACCGGTTTCTGACCGTCGACTTCTGACCGCAGGTCATTTCAACGTGATCTCGCGCATTGTTTTAGTGCCGAGAATTTCACGAATATCGAGACGCTTGACCGCCATGTCTTTCCGTTGCTCCGCCGAACCCATCGCTTTCTCGGCGATTGGGTCCATCTTCTCGCGCAACGTGTCGAACGCAGCCATGTTTGGAAATTCAACCAGGATCAAAATGTTGAAGTCGTGCGAATCGGATGCTTCGCCGTTCAGGATTTTGTAATCGAGAATGATCCTCTGCTTTTTCGCTTCCTCGTAGACGGGCTTTACCGTGCTGGTGATCTGTTTGAAGTATTCATCGGCTAACCCCGCTTTGGTCTTAATCATCGACAGCGTCCAGACCGCGCCTTCGTTGTAAGGTGCGCTGCTACTCCCGGTAGCTTTGATGGTTGTGGTGCTGGTCGCCGGCGAGCCTTGCGCGAAGCAAAGACCGGACAGACCGCAAGTTAGTGCAACAATGACAAGGGTTTGTATTTTCATCGGGCGGGAGCTTGAAGGATTCTCGACAGAATGAAAGGATTTGTTTGAGGAATCCGGGATCCTCGGCCTTATGAACAACAAATCTTTTCCTGCGTTTGTACTCGTTGTCATCACATGCTCGCTGAACCTCGCCTTCGCGCAAAAACCTCAGCCGATGATGAAGGCTGTCGTTGTGAATGAATACGGCGGACCGGAGGTGTTAAAATATCAGGACGCGCCCAAGCCCGAACCGAAGGATGACGAAATTCTTATTCGGGTGATTGCTGCCGCGGTAAATCCGGTTGACAGCTATGTGCGCCAGGGAATGTTCGCGAAGCGCGGCGTCGACAATCGTCCTCTCATCGTTGGCTCGGACATTGCGGGCATCGTCGAGAGAACAGGAGCCAACGCGAAAAAATTTAAAACTGGCGACGCAGTTTATTGTTACCTGGCCGTTACGCGCGGCGGTGGTTATGCCGAATTCGCGGTGGCGAAAGAATCGGAGACCGCGCTAAAGCCGAAGAACATTAATTTTATTGAAGCGGCTGCCGTTCCGTTAGCCGGCACGACCGCGTGGCAGGCGCTGATCGACACCGCCAAACTCGGCAAAGATCAGACTGTTCTCATTCACGGCGGCTCCGGCGGCGTCGGAAGTTTCGCAATCCCAATTGCGAAGGCGCGCGGTGCAAAAGTGATTGCGACCGCGTCAACCGCGCATCAGGCGTTGCTGAGGCAACTTGGTGTCGACCTGGCGATCGATTACACGACGACAAGGTTCGAAGACGCAGTCAAGGATGTTGATCTTGTGCTCAATTGCGCGCGGGCGGATGCGCTCGGCCGTTCCTATGGCGTTCTCAAAAAAGGCGGCATGATCGTTTCGATCACTGACGAGCCCGATCAAACTGAGTGCGCGAAGCACGATATCAGCTGTTCGCGAATGGGCGCCCATCCCGAGGCGAAAGTGCTGGAAGAACTTACGAAATTGATCGAGGCGCGAAAGATGACGCCGACCGCTTCGCAGACTTTCCCGCTCGCGGAGGCGAGCCAAGCGCATCAACAGATCGAGACGCGTCACACGCTTGGCAAAATTGTTTTGAAAGTCGCGGAAGCGCCAAAATGATTCACAAGATCGGCATCATATGAACTGGGAAGCGATCAATGCCATCGCCCAACTTGTAAGCTCAATCGGCGTGGTTGCGTCTCTCTGGTATCTCGCGGTTCAGGTGCATCGCGGTACACGCATTGCCAGACTTTCAGCGCAAGACGCTGCCACAACGGCGTTGCGCGACGTGACGCGTCCATTCGCGGAAAATCCCGACGTCGGCCGCATCTGGCGGAATGGCTTGGAAAATCTCGATGGGCTAACGGCGGAAGAGAAGGCGAGATTCTTTCACGTCGCGTTTCAATTCCTGAAAGCGATGGAAACGATCCATTTCCATTACATTTACGGCTTGATGGAGGAGCCGGTCTGGCGTGGCTGGCGCAATCTTTACGAACATTATCTTGCCACACCAGGTCTGGGATTTTACTGGAGCGTTCGACACAATCTTTTCTCGGAGCGGTTTCAGGAATTCATCGCAGGACTCAGTCGGCCGGCGGAACGTTTGACCGTTGCGAATTTGCTCGGCCAGGAAAAGAGCGACAAGTAGCTGCGCGTCACTGCGCAAAGCGCGGCATTGAACTGTTCCGCTCCCGATTTTGAGGCCGGTTGGCGCCGCGATTTCAAGAAAACCGGAGCCTCGGATGGCAGCCGATTGGGCCGCAGCGACGCGAACCGCCACGCACGCATCGGCGAGATCGGGACCAAACAAACGTTCCCAGTCGGCGCGAACACGCGATGTTTTACGTGGAGGAAGATTGCCGACGTGTGTAATTGCTCCCGCGCGATAACCACGTAGTTTCCGCGGGTCGCGTTTGCTTACAAAAGTGCCGCCCTCGCGCCAGAGCGAGCCACCGCCGGCGCGCTCTGCGATTTTCCGATGAGCGCGGTAGTGATAACCGAGTTCATCAACTGCATTCAAAGTATAAACACCTGCCGGAAAATGGAGCGTGGCCACCTGCTTTTCCGAATAAATTTGCAGACAACGCGGCAAAAAAGGAGAAAGGAGAAAAAGCTGAAAAAACTCTCTGCAGGAGTGTTTTCTACTTTCCCGCCATCACTTTTCTTATCGACGTGTCATCATCGAGAAGGATCCACTCAACAATTGACAGCGGCAGACTTCCGCTCTTGATCAGATCGTCGTGAAACTGGCCGAGTTTGAAATTGTCGCCTTGTCGATCTTTGTAGCGGCCGAGCAGATTCATGATCTGCCATTTGCCGATGATGTAGCTGATCTTTTGGTGCGGGTTTGACGCCGCGCCGGCTGCTTCGCCATCAGCGGCTTCGCGATCGAGTCCGCCGCCGTCCATAAAATATTTCACGGCCTGTTCAAAGGTCCATTTGCCAGTGTGCAAGTTCACATCGACGCCGATCCGCGCGCCGCGGTAACGCGACAGTCGCAGGATTTGTCCCTGTGCCGCCGAGTTGTTAGGATACAAACCGGTGCGCATCAGCATTTCCTCGCCGTAAAGCGCCCAACCTTCGATGAATACGCCATCGGCATGCTGGCGCCGAATCTCGTCAGTTAGATGGTTCGCGATCGAGAGCTGCATGAAATGCCCGGGGATTCCTTCATGGCCCAAAATCGGGCGCGGATCTTCGATCGCCGCGCGAATGTAAAAATTCTTCGACTGCGGATTGTAAGTCGGGATAAAAAAGAAACCGGTCGGGTCTTTGTCGTAGACACCGGGCGGATTCATGAAACCGCCGGGACTTGTCGGTTTGAATGCCTCCGGTAACTGCCGAATCTGAAAAGACCCGAGATAATCGGGAATCGCAACGAGCTGATGCTTCTTTAGGAAATTGATGATCTCAGTCTCGCGGCTTTCGTACGCTTTCAAAAAGGATTCCTGATCCGGCGGAATGTTCGTCGCGCGCGACGGATCAGGATCCGCGAGTTTTGGATCCGGCAACAACGCTTCCAACGCGCGATAGCGTCCCATCTCCACGCGCCCGATCATTTCCACTTCGCTCACGTCCAGGGGCAAAAGCAAAACGTGCTTGAGATAGTAGTTGTAGTTCGCTTCGCCCATCGGCGCGAAGTCGACCATCTTCGGCATTCCTTTCTCGAGCTCGTCGGCGAAACTGTGAATCGCCGCCAGCGCGGCATCGCGCGCCTTGATGAGTTCTTCGTGTTCGTTAGGCGCAAGACCAACATCGAGCGCCATCAAACTCTTGTTAAACAACGGATCGATCGAACGCGCGGAGTCGATCGCGAGTTTGGCGTAAAGTTTTACCGGGTTCTGCAGGTTTGCGAGTCCCTGCCTCAACATCGCCGGCACCGCCTTCAACCGAGCCGTCGCTGCTAGGGCACGTTTTCGCGGCGTGTCGTATTCCTTTTTCAGCAGTCCGAAAATCGCACCTGCGCATTCGCTCGTATAGGTTTGTGGGTTCGTGTGCTCGAATTTCAAAACGCGATTTCCAAAATGGACACTCTCGAGCTGCGAGCGAAACAACAGCGCGTCGATCTTGTCATCCTTCGACCAATTGTCCGTCTTGAAGCCTCGCACTTTATCGAGCAACGCGCGCACGTGCTGCGCGCGCTCTACGATTTTCGCCGGCGAATAATCGGTCAGCTTGTCGTCCCACGTGTGCAGCCCCGCAGACGTGCTGGTGGTAGGATCGTTTTCGTTTCGCCAGTTGTAGTAGTCGTCAGCCAGCTTGCGCAACGCAGCCACGCCCATCACGTGATCCTGGTTCGCGCTCGTGATCAACGTTTTGTTGGAAACATCGGGCTGATTACGCGGCGTCGGCTGAGCACTCGCGACCATTGTGCCAACAACAGTTGCATTGACGAAAATTAGTTTCGCTTTCACGATGTCGATCTTAGCGACCAAGAAATTGTCACGAAAGCGGAAAACTCAACGTTTGTTGTGAGTGAATTCCAATCTATCAACCAGTTCATCCGAATGAATAGTCCACATGAAGCGCGCGAGGACACTGTATTGTTTTCCGCCTTCCGCGGAATCGTCAGCGCGAACGAGTTCGATTCACTTGGCGAAGATTTCGAGAAAAAAGAGGACGAGCTTTTCGGCGACGATGGTTTCTTCAAAGTGGTCGATCGCGTGGCGGAGATCGAAAAGAAGCTTGGCATTTACGATCTGGCGCAATTCACGCCGCGATAGGCCAGCGCCATCGTTTCAGTGATGAACACGCCGGCCGCGGGCAACATTCTTCCCGGTTCAACCGCCTTCCGGTTCGTCCTCGTTCTTGGCATCGCAAATTTTTTCGCCGACATGACTTACGAGGGCGCGCGAAGCGTTACTGGACCGTTTTTGGGAACCCTCGGTGCAAGCGCAGCCGTGGTCGGATTTACAGCAGGCTTTGGCGAATTGCTTGGTTACGCGTTGCGCTCTGTCACCGGTGTCATTAGCGATCGGACCGGCAAATACTGGATTGTCACTATTGTCGGTTACGTCGTGAACATGCTGGCCGTTCCCGCGCTGGCGCTGTCCGGAAACTGGCCGCTGGCCGCCGGATTAATTGTGACCGAGCGGACCGGTCGCGCTATCCGCAAGCCGCCAACTGAGGCGATGCTTTCCTTTGCCGGCAAACAGATCGGCCGCGGCTGGGTGTTTGGTTTGAACGAAGCGCTCGATCAAGCTGGCGCAACGATCGGGCCACTGGTTATTTCACTCTCTTTGTTCGAGCAGCGCGACTATCGGACGGCATTCGCCTATCTTCTTGTTCCGGCTATTTTGACGGTCGCGATGATTTTTCTGGCGCGTTATTTCTTTCCGAGGCCGGAGGATCTCGAAGTGCCCGACACAATTCATGCCGAACATTTTCCGCAGGCTTATTGGTTTTACATGATCGCGGCTGCCTGTTTCGCCGCCGGGTTCACGGATTTCGCTCTGATCGCTTACCACTTTCAAAGGAGCGTTGTCATCGCGGCCGATATCGTTCCGATTTATTATGCGGTCGCTATGGCAATGGGCGCACTCGCCGGGCTTATGCTCGGAAAATTGTTCGACGCATTCGGGATGCGCATTCTGCTGATCGGATTCTTTCTTTCGGCTTTCGCTGCGCCTCTGTTGTTTCTGGGCAACTCTCGGCTGGCGCTCGGCGGCATGGTGCTTTGGGGAATCGGACTGGGCACGCAGGGTTCGCTCCTCAACGCGATCGTGTCGGAGTTAGTTCCGCCAAATAAGCGAAGCACCGCGTTTGGTCTTTTTGACGCAACATTTGGCATCGCCTGGTTTATTGGAAGCTGGCTGATGGGAGTTCTTTATGATAAATCGATTATGCTGGTCGTGCTCCTTTCTGCCGCCCTGCAGGTTCTGTCTCTGCCGATTTTCTTTTTCGTAAACAGAGTGCGGACAATTTCGTGAAAACTCTCGGCATGATCGGCGGCGTGGGCCCGGAAAGCACGATCGATTACTACAAAAACATTATCACAATGTATCGCGAACGCCGGCCAGACGGCACTTATCCGCAGTTCATTATCAATAGCATCAATTTGCAAAAGGGGATTGGCTTCATGGAGGTGGGTAACCTCGCCGGCATGGCCGAATTTCTTTTGAATGAGATCCAGAAGCTTCCGCCAGCTGGGGCCCAGTTCGGAATCATCGCGGCAAACACGCCGCACATTGTTTTCGAACAGGTCGAGGCGAAATCGCCGATCCCGCTGATTAGCATCGTCGAGGCCATATGCGATTACGCGAAAGAGCGCCAGCTAAAGCGGCTCGCGCTTTTCGGAACGCGCTACACCATGCAGGCCGATTTTTATCAGAAAGTTTTCAAACGTGAAGACATCCATCTCATCGTGCCCGAGGCGAAAGATCAGGATTACATTCACGAAAAGTATTTTGCTGAGCTTGTGCCGGGAAATTTTCTGCCCGAAACGCGCGCTGGCCTGTTCGGGATTGTCGATCGAATGAAAACGAAGTTTGACATCGAGGGCGTAATCCTCGCCGGAACTGAGATCCCGCTGATTCTGCGCGGCGAGAGTCACAACGGTGTGACATTGCTCAACACCGGAAGGATTCATTGTCAGGCTGCCGTGAACGAGATGTTCAGATGAAACACGTTACGGGCAGCGGCGGACTCTTTTTCCAGGCAAAGGAACCGGAAAAATTGTGCGGCTGGTATCGGAAAGATCTTGGAATCGAAATCGACGAACGCGCCGCCACCTTCAGATGGCAACGACTCGACGATCCGCAAAAGGAAAGGTACACGGTTTGGTCGCTGTTTTCGGGCGATACAAATTACTTCGCGTCGAGCGCCAAGCCTTTCATGATCAATTTTCAGGTCGAGAATCTCGAACAATTGCTCGCCGAACTAAAAAAGGAAGACGTCGATGTCGATCCTAGGGTCGAGGCTAACGACTACGGAAAGTTCGACTGGGTTATACACCCTGAAGGCAACTGTATCGACCTCTGGGAACCGCCGAGCGAACAATGACAAGGTTAGTCTGTTGGCTTTTAGTTTTTTCTACAATTGCCATGGCTCAACCTAAGACTGAAAAAATTCGCTACGCAGTCATCGGTGATTCGTATTCATGCGGTGAAGGTGCGACGCCGAAGGAATCATGGCCGGTTTTGTTAACCGAACATTTGAGGTCGCAAGGGCTAGATGTTGATCTTGTGGCGAACCCATCGGTGACTGGTTGGACAACCAAGGACGCGATCGACAAAGAGCTGCCGAAGTTTGTTAATTTGAATCCGAACTTCGCGACTTTGCTGATCGGCGTGAACGATTGGGTCCAGGACGTCGATGAAGCGACGTTTCGAAACCGATTCAGTTACCTCGTCGACCAAATGCTCGCCGTGCTCTTGAACAAGAAACATTTACTCGTTGTAACTATCCCTGACTTTGGAGTAACTCCGACCGGTCCGAAGTATTCGCGCGGTCGTAACATTCACGAAGGAATACTTCGATTTAATCAAATTGTGACTGAAGAAGCACGAAAGCGCGGCCTGGAGGTCGTCGATATTTTTCCCCTCAGCAAAAAAATGGGCCAGGACAAATCGCTGGTTGCAAAAGACGGCCTGCATCCGTCCGCCAAAGCATACGCCGAATGGGAGAAATTTATTTTCCCGGCTGCACTGCAGTTACTCTCGAACTCTTCTGCACGCTGAGCGTTGACTTCTGGAAATGGGCGGTGAAGGCTTCGAACCTCCGACCTACTGGGTGTAAACCAGCCGCTCTACCACTGAGCTAACCGCCCCTCAAAGATGTGATAAGTGACGAGTGATGAGCGATGAGTCAAGGCGTGGTGCGTTTTTCTCTGCTGGATTTGAAAAATCAGTGATGAATCTCGGGTGATTGGCGATGAACGAGCGTTACTTCGAAGATCTCAAAGCTGGTGACCGATTCAAATCCGAGACCTACGAGGTCAGTGAAGAGCAAATCATTTCATTCGCTCTGGAATTTGATCCGCAACCCCTCCATCTCGATGTCACGGTTACACGTCAAACGATGTTTAGAGAGTTGATCGCGAGCGGTTGGCACACGGCGGCAATTACGATGCGACTGTTTGTACGAGCGTTGAACTTCGCTGAAGGCGCAATTGGTCTCGGGGTGGATGAGTTGCGCTGGCCGACGGCGGTTAAACCGAACGATGTCCTGCAAGTTGAGACTGAGATTGTCGATCTTCGAAAGTCACGCTCGAAGCCGCGCCACGGAATTGTCCGCATTCGCAATGTGACCACCAATCAGCGCGGTGAAGTTGTTCAAACAATGACTGCTTCAGCGTTAGTGTTGCGGCGGGAAAAGTAGGATCACACGGTGTTAGTGGAGCTAGTCCTAGGTCTATCGCAAACTGCTCACTAAGTATCTCTTGCATTAGTCAGAAGTGTACTCTATCGGAAACGTCTATGGATTTATCAACGCGAAACTTGATGCACGCTTTGTCGATTCGTCGCCAGATCGACGCATTGGAAAGACGACTTAGGACTTTGGTTGGCGCAACCGGGGGTGGCGCCGCGGCGACGACTACTCATCGCGGAGGGAAACGTCGACTGTCGGCGGCGGCGCGAGCTAAGATTGCAGCGGCAGCGCGCGCACGTTGGGCTCGGGTAAGAGCGCGTCGTGCCGGCGCCAAATTGAGGAAGGGTGGAAAGCGCGGGGGCGGAATCACGCCGGCTGGGCGCAGACGCCTTTCGCAGTTGATGAAAGCTCGGTGGGCGGCTCGCAAAAAAGCCAAGCGAAAGTAGAGGGTACCACCTCGTAAGCTAGTCATCACTAAGTTGTTAGGAGTGGTTAAGTAGTTTCATCATCGCTTCCGGATAGCGCGATCCTGCAAACGCGTCCTTTGGCGCGACTTCGTCGATTTGTTCGAGGTCTTTGCTCGTTAGAGTGACATCGAGCGCACCGAAGTTTTCCTGCAGATACTTTCGGCGTTTCGTGCCGGGGATTGGGACAATATAATCGCCCCGCGCGAGCACCCAGGCGAGCGCGAACTGCGCCGGCGTGCAATGTTTGTCGCGCGCGATTTCTTCGACCTGCTTTACCAGATCGAAATTGCGCCGAAAATTTTCGCCCTGAAATCGCGGCGTCGTTCGTCGGTAGTCGTCTTGCGGAATGTCCTCCGGTTTTTGAATCTTGCCAGTCAAGAATCCGCGGCCGAGTGGACTGTAGGGAACAAAACCGATCTCGAGCTCGCGACAAACGGCAAGCACTTCGTCCTCAGGATCGCGCGTCCACAGCGAGTATTCGGATTGCAGCGCGGTGATTGGATGGACCGCCTGCGCGCGACGAATTGTCTCGGCACCGGCTTCGGACAAACCGAGAAAACGCACTTTGCCTTCTTGAACTAAGTTGGCCATTGCGCTAACCGTCTCCTCAATCGGCGTGTCCGGATCTACCCGATGCTGGTAGTAAAGATCGATACATTCGATCTGAAGGCGGCGCAGACTTCGTTCGCACGCTTTTTTGACGTAATCTGGTTTACCATTAATTCCACGAAACTGCTGTTTCCCGGGATCGCGCAAAATCCCGAACTTCGTCGCAATGATGACTTTTTCGCGATGTCCTTTGAGCACATGGCCAACTAGCTCCTCGTTCGTGTGCGGTCCGTAAACATCGGCCGTATCGAAAAGCGTAATTCCGAGCTCGAGCGCACGGTTCAACGTGGCGATCGATTCTTCTTCGTCGCGCCCGCCATAGAAATCGGACATGCCCATGCAGCCGAGCCCGATCGCCGAGACGATCGGTCCGCCGCGTCCAAGTTTTCGCTGTTTCATACTTGTCCGATCCAGGTTCGCGGCGCGCATTCTTCCCAGCGCTCGCGAATCTCACGAAAGAATGCTTCATCTAATGTGCCTTCTTCGAGCAATTTTGCATTTTGTTGGCAGCGTTCCGGTTTTTGCGTGCCAACGATCGCGGTATGCACGCCTGGCACGCTAAGGGTAAAGCGCAGTGCGATTGAGATGCCTTTCTCCAAATCGTCCTTGAGGAAACCGTAATTCAACTTTCGCAACCGGTCCCAATATTCGTGATGATAGGAGTCGATCGGGCGATGTCCGGTTTTCCAGGCCGCGTTTGCGATTGGCCGTTTTGCGATCACGCCCATTTGTTTTTCGCGTGCCAGCGGCAAAGTGAGATCGATCGCTTCCTGGTCGGCGATATTGATTGAGGTTTGCAACGTGTCGAACGCTCCGGTTTCGACCGCGTATCGAGCAGCCTGACTATCGCCGCTGTAACCAATGTAGCGGACGTACCCGCGCTCGCGCGCGGTTTGCAGCGCATCAATCACTTCGCCTTTTCGTAACTCTGTTTCCGAGCAGCTATGCAATTGGATAATGTCGATCTTGTCCGTCTTCAGCCGGCCCAAACTGCGCTGGATGCTTTCCAAAATGGAATCTTTCGACCAATCCGCACGTTCACCGAAACCATGCGGATGACCGCATTTGGTGAAAAGATAAAGTTGCTTTCGCCGGTCGCCGACGGCCTGGCCGATCAACTCTTCGCTGCTATGATAGCATTCCGCGGTGTCGATCACGTTAAGCCCGGCGTCGAGCGCGCTGTTTAGCAATTCGGCGACCGTTTTGCGCGACGCATGCTCGTAGCCGATCTCGGACCCACCAAATCCGAGAACGGAAACGTCCATATCTGTTTTTCCGAGGCGGCGCCTTTCCATTGCTCTGAATTGTAGGGCAGTTCTGTGAAACGCCAATCCCCCGCCTGTCTGCACGCAGATGGCCTACGGCACCAAGCGCATTTTGCCTGTCCCGCGCTCGATTCGGCCGATTCTTTTCGCGTGCAAGGTAGCAATTATGCGGCTCGCGTCGTGCCTGGAAACGATCGCGACCATTCCGATCCCCATGTTGAAGACCTGATACATCTCCGGTGAGCTCATGCGGCCATTCTGTTGCAGGATCTTGAAAATGCGCGGAACGCGCCACGATTTGGCGTCGATCACAGCATCGCAATTCTTTGGCAGCACGCGCGGCAAGTTGTGAATCAAGCCACCACCAGTGATGTGGGCCAGCCCCTTGATCATCCCCGCCGGAACTCTCGCGAGGAGCGGCTGATAGTTCTTGTGCACGCGCAGCAGTTCGTCGCCAACGGTTGATGCCGCCCCCGGCAACCGCGAGGTCGGTTTCATTTTCATTTTCCCGAACAAAATTTTGCGGGCGAGCGAATAGCCGTTGGTGTGCAGACCGTTCGACTGAATTCCGAGAATCACGTCGCCGGGTTTGATTTTGCGGGCATCGATCATTTTTTTGCGGTCCACCACGCCTACGATGCAACCGACGAGATCGTATTCGCCTTTGCGATACATCCCCGGCATTTGCGCTGTCTCGCCTCCGATAAGAGCGCAGCCAGCCTCGCGACACGCCTGCGAAAATCCGCGGATGAGTTGATCGAACACGCGCGGCTCGAGTTTTTCACAACCGATGTAATCGAGAAAGAAAAGCGGACGCGCGCCAAGAGTTGCGATGTCGTTGACGCAATGGTTCACCAAATCGCCGCCCACGGTGTCGTGCTTGTTCAGCGCAAACGCGATTTTCAGTTTTGTGCCCACGCCGTCGATGCTCGAGACCAGAACTGGATTAGGGATTCCCGGAAAATTCGCGCGGAACAAGCCGCCGAAGCCACCGATTTTTCCCAGAACCTGCGGGCCGTGCGTGTTGCTAACAAGCGATTGAATCCGGCGTTTCAGTTTGTTGCCAAGATCGATATCAACTCCCGCGCGCGCGTAAGCCTTTTTCATTCAATCGAGGGACGCGCGCCGTCGCGTCCATTCATTTCAAATCCGCGAACAGCGTTGGATGCCGTTCCTGATCGATGAGCGCCTTGGCGCGAGCTTCTCGCTTCTCCATGATGAATTTGTCGAGCGCTGGATCAACTGGTAGCGGATACTTACCGCTGAAACAGGCGAGGCAGAATTCGTTCATCGGCCGTCCGGTGGCGCGCACCATTCCCTCGACATCGAGATAGCCGAGGCTGTCCACGCCTAGATACTTCCGGATTTCTTCCATCGACATCTGGTTTGCGATCAGTTTTTGCGGATCGGGGAAATCGATGCCGTAGTGACAGGCGAAACGATGCGGGGGACAACTCACGCGCATGTGCACTTCCCTGGCGCCGGCCTCGCGCAGATTCACGACACGCGCGCGTGCCGTTGTGCCGCGGACAATCGAATCATCGATGACCACGACGCGTTTTCCGGCCACCATTTCTCTGATTAAATTCAGTTTCACGCGCACGTCGAAATCGCGGATGAGTTGGCTCGGCTGCAAAAATGTTCGGCCGATATAGTGATTGCGAACGAACGCGTGTTCGTAAGGAATTTTCAATTCTTCGGCGAAACCAAGCGCCGCGTAGTTGCCCGAGTCTGGAACCGGAACAACGATGTCGGCTTCGACAGGAAATTGCCGAGCTAGCTCCCGGCCCATCTCCGTTCGCACTTTGCCGACGTTGACGCCGCCGAGTTTGCTATCAGGCCGGGCAAAATAAACGTATTCGAACATGCAGAAGGCAGGCTGCTGCGGTTGAAATGGAAATTCCGAGCGCGTGCCGCTTTCATCGATGATCAACACTTCACCGGGCTTGATCTCGCGGACGAACTCCGCGTGGATCAAATCGAACGCACAGGTTTCTGACGCGAGCACATAGGCGTTGTCAAGCTTGCCGAGTGAAAGCGGCCGCCAGCCAAATGGATCGCGCACGGCGATCAACTCGCGTTCGGTCATAATTAACAGCGAGAATGCGCCTTGGATTCGTCGTAGCGGCGCGAGTGCACTGCTTCCGTTGTCGAGAGGCTGCGCGAGCAAATGCAAAATGATTTCCGTGTCCGCAGTCGTTTGGAAGATCGAACCGTTACGCTCGAGCTCGTCGCGCAAAACATCGGCGTTGATCAAATTGCCGTTGTGCGCGATCGCCATCTGTCCCCGAACGCAGTCGACCACGAGGGGTTGCGCGTTCTTGATCGTGCTCGTGCCAGTTGTCGAATAGCGAGTGTGCCCAATTGCGCGGCTACCTTTGAGCTGTTCCAATTCGTTCTGGCCGAACACTTGCGACACAAGACCCATGTCCTTATGGATAAGGAACGACGTGCCCGGGCCGTTGCTTGTGACAATTCCAGCGCTTTCCTGGCCGCGATGTTGGAGCGCGAAAAGGCCGTAATAGGTCAGAACCGCGGCGTTCGGATGTCCGAACACGCCGAAAAGGCCGCACTCGTGCTGCGGGTAAAACTCGCGTGCTTCGGGATGGTTGGTCTTGTCTGGAGCGATCACACGAAAACTTCCACGAAATCAGGACGCATTCAAACGCGGGATTAGGCCTTTACCGCCTGCCAAACGATCGCCCGCATCGTGCTTTCCAGCGGCGTCGCGCCGAAGCGTTCCGCAAGTTTGGCTGCAAGTGCGTCAATCAAATCCTGGGGATTTACGCCGCGCTCCGTCGCCTCCGCGCCGACCGGATTCCCGCGCACGAGGCCGGTGGCGAATTCCTTGGCCGAGCTGCTTCGGCAAGGCTTTTCCTCGGAGAATGATTCAACTTTTTCGAACCCGGCATTCTGCAATAGTTCGCGAACCAGCTTTGAATCGTAAAGACTGAACGGAATCTCGTAAAACTTCGGCGGGTCACGATCAAAAAACGAAGTGATCGTGCTGTGCGCAATTTCCGCGAATGGATTCGCATCAAACGAATCCCAGACATTAAAGAGAAACAGGCCATCGCGACTCAGGATGCGATACCCTTCGCGGATCGCGGCGCCCTTATCCGGAACAAACATGAAACCAAATTGGCAGACGACCGCCTCGAACGACGCATCGGGAAATGGAAGAGCAGATGCATCGGCCTGCTGCCAACGGACGTTTTCGTCGTCTTTAAATTTCGGTTTCGCGAATTCAAACATGTCCGGGTTCAGGTCGGTCGCGACAATCTCGGTGGAGCCCGGGAACGCATCGCGCAATTGGCGCGTCACGATTCCGGTGCCGCAGGCAATTTCGAGAACGTGTTCGCATTGCTTTCCTTTCAGCCGCAACACCAAATCTTCGGCGTACGGCTCGAAAATTACCGGACCAAGATAGCGGTCATAATTTTCTGGGATCGGGCCCTGAAAAAGAACGTTGCGATCGTGTGCCATTACAAACTCGGAATCCCTTCGGCGCAGGAGTCGCTTTCGACCAGACGGCGGATGGAATTCCACCAATCGTCGTAAAGGTCGGCAATCGGCCAGGTGAAGTTTTGATCTGCGACCTTGATCCGCAATCGATCACCGCCGACTTTTCCAAGTTGGTAAAATGGAACACCGGCCTTTCCTAACATCGACATCGTTTTCTCGAGACTTTCGGGCGCGACCGAGATCACAACCCGTGACTGCGATTCGTTGAACAAAGCTGTGGTGGCAGACGCGTCGGTCCGGCTCGGACTGTCGCATGCAAGCTTGATTTCGGTGCCAAAGCGTTGCGTCGGATTAAGACAAGATTCCGCCAGCGCAACCGCGAGCCCGCCTTCGCTGCAATCGTGCGCGCTTTTAGTCAAGCCGGCACGTATCAACTCGCGCACCGCGTCTTGAACTTTTATTTCGTGCTCAAGATCCACATCCGGCGGTGGACCGAGCTTTTTGCCGTGACAAACCTTGAGGAACCGGGACCCGCCGAGCTCGTTGCCGATCTTCCCAACCAAGAGGATTGCGTCGCCTTCAGCTTTGAACCATTGGGTCGTAATGTGTTCTTCCTTCTCGATCAGACCGACCATGCCGATGGTCGGGGTCGGATCGACCGCCCCCGCGGGGCTCTCATTGTATAGAGAGACGTTTCCGCCGATCACCGGCGTTTTGAACGACCGACAAGCTTCCGCCGCGCCTTCGACCGACTCACGCAGCTGCCAGAAATTTTCCGGCTTGTAGGGGTTACCGAAGTTCAAATTATCGGTGACGGCTAGCGGCTTCGCGCCGGAGCAGGTGAGATTCCGCGCCGCTTCCGCGACCGCGATCTTCGCGCCTTCGCGAGGATCAAGCGCGCAATAGAGCGAATTACAATCGCTCGTTGCGGCCAAAATCTTGTTCGCATAGCGGATAAAAAACACGGCGGCGTCCGAGCCGGGCTTCACCATCGTGCCGGTGCGCACGGTGTGATCATATTGTCGATAAACCCAGTTCTTCGACGCGATCGTCGGATCGCGCAGTAACTTGCGCAAAGAATTGACCACGGAGGACACAGAGGCCACAGAGATTTTTTCGAGAAGCTCTGTGGCCTCGGTGCTTTCTGTGGCTGGTCTTTTGGCCTCTCGAGAATAAAGAGGAGCTTCCTCAGCTAGCGGCTTAGCCGGAATTTCGGCCGCGATGCTGCCGTTGTCGCGTACTCGCATCATGCCGTCGCCCGTTACGCGACCAACCTCGGCCCACGGCACGTCCCACTTATTGAAAATCTCGCGAACGAGCTTTTCTTTTCCGCGCTTGGCGATGATCAACATCCGCTCCTGCGATTCACTCAGTAAAATTTCGTAAGGCGTCATGCCCGGCTCGCGTTTCGGGACCTTGGCGAGGTCGATTTCTATTCCGCTACCGCCGCGGCTAGCCGTTTCGCACGTGGAGCAGGTTAGGCCAGCCGCGCCCATGTCTTGAATGCCGGCAACCGCGTCCTTCGCAAGAAGTTCGAGACAGGCTTCGAGCAAAAGTTTTTCTTTGAATGGATCGCCGACCTGAACCGCGGGCCGATCTTCCTTTGATTCCTCGGTTAGTTCGCGCGACGCAAACGCCGCGCCGGCCAGACCGTCGCGACCGGTTTCCGCGCCCACGTAGAAAACCGGATTGCCAACGCCGCGCGCCGCGCCGCGCGCAAGTTGATCGTGACGCAGCACGCCGAGACAGAAAACGTTTACGAGCGGATTGCCTTCAAAACTTTCGTCGAAATAGATTTCGCCACCAATCGTTGGGATGCCGATGCAATTCCCGTAGTGCGCGATTCCGGAAACAACGCCGGTGAACAGGCGTCGGTTGGCGGCGATCTGTTTCGCACGTTTAGGGTCGGGATCGTCCGTGATCGGACCGAACCGAAGCGAGTTCAAACAAAATTCCGGCCGTGCGCCCATCGTGAAGATGTCGCGGACGATTCCGCCGACACCGGTGGCTGCTCCCTGGAACGGTTCGATCGCGCTCGGGTGATTGTGACTTTCCATTTTGAACGCGATTGCCCAGCCGTCGCCGATATCGACTACGCCGGCGTTCTCCTCGCCGGCTTTGACCAGGATGTTCGGCCCGGCGGTAGGAAATTTTTTCAGCTCGAGTCGCGAATTTTTGTAGGAGCAATGCTCGCTCCACATCACCGAGAAGATTCCGAGCTCGGTGAAATTCGGCTCGCGGCCGAGAATTTTTTTGATCCGCTCGAATTCTTCCGAAGTGAGACCATGTTCCGCCACCAGCTCCGGCGTGACTCTCGGATCGGGTGCGCTTGTCATCGACAACAACGCATGTTAACGAATGTGTCGCGCGACACAACGCAGAGTTTTTTCGAATAAGTCGAATACCGCCGTCCGATCGACGTCCAAATTATATAACTAGAAGGGAGGGAAAATGAAACGCTCCATCCTTGTTCTCGCATGTGCGGCATTCGCGACGTTTCTCTGCGTCCAAGGCGCGGCTGCATTCCCGGGAGAGCGGATGCCCTACAGGGCGGCGCATTTCGCCAGCAAGGTCGCCTACAAGATCGACCAACATGTAGTCCATCCAGTCACACACGGCATCGCGTCCCGTCTGCGTTGATATTGGGGGCGCGCGCGCTGCCGGCGCCAAATCAATGAGACACGACAGCGCGCTCCTCCAGTTGCGCTTCTGCCGTAAATCGCGGAAACTTTCTGCCTCATGGCTTTCGATTTGAAGGAGATCATTGCGTCCCGCTTGGGCGAGAATTACGAGCTTCACGAGAAGCACTTGAACCGGACGCTTGTGCAGGCACAGCGCGTCATCGGTTTCGACAAGGTCTATGCCCGGGCCGAGGGCGCGTATCTCTACGACATGGATAACCATTCGTATCTCGATTTCCTTAGCGGCTACAGCGTTTTCAACATCGGGCGCAACCATCCCGTCGTGAAGAAGGCAATTCGCGACGTGCTCGACCTCGATCTTCCAAACATGGTCCAGATGGATTCCTCGCTCTTGAGCGGCTTGCTGGCGGAAGCGATTACCAAACGCACACCGCCACATCTCGACGCGGTTTTCTTTTGCAACTCCGGGACCGAAGCGATAGAAGGCGCGCTGAAGTTCGCGCGCGCGGCGACCGGGCGGAAACGCGCCGTCTCGCTCGCAAGCGCGTTTCACGGACTGAGTCTCGGATCGCTCTCACTGATGGGCTGCGAAAGTTTTACGGAAGGCTTTGGTCCATTGCTGGAAGGGCTCGACGCCCGCGTGCCGCTCGACGACATTGACGAATTGGATCGACAACTGCGTTCGCGCGACGTCGCCGCTTTTGTGATCGAGACCGTTCAAGGCAAAGGTTGCCAGACATCGAAGACCGATTTCTTCCCGCGCGCGCAGGAACTTTGCCGCAAGTACGGCACGCTCCTCATTTCCGATGAAGTGCAAACCGGTCTTGGCCGCACCGGAAAAATGTTTGGCTTCCAGCATTGGAACTTGGAGCCAGACATCATCACACTCGCAAAAACATTGAGCGGCGGCTATGTGCCGTGCGGCGCGATCGTCGCCCGACGGAACATTTACCAGAAAACATTTTCGCGGATGGACCGATGCGTCGTTCATTCAACAACGTTTGGACGCAACAATCTTGCAATGGCGTGCGGTCTCGCTTCGCTGGAAGTGATCGATCAACAGAAGTTGGTCGAGTGCTCAGCGAAAATGGGCGCGCTCTTGATGGAGAAGGTAGAAGCGCTGAAGGCGAAACATTCGTTCATTAAAGAAGTTCGCGGCAAAGGTTTGATGATCGGGATCGAGTTTCACGAGCCGAGCGAGCTCAAGCTCAAGATGGCGTGGAAACTTCTGCATAAGATCGACAAAGTGTTGTTCGCGCAGATGATCGTGACCCAGATGTTGAGCAAGCATCGCGTTCTGACGCAGGTCGCAGGTCACGCGATGGACGTGATGAAGATTCTGCCGCCGCTGATCATCGGCGAAAAAGAAGTCGACATGTTCGTGAACGCGCTCGACGACGTGCTCACCGAATGCCGCAAGTTTCCCGGTCCGATGTGGGAGCTCGGCAACAATTTCGTCCGCGCTGCGCTCGGCTCCCGTAGGTCGGCCGAAGCACGCTCGACCGTGTCGGCGTAACATTTCAATCGCAAGTGCGTATCCGATCGCTAATCATTTTCGCGATCACGGTCGCGTTACCGTTCGCCGTTTGGGTAGCACCCACATACGCGCAAGATCCAGCAGTCGTCAATTCAAAGACGATACGCGTTAGGTTCGAGAACGATCATGTCCGAGTCCTCGAAGCTATCTTACCGCCAGGTACAAAGGAGCAGGTGCACTCGCACCCGGCGTACGTCATTTACGTTTTGGAAGGGGGTCGGTATCGTAACTACGCAGCAGATGGCAAGATCACGGAGGGCACGTTCCAAACGGGCGATGTTATCTATCGCGACCCTTTGACCCATGCCGCGGCGAACATTGGCGATAAGCCTATGCATATGATCTTGGTCGAGCTCAAGCGCGAGGCAGGCAGTGACACATCCCCTCGTCCGTGAACGGGCTCGGCTGACGTGAATCCGCCGAGCCGAAGCCCGTTTCGGCGTAGCAGCCGCGACCGCGCCTACGATTAACCCCTTCGAATCACCGCCAATGCTGACTTGCAGCTACACATCAATTGCGAAAAACTGTGCGTCTCCTGATCTCGAGGCGCTGATCGGCGCGCCCGCCGCTGTAGATTTTCGATTGTCGATCTTTTGATCGGGGCGTACATTTTGATTCAAGGCCAAACAAAACGGAGGACCTACGTATGAGCACTGCTATCGCCGACGAGACAAAAACGAAGCTCAATCAGCTCGAACAACTGAAGAAGTTTAGCAAAGTCGTTGCCGATACCGCCGACTTTGAATCGATCAAGGATTTCAAGCCGGAAGACGCGACGACGAATCCGAGTCTGGTCTATGCCGCCACCCAGAAACAGCAATACGACCATCTGCTGGATGAGGTTTTAAAGAATCGAAAGAATTCGGGCTTAAGCGGACAGGCGCAGTTCGAGGACCTTTGTGATCATCTGCTGGTCCAATTCGGCACCGACATTCTCCAGATCGTGCCTGGACGGGTTTCGACCGAGACCGACGCGCGGTTGTCGTACGATGTCAAAGGGTCGATCAACAAGGCGCGGCGGCTGATCCAACTTTACGCGGAGCGCAAAATTCCGCGCGAGCGCGTGTTGATCAAGATTGCGTCGACCTGGGAGGGACTCGCTGCAGCCGAGCAACTGCAAAAGGAAGGGATCCGCTGCAATCTGACGTTGATGTTTTCGCTGGTGCAGGCGGTGCGCGCGGCTGAAGCGAAGGTGCAGCTGATCTCGCCGTTCGTCGGCCGGATTTACGATTGGTACAAAAAAGAGATGAAGCGCGATTACACCGGCCCGGAAGATCCGGGCGTGCAATCGGTGACGGAGATCTTCACCTACTACAAAAAATTCGGCATCAAGACCGAAGTGATGGGCGCGAGTTTTCGGAACACCGGACAAATTCGCGAACTCGCCGGGTGCGATTGTCTGACGATCAGCCCCGAGCTAATGAAGGAACTCTCCCAATCGACCGAACCGCTGGAGCGTAAACTCGATCCAGAAAAGCCGAAGTTAGCGAAGATCGAGAAGATGGAACTGGACGAGAAAAAATTCCGCTGGCTGCTGAACGATAATGCGATGGCCTACGAAAAAACGGGCGAGGGAATTCGGAAATTCGCGGCCGATGTGATTAAGCTAGAAAAATTCGTTGCCTCGAAACTGTAGCGAATCTTCCTCTTGATCTGTATTATTGGGAGAGAAGACTAAGATTGGGGGCGGAAGAGGAAGCGTGGATGTTCAACGTCGTCTTAGTAGAGCCCGAGATTCCGCCGAACACCGGTAATGTTGGCCGGCTTTGTCTGGCGACGAAATCGGCATTGCACCTGGTTAGGCCGCTGGGGTTTTCGTTGGATGATCGACAACTCAAACGCGCCGGTCTGGACTACTGGGACGATGTGGATCTAAGGGTGTGGGATTCGCTGGATGCGCTGCTCAAAACAAAAGACCGCGGGGATCGCCATTTCTTTGTCACGACTAAGACGAAGCGCGCCTATTGGGAAGTAGAATACAAGCCGTGCGATTTCCTGATCTTCGGCCGCGAGACGAAAGGCTTGCCCGAGAAATTGCTGGTCGAGAATAGGAGTGATTGCATCACTATCCCGATGGCGGGCGCACGGAGTCTGAACTTGGCTACCGCCGTGGCAATCATTCTCTACGAGGCAATTAGGCAGCAACACTTTGGGAAAAACAGTGTTGAATAAGCCAGGTAGTTACATGTCTAATAGACCCAGGAGGCAATAGATAACTTACTATGAGAAGGTTTTTAGTTTTAGCCTGTTGTGTCGGGCTCGCGTCGCTTGTGGGTGCGGCTCAACAGAGCAACGAAAATAACAACGATCAGCGGCAGAAGAAGAAGGGCGCGCAGCAACAGCAACAGCAGCAGCACGTTGTGACTCAGCAAACTGGCAAGTTTAAAGGTGGCCAGCACAACCAGAACTTCCAGCAACCGCACACGGTTAGTTCGAATGTGAGCCCACATCCGTCTCCGCATACGCACATGAAGTCGGCGGCGAAAGGACAAAGCGGTGTGACGCCGGCCAGTAGCACCACGTTCAATAAATCGAAAACCGTGAACAAAAACATCACGGTGAACAAAAACTACCAGTTCAAACAGTATAACCTGTCGAAGAATGCAAACCCGAAGTACCAGGCGATGACGTTCAACCAAAATTTCCACATCGCCGGAGCGCAGAACTGGAAGGGCGCGAACTATGCAGTTTTTGTAAATTACCATCCGATCTGGCAGAATCAGGTGTGGTGGAACGCGCATTACCACAATCATATCGTGTTCATTCTTGGTGGGTGGTACTTCTGGAACGCCGGCTACTGGTTTCCCGCCTGGGGTTATGATCCCGCCGCGGTCTATTATTACGATGGACCAATCTACGCCTCGAATCCGCAGATGGATCCTGGTCAGGTCGTAGCCAACGTCCAATCTGCTTTGCAGGAACAAGGCTACTATCAAGGCGATATCGATGGAATCCTCGGACCGCAAACCCGCGCGGCGCTGGCGGAGTATCAATCCGCGCAGGGCCTCGAACCAACCGGCGCGGTGGACGAGCCGACGTTGGAATTGCTCGGAATGGCGTAGCCGAAGTCTAGTTCGATTTTTTCGGAGTCTTACCCCCACCTGGGGCTTCGCGCCTTCCTCTCCCTCAAAGAGAGGATTAAGGTGAGGGTAAATCCATACGCGTGTTGATTGGACGCGCTAATTTCTTGTGCGCAACGAAGATTAAGAGGAAGGGGAAGACTATTTGCAGGATGACAATCTTGGCGGAGTAATTGTGCGTGCCGCCGCCACAACTGGTCGCCCGCGATTTGTTCCAATCGTTCAAGATGGGTTCGCGCCGGATCGAAGTCTTGCGCGGTATCTCGATTGACGTCGCGCACGGAGAAATCATTCTTATTTGCGGCGCGTCCGGCGCCGGCAAGACGACGTTGCTTTATACGCTCGCCGGGTTGGAGCGGCCGGAATCAGGCACAGTTGAATTCGAAGGCCGAAATGTTTACAACGGCAGCTCCAGTTCGCAGGCGCGGTTCCGAAACAAAAAGATGGGCTTTGTCTTTCAAGGCTATTTCCTGCTGCCTGAATTCACGGCGCTGGAAAATGTTTCACTGCCCGGAATGATCGGGCGGACTTCAACAAGAAAAGGCGCCGAAGAAAGTTTGGTTGCAGTGGGTCTGGCTGACCGAATGCAACATCTGCCGGCCGAACTTTCCGGCGGTGAACAACAACGCGTCGCAATCGCACGCGCGTTGGTCAACGATCCTGACATTATTTTTGCCGATGAACCGACCGGTAATCTCGATTCTGAAACTGGGGCCGGGATTGTCGATCTTTTGTTGAATCTTGCGCACGAGCGCCGAAAAAGCTTGCTGATCGTCACGCATGACACGGGCCTTGCAACAAGGGGCGATCGCGAATTGCACATTAAAGACGGGCGGCTTGAGTAACTGCCAACATTTTGCCGCTTGAAATTGCGCGGCGAAACACCGAGATTTTTCTGCAACTATGAAAACGACTGATGCTGGCGGGACGGTGATGGACAAACCAAAATCACCTGAAGCAGTGAAACCCGCGGTCGATAAACCGGCGGCAGCGAAGTCGGGGGCGAAGTCGTCGAAGATCTATGTCGACGGAAAATTCTACGGCGAGGGCGAAGCGAGGGTTTCCGTGTTCGACCATGGTTTGCTTTATGGCGATGGAATTTTCGAGGGGATTCGTTTTTACAACGGCCGCGTTTTCCGATTGGAAGAACATCTCGACCGGCTTTGGGATTCAGCCCGTTCGATTTGTTTGGAAATCCCGATGTCGCAGCGCGCGATGACTGAAGCGCTGCTGGAAACGATTCGGCAAAACGATCTTCGCGACGGTTACATTCGCCTAGTCGTCACACGCGGCGTCGGCAATCTCGGTTTGAACCCGGAGCAGTGCAAAACGCCGAGCGTAATCATCATCGCTGCGCAAATCGTACTTTATTCGGAGGAAATGTACCGGAAGGGTTTGACCGTGGCGACGGTAGCGACGCGGAGGACCAACCCGAGCGCGCTCAATCCCGCGGTGAAATCGCTCAACTATTTGAACAACGTGATGGCGCGCATCGAAGCGAACCAGGCAAAGGTGGATGAAGCATTGATGTTGAACGATGAAGGCAACGTCGCCGAGTGCACTGCCGACAACGTCTTCATCGTGAAGCATGGCCAGATTTTCACACCGCCGATCACAGCCGGCGCGTTGCGCGGCATCACTCGGTCAGTCGTGTTCGAGATCGCGGCCGAAACCGGAATCAAAGTCATCGAAGCCGACATCACGCGCCATGACGTGTTCGTGGCGGATGAAGCTTTTCTCACTGGCACGGCTGCAGAAATTATTCCCCTGGTCAAAGCCGACGGGCGTCCGATTGGGACTGGTAAACCGGGTCCTATTAGCACGCGGATGATTGCGCGTTTCCGCGAATTGACGCGAGAAACCGGGACGCCAATTTATTCGTAAGGAATTGGAAAGATCGACATCGGCGCGAAAGGTGCTCGACAAACTCGCAGCTTGAATGTTTAAGCGTGGAAGAAGTCTAAGTTGTAGAGATGTTGTGTGACGTTTGTAAATGCAATGACGCAACGGTCTTCCTGACCCAAATCATCGAAGGGAAGATGCAGAAGGTGAATCTTTGCGATGCGTGCTCGAGGGAAAAAGGCGTGCAGGATCCAACCGGTTTTGCGTTGGCGGACTTGCTGCTCGGAATCGGCGCGGCGGAGGAAATCGAAAAGGGATCTTCGACGCAACGTTGTCTGGTTTGCGGTTTTACTCAGGCGGACTTCAAGAAAACCGGTCGGCTGGGGTGCAGTACCTGTTATACAACATTTACCGAAGCGTTGACCGCATTGTTGAAAGCGATGCACAAAGGCACGTCCCACGTCGGCAAAGTTCCAGAGCGCGCGCACCGCGTCGGCGAATTGAATGATCGGATGCGCAATCTGAGCGAGAGCCTGCAAAAAGCGGTGGCGGAGGAAAATTACGAAACGGCCGCGTCGCTGCGCGACCAAATCAAACAACTCGAGAGCGAATTGGCAGGGTAGGGCCATGAAATTTTCGAATCTGATGACGAGCGCTGGAGAGTGGCTCCGGGGAGAAGGTCCACATCACCAAATCGTGATCAGCAGCCGGGTGCGGCTCGCACGCAATCTGTGCAATCGAGCATTTCCGGGTTGGGCCAAGAAAGCCGAGCGGACAGCGATTTTGGAATTGATCAGGCCGCGCGTCGAAAAACTTCCGGAGATGCAGGATTCATTTTCCGAATCACTGCAAGATCTTTCCGCGCTCGATAAGCAGGTTTTGGTCGAGCGTCATCTGATTAGTCGCGAACACGCGGCGAAAAGTGCAGGCAGCGCCGTAATCATGAATCGGCGGCAAACGCTCAGCATCATGATTAACGAGGAAGATCATCTGCGTATGCAATCGATGCGCTCGGGTTTGCAATTGAAGCAGGCTTTCAAACTGCTCGACAAGATCGACACCGCTCTTGAAGCCGAGCTTGAGTTTGCTTACGACCAAAAACTTGGATACCTGACCGCCTGCCCAACGAATGTCGGTACCGGCATGCGCGCGTCCGCGATGTTGCATTTACCGGGTTTAGTTTTGAGCGAGCTGATCAACCAAGTCGTGCAAGCTGTCAGCAAGATCGGTCTCGCGGTTCGCGGTCTTTATGGCGAAGGCACCGAAGCGATGGGAAATCTTTTCCAGATTTCCAACCAAACGACGCTCGGCGAAAAGGAAGACGAAATCATCGCACGCCTGACCAAAGTGATTGAGACCATTATCGAAAAGGAGCACGACGCCCGGCAGGTTTTGATTCAGAAGAAATCAAATACGCTTTGGGACCAGATCGGTCGCGCATATGGCGTGCTTACGTATGCGCACGCGATGAGCTCTAAGGAGGCGCTCAATTTGTTGTCGATCATCAAACTAGGTGTCGATCTTGGCGCCTTTCCGGAAGATAAGCGGTTGCCGATCGATGAGTTGTTCATCGATACGCAGCCGGCGCACCTGCAAAAAATGTCGCAGCAGAAGTTGAATGCCGAGGAGCGCGACCATCTCCGTGCCCAAATTATTCGGACTCGTTTGAAAGTGCTTCCCAAACCTGATATCAGTAAGCTGGTGAAGGAAGCGGGCGACGGCTCGGAACCGACGCCGACGGAACAATGAATAATTTCACTCCCCGCGCTCAACAGGTTCTCCAGCTTGCTCGCAAAGAGGCTGATCGTTTCAATCACAATTACGTCGGCACCGAGCATCTTTTGCTGGGACTGATCAAGCTCGGCCAGGGCGTCGCGGTCAATGTTCTCCAAAAAATGGGACTCGATCTCGAGACCGTGCGGATGGAGGTCGAGAAACAAGTTGGCTCCGGGCCAGAAACAAAAATCGTCGGCAACATTCCTTATACCCCGCGCGTGAAGAAAGTTTTGGCGCTCGCCGGCAAGGAAGCGAAAGCCCTCAATCATTCATACGTCGGCACCGAACACATTTTGCTTGGACTGTTGCGCGAAGGCGAAGGCGTCGCCGCTCGGGTGTTGAAGACCCTCGAGATCGACATCGAACGCACGCGTAACGAGATTTTGAAAGAGCTCGATCCAAATTTTACGCCGTCGGAGGCGGAAGAAGGCGAGCCGACTTCGAAGAAAGATGTCAAAACGCCGGCACTGCGCGCGTTTGGGCGCGACCTGACCGAACTTGCGAAGAAGGGCGAACTCGATCCAGTGATCGGTCGCCGTAATGAAATCGAGCGCGTGATTCAAGTGCTCTGCCGTCGGACAAAGAATAATCCGGTGTTGATCGGCGAGGCTGGGGTTGGCAAAACCGCAATCGCCGAAGGACTGGCGCAGGAAATTGCGAGCGGCAACGTTCCGGAATTGTTGCGCGACAAACGCGTGGTGACTCTCGATCTCGCGTTGATGGTCGCCGGCACAAAATATCGCGGTCAATTCGAAGAGCGCATCAAAGCGGTGATGGATGAAATTCGCCGGTCCAAGACCGTCATTCTTTTCATCGATGAGCTCCATACGATTGTTGGCGCCGGTTCGGCCGAGGGCGCGATGGACGCTTCGAACATTATCAAACCGGCGTTGAGCCGCGGCGAACTGCAATGCGTCGGTGCGACCACGATGAACGAGTACCGCAAATACATTGAGAAGGACGCGGCGCTGGAGCGCCGATTTCAGACCGTGAAGGTTGATGCGCCGACAATCGATGAAGCGATTGAGATTTTGAAAGGGCTTCGTCCGAAGTACGAAGCGCACCACAAGGCGAAGCTCACTGACGAAGCACTCGAGACCGCGGTGAGATTTTCCGAGCGTTACATCACTGGCCGTTTCCTGCCGGACAAAGCGATCGACGTAATGGACGAAGCGGGCGCGCGTGCGCGCATCAACGCAATGACGCGCCCACCTGACGTGAGAGAGATCGAGAAAGAAATCGAAAGCATTCGGCTCCAAAAAGAAGCGGCGATCAAAGCGCAGGATTTTGAGAAAGCCGCGTCTCTTCGCGACAAGGAGAAGCAGACCAAGGAAAAGCTCGATTCGATTTTGGCGAAGTGGCGTCAGGAACGAGAAGAGAAAGAAGTGCTCGTGACCGCGGACGACATGATGCACATCATTTCGAAGGTGACCGGCGTTCCGCTACAACGAATGGAGCAGGCCGAGACCGAGAAGCTATTGAAGATGGAAGAGGAGTTGAAAGGCAAAGTGATCGGTCAGGACGAAGCGGTCACCGCAATTTCAAAAGCTCTGCGCCGCAGCCGTGCCGATCTGAAGGATCCGCGCCGTCCGATCGGTTCCTTCATTTTTCTCGGCCCGACTGGCGTCGGCAAAACGTTTCTCGCGCAAAAGCTCGCCGAATTCATGTTTGGTGATCGCGACGCGTTGATTCAGATCGACATGTCCGAATACATGGAAAAATTCACCGCGTCGCGTTTGATTGGTTCGCCGCCCGGTTATGTGGGTTACGAGGAAGGTGGGCAACTTTCCGAAGCGGTGCGTCGCCGCCCGTATTCGGTCGTCCTTTTCGACGAAATTGAGAAAGCGCACCCAGATGTGATGCATCTGCTCCTGCAAATTCTCGAGGAAGGCAAAATCACCGATTCGTTAGGCCGAAAGATCGATTTTCGGAATACAATCATCATCATGACGTCGAACGTCGGCGCCGAGCTGTTAAAGAAGCAGACTGTGATGGGCTTCGGCGCGCCGCGTGAGGGTTATGACTACGATTCAATGCGGGAAAAGATCCTCGACGAGACGAAGCGTGTCTTTAAACCCGAGTTTCTGAATCGTCTCGACGAGATCATTGTCTTCCACTCGCTCGAGAAGTCGCATCTCCTGCAGATTGTCGATCTCGAAGTCGAAAAGGTGAAAGAGCGTCTGAAGGCGAAAGAGGTCGAGATCGTTCTCGACAACGTGGCCCACGAGTTCGTGATCGAAAAAGGTTACGATCCTAATTACGGCGCGCGACCGATGCGGCGCGCGGTGGAGCGTTACCTCGAAGATCCACTCGCCGAAGAAATCCTGCGCGGGAACGTGAAGGCGGGGGCCAAAGTTCAGGTCACCGCCAAGGACGGGAAACTCGTTTTTCAATCTGAGGTTCCGAAAAAGAAACTCGCGGAGCCGATCGCTGATTAAAGCGCGACGATCCGCCGGTCCGCCGTCTTGTTGATGTCGATCCGGAATTGGCTGTTCGGACTGATTCTGTTTGTTGCGACCACGTTGGCCTATAAACCGGCCTGGCACGGCGGATTGATCTGGGACGACGATCTCTACTTGAAGAGCGGCAAGTCTTCGTCGCTAATAGAAATTTGGGCGCACCCCCGAACAACTCAGCAATATCATCCGCTAGTCGGCACCGTCTTTTGGATCGAGAACAAACTCTGGGACGACTCGATGCTTGGCTATCATCTAGTCAACATTCTGTTGCATGCCTGTTCAGCGCTCCTGTTGTTTAAAATTCTCGAACGACTTGAAATTCCGGGCGCATGGCTGGCTGCGGCGGTGTTTGCGCTTCATCCGGTCCAAGTTGAATCGGTTGCTTGGCTCGTTGAACTGAAAAATACCCTCTCGGGATTTCTATTTTTCAGCGCAGTCATTGTTTATCTGCGCTTCGACCAAAGCAGAGACAAAGTCCTGTACGCGGCTGCATTATTTTTATTCGTGATCGGCTTGCTGGCGAAGACGATCGTTGCCGTCTTTCCGCTCGCGATTCTCATCATCATTTGGTGTAAATGCGGACGGATCGACTGGAAGCGCGATTTTTTTTCACTGGCGCCTTTCTTTCTGGTCGCGGCTAGTGCCGGAATTCTGACTGCGTGGATGGAACAAAATTTTGCTGCCGGCCAACACGAAATCTTCGACTATTCGTTACCCGAACGAATTCTAATCGCCGGGCGCTTGTTTTGGTTTTATCTGGGCAAATTCTTCTGGCCGGCAGATCTGATCATGATTTATCCGGCGTGGACGCTAACTTCCTCCGATTGGGGCCAATACCTTTTCCCGATCGGAGCAATTGCATTGTTTGGTGTACTCTGGTTGGCGCGCAAAAAGTCGCGAGCTCCGTTCGCCGGTCTTCTCTATTTCACACTGACTCTCTTTCCGATGCTCGGCTTTTTTAATCAGTCTTACTACATGGGCGACCTTGGACAGCATTCGGCGATTTTTCGGGCCGATCATTTTCAATACCTCGCGATCGTCGGCATCGTGGCTCCGCTAGCTGCCGGCGCAGAAATGTCGTGGGAGCGAATTCGTGGATTTTTGAGGCACATTATTGCTGTCGCGGCTGCCGGTCTCGTCTTGTTTCTCGCCAGTTTGACCTGGGCACAAAGCCGCAACTACCAAAACGCCGAGACGTGTTTTCGCGCGGTGTTGTTAAAAAATCCCCGATCGGCCACTGCCCACAACAATCTCGCTGGCGCCCTGATGGATCGCGGTGCAACCGAGGAAGCAATCGTGCATTTTCGGAAGGCGCTCGAGTTAGAACCTGATTATGAGTTCGCCAACTACAATCTTGGCGCGGCTTTGGTGCAGCACGGCGACTTGGGCGAGGCGATTCTGCGCTTGAAGTCAGTTTTACGAGAGAATCCGAACGATCCGCGGGCGTATTACACCTTGGCCAACGCGCTTTCCAAACGAGGCGATCAGGACGAGGCGATTGCTTACTACGGGCGCGCGCTTAGACTTGCTCCTGATTTTTCGGACGCGCATACGAATCTCGCGAATCTCATGCTGGAAAAAGGCGACACTTCGGGGGCACTCGAGCATTATCGCGAAGCGCTGCGGCTCCAGCCGAACAGTCCGCAGGCGCACTACAATTTCGCGGTCGGTTTGGTGCAGAATGGCGAACCGGACGCAGCAATTCCTGAATTGAGAACCACGTTGCAACTGGATCCCGAGTATCCGGATGCCGAGCCGCTCCTGCGCGATTTGCTCGCTCGAAAACAGCGCTAATTCCGTTAAGCGCGCGGGTGCGCGTCGGCGTAGGCCTTTTTCAAACGCTCTACTGTAACGTGCGTGTAAATTTGCGTCGTCGAAAGACTCGCGTGTCCGAGTAACGCCTGCACGCTCCGCAGGTCCGCGCCGCGATCGAGCATGTGCGTGGCGAAACTGTGGCGAAGCTTGTGCGGACTGATTGAGATCGGGATTGAAGTGCGTCGCAAATATCGCTTCAAAATCAGCCAAATCGAGCGCGACGAGATTCGCTTTCGCGATTTGTTAATAAACAGAGCTCCCGAATGAACATTCGCGGCCGAACGATATTTTTGAATCGCTTCGAGCGCCGGTGCGCCGATCGGGCAGACGCGCTCTTTGCGGCCTTTTCCAAAAACTCGGACCGATTCGGTGTAAAGATCGACATCGTCCACATCGAGCGCGGCGAGCTCGCTCAAGCGCAGACCGCTGCTGTAAAAAAGTTCCATTGCGGCCACGTCGCGCAGCGGCATCCAGTTCGGCGCAGCGCGTTCTTTGTCGATCTTCAACGGCGCAACTAGCAATTGTTCGATCTGCTGCCGGGTCAAGACGAGCGGTAATTTCTTTTCGACCTTTGGGAGTTGCAACTGTCGCAACGGATCGACCGAAAGTCTTTTTCGGTCAGTCAGATACTTATAAAACACGCGCAGCGCTGAAAACTGCAGCCGCACGTACGAGCGCGCCTGCCCGCGCTTCATGATCGCGAAAAGGTAGTCGCGAAAATCATCCGTGCTGCATTGCTTCCATGGCTTTTGATTTTGCGCACGGAACGCGGCGAGAGCGTGGCGATATGCTTTCAATGTTTTCGGCGAGGCGTTCCGTTCGACCGCGAGATGGCGGGAAAACTCCTCCACGAGCGGATCTTTCCGGTCGCGTCCGTTAGAGTTTTTTCTGGCAGCCAACTGCTAGTTCAACTCCCGATCTAAAATTCTGGCTCTGGTTTCTCGATTACGTAACGATTTTGCTCGGCATCGGCCCTGCCGTTCAACTGACTCTTGAAAATGGGCGGCGGACTAGTTGAGATCACTTCGTAACCTTTGAGCACGAACTCTGGATAAATGTGATTGCTCGCCGGCTCGTAAACTTTGTCGCCGCTGAAGGAACCGTAGAGTTTGTATTCGTAATTGTTGTCTGATCCGAATTTCACAGCGGCGCGGTCTGGCGCAAGCTTCTGTTTTTCATTCAGCATGACGAGTTGCGCGGTGCTCCACGGTTGATTCGGTTTTCGGACGTATCCCCAAAATTTAAAATCCGGCTTGAAATAACGCCGGGCGATGAAGTAGTCACCGGGCGCTTCAGCGGCGATCCTTTGCGCCATCGCGACCTTCGCGTTTTGAATTCCCGATTCCGAAGTCTGGCAGCCGGCGAACAGCAGAAATGCCGCGGCGACGAAAACCGGTTTTGTTCGGAAAATTGACAGGCCAGGCCGGACGAGCAGCATACGATCGACATCTACTCATCTCTGCGCCGTGCGCAATCGCCGGTTTCTTTTTGCATCAACCTGCTCGGTTCGTAAAATTTGAGGCCTGATGCTGGAATTGGAAGTCTACCCTGCGGGCCTGAGCGATTTGGACGAGACTCTGGAGCTCGATCACCGGCTCGCGGCCATACCCGGCTTACGTTACAAGGTCGATTGCAAACACAATTTGGTTTCCTTCGAGTCGGATGAACCGACGATCACGTTCCACGAAATCCGCGCCCCTTTTGGCAAACTTTCACTCGATCCGCGATTCATCGGCGTAATTCCCACTGAGCTGCGGCCGAAAACCAAAACGCAACTGCTGGGTGTCTAGGTACGGCAGTAAATGTTTGCTCGATTCTTCAATGCCCTTGGCCGGCCACTAGTTCGCTTCATCCAATATTTGGGCGAAGTTGTCATGCTGGCGGCGGACACGTTCGAATCACTTTTCACGCGCCGGTTGCGCTGGAAATTATTTCTGAACCAAATCGTCGAGATCGGATTGCTTTCGCAATTGGTCGTTGTGATCACTGGCGGTTTTACCGGAGCGGTTTTTTCCGCCCAGACTTATTTTCAATTTCACAAGATCGGAATGGGCTCAGCCACTGGTGCGGTCGTTTCGGTTGCTCTCATGCGCGAGCTTGGGCCGGTCTTGACCGCGCTGATGGTGGCTGGACGGGTCGGCGCGGCGATGTCGGCGGAGATCGGCACGATGAAGGTGACTGAACAGATCGACGCGTTGCGTGCGCTCGCAGTTTATCCAACCGACTACCTCGTCGTGCCGCGTGCGCTCGCGATGATGGTTTCGATGCCGTTGCTTGTCGCCGAATGCATCGCGGTCGGAATCGCGGTCGGATATTTCGTCGCGATTTCTCTGCTTGAGATTAACGGAACGTATTACATGGCCAACATGGTGCGCTGGACGCGCAGTCGCGACATCATCATGGGCGTTTCAAAGGCGTTTTGCTTCGGCATCCTGATTGTCTTCATCAGTTGCCACAAAGGACTGACCGCGCGCGAGGGTGCAGTTGGCGTCGGCCGCGCCACGACCGAAGCGGTCGTGAACGCATCGCTGGCGGTCCTGATCTGCAATTTCTTCCTGACGATGATGCTGAATATTATTTATCCCGCAGGTTATCAATGATGCCGAGGCGAGATAGATATAATGGGTCGATGATTACCGTGCAGCGGTTGAAGAAACGGATCGGTGGCCAGGAGATTTTGCGCGGCGTGGACCTCGATGTCGCGCGCGGCGAGACGCTCACGATCATCGGCCGTAGCGGGGGCGGCAAGAGCGTCTTGCTCAAACATCTTATCGGTTTAATGCGTCCGAATGCGGGCGAAATCTGGATTGAAGGGCAAAACATCATCGACCTGAACGAACGCCAGCTCGCTTCGATTCGGCAGAAAGTCGGCATTCTTTTTCAGGGCAGCGCGCTTTTCGATTCGATGACGGTCGCAGAAAACATCGCATTTCCGTTGCGCGAAGCGGGCGAGCGCGATCCCAATATTCTACGCCAGCGCGTGAGTGAGATGCTTGAAGTGATGGAGTTGCAGGGACATGAGGAGAAAATGCCGGTCAACTTGAGTGGCGGCATGAAAAAGCGCGTCGGCCTCGCGCGGTCGATCATTCGCCAGCCATCGTGCATTCTCTACGATGAACCAACGTCGGGATTGGATCCGGTGGTTTCCGATTCGATCAATAAATTGATTCGCCGGCTGCAACAGCGACTCGGCGTCACCAGCATTGTTGTGACGCACGATATGAAGAACGCGTTTCATGTTGCGGATCGGATCGCTTATTTGCACGAAGGCCGGATTTATTTTCATGGAACACCTGATGAACTGCGTCAATCGCCGGATCGACTCATCCAGGACTTTCTTGTCGGACGCTCAGAAGGTAGGGGCCATTGACTCAAGTCGCCCGCGGCCTTGCGAATTCCTAGCCAAGATCGACAATCACACCGAAGATGAACCGGCACGAGCGAGGTCTGGAGTTTAAGGTCGGCATTTTTGTGTTTGCCGGCCTAGCGATGTTGGGCGCGCTCGTCGTCCAATTCGGCAGGCTAGGGGAAGGTTTCAAAACCTATTACGCGCTTACGGTTCGCTTTAATGATGCGAGTGGCTTGTTGAAAGGGTCCGATGTTTTGCTCGCGGGCGCGCGAATTGGAAAGGTCGCGGGCGGTCCGCACTTGGTCCGCGAAGGCACTGGCGTCGCCGTTCCCCTGAAGATTTACGATTACGTGAAGATTTCCGAAGGTAGCAAGTTCACCGTGGGCAGTTCAGGTTTGCTTGGCGATCGATTCGTCTATGTGACGATGCCGCCAGGCACGCCGAAGAGTTTTTTGGCGCCAAATAGTTTCATCAACGGATCGCGCGAGACTGGAATCGACGATCTCACTCGCGAAGGTGGCGCGCTGGTGGGCGATTTGCGGGGCGTTGTGCAAAAGATCGACACCACAGTGACGCGTTTGAACGAAGAAGTGATTTCGAAGGAAACGACCGAAAATCTTAAATCGAGTGTGGCGCACTTGAACGAAGCTACGTCCAATTTTGCCGAGTCATCGAAGAAACTTGGCGACGTCGTGGGAAAGGCCGATTCGGTGATGGATTCAACGAAGAAAGCGTCCGACGATTTGCAAAAAGTCCTTGGCTCCGCGACACAAGGGAAAGGTTTGCTCGCCGCACTTCTGACGAACCAGGAATTGGCCAATGATTTGCGCGCGCTGGTAAGCAACTTGCGGGAACACGGCATTCTTTTTTATCGCGACACGGCGACAAAGATCGATAATACTGCGCGCCAGCAGACAAAACCCGCACGCAAGCAGGCCGGAGGCCGCTAAGTGACGCCATTATTGACGATCAACTTGCTGTGCGTGTTGCGGTTGTCTCGGCGATCGTTCTGATCTTGTTCATCCGAACCGAAGACAGACGATTGGGTATGCGGCTGCTTTGGTTGCCGATCATCTCCGTGCTTCTGGTGGGTGTTTCGCTGGGGTTGCCGCTTTTTTTAATCTTGGACAACTCCGATTCGATCGATCGAGCTGACTTAAATCACTTCCATCACTTCCGGCCAATCGGCTCCGGATTATTCGCTCGGTCCTTTTTTTAGGCCGTTTAAGTCAACCTAATCCAATCGCCTTGCGGACGCGCTCCATAACTTGACCGGCAATTTCGTTGGCGCGCTTGGCGCCGCGAGCGAGGACGTTGTCGATGTAACCTTTGTCACGCAAAATTCCTTCGCGACGTTTGCGCATCGGCGCGAAGTATTCCCAGAGCTTCGCGAACAGCTCTTTTTTGAAGTCGCCGTAGCCAGTCCCGCCTCTTTTGAATCGCTCGCGCATGTTCGCGATCTCATCCTTCGACGCGAAGAGGGAATAAAGCTGAACGATTGTCGATTTTTCGGGATCCTTAGGCGCTTCCACCGGCGTCGAATCGGTTACGATGTTCATCACGCGTTTCCGCGTTTCGTTTTCGTCGCCAAAGATATCGATGTTGTTGCCGTAACTCTTGCTCATCTTCTGGCCGTCAAGACCGGGAACCACTTGTGTGTCGGGATTGATGCGTGGCTCCGGTAACTTGAAGACCTGGCCGTAGGTTTCGTTGATCTTCACCGCCAGATCGCGCGTGATTTCGATGTGTTGCTTCTGGTCTTTGCCGACCGGGACGGCGTCGCTGTCATAAATCAAAATGTCGGCCGCCATTAGGACCGGATAACTGAATAGACCGACAGTCGGCGCGAGTCCGCGAGCGAGCTTGTCTTTATAGGAGTGAGCCCGTTCGAGAAGTCCCATCGGCGCGATAGTTGATAAAATCCAAGCCAGTTCGGGCACTTGAGACACGTCCGATTGCCGAAACAGCGCGGCGCGCTCGGGATCGAGACCGCAGGCAAGAAAATCGAGTGCCACACGCATCGAATTTTCTCGGAGCGCTCTTGGGTCGCGCAGACTCGTGAGCGCGTGGTAATCGGCGATGAAATAAAAGGTCTCGCCCTCATTTTGGAGCTCGATCGCGGGCCGCATCATCCCGAAGTAGTTTCCAATGTGGAGGATGCCGCTAGGTTGGATGCCGGATAAAATTCGCATGCCGCTCAACGCTTAGCGCACAGTGCTCAACGTTCAACGTGAAAATCCAAAATCGCTCTGGCCAACTTATTGCTTCGGAATTAGATAACCCGTCGAATGGCCGCGAAGAGATCCAAAACCGTTTCGGTTGTCACCGGTGGCGCAGGTTTTTTGGGATCGCATCTTGTTGATCGTTTGCTCGCAGAAGGTCATCGGGTGATTGCGATAGACAACCTGGTCACCGGCAACACTGTGAACCTCGGGCATCTCGCCGGCAATCCCGATTTCCATTTCATCAAACACAACGTTTCCAATTTCATTTTCCTACCCGAAGAAAAAGTCGATTGTGTCTTTCATTTCGCGTCGCCGGCGAGCCCGATCGATTATCTCGAACTGCCGATCCCGACGTTGAAAGTGGGCGCCCTCGGGACGCACAACACACTCGGGCTAGCGAAAGACAAAAAGGCGTCGTTCATTCTGGCATCGACTTCCGAATGCTACGGCGATCCGCTGGTGCATCCGCAAAAGGAGGATTACTGGGGTAACGTTAACCCGATTGGGCCGCGCGGCGTCTATGACGAGGCGAAACGATTCGCCGAAGCGATGACGATGGCGTATCACCGCTATCACAAAGTGGACACGAAGATTGTGCGCATCTTCAACACTTACGGGCCGCGAATGCGGTTGCGCGACGGGCGTGTCGTGCCGGCGTTCATTGGCCAGGCGTTGGCCGGGAAACCGCTGACGGTTTTCGGTGACGGATTACAGACGCGTTCATTTTGTTACGTCTCGGATTTGATCGACGGAATCTTCAGACTCGCAATGAGCGATTTTCACGAGCCGGTCAACCTCGGTAATCCGCGCGAGATGACGATCAAGCAATTCGCCGGGGAAATTATTCGCATCACTGGCGCAAAATCGCGAATACAGTACAAGCCGCTCCCAGTAGACGATCCGAGAGTGCGGCAGCCGGACATTTCGCGCGCCAAGAAAATTCTCGGGTGGGAACCGAAAGTTCAGTTCGACGAGGGAATCAAGAAGACGATTGAATATTTCGGGAATGCATTAAAGGGTGCTGGCTCGAAGTGAAAAGGGCCCGACGTGAGCGCCCGATGCTTTCTTGTTTGCGTCTGCCTCCTTTTGTTATTCGCGAACGGTGCAAGCGGCGCGCGATACCAGCGCACTAAAGACGGGAAAACCCTGGTCTGGAATAATCTGCGCGGCGTGGCGCAGGAAGTTACCTGGTCCGGATTGCGCGACGTAGACGGGTATGCGACCGGAGAGGGGACTCTGATGTGGTATCGACTCGGTGAGGTGGTCAACATTTATACAGGAAAGATGGTGCACGGAAAATTTGAGGGACCGGTAATCAGAGAACAGGGCAATACGCGGTTACAAACAAACTTCGTAAATGGAGAGAAAGCTGGCGACTGGTCGGAGCCGGGATCGATCGAAACCCGCGCTCCATCGTCGACACCGACACCTATGCCCCGGCAGCAAACCCCGAAGCCTGCTGCAACACCGCCGACTGAAGAGTCGCAGCTTTTACGAACACCAATTCCGTCGCGGTCTCCGGCTCGGATTCCAACGCCGCGCCCAACTCCGACGGCAACTCCATTACCAACGCCGGCTTTTGTGCGATCGCCGATGGCCGCACCGACCACAATACCTTTGTTAACGCCAAGATTGACGCCGCCAGTTTTGAAATCGTTCGCATCCTCGTCGGCTCCCCAGTCGAGCGCGAAAGCTTCTCCATTGGAAGAAGTGGCTGAGGGGTCGAGCCGCGATTCATTGGTGCTGGCGAGTCCTGCGCCATCTTTACGAAATGTGCTCGAAGAAGCGCCGTCGGTCGAGCTATCGGCAGCGCTGCCGCCGCCGGCTGCTACCCCGCCGGCAGCCGAATCGAAGGATCAATTGATCGCGCAGTTTAAAAAACAAACGGAGTCCGTTCTGGGGCAAGTGCGCGATGCCACGGGAAATTTCCGCGAGATCAATCGAATTGACGCCGTTCAAGCTTTGCCGGCCTCGGTTGTGGCAAGCATCGTTTCTCTTGCCGATCTAGTGCGCGATTTTCGCTCGAAAATGGGCTACGAAGTAACGTTCTATGAATGTGGCGCCGAAACTGCAACCGCGGAGGCGTTGACGACTCTCGGTGAAATGACGCGCGACCTGACCAAAAAGAGCGCGCCGGAGGGCCGTCAGAAACTATTGGCCTTTTTCAGACACTACCCTGCACCGACTCGTGACAATCAGAAACTGTTATGGCAATATCTCGAGTCGGTCTTGTTATCGTGCGATAACGCCAAGAAAGACGCCGAGAACCATTTACAGCAAGCCAAATCGCTGGACGCGGCCGGAAAGAAAAATGAAGCACTCCGCGAATATCAGGAAATTTATCGGATTTACCCGAACCCGATTACAGCGGATAAGATCAAGCTCCTTGAGGAACAACCGCGCTAGCATGACGAACACCGAATTGATCCCCCGTTGAGCCGGGGCGAAGTTCATGCGGCGTGTCGCTCGACACACGTCACTTGCGCTTCTCGTCGTCGCGGTCGCTCTGGCAATCGGCGTTTTCGAATACCATTTCATCGGAGATCTGGACTGGATCGATTCGCTTCTGAACGCATCCGTGATTTTAGGCGGGATGGGTCCGGTCGATTTGTTGAAATCGGACGCCGCCAAAATTTTCGCTTCGTTCTATGCCTTATTTTCGGGACTCGCATTCATTGGAATTGCTTGGCTCATGGTCGCCCCATTCGCCCATCGGTTCCTGCACCGATTTCATCTCGAAGTGATGAAATAAACGCCGCAACTATTGCAGACCAACCAGGTTAAATCGAGGACGTGCAAAATTCTGCTGGCGCTGATACCATTTCGGTTGTGAATTCCCCGGTTATGAAACGGGCGCTTGCGGTGATAATTGGTTTGGTAGGACTTGGCCTGATCGCGCAACAAACGGCGCGGGCAGACTTCGACCCAATCTTTGGGTTCTATCGCCCGGAACTTTTTAGCTCGATCGACAGCTCTGATTTGGTTCGTGACCTTTCAATGCGCGATTTCTTAGATGGAAGAGTCCCCGGCTCGACCGCTCTGGGACGAATGGGTTCCGCGCGGATCGCCCATTTTGAAATGGTGCCGGCGAACGCCGCCGCCCCACGACACCAAGAGAATGTAGTTGTGGGTCCGGTGATAGATCCGAAGGATGGAAAAGATTATTCGTCCACCGAGTCGTTCGCCGCGGAAAAAGCATCGCTGTCGTGGACCGGCGGCGAGATCGGAATTTTCTACGGCCATTCGGCCGGCGGCAAATTCAGCGGCGATGAATTTGGCAGCTACATCGTTGGCGGAGTCGGGAACGAGCATATGCAGATCAACGTTGGCGCCGGCTACGAGCAATCGCATTACTCGCGCTCCCATTGATCAAAGCTCCGACAGCCGGCGGAGATTCGCTCGCGCGCCCAGTTGTGGAGCAGGCTAAATTAGGGCGTCCGCTATCGACACGCTCCTCGCAGAATGAATCCCTCGAAAATCAATCGGCCGCCGCGGATGACCTTCCTTGTAGGCGATTTCCGCAATCGTTGAAAAAGCGCGGCCCGAGCTCGTGAAGCCTTGTGATGAGCGAAATAGAGCGGGCTGTTCTGTGTAATTGGTGGAGTAGCCATGAGTCCGCGGTAACCGTTTCTTTCCATATCACTTCGACGGTGGGAGTACGCTCGGCCTGCAATAGTTTATGCCTCTGAAATGAAAAAACGCCTTCGACCTGATTCTGCCGGCGCTCCATCGAGGTCTTTAGAAGAAGCCGCAACGTCCGGAGATTCCGCTGGTCAGGCGATTACTTGCCCGGTCTGCGGAGCGGTCGCTGTGCAGGAAAAATGCAAAGTCCTTTGCCGGAGCGAAACTTGCCGCGGCCGCGTGGTAATGAATTGCTCGGAATTCTGAGAAATAAACCGGTGAAAGAGAGGATATTATGGATACTTGATCGCGGTCACCCACTTTTTAGCTCTGCTTTCGACCCGTCTCCTGGCTGGCGTCTTCTTTGGCGACCGCAGGGGAGCTAGTTTTTGCGCGCCCGGCTCTGCCTGCTTCCTCTTTTGTGCAGCTTCAACAGATTCAACATACGTATTTCGTTCGCGTTATGTCGGTTCTCGGGATCGCAGCGATTCTCAGCAGCATCGCGTGGTTGTTTTCTCTTCGGTCCTCGCCCCGGAAGAGTGGGCTTTGATCTGATCGCTCTGGCAGTAGGAACTATCTGCGTGTTTATACTGACTCTAGGATTCAATGTGCCGATCCACAAAGCTAATGACTCGGAGCGCGTCCGCTCCACAGCAAACGTGATGGAGATTTGGAAGCTCTGGGAGAGAGTACATACGGTTCGCATGATGATCTCAATAGCAGTGTTTGCGCTTGAGGTGCTTGCATTATGTTTCGCCTAACCAATCGATGAAGCAGACGGCCAGCCGGTGCGCGGCGTTGTTTTGTCTTGTCGTCGCGCGAAGCACCCATTGTAATGAGCACGAGAGAATCATCGGGGGTTTGTTCGAACGCTGATGAAATCGCAATCAAAGCTGTGTAACGCCGCATTCGTTGGTCTGCTGCTTGCAAGCCGCGCGGCGAGCTGCTTCGCGCAGCAAAGCGGATTGCGTGACGCGGAATTTCGGGCGTTCTATTCCGGTTTCACCGCGGCCGTTAAAGCCAACGATAAGAATAAAATCGCTGATCTGATTGAGTTCCCAGTGAAAGACTGGTCGATCGAACGCAAAGGCAACGTCGAGACCATTCCGATAAAGGACAAAGCCGAGTTCCTTGCCAAGTACGATTTGTTTTTCACTCCATTCATGCGGTCGCACGCGCTGAAAGCCGAGCCGAAAAGGGCAAGCGACAACCACTACACATTGATCTGGGAAGATGCGGACGCGGAGTTCAGTTTCGAATTCGAATATGGCCAGAACCAGAGCTTTCGTGTTACCGCATTCCTCATCGGACCGCGGTGAAAAGGCGCGCCATCGAAGCGTTTGCTTTGGCCGTGTTTGCCGTGACGGCGGTTCACCTCCACGCGACGGTCGAGTACGACTACAAACCAGGCGAGTTCCTTGTCATCAAGGATGGCAAATCGCTGGATAAAAAAGTCGCCATTGTATCCGGTAAGAAGAAAAAGCGCGAATTCGGCGTGTATTTGATGGACGTCCAGACGAAGAAGCTAATTGGTCAACTTGGGGAAGTCGCCACCGGGCTCGACACCGCGCCCGATGCCTACTACGCCCATTGGTCGCCGGATTAAAAACATGTTGGTAAATCTTCTCGCAGCGACCGGCAGATACTGGAAAATGTCATTTGCCGGATCGAATGCGCGGCATCGTTCGTAGGCGGTGTCGAGCCTACTGACCGTTTGACTTTTGTTTAGTCGCGAACAGTGCTCGTTTTCGAAATTGTTCGGCAACCGATCCAGGCGATTAGAAGCACCAAGAGCACGGCGCACCAACTGGCCGCGCCCATCATTTTCAACGATTTGAGCCATGGATGAACTCCGGTTTCACGGAACGGAAGTGACAGCGTGAGTGCGGCGGCAATCATTGCAATGATTAGCGCCAGCCGAGGGCCCCTTTGGCGCCGCGCAAAGAATATTCCCAACGCAACCGTGTAGACCAGCATGACGAGAATCATGTGGCGCGCGGTCGTCTGCGGACCGAAGGCAAGTGCCAAAACAATCAGCGCGGCCCACTCGATTGTTGCGGCCCGCTCGCGCCTCACGTTCGATTGCGAAGTCGTTGGTCTGAAAAGATCTATGCCCCAATGACGCCCGATTAGAACTATCGCAGCCACGAACGCCGAAAACAAAACCGCGATCACAAGCGCGCCGACTGTGTCCGGAATTCCTTGGGCGCGTGTTATTCGAAGAACCGAGGACGTCAACGAAACCGAGTTTTCCCAGGTGAGAGAATTAACAACTGGAGTTCGACCCGGCGCTGCCGAATGCGCGGCCGCACCCCCGGCAATCACTTTCACGAAGACCGCGACAGCGTTGAGCGCGTAAAGCTTGATCAGACGCAGGCCGATCTCGGCCGCCGGAAGACAGAAAAAGAAAAGGAACGAAATCGCCGTGCCGAGCGCGGCGCGGTAGTTCCGCTTGGCGATGAAGTAGGGGACAAAGATCAGGGCCAGGTATTTAAAGTTCGCCGTGACGCCCGTTGCTAGGCCGGCTAGCGACGGCCGGCGCTCCAGCAGGCACAAAATAACAACCAGACCGATCAGGATCAGGCAATCGGTTTGGCCAAGGATGAAATCGCTACGAATTTTCTCGAAACTCAAGAGAAGTGCTATCGCCGAAATCAGGCAAGGAATTGAATCATCTCCCTCGGAAACGCGCCAGGTATCGGTCACCTTCCAGGCTGCGATCAGCGACGCCGCAAGAATGATCATTCCGCTTAAAACCAGCCAGATGAGCGCTGCGATGCGCAGCGAAAAAGCGGCGAGCGGTTGAAAAACAAAGGCCAGAAACGGCGAGTAAATGTACATGCCATGCGTCGCGTGATGGATGTCGAGATGATCCCGCATTGCGCGTGCGCCGGCGTAAACGACCGCGAAATCGTCTGGATCTTTGTGGCCGCTCCATATTTGCAACCAAATCGGTCCCGCTGCGCCTAAAAACACGGCAGCTATCAGGATGATTGCAATTAAGCGGCGCAAATCGGGCGAAAGCGTAGCGATTACACTGGTTGCACCAGCCGAGCTGAAATTCAGATTTCCAACACCTCCTCGCACCGATCAACGGTTTCAAGGGACTGGGATCTTTCCACCTTAAAAACGGGTCGGGCTTCTGCCTACACGCACATTTACCCAGACCTATTGCGAACCTTAGTCGCTAGCAATCCCGTCAAGCGCGATCTCCGGGATGTTCCGCGTCAAGCACGGGCCGCTTTTCTTTTTGGCCAAGATCGGCTAATCACTGCTGGGTCCGGATCAACACGTGCCAGCAATCGGAATCACCGGTGGAATTTCCACAGGCAAAAGCACTTTCTGCGAGTGTCTGCGGGACATTCTTCCCAGTGCGAAGTTTTTCGACGCCGACGCCGTCGCCCGGCAACTTGTCGGTCTTGAGGAGGTTAAGCAAGCGCTGCGCGCGCAATTTGGGCTCGACATTTTTTTGCCCAATGGCGACTTGAATCGCGAGGCACTTCGCGCGATGATTTTTAAGCACGCCGCCAAAAAAAGCGCGCTCGAAGAAATTCTCCATCCTCGGATTCGCCGGCAATGGAGCGTTGAAGCGGAGAGGCACCGCAAATCTCCCGAATTTTTTTTCGCAGACATTCCACTTCTTTATGAAACCTGTGGTGAGAGCTTATGCGACCGAGTGGTCGTGGTTGCCTGTTCGCTCGACATCCAGCTCGCCAATCTGGTGCGACGAATGAAAATCGAGCGTGGCGCGGCCGAGGCCATGATCAAATCGCAAATGCTTCTGGAAGAAAAAATCAAACGAGCCGATCACGTTGTCTGGAACAACGACGATCGGTCGGTGCTCTCGGAGCAGGCAAATAGCCTGGTGGAACTTTGGCGTCAGGAAAAATGGACGAAGAAGCGAATAAAAATGCAGCCGGGACGGCTGCCGCGACTGAAGAAAAACCGCGCGAGCTGAGCATCAACGAGTTGGAGAAGCTCGACGATCTTTTGCCGGTCGCGGCTGATTTCAATTTGCAGCTCCATCCCGCGCGAACGCGGCATCATCACATTCTCGACATCGCGCGCGCCGCGCTCGGCCAGGGCGCGACTGTCACCGCCGAAGGTTTTCTCGATCAGGTGGGCGAATCTTTTGGATTGCTTCGCTATCCCGAGCTGAATTTTTTGCCGGTTCCGGAAGATGTTTATGTCCCACGCGCGGCGATTGATCTCTACCGGTTGCGCCCAGGCCAAAAACTTTGCGGCAAACTCCGACTTCCGCGCGATCGCGAAAAGGGTCTCGTGCTCGACGACGTGCTTACGACCGAAGGCGAGCCCGCCGAAAAGTGGAGCGAGCCAACCGATTTCGAAAAACTAACGCCGCAATTCCCACAGGGCCGAATCATGCTCGAAAATCCGAAGATGAATTCGATCTGCGCGCGCGGCGTAGACCTTCTGGCGCCGCTCGGCCGCGGTCAGCGCGGTTTGATTGTCGCGCCGCCGCGAGTTGGTAAAACGATCTTATTGAAAGAGATCGCCAAAGCGATTCGCGTGAATTATCCCGACATTGTTCTGATTCTTCTCCTAGTCGATGAGCGCCCGGAAGAGGTGACCGATCTCGCGCGCGAGATCGATTGCCAGATTTATCATTCTAACTTCGACGAAGATGTTCAGCGTCACGTCCAGGTCGCGGAGCTTGTGCTCGAGCGCGCCAAGCGTTTGGTCGAAATGAAAAAGGACGTGGTGATTTTGCTCGATAGCCTCACGCGTCTGTCGCGCGGCTACAATAATTTGCAACCGAACAAAGGCCGGATCATGTCGGGCGGTGTTGAAGCGAAGGCGTTGATTAAGCCGAAGAAGTTTTTTGGGAGCGCCCGCAACGTCGAAGAAGGCGGCAGCCTTACTATTCTGGCGACTGCGCTCACTGAAACCGGTAGTCGCATGGACGAATTGATCTTCGAAGAATTCAAAGGCACGGGCAATATGGAGCTCCATCTCGATCGCGCGTTGCAGGAAAAACGCCTTTACCCGGCGATTCATCCGCTTCTTTCGGCGACCCGGCGGGAAGATTTACTTTATCACCCGGACGAATGGGAACGGATTCAACAATTGCGCAAAGCGATGACTGCGCTGCCACCGATTGAGGCGATGGAAAAGTTGATCGACAATCTACACGCGACCAAGACGAATGCCGAGCTGCTGCTGAGCGGATTGAAGTGATCGCGACCGCTACGCAGCTTCGTGACCTGCTTCCGCGGCTTCAATCCGTTGATCGAATCGCGATCGACACCGAAGCCGACAGTTTGCATTGCTACCGCGAAAAACTATGTCTGGTTCAGATCAGCATCCCGAAGTATGACGTCATTGTCGATCCGCTGGCGGTCGTCAATCTTGGGCCGTTGCGCGACGGGCTCGCAGGAAAGGAAATCGTGTTTCACGGCGCCGATTACGATCTGCGATTGCTCCGACGCAATTTGAATTTCGTTCCGCGAGAGATTTTCGATACCGTCATCGCCGCGCGCATGATCGGCATTCGCGAATTCAGTCTCGCTGCGCTGGTGAAACGTTATTTCGACGTCGAGTTGGCCAAAGGCTCGCAAAAAGCGAACTGGGCGCAGCGTCCGCTTTCAGAAAAGATGGCCGAATATGCGATCAACGATACGCGTTACTTGCTGCCGCTGGCCGAGCGCTTGGAGAAGGAATTGGAATCGCGAGAGCGAATGCAATGGTTTCGGCAATCATGTCAGCGCGCTCTCGAGCAGGCCGCGATCGATCGCGAACGCGATACCGATGAAGCGTGGCGAATTTCCGGAGCGGGTACGCTACGCGGTCGCGCGTCGGCGGTTCTTCGCGAGCTTTGGAATTGGCGCGAAAAGGAAGCCGAAGCGGCTGATCGCCCGCCGTTTCACATTCTACAGAACCGCGAGCTGATCCATTCGGCCGAAAGATTCGCCCGCGGTGAAACGCCCGACTACAAATATTTTTCCCATCGTCGCCGCCATGGTTTCCGTGAAGCTGCCGCGCGCGCTTTGTGTTTAGCGGAAAAAGATTGGCCGGTTCGTCCCTGCCGCTCCGGAACACGACCGAGCGCGGAAGTTGTGAAACGAATGGAGAGACTTCGTCACAATCGCGATCACGCCGCGAAGGAATCGCACATCGAAGCATCGTTCATCGCGCCACGCGCAACTATCGACGCCATCGCCGCCAACCAATCCCGCGCCGACGTGCTGCTTGTTCCGTGGCAACGCGACTTACTAAAATTGTAGGGCAACCGCATCGGGTGCCGGCAATCGATGCTCTTCCCGACGACCGGTTTAGCCCTTTCCGTCGTGCCTTTGAGTTATCGGCACGACAGCCATAGGAGTAGGTTTGCGCTCGAAGCTCCGGCGACAGTTAACAGATCGAATAGCTTCCCGCCCAGGCCAATGCGGTAACCAAGCACTGAAATCCAGAGAAAGACGCGAAGTAGCCTGTAATCGCATCATGATCAAAGCTCAGTCGCGATATTTTTGTGCGATTGGCAAGGTCAAAAGTTACGGACTCAGTCGTGCGCTTAGGATCTCGCAATCCGGCCCGTAATCCTTCTCCACGCAATTTGGAAAATAAATCGTTTTGCCGTCGGGCGACCAGCGCGGTGCGGTTGCGCGGCCCTCGGTATTCGCTACCAGTCGGGGATTACTGCCGTCGGCATTCATCACAAAAATCTGGTAACCGTGCCCGCGCCGGTTCGAAGCGAACGCGATTTGTCTTCCGTCAGGTGACCACGCCGGCCACCCGTCAAAGAATGGATTGTTCGTCAAGTTGCGCAGGTTGGATCCGTCGCTGTTCGCCAAAAACACTTCCGAATTTTCGTCGCCGATGATTTTTCGAAACACGATCTGGCGCATATCTGGGGACCATGAGCCGTAGGTGTTGATTCCTCCGGTAATGATCGGCGTGACCTTCTTAGTCGCTAAATCGATGGAATAGATCTCGGCCGTATTTTTCTTCGGCGGTCGGAGATCATCGTTTGTGCAGTAAATGATCTGTTTGCTGTCGGAAGACCAGTTCGGATGAATCGTGTTTTGCTCCTTCGGCGTCAGCACTTCGACCTTGCTGCCATCACTGCGCATCACAGCGATGCTGTCGCGGCCGCCGGCAATCAGGACGAAGGCGATCTGGGCACCATCCGGAGACCATGCCGGGTCTTCGTGATCGGCATCATCGCGCGTGAGCTGCACGCTGTTCGAACCGTCAACGTTCATCGTGAACAATTGCTCCTTCCCAGAAATTACCGAAATAAAGACAAGCCGTTTCCCATCCGGCGACGGCGACGGGTCGAAGTTTTGAGCATGCGTGATCTGGACCGGGATAGCTAATGGGAGATCGGCGCCGCGAGCGCACAAGGGTAAGGAAAAAAACGCGAGAAGCAGGTAGCCGCGCATCACTCTGAGTTCAGTCGACGTATTTTTGGGCGATCGGCATGCGGCGGCCGAGACCGAAAGCGCGCGACGTGACTTTTAAGCCGGGCGCAGCTTGTTCGCGCTTGTATTCGTTAAGATCGACGCGGCGCTGTACCCATCGCGCAGTTTTCTCATCAAACCCGCGACCGATGATGTCGCGGGCACTCAAATTCTCTTCGACATAGAGCCGCAAAATCTCATCGAGAATTTCATAAGGTGGCAATGTGTCCTGATCTTTTTGGTTCGGCTTGAGTTCCGCGCTGGGCGCTTTTTCAATCGTCGATCTTGGAATGATTTCCTTCTCCTCGTTAATCCAGCGCGCGAGTTCATAGATCATCGTTTTCGGCACGTCGCTGATCACCGCGAGACCGCCGACCATGTCGCCATAAATCGTACAGTAGCCGACAGAGAGTTCGCTTTTGTTTCCGGTCGAAAGGACAAGATGCCCAAATTTATTCGAGAGCGCCATCAATGTCATCGCGCGCAAACGCGGCTGCATATTTTCCTCAGCTTCGCTCTCCGAGAATCCGGCAAAAATTTCCTTAAACTGACTTTTAAACACAGCGAACGTCTCGGCGATCGGCAGATGCAATAATCTGATCCCGAGATTTTGAGTCAGTTTTTTCGCGTCATCGATACTGCCGCGGGACGAGTATTGGCTCGGCATAGACACGCCGACCACGTTTTCCGCTCCGAGCGCATCCGCTGCGATCACGGCGACGACGGCGGAATCGACGCCGCCGCTGAGTCCAAGCACAGCAGATTTGAAATTACATTTTCGCAAATAATCGCGCAGACCCAATGAAAGCGCCGGGAAAAGCTGTTCTGGTGTCGATTCCTTCCGGAATTCTACGGCCATCGTCGAATCCGTTTCGATGACCTGCTCATGCTCGCGAAAGGCGGGTAGCTGTGCGATTAAACCGCCGGCAGCGTTCACTGCGATCGAATTCCCGTCGAAAATGAGCTGGTCGTTTCCGCCGACCATATTGCAGTAAAAAATCGGTCGTTTGTATGTGCGCGCGAGCGTCGCAACCATTTCGTGCCGAATCGCCGGTTTGTGCAACGTGAACGGCGACGCGCTCAAATTCAGAATGATCTCCGCGCCTTGCTCGATCAGACTTCGTGTCGGCTCGCAATCGTAGAGCGGGCGGGGGAGATAGTGTTCTGTCCAAATGTCCTCGCAAATCGTGATACCGATTTTTGTTCCGTTGAGATCGAACGGTTCGACGCGGGCGGCTGGCTGAAAATAACGGTCTTCGTCAAAAACGTCATAGGTCGGCAAAAGGGATTTGTGCGCTTTACAGATCGGCTGACCGCGCACTACCAACGCCGCAGCGTTATGGAACGGCCGACCGCGTTCTTCGTTCCGATCGACGAATCCAACCAGCAACGCCGTTTTTCCGACGCGGCGATGAAGTTCATCCAAAATCTCGAGAGTTTCCGGAACGAAACGCGACTTAAAAACTAGGTCCTGCGGCGGATAACCCGTGATCGCGAGCTCGGGCGTGATCACCAGTTCGGCGCCAGCAGCGGCGAGGCGCGCGTAAGATTGGAGGATCCTATCAAAATTGCCGCGTAAATCTCCAACCGTGGGATTGAGCTGGGCGAACCCGATTTTCATGTTGCGTCCCAGCAAATTATGCGCGGGGACGCCAGCGGCAACGCTGTTTTAGCCTATTCGGATCGAGCACGGCGCGATGCTCGTAGCCTTTGTTCAGGGCGCCATCGGGTGCCTGCGAGACTTTCGCCCACTCAGCAAGTGTGGCGGCGAGAAAACCGGCAAAAGCGCAGAGTTGAGGACTTTCTGAAAAAAGGTGGCGTGCACCCCGTCTTCAAAAGCAATTTTCGGATTTTCGCAGGCGTAATGACTGATCGCCCCGAGACAAGTGTGCGGGTCAGAGCGAAACAGAACAGCTGACTAGATTTCTTGCGCTGGAGCTGGTGAATAAGCGCGCGAACTGGAAACAAGTCGCCGAGCGCGCTCGATCGATCCGCGCCGTCGGATTCGTTTTTCTTTGCTTCGTCATCGTAGCCAGGTTGGTCGGCGGTTACTTCCCATTCCTGCGGGTCAACGAACAGCATGTGAATTCACGGCCCTCTGCGATTAACCATTGATGTCGATCCAGCGCGAAGGATAACTATTCAGCAATATGCCTTGGTTCCGAAATCCTGCCGCGCTTTGCCTGCGCTGTTCGCGAGGCCTGGTTCCGGTCGGCGCTGAGAAAGGTGTTGTTTTCTCCCAGTCTGGACCAAGGTCCGCGCGGCACGTCGTGGAAATCGACGAACTGCCAGTCGGTCACGTCGGTTTCATTTAAGCCAAGATAATCGCGAACCGCGGGCGAGACATCGAGTCCCGCGCCTTTGTTTAAATTTGGTGTCGGGCGTTCATTCCCAAAAACATATTGCCAGTGATCGGTGCGAAACGGGCCAGCGTCTTCCCATTGCGCGAAGGCGACTCTGTTTCCTTTGCGAATCGCGACCCATCGATCTTTGCAAACTGACACGCCGGGACCTTGGTAGGTTTGGCTAAACCACGGAACAACGCGCGGCGCTTCCGGTCGATGACCTGTTGCAGCTTTGTCGTTGTAGGGAAGCGCACAGTAGAACGGGTTTTGTCGCGGCGTGAATTTCACCGGCGTGTAATCGCTTCGATGCGATGGATTCGGATCATCGAATCCGCCGTAGCTCTGTGACCAATTCTTGTCCCATGAGCTGGAACGATTCGGAACCGGATTATTTTCGCTCGGCGTTTCGCCAATCCAGAAAACGGTTGTCACAATCTGACGTTTCCACGGGTAACACTGACTGCGTGATGCCGCCGCAGAACGCAAGTGGGGCGCGAAAACGAGCGATTCGATTCCGACGCGGGATTCGTCCGATTGTTGCTCAGACTTTTTGCTTAACTTCGCTTTTGTAGGCTCCGCTTTCGTGATGGTCCCGTGGCCAAACAGCGCCGAGATCGATGATAACAAAGCGGCAATGGTGTGTGTAATTTTTCCAGGCTTCATAAAAACAGGGACAGCGCAACGCGCTGTGTATGGTTGGACGCCACGCCAGGCGAAAAAAATGGAGCCAGCCCCCCGGCAGCGGCCCGAGCCTTGGTCAGCGAAGCGAGGCGCGCACTCTCGTCGCAAATTTCACTTAGTCAACAAATTTTCCGGGATTTAGAATGCCGCTCGGATCGAGAATTTGTTTCAGCTTTCGGTGTAATTCGCGCACCGGCCCGCTTGTTGCGTCCGGCCACCAGCGCTTTTTAGCCAGACCGATTCCGTGTTCGCCGGTAATCACACCGCCCCAGGCGAGGATCTGGGCAAATAAATCATCAAGCGCGCGCTCCACTTTTTCGCGAACCGCCGCATCGCGATTGTAGCGATCGACCATGATGTTGATATGGATGTTGCCATCACCAGCGTGGCCGAAACACGCAATCGGAAACCCCGACTTCGCGCTCAGCCGTTTCGCGAACTCCACAAGGTCGACAATGCGGCTGCGCGGTACTACGATGTCTTCATTCAATTTGGTAAGGCCAGTCGCGCGCAACGAATTGCTGAATTGGCGACGCAATGTCCAAAGTTTTTCACAATTTTCTTCACCGGTCGCTATTTCGAGCGCATTCGGCTTTTTACTAGCGAGCAATTTTCGAATCGCGTCCGTTTCGCTGCGCACGCTCTCTTCCTGACCGTCAAGATCGACAAGTAGGTGCGCGTTACCTTCCGGAACAAGCACCTCGCCAAGGTCCTTTCGCGCAGCTTCCAGCGTGAGGCTGTCGGCGATCTCGAGCGATGACGGCAAGAATCCTTTCGCGAAAATCTCCTGAACGGTTGCGGCTGCTTCTGACATTTTCGCGAAAGCGGTGGAAATCGTTGCCCGCGCTGGCGGAAGTGGCAGCAGGCGCAGCGTGATTTCAGTCGTGACGCCGAGCATTCCTTCGGATCCAACAAAAAGCCCAATCAAATCGAATCCGGTTTTGTTTTTGTGCACGCGTCCACCAGTTCGCAGAACATCGCCGTTCGTGAGGACGACTTCGAGACCGGTCACGTAATTTCGCGTGACGCCGTATTTCAAACAGCGCGGTCCACCGGCGTTGGTCGCTACGTTACCGCCGATGCTGCAATCCTTCATGCTCGCCGGATCGGGTGGATAAAATAATTTCTGCGCGCGGGCCGCCGCTTTTAGGTCAGCGGTGATAACTCCCGGCTCAACGACGGCAATCGCGTCCGCGAAACTAACTTCCTTGATCCGGTTCATTCGCATCAGCGAAAGCGCGATCCCTTTCTTTGCCGGAACGCAGCCGCCGACGTAACCGAACCCCGCACCGCGCGCGGTCACCGGAGTCTTTCGCTCCGACGCGAATTTCAGGAGCTTCGACACATCCGATGTCGATCTTGCAAAGACGACTGCTTCCGGTGCTTCTGCGGCAGACCACTTATCGCCGCTATGCGCCGCGAGCGTTTCGTCATCGTCGGCAACGGCGTCGCTGCCGAGCACCTGCCGCAGTTCGTCGCCCAATGACATTTAGTTGATCTGGACGATCCGGTAGTGGCGGGATTTTTCGCTGTGTTGCTTAAGCAGCTTTCGACATTCCGACGGAATTACAGGTTGCTCGTAATCTTTGCCCGCGAAAACCTTCACCGGGTCGAGCGTTTCAAAACGCAGCAACGTGATGAATCCCATTTCGTCGTTGCCCGCTTCGCGAATGAAAATCTCCACCCCTCTGTAGCCGGCAATGGAGCGCTTTGCGATTTCGAGAAGGACTTCTTCGCGGAGCGGCCTTTCATATTTCCCCGCGTTTTCGCGGGCAGTCCAACCGTGCCAGATGTGCGCGATCATCTTTTACATCCCTATGATTTGATAGCCGCCGTCCACGTAAATCACCTGACCGGTGATCGCCGCCGCACCGTCGCTCGCCAGGAACACGCCGGTCGCGCCGAGCTCGGCCGGTTCGCAGCTGCGATTCAATGGCGCGCGTTCCTGATAATGCTTCAACATTTGGCTGAAGCCGCTGATTCCGCGTGCGGCCAAAGTTTGAACCGGGCCGGCGGAAATGCAGTTCACGCGGATTTTTTTCGGACCAAGATCGTAAGCGAGATAGCGCGTGCTCGCCTCGAGACTGGCTTTCGCAACGCCCATGACATTGTAATGCGGCACAACTTTCTCCGAGCCGTAGTAGGTCATCGCCAGAATGCTGCCGCCATTCGTCATCATCGACGCAACTTTGCGCGCGAGCGCAACGAGTGAATATGCGCTGATGTCATGTGCCATTCGAAACGCTTCCCGCGTCGTGCTTACGAAATCGCCCTCCAAGGCTTCCTTCGGCGCGAACGCGATTGAGTGGAGCAGAAGATCGACACGATCAGTCTCGCCGCGGACTCTTTCGAAAAACGCTTTGATTTCCGAGTCGCTTGAAACGTCGCAAGGGAAGATCGGCGTCCTTTCGCCAAACGTGGCCGTCAGTTCTTCGACATTTTCTTTCAGCCGTTCACCCTGGTAGTTGAAAATGAGACGCGCGCCAGCGTTCGCCCACGCTTGGGCGATCGCCCAAGCGATACTGCGTTTGTTCGCGACGCCAAAAACAACTCCAACCTTTCCTTCGAGAACCGCCTGGGTCATACAGGAAGTTACAATGTTACCAAAATTTTGGCGCGCCGCCAACAAGCTGAAATGTAGGGCGGCGCTCCGCCGACCTTGCAGAAAGGACGTAAGCGACACGCTTGCCCTACAACCCGAAACCGAGTTATGAACGTCATCCACGCCATGAACATTCGAGTGCTATCCGCGCTTTTCCTCGCCGGTTCAGTCGTCCTCGCTCAGGAAGAATCTCCGCACGGATCTTCTCCTGCTTTAGCGGGGTCGACGCCGGCTAGTTCTCCAGTGAGCACAACGACGGCGTTGTCAGCTTCTGTGACGCCAGCTCCTTCCACCGGTGCACCGCAATTAGCTGATGTTCTCTTCAAGAATCTGAAGGCGCGCTCGATCGGGCCAGCGGTTATGGGCGGTCGCGTTTCTGATATCGCAATCGATCCGCGCAATCCGTTCGTGTTTTATGTCGCGCTTGGTCACGGCGGAATCTTCAAGTCCGGCGACGCTGGCGTCAGCTTTGACCCGATTTTCGACAAACAACCAGTGCTTTCGATTGGCGCGATCGCGATTGCGCCCTCCGATTCTGATGTCATCTGGGTCGGGACCGGCGAGGCGAACGATCGAAATTCGTCTGATTGGGGCGACGGCGTTTATCGAACGACTGACGGCGGCGAACATTGGGTCAATGTCGGACTGAAGAGTAGCCGCACGATCGCGCGAATCGTTATCGATCCGAAGAACGCCGACGTCGCGTACGTTGCGGCGATGGGACATTTGTGGGTAGACGGTGGCGAACGCGGTCTTTATAAAACAACCGACGGCGGCAAAACCTGGAAATTAGTTTTGCAAGCGAACGCGCCGCACAACGCGCGCACCGGGTGCGGCGATGTGGTTCTCGATCCAAACAATCCGCAAACGGTTTACGCTGCGCTTTACGCGCGTCAGCGGACGCCGTGGAGTTTTACATCCGGGTCGAATGCGACGAACGGTGAAGATGTCGGCGGAATTTTTAAAAGCACTGACGGCGGCGCGACTTGGAAAAAATTGAGCGGCGGACTTCCCGCCCAAACCGGGCGAATCGGTCTCGCGGTGGCCGCGAACAAACCGAATGTCGTGATGGCGGTCGTGCAGAGTTACGAAGGCGGCTCGGGGACTCTTCAGGATTTGCGCAGTAAGAGCGGCGGTGTGTTTCGATCGGAGGATGCCGGCGAACAGTGGACGCGGATGAGTGCAATCGACCCGCGCCCGTTTTATTTTAGCCAAGTTCGCATCGACCCGGCGAACGACCAGCGCGTTTATTTGCTTCAGTTCGCGTTGCTCGTTTCAGATGATGGCGGGAAAAATTTCCGGGAAGATCTTTCTGAGAAAGTTCATCCTGATTGTCACGCGATGGCGATTCAGGTGGGTAGCGTTCCCGTGCCGAAGCCGCCAAAACCCGAGGACAAAAACAAACCGCCGAAGCCACCATTATCCCTCCGATTATTGCTCGGAACTGACGGCGGCCTATATCAAAGCTTTGCCGGGGGAAAAAACTGGGAGCACCTGAACAAATTCCCAGCTGGCGAATTTTACCGGATCAGCCTCGACGATTCGAAGCCGTACTTCCGAATCGCCGGCGGCTTGCAGGACAACGAGAATTGGGTTGGACCGAGCGGAGTGCAAAGCAAGGAAGCGATTCGCAATTGCGATTGGACCGCGCTTGCCGGTGGCGACGGTTTCTACGTTTTGTTTGATCCAACCGACCGCGATACATTTTACGCCGAGAGTCAGGGCGGTGAAGTGCACCGGATAAATTTGCGCAACGGGGAGTTGCGACGGTTGCGTCCCGAACCGTCCGAAGGCGCGGTCCGTTATCGGTTCCACTGGAATTCGCCAATGGTTATGAGCAGACACAAACTGGGCGTGATTTATCTCGGCGGCAATTGCGTGTTCAAGCTCACGGATCGCATGGAAAAGTATTCGGTGATCAGCCCTGATCTGACGCACAACGATCCGAACAAAGCGAACGCGGTTGGGAGCGGCGCCGAGAGTTACGGCGTTGTGTTTTCACTGGCTGAATCGCCCAAGAGAGCGGGTCTGCTCTGGGCGGGAACGGATGATGGTCGACTTTGGATCACCGAAAACGACGGCGGCAAGTGGATCGAGCTGACGAATAATTTGCCGGAACCGGCGCGTGGACAATGGATTGTGCGCATCGAGCCGTCGAATATCGATCCAAACGTCGCTTACGTTGCGACCAACGCGTATCGCGCGGGGGACGATCGCCCGATGATCTTGCGGACGGGTGATCTCGGCAAGACCTGGACTGCGGTGGTTGGCGATTTACCGGCAAACGCTTCGGTTGAAGTGATTCGCGAAGATCTGGTCAATCCAAAGTTGCTTTACGCGGGCACGCACTTCGGCTTGTTTGCATCGTTTGATCAAGGGACGCACTGGGTCCGAATCGGTGACGTCCCGCCTGTTCGCGTCGATGACGTTCGAATTCATCCGCGAACGACCGATCTGGCGATCGCAACGCATGGCCGCAGCATCGCGGTGCTCGATGATACAACGCCGTTCCGCGAGTTTACTCCCGAGATCGCGGCGAAACCAGCGCACCTTTTTAGTGTGCGCAACGTAACCGGAGCGTATTTGCAGCCGGGCTTTGTCGATTCCAACGGCAAGGGTGTTTATCGCGGTAAAAATCCAGACGATGGGGCGCTTTTCACGGTTTGGGTCAAGGAATTCACCGGCGACGAAATCAAAATTTCGATTACGAAATCGACCGGGCAACCAGTCGCGAACTTGAAAGCACCGGGCACACCCGGATTCACGCGGCTGAATTGGGACCTGCGGCCGACAAAGGACGTGAGCATTGAGTACGGCGGCGACGATCCAAAACGGTTGTTGCCGGCGGGCGATTACAATGCGGAGTTAAGTTTCAGTCAAACCAAAATGAAACAATCGTTTCACGTCGAGCTCGCCGAAGGAATTACGTCAAGATAGTTGGATGGAAAGTCGCCTTCGTTAGCACACGACCGCGTGGCGCCGGCAAATGCCAGAGAGCATTTCCCAGAGCGCGTCGAGAACACGATTAGCTGACATCCGCACATTGTCGACGTTTTGATTATCGATGTACGCACTCAGCATTTTGCGCGCGGCGGCGGAATGCTCCTTGTCCGCGTCGATGTGAACGGAGAAATATTCGTAGCCTTTCGGATCCGTAAAGCTGTAATGCTTCTTCAGTCCATCGATCTTCGATTCGCAGATCGTCGGTATCTGGCTCTCGTAAGCGTAAAGCGCGGCCAACCCTTCGGCCGTCGATCCTTCGCCACATACTGAGCGAAACGTGTCGATCAAATTCTTCGTCTCTGGCTGTTTCTCCGTCTTCGCAAGATCGGTATCGCCGACGCCGAGAACGCTAGCGAATTGTTTCCAGAGCTCGGGATGGTTCGGCGAGCCGGCTTCTTCATCGATCAAATTCGAAAGAATTTGTTTCCGTGTCGGTTGATCATCGCACTTCGCATGTACAGCCGAGAGATGGGTCGGGAACGCGGCGACGTGATGATAATACTGCTTTGCATAATCGGTCAGCGCCTCTTTGCTCAGTTCCCCGCGCGTCCACGCGAGATAAAATGGATGTTTCAACAGATGCTTCTCTGCGATGTCTTTGTCGATCTTATCGAGATGTGCGTTCATAAATTTGTGCTCAGCGGAGTTGTCAACAAAACGAACGTGAGTCAGAAATGGGCAGGTGACAAGTTGATACATGGATTTTGGCAATCCGGTCTTTGAAACATTTGCCGTGGCAATACCGGAACTTGCGACAAACCTGCTTGTCGCCGCCGGGATCGCGCCGTTAAAATTCGTGCAGGTGCGAATAGAGGACCGCCCCTTCCGGCGCGTTGAAAGATGTTGCGACCGGCGAACTGCATAAGTTGCGCAAAAATCAATTTTGCGCCGTCGCTAATGTCTCAGCGTCGCAGCAACCAGTGTGGAAGTCGCTCATCTCTTGCTCGTTAGATGAGCTTGTGCTGCTGAGCGTAGCAAAATAATGTAATACGCAAATTGAGTTTTTGGTTTTTCAATCCAGCACCACGGCTCGTTGCGCTTGCTTTCAGTTTGGGATTTTTGAGATGTTGCTCATCCTAAGGCGTTATTTTCGCCGTTCGCCTGTTCGCCTAAGCCCAGGGATCTGTGCGCGGACGGCGAATTTTTTTACGTCACAACGACGCTCGTCCGCGGGAAATTTTTTCGAAGTCGCGGCCACCGGTATCTATCTGCTTATTTCTCAAAATGTGCTGGATGCCACGGATAGGGATAACGACCCAGTTAGGGCGGTTGTTTAGTTCATAGCCGATCTCGTAAACGGCTTTGTCGAGGAGATAAGCTTCGAGAAGAATTTGGAAGTCCTCGAAATTGTTCGGGATGAAGATGGCGCCGGCAGTGGTCTGCAAATAATTCTGGACAAACACACTGCTCATAAGCCGATACCAGATGTCGGCCCAGCGCTCGAGAAACGGAACATCTTCGCTGCGGGTTGCCGGTTGCCAAAGCGCGCTGTAAGCAGCGTATTGGAAAGAGCGCATCATGCCGGCGACGTCGCGCAACGCAGAACGTTTCAGTTTGCGCTCGCTCATCGGCCGAGCCGGTTCACCTTCAAAATCGAGAATCACGAAATCTTTTCCGGTCGAGAGGACCTGGCCGAGATGATAATCGCCATGGATCCGGATTTTCGCGGCATTCGTTTTGCGATCGAGGAGACGTTTTTCTCGCGCGAGAATTTCCTTTTCGGTGCCAAGGACCTCGTTGGCTTCTTCCCGAAAGTACTCGGGCACGTCTTTCAGTTTCTTTTTCAGTGCATCGAAGTTGCGGCGGAGTAACGCGCGCATGTTTTGATAAACCGAGCGTTGCGCCATCGCGTTGAACGGTTCCGGGGCAAAAAGGGGATCGTCTTCGACCGACGCGAGTGCGAGATGCAGCTCGCCGGTGCGTTGCGCAAGCAGCTTCGTTTTTTCAGGATAAATCCCGCCAACCAAATCTTCGATCAGCGTCGCGGGCGTCGTCGTTTCGTTTTGCAACTCAGTCTTTTGCGTCAGTACGCGCTCATAATAACGTCCGACGTGATCGAGTGTCATTGTCCAGGCATCGGCTTCGGCCTGGATGGCATCCTGCAATAAACAAACAACCGTCGGCGGCGATTTTTCTCGATGATATTCGATCGCGCCGCTGAACGCAGGCACGTTTTCAAATCCGACCCGCTCGGTGAGAAAACGAGTGACTTCTACGTCCGGGTTCACGCCATCTTCAAGTTTTCGGTAGAGCTTTAGGAAAAACCTATCGGCAAAGAGCATGGACGAATTGCTTTGTTCGGCGCTGAGAAGATTCGAAGGGGGCACCACCGTCACTCGCCCGGCACGCGGACTCAACGCGCCGACGAATTTTCCATTTCGTCCGCTCGCATGTTGTCGATCCAACATCAGCCGAAAGAGTTTTTCGCGGAAGTCATTGTCCCAAACGGCGTCGAAAAGAATCGAGCCGTCATTGAAGCGCGCGATGACAGCGTGCGGCGCAGCCTGCGAAATATTTTTTGCCTTGTCAGGGGAAGCGATCTTCACCGGCAGGGCGTAATTTTCGGTTGGCCCGTCGAGATAACTGACTTCGACGACCCAAAATTGCCCTGAGTCTGGCTCGGGAGAGATCCAAGAACGTTCCAAAACGCGCATTTGGCGGAGTGTTCGTGCCTTCGCACCAAACCAGCGACAACTGACCATGTATTCCGGCAAGACTTTGGTTTCGATGTGACTTCGCGAGCCGTCGTCGAGCAAAGACTGCAATTCGGGTCGGGCGTTCAGTGTCGGGACAACGCGCTTTTTTTCCGATCGCTTCCGCCCGCTTTGCGGCTCGAGCGTAAACCAGTAGGACGAATGTCCGTTGAGCGTCAGGAAGTAAGGTGACTTCTTGACCGGTGGGAAATGGCTGCGACCGATAATCTCCAACGGGACTGAGCCGGCGAATTTGGAAAGGTCCAGTTCGACGAATTGCGAAAAGCGCGAGAGATTCACGACGCCGAGAACGGTCTCGTCTTCATAGCGGCGCAAAAACGCGAGAACTTTCGCGTTCTCAGGGTAAAGAAATTCAATCAAGCCGCGCGAGAACGCCTTGAAATTCTTCCGCATCGCGATGACGCGGCGCATCCACCAAAGCAGTGACGACAAATTCTTCTGCTGATTTTCGACGTTGATCGCTTCATAGTGATATTCGGGATCGATGATGACCGGGAGATGGAGTTGTTGCGGATTGGCGTGAGAAAAGCCGGCATTGCGGTCGGGACTCCATTGCATCGGCGTGCGGCAGCCGTTGCGATCGCCGAGATAAATATTGTCGCCCATGCCGATCTCGTCGCCGTAGTAAATGATCGGCGTGCCGGGCATTGAAAAGAGAAGCGCGTTAAGCAGCTCAATCTTGCGCCGATTGTTCGCGAGAAGCGGTGCGAGACGGCGGCGAATGCCGAGATTGATCCGCGCATGCGGATCGTTGGCATAAACGCGCCACATGTAATCGCGCTCCTCGTCGGTGACCATTTCGAGCGTGAGCTCGTCGTGATTTCGAAGGAACATTGCCCACTGGCAGTTGTCGGGAATCGGCGGCGTTTGCTCGAGAATGTCGATGATCGGGAACCGATCCTCCATTTGCAGCGCCATGAACATTCGCGGCATCAGTGGGAAATGAAAATTCATGTGCGATTCGTCGCCGTTGCCGAAATAGGCGACGGCGTCTTCAGGCCACTGATTCGCTTCTGCGAGCAACAAGCGACCGGGAAATTTTTGATCGACATGTGCCCGCAATCTTTTCAGGTACGCGTGCGTCTCGGGTAGATTTTCGCAGTTCGTGCCTTCGCGTTCGTAAAGGTAAGGCACGGCGTCGAGTCGGAGTCCATCGACGCCCATGCCGAGCCAGTAATCGCAAACTTTCTCGACTGCTTCGTGCACGGCGGGATTATCGAAATTCAAATCTGGTTGGTGCGAGTAGAAGCGGTGCCAGTAGTACGCTTTAGCGAGCGGGTCCCACGTCCAATTGGACGTTTCGAAATCTTTGAAGATGACGCGCGTCTCGGAATATTTTTCAGGCGTATCGCTCCAGACATAGAATTCCCGATCCGGTGAGCCTCGCGTCGCGCGCCGCGATTTTTGAAACCACGGGTTTTGGTCAGACGTGTGATTTATCACTAATTCCGTGATCACGCGCAGTCCGCGTTTGTGCGCCTCGGCCAAAAACGCGCGGAAATCGTCGAGGGTTCCGAAGTTCGGATTAACATCGCAATAATCGGCGATGTCGTAACCGTCGTCGCGCAACGGCGAGGGATAGAATGGCAACAGCCAGATCGCAGTGACGCCGAGTTCCTGGAGATAATCGAGCTTCTGGATTAGCCCGCGAAAATCGCCGATGCCGTCGCCGTCGCTGTCATGAAAGGTTTTGACGTGCAGCTCGTAAATGATCGCGTCTTTGTACCAAAGCGGATCGCTGACTGAGTCTTTAGCGCTGCCGGGCATTAAATTAACTTTTGCCGCACAAAGCGCGCCGCGCAATCGCCGGTTTACCCACGGCAAGGCTTCTCCCGAGCAACGTCGCAAGGTCGAAATCGATCGGCCGCCGCCTAGAAAAGGCGACGTTTTTCCGTGGCACGCCTTCAGTCAATCCCAGGAGGCGAGGTGACCGCTAATCTGACCCCATCTCGCGTAAAATAAATTCCTGGAGGAAACCGTAGAAGTTGACCTGAAACAGCCCAAGGTCGCGACGCGACCCGATCGGGAAACGGTCGTGATCGTTTAATTCGGTATCTGAGAATTTGTATTTTTCAACAATTACGAGCCGCGCCTGATTAAGAGCGCTGAGCCAGGCGTCGGCGTTCTGGAACGGAATGCGGAGCGTGCGATGGCGCAGCGATTTTTCGTTTCCGTTGAGCTGGGTGAGATCGGCCGCGACTGTTTCGGTCGCACTTTGGAAAAGCCGCCGCAATTCCGGCTCCACATAACTTTTCCATTCGGCACAGATTTCTTTTTGACTCGACGGTTGGCTGAACAAGCGCGCTTCCGCTCCGGGCGCGCTTTCGGGATTCGCGCTCGGCGGGATTTGTCGCAGTAATTCGGCGAGAAATGGATCGAGATCGGAAATCCGCAATGTTTCGCCCTCACGACAGATTTCCATATTAAGCAACCTTCTCGAGTGTCGCGAGCAGGAGATAGCCGTGGAGCTGTTGGACATAGAACTCCGCGCGCTCGCGGACTCCGCACCACAAAATCGAGCGGCCTTTCTGATGCACTTCGAGCATATGCTGCTCTGCTTTTTCGCGTGGATAACCAAACACGCGCTGAAAAACCATTGTCACATATGTCATCAGATTCACTGGATCATTATGAACGACGACCTGCCAGGGCACATCGAGCTCTTCTTCACCGCGCGTTTCCCTTTCCCTGACCGGCGCTTCCACTGTCGATGTCGATTCTTGTTCGAGCTGCACGGCGCTGACCGCGCTCATGAAAAAATGCTATCACAGTGTTGCCGCACTTTAAAGCGCCGCCTTCGCCAGGATTTTCCGCTGAACCGCTTCCATTTTTCGCGCGCTTGCCTTGTCACGATCGTCGAAGCCGTGCAAATGAAGCAAACCATGCACGACGTACAAGCAGAGCTCGCGCGTGAGTGAAGTTCCGAATCGCCTGGCATGATTCCTAGCCATCTCGGCGCTGATGAAGATTTCTCCATGTTGAAACGTAATCACGTCCGTCGGCCCCGGTTCCTTCATGAATTGTCGATGCAAGGAGGCCATTTTTCGATTGGAAACAATTAAAACCGAAACCTCCGACGATTGCCGGAGCCCGGTCTTTCTATTTCGCGGGATGCGAAGACAGAGTTTTACGGCTTTTCGGGCGAATCTTTCCAGATCGGAAACGCTGACCGAAACCTTGCGTTGAAGAGTGCGCACCGTGATTGTGGGCGACCTTTCGAAAATTTGGTTTTTCATCGCGACCGGCGCGCTTGATCGAGTTTCTTGAGCAGCGCATAAATCATTTCAGTTCTTGGCATTTGTGCGCCGGCAGCGACCGCCCGTCGTAAGGGCTCGCCCCAAATTGCTTCGATCTCCAACGGTTGGCCCTTTTCCCAATCTTTCAGGGTCGACGGTTTGTAACCGCTCATCGTCTCAGTACGCTTAATGTGTTCGCGCCACGCATCGGTCGGCAGCGCGTGGCCGCATTTGTTGGCCGCGACAATCACTTCGTCCATCAACGCTAACGTAATTTGTCGAAGGTTCTTATCGCCAACGATCGCGGCGGTGTCGACTCCTCCGGCCAGAATCGAGAGTCCGTTGAACGGAATGTTCCAGATCAATTTACGCCAGCGCTCAAGCGCAACATCGTCCCTCACAGAACACTTCACGCCCGCGCGAGTGAATTCGGCGGCGACCGCGTGGGTGCGTGGTTGCGCTGGTCGACCGAACTCGCCAAGAATCACCAGACCGTAATCGTAACGCTCGACCTCCGTTTCGGAATGTCGATCCACAGCAATAAAGCATAGGCCGCCGAGCACTCGGTCGGCACTGAAATATTTGGCCACAAATTCGTCGTTGCCGAGACCGTTTTGCAAAGTCAGGATCATCGTTTGTTCGTGGAGGAGTGGAGGAACGAGATCGACAAGGTCGGAGTTGGAAGTTGCTTTCACCGCGACGATCACCAAATCGCACAGACCGATTTCCGTGGTCGAATTGTAGCAATTGACTTTCACGACTCGGAAATTCTCACCTTTGCCGCGAACAAAGATTCCGTTACGGCGAACTTCCGTTAAATCGCCGCGCACCAGGAAGTGAACGTCGCTGCCGGCGTGAGCTAACTTTGCTCCGTAATAAGTTCCAACCGCTCCAGAACCAACGATGGCAATTCGAAGCGGCATCGGAATCAACCACAGAGGTCACCGAGGTCGCAGAGAAAATATTCTTTTGGAAAATCAGACTCTGTGAACTCTGTATTCGCTAAGGTTATCATGTGGGAGGTCTCTGTTCGGATTGAAAGTTCCGCGTAATTAGGCGCGCGCCCTTGTTAAAACTGAAGTAGGCCCACGCCCACTGAAATAGAACGGCGAGGCGATTGCGGAAACCGACCAGGAAAATGATGTGGACGAACAACCATGCAAGCCAGGCCGAAATCCCGGTGAGATGCACAAGCTTTAAATCCGCCACCGCTTTGTTCCGTCCGATCGTCGCCAAGCTGCCTTTGTCAAGATACCAAAAGCGCTGCGGCTTCAGGCCGTCGATCATCCATAGAATATTGCGCGCAGCGTGGCGGCCTTGTTGCATCGCGACTGACGACACGCCGGGCAGCGGCCCACCAGTTTGATGCGAAAAATTCGCGAGATCGCCGATCACTTGCACTTCCGGATGATTCGGAATCGTTAGGTCTTTATTGACGACTACACGCCCGACGCGATCGATTGGCGCGCCCAGCGAATGCCCGACAAATGACGCGTTGTTGCCGGCTGCCCAAATTTTGACCCGACAAGGAATGAATTGGTTGCCAACCTGCAAGCCTTGTTCCGAAAGATTGGTCGCATGAATTCCGGTGCGGACCTCCACGCCGAGATCGACAAGTTGCTTCATCGCATTGTCGCGAAGGTCTTCCGGAAAAGCGGCGAGCACTTTTGGCTCGCCTTCAACCAAGATCACACGCGCTTGAGACGGATCAATGTGCCGAAAGTCTTTTGCCAACGTGTAACGCGCAATCTCCGCAATGGCGCCTGCCATTTCGACGCCGGTCGGTCCGCCGCCGACGATTACAAAGGTCATTGCCGCTTTACGTACGGCTTCGTCGGAAATTTTTTCCGCGTATTCGAACGCCATTAAAATGCGACGGCGAATTTCAATCGCATCCTCGAGACTTTTCAGGCCGGGCGCGAGCTTCTCCCATTCCGGATGCCCGAAATATGAATGCCGCGCGCCGGTTGCGAGGATGAGATAATCATAATCGAGCTCGCCATCGACCATCCTCACTTTTTTCGTGTTCACGTCGATCGATTGCACTTCGGCGAGAATCACCTCGATGTTTTTGAATTTGCTTAAAACCCCGCGCACGGGCGCTGCGATGTCGGCCGGCGAGAGCGCTGCGGTCGCGACTTGATACAGAAGCGGTTGGAACAAGTAGTAATTCGTCCGGTCGATGACCGTGACCCGCACTTCCTCGCAGCCGAGTTTCTTCGCTGCTTCGAGTCCGCCAAATCCGGCGCCAATGATGACGACGCGCGGTTTCTGTGTCTCTTGCATACCTAACAATCTCCGCAAACTTCGAAGGCTCAACGCCCAATCGGAAACCAGTTGTCAAAACGATGACTGCGTCTATCTTTCGCGCCTCATGCCGAAGCCAATCGCTCGCAGTAAGACACGCAAAGCCGTCGCGAAACGTTTCAAAATTACCGCTCGCGGCAAGGTTTTGCGCGCGCAATCGTCTCGGCGCCACTTGCTCGCGTGCAAACGCGCGAAGCGCAAACGACAGCTTGGGAAAATGGCCGTGCTCGACAAAACCGACGAAGCGCGGGTCAAAGCGAATCTACCGTTCAGCTAATCGCTAACGAAACTGCGGTGTTGATCCGGGAGTTAGCGACCGATGTGGCAGCATTTGCTGAGCAGCTTCATACAAATCGGGGCGCCCGGTTCCCCGCGCGGTAGAGATCGCGTTTGTTGTAGCGGGCTCCCAGGACCGTGTGCAACCGAATTGCCAAGTAAAAGCAAGAGCGCGACCAGTTTCATGACTTGACGAAAAAAACTCGCGATTGCGCCTTGTTGATGTTGCGGGGAAGTTTCGGTTCCGTCCGGGGGCTATGGATTGGGGAGGGACGAACTCCGCCAGGGCAGGAAGGCAGCAAGGGTAGTTTTGCCCTTCTTGTCGTAGTTCTCTGGCGAACTTTTTTCCGGTGAAATTGCTGAAAACGAAAGCGAAACGCTTTGCCGATATTGTTGAAAGCGCCGGCAAACCCGAGCCCTGCACGCTCTGGCAGAAGCCGACGCAGGATCGACATCTCCAATCCGAGATCAAAAACAATCGCGTGATGACGATTTTGAAGACCGAAGCCGGGAGCGAGTTTGGAGTGGTCGGATTTAGGGAAAGCAAAGGCGCGGGGTATCTGATTTTCCCGAAATCGTTGAAGCGTTTCGAGAACAGACGGATTGTTGGAATCAATTGGGACCTTGTTAAAACCAGATGACCAAGGACGAACAACTTCGTTACTCGCGGCACATGATCATGCCGGAAGTCGGTGCAGAAGGACAAGACCGTCTAAATGAAGCGCGCGTTTTGTGCATTGGCGCGGGCGGGCTCGGTTCGCCGGCAGCCCTTTATCTCGCGGCAGCCGGAGTCGGCAAACTTGGTCTCGTTGACTTCGACGATGTCGATCTTAGTAATTTGCAGCGCCAGATTTTGCACGGCACGAAGGATATCGGGCGCAAAAAACTGGATTCGGCGCGCGATCGTTTGTGCGACGTGAACCCAACTATCAAAATCGAAACACACGAGTGCCGCTTTACCAGCGCGAACGCGCTCGAGATTGTTTCTGGTTACGATGTCGTCGTCGATGGCTCGGATAATTTTCCGACGCGCTATTTGTCGAACGACGTCTGCGTGTTTGCCAAGAAGCCGAATATTTACGGTTCTGTTTTTCGTTTCGATGGACAGACAACCGTTTTCGCACCGCATCTTGACGGGCCGTGTTATCGCTGTTTGTTTCCGGAGCCACCGGCGCCAGGATCGGTTCCCAACTGTGCGCAGGCCGGTGTGCTAGGCGTCTTGCCAGGGATCATCGGAACGATTCAGGCGAATGAAGCGATCAAGTTGATTCTGGGCGTAGGCGACCCGCTCGTTGGCCGCCTTCTTTACTTCGACGCGTTGAAAATGAAATTTCGCGAATTCAATCTTCGGCGCGACCCACAATGTCCGGTCTGCGGCGATTCGCCGACCATCACCCAACCAATCGATTACGAACAATTTTGCGGTGTCTCGACCAGCGCTGTCCCGACTGTTTCGGTGCGCGAACTGAAACAAAAACTCGATACGCGGGAAAATTTTCAGCTCGTCGATGTGCGCGAACCGTTCGAACATGAGATCGCGAGCATCAATACCGCGAAGTTGATTCCGCTCGGTGAATTGCCCGATCGATTGAATGAATTGGATCGACCGCGATTGACGATCGTGCACTGCCACAGCGGCCAGCGTAGTGCGCAGGCGGTGCGCTTATTGCGAGAAGCGGGTTTCGAGAATGTGTTTAATCTGGAGGGCGGAATTGCCAGATGGTTGGACGAGATCGGTTCGGACGTGCCGCAGTATTAATCTCGTTTTGGAGCGGCGGCCGACTCTTCCGCGTTTGGAACATCGCTCCACTGCTTGATGAGTTCGCCATTTTTCTTCCGAAAACGAATACGTGAAACAGCGCCGCGACTCGGCTTTGAATCAAACGGCGCTGCAATCGCGGCTTCGAAATCGGCGACGGCGAAACGTCCTGACGGGCGTTTCGCACGATCTGAAGTCTATCGGAGCGGGTTTGAAGCTGCTTCGATTCTGAATCGACACGTCGGCGCATGAATGAAGTAAAAAGCGCGCGGGCCAGTTTGCTGTGTTTTGTTTCAAAAGCGACGACCGTGATCATTCGGCAAGTCGGATCGCCAAGGCAAAAATCCGGATTGCGGCGCCGAGTGCGCTTTATCGACATTTGCATTGCTGATTAAAACGACGCTCGTGATGTGACCACCTGCCATTGAAAGGGCGTTGCCGTCAATATCCGTAAAGTTGATTCGGTAGCTTTGGCCGACTGTTGGTTCGCCGAAGACCGACATCGTTGGCGGGCGAAAACAATTCCAAAAGCCAAAAAATTTGCGCTCGACTCAGCTTTCACAATTAAGGACGTTGAATCACGAGAAATGTGCGCCGACAATCTTCGCTTTCAAATTCTCGCTACTTCTCTTTCGGTTGCGATGCTGCTGAGCGGTTGCGAACGGATGGTCACGTCGCGGACCGCGCGGCTGGTTAAAGAAGCAGATTGGAAAGCGGCCCAGGGTGATTATCTGTGGGCGATTAATCTTTACGAAGCCGCGCTCGATGGCACACCGCAATCTGCCGAGGTGCATTTCAAACTCGCGCTGCTTTACGACGATAAACTGAACGATCCGCTACACGCGCTTCATCATTTCAAACGTTATCTCGTGCTCAATCCGGAGGGCGCGCACGCAGTTGAGGTCAAAGATTTTATGCAGCGCGATGAAGTTGCCCTTGGCACGAGTTTGTCCGGCGATTCGGTGGTACCGCGCGCCGAGGCAGCGCGACTGCGAAATGAGAATCTCAGTCTGCATAGGCAAATCGACACCGCTTCGGTGAAGCCGCACCTGGCGCCGGAAAAATCGCATCACACCGACAAAGAAAAATCGAAAAGTGGATCGCACATTTACACCGTGAAGGAAGGCGACACGCTGGCTTCGATTTCGCGGAAATTTTACAAAACGTCGAAGCGCTGGCGCGAGATTCGCGACGCCAACGAAAGCAAGATCGATGACCCGGACAATTTGAAAGAAGGTGTGACCCTGACGATTCCAGCGAAGGATTAACAACTGAGATCGACAATCACCGTAAATGCTGAATAAATGCCGATCAGATTGATCACTCGAATCGCACCGGATGTCGGCTGGCTGCCGGTGAGTTTTGCGAATGTTTATTTCATCGGCCGTCCTGGTGGCAAATGGATCATTGTCGATACTGGTTTTCCGGGCGGTACGCGCGAAATCCTGACCGCAGCAGAGGCACGCTTCGGTTCGGGGTCGCGCCCGGAAGTGATCGTTTTGACGCACGGTCACATTGATCACTCGGGGAACGCCGCCACTCTCGCGGATGCGTGGGACGCGCCGATTTACGCGCACCGCTTGGAAACTCCATTTCTCAATGGAAAATCTGCCTATCCGCCGGCTGACCCGACGGTCGGCGGCGCGACCGCGTTTCTTTCACGATTCCTACCCCCGCTTTCGAGAGACTTGGGTGGCCGGTTGCGCGAATTGCAAACCAATAAAGTTCCGGGCGCGCCGGGTTGGGAATGGTTGCCGACGCCCGGACATTCACCCGGACACATCTGTTTGTTTCGTGGCTCCGATCGGGTTCTTCTCACCGGCGACGCATTGGTAACGGTGAACATGGATTCCTGGAGCGCGTTGATCAGCCGTAAACGTGAACTCGCGCGGCCGCCGACGCCATCCACGATTGATTGGAAGGCAGCGCGCGGGTCCTTGAGAGCGTTGGTTAGCCTGCACCCGAATGTAATCGGCGCTGGCCACGGTATTCCCATTTCCGATTCCGATCTGCCCGAGCGTCTAAATGATTTCGTGGAAAATTTTCGGCCTCCACGACGCGGTCGTTATGTCTGCCAAGCTGCCCGGACGAATGAGCATGGAATTGTCGACCTTCCGCCGGCGCCGTTCGATCCGGTCCCGTTCGCGACCGCGGCAGCGCTGTTTTGCGCCGGATTCGTGCTTGGCGCGGGTTACCTAGACGAAAAGAAACATCGCTGAAATGTTGCGTTAACGCTTAACACAGCCCGTCCCCCCGGTGGAATTGTTGGTCTCGGGGACGGGGATTCCATCGGGCGCGTCGACACTCTGATCGGTAATATTCAGGCTGGTCGGATCGTTCAGGTTCGTTTTCCCGATTGTGACTGTTGTCTTTCGCATTCGGCGACCAGCAATGGCATGCTCGGCAATTTATTTTTGAAACCAGCGATCAAGAGTCGGTTGGTGATCACTTTACAAACCAAACGCCGAAGTCTTGCGACTGAGGGAGCATAGGCGCCGAAACCGAAACTGTGTTCACGCTGAGCCGAGTGAGGGTTTGATCCAGAAACAAGCGCTGCGCACGCAAATCCGTCCCTGTGCGAACTGCTGATCTTCTCGCACTGTGTCAGTTGTTCACAACGGCCCGAGGCGACGCGGCCCTGGCTGCGAGCAGACGCCCATCATGAACTACTTCGGTAACGCGGGCTTGTGTTCCGGCCCGACGTGGTGTTTGATGGATATGAAGCCCTGTAAATCATGAGGACACGTCGCGCAGACCTCGTCTTCAGGAGCGTCCGCGTGGTAGCGGTAGGCGTTCTTTTGTTTGCGCTCGGTTTGTGGGGAATCGGCCGTAGCGGGAGCAGCGTTCTCACAGACGCGTTCGATCCCTCGAGTTCGCCATACGCGGCCGCAGCAGATTTTACTCGGTACGCAATGAAGTTGCACAATGAAGGGCTTTTGCGCGCCGCGCCCATGGTGCAAATCCCGACCACCTTCCGGACTCCATGGAAGCGGAACATTGTGACGACGGTATTTTGGGTCGGCGAACCGGCTACCGTCAATAATCCTGTTTCGAATGACAAGAGTTCGTGGGATTTAAGTTGGATCGTGAGTTATGGCGGTTTTGATCCGCCTGAGACATCGAGTCGACGGAATTACGTTCCGGTTGCGTTTATTCCCAGACAAAATCCTTTCTATGTCGCCCTGCCTTACAACGATCTGATCAATGGGCAATTTAAACCGGAAGCGCCTCTCGTTATTCCGTGGTTCAAGCAGGCGTACACCGCACCCGGGCAATCCGTTTGCAAGGATCACTGGATCGCTATTCGCAAGGGAAACCTGATTTGTTACGCGCAGTGGGAGGACTGCGGTCCATTCCGGACCGATCATTTCCAGTACGTCTTCGGCAACGAGCGGCCCAAACCGAATGCTAACTTCGGCGCCGGACTGGATGTCTCTCCGGCTGTCCGCGATTATCTTGGATTGCAACCGACCGACCTTACTGATTGGCGATTTGTCGGAGTACAAGACGTTCCGCCGGGGCCATGGCGCAGCTATGGGAACAACAATCCTTTCGTGATGATAGATCGGGGGACTGCCAACCGATTGGTTCAGTAGATTTTCAGCATTTCATTTAAGAAAGATTTGTCTGGTTAGATCGCTAAGCGGTGGCCGAGGGTATCACGGAAACAAATTGTAGCGGATGATCGCGTAGATGGCGTGGAAGCCGTCTTTCCAATTCACTTTCTTGCCTTCGCTATAGGTGCGGCCGTTGTAGGAAATGCCGACCTCGTAAATCCGGCACCGCGCCTTCGCCAGCTTGGCCGTGACCTCCGGCTCGAACCCGAATCGGTTTTCTCGGAGATCGAGACTTTTCAGCACATCAGCGCGAAACGCTTTGTAGCACGTCTCCAAGTCGGTCAGGTTCAAATTGGTAAACATGTTCGAAAGCAGCGTTAGGAATCTGTTCCCTACCATGTGCCAAAAATACAAAACGCGGTGGGGCCGGCCGCCCATGAACCGCGAGCCGAAAACCGCGTCGGCTTTCCCGGAAAGAATTGGCTCGAGCAGGATCGGGTAATCGCTTGGGTTGTATTCGAGATCAGCGTCCTGCACTAAAATGATGTCACCGGTCGCAGCAGCGAATCCCGCGCGAAGCGCGGCGCCTTTTCCCATATTTTGCTGCTGATAAATGATCTTGCCGACGAGGGAGGAAATTTCTTCCTCCAAAACCTGCTGAGTTCCATCGGTGGAAGCGTCGTCCACGACGATGATTTCGATGTCGCCAACCTTCGCTGCCCGGACTGCGTTCACGACCTGCTCGATTGTGCCACGCTCGTTGAAAACCGGAATGACGACTGAGATCTTCATGTTTGGCAAAAACTAGAAGAGATTGGCCCGGTTCTTACCAGACTCCAAAGCTCTACTCATGGCTCGCCGACGTTTGATCCGCCCTCACCCTAGTTCCAGCCCTGAAGGAAAGGAAAGGCGAATATGCCTTTGCCGATACTGTCGGAAGTAAAAGTGCACCGTGCAGGAATCGAACCTGCAACCCAGTGATTAAGAGTCACTTGCTCTGCCAATTGAGCTAACGGTGCA
>DATLJP010000073.1:0-5271 GCA_035538875.1 Chthoniobacterales bacterium | reverse complement strand
GTTAACGAAGACGCTGCCGCAGAGCGCGACGAACAAGCAAATCGTGACGCACCCAATTTTGCGATCAGCCATAGTTCCCGGTTGAAGCTGGCGGAAATCGAGCGCGGGCACAAGCGCTTTTCGCACCGACGCGGCCCATGCGCTCTAGAACAGCTGGTCTGGAACCTGCTTGGGATATGAGGGATGAAACGGGCCGAACTCTCACACCGGCGCCGATCCTGCGACGCGTACCCAGGCGCTGTTCCTGGCGGGCGCTGCGGGTTTGGGAGCTCAAACAATCGTATCAACAAGCGGAGGGAAAACTCGTTACAAACGTTACAAAGTTACTAGGGGTAACTGGCCGGTTGTTTCACCTTCTAACGCATTTTAACGATTTAACGGTTCGACCTTCACGTAAATCTCAGGCGGCGCGGTAGCAAAATATTTCAGGAGCGCCGGACAAAGCCAGCCTTCCATCCTAAACTGGTCGCTGTAATACCAATGGCCACCGGATTCTTCGCGACGCCACTCGAGTCTTAAGTTCGCTCCGGGAAATAACGCCGCGCTAAAGACTGCGCGAAAACCCTTCTCGGCGCTCGGAATGTCCGCGACTGCCTTGTCGATCATTGTGTCGATCCCAGCGATGAACGGCTCGCGGAACAATCCGACCTTGGCATCATCGAAGACCCAGGTGCCTTGGTATTTGTAGGGGACGATGACCAGAAGCGCGTTCATGTCACGAACGGTTCGCGTTTGCTTGGACGAGCGCAAGTTCTCGAAATGCGACAACCGCGACAACGAAAACAATCGCGATTCCAAACGAAATCCAGATCGACATCTTCTCCATCACAAGATTAGACATCGCCGCGCGGCTTTCATTTAGGGCGAAAGTCAATATCTGTCTCTAGCAATTTTGCGCCCGTAGCTCAGCTGGAAAGAGCAAAGGATTTCTAATTGCCTAACGAGTTTTGGCGCAAGTTTTCGCGATGCCACGCAGCTTGTTTTTCATAGGTAAGTCCTAACGAATCCAATTTTGGGCGGCGTTACGCAGAATTGCGCAGTTTTGTAGTCAAAAATCCTTAGACCGTAGAAAATGACCGTGAACGTTTCACCTTCCCGCGCGCGTGGATATGGATCATTGTGGCGGCGTTGGCGTGGGCGTGAGAGTTGGGGCCGCTTGCTCAGGCTGGAGCTCTTTATGGAAGGCTTCATACGTTTCCCGCTCAGCTTTACTCCACGGCCCTTCTAGATCGACAAACCAATGCTTCGCCATGTCGGTCCGGCCGATCTTCGTTTTTGCGCAACGGTGGTCGATCATTTGATAATAACGGTTGCCGGTTTTCTCATCTCGATCTTTCACCCAAACGCCGGCTTGGTTCACCACGTCGGCCAATTCTTCCGAGTTATCGGGTAACAGCGCTGCCGCTTTCATCGCTAGCGCGCCGGCAATAAGTCGGTAATGGAAACGAATGTCGGGTTCGATCTTGTTCGCGTTGAGCCGCTGAATCTCTTTGGGAGAGGCTTTCAGTGCGACCGGTAGGTTTTTCTTTCGTTCATTACCCTGTTTGTCGTACGAAACCGTTTGATAAACACCGGTGCGGCGTTGTTTCGCCAGATCTGGCATTTCGAAGTCGCCACCGTAGGCGAATGAGTCCGGCGAAGTCTCGGTCCCCATCAATTGCATCCCATCATAGCGTGCGAGCCAGGCCGCAGTGAACCAGGCGTGAGCGCGTTCTGTCTTGGAGAGTTTTTCGTTCGTTCCGTCCCGCAAAGCTTTCACGTATTTGTCCAGAACCTTGTCGTAGGGCAGCGACAAATACGGTTTCGCTTCGGCATATCGATCTTCGCGAACCAAACGCCGGCCAAGCAAATAACGGAGCTTCTCATTATAATCTTCGCCCTCTTTCGGTTTTTCAGCCGGTGCCAAAGCATCGACATACTGTTTCAATTCGTTGGTCGTTAGAACGCGTTCCGCGACAAATGCGGCATCTTCCCAAAGTTTGCCCTTAAATAGGACATCCAACGCTTGAATGAAATCTGCGCGGGCGAGACGGAGTCCGCCCAGATCTCCAGACGCGCTTTGAGCAAAGCCCCAGTGCGGAGCCTCCGAAAGATCGGACTTATTATTATAATAAGGAGAGTTTTTCAGCGATTCGACCGCCTGGGCCATGGTATTTGTCGCGTCAACTAGTTTCCCCGCACGTCGTTGCAATTTTGCTTTCAACCAGAGCGCAGCTGCGCTGTCGCTTTTGCTTAGTTCCAACCAATGCGCCGCGCTCTTGTAATCGCCATTGTTGTAGGCGAGCCAGCCCAGATATTCAGCATCTTCTACTCCAGCTAAGTTCTCTGCCTTGATCATGTCGAGCCACCGCGCGCATCGATTCACCGGTGCGTTCGTCTGCTCGGAAGATTCGAGATCAGGCGTAGAAGCGGTGGCCAGGATGTGTACAGTCACTAATCGCCGAAGTAATGGGTCCTTCGCCGCCGTTCCTAATTTCGCAATCTCCTTTTGTTCTTCCTCGCGTTTGTGCTCGTCGGTCCAATTACTTGCCTCTTCCTCGGAGCGCGGCCCGTAGTTCAACATTCCTTCGACCGGATCGCGATCCGGAATTAGCGCCTTTAGAGAAACCACCGCACTCTCTTCACCAAGCGCAAGCTGAGTCAGAAAAAGCGGCGCCGCTTTTTCCGGATGACCCTCCTTCCATTCGCTGCGTCCTTGCCAGCCGTAACTGTCGGCCGCCAGACCTAACGAATCGGCAAAACCGGCTTTAGCAAGTTCGCGCGTGCGTTCGAACCATTGCGTTGCGCCCTGATAATCATTTGTTTTGAGCGCGACTTTCCCAAGCATGAACGCGGCCCACACCGTGCGGTAATGTCGATCTTGTTCCGGGCGTTTGAGTAAGTTTTCCCATTCTTTGCGCGCCTCGTCCCATTGTTTATTTCGGTATGCCCAAGCGCCGCGATGATAATTCGAAAATTCTGAATCAAATTCGGGTAGGAGCGGCGAACTCCCTGCGACTAAGCCGCGAGCGTCTATCTGCTGCTGTCTCGCTTTTGCCGGATCGGGCGGCTTAATCCGGCCTTCTTTCAAAGCCGCCTCAAAATCCTTTAGGTCGGCCGCTTCCGTGTCTTTCGGGCCGTTGTCTGGGGTTTCTTCGTCACTTGTCGGCACCGGCATTTCTTGCGGAGTGACCATTTTCTCGGTCGGATGAAAACCCTGGGCCAATCTTCGAAGCTCCAGGCTCCAGTAAAATTCCGGCGATCCATCCACGTTTTTGCCGCCGTCATCCAAATAAACATCTGGTCCGTAATACCCCGTAGCGTGCAATCCGCCCGTGAAGCACAGCGTCGCCCCAACTCTCGCCAACCATTTAGCGAAGCGGCTCACTTTAGTTTGACAATTCAATTCGAAGAGTAGTGGCTTGGTCGAAACGAAGCCAACCTATTTTCCGCATCGCCCCTGGTGCTAAACGCAGGCCGCGTGGCACCGTTACATTGAAAATGGCACGTTCATTTTCCGATCGAACGTTCCAGCCCGATAAAGCATCATAGGCCGTCAGTTCCGCGCCGTTCCAGCTCGCGATCACATTTCTGCTTAGTTGTTCGTCTGCTTCGCCCGCGTTGAAGATCGACAAATCGATCGGGTTCAGGCCGTTTTGAACGACGTTGAGTTTGTGTTCTGGGCGTCGTCCCGCCATCACTGCCGACAATGTTGGCCAGCGCCAGTTGCGCGTGTCAGTTGTGATCGGAACGCGATACCAAAGCAGTTCTCGTAGCGCCGGCGAGCGCTCCCTTTGCCAGTCGTTCACCAGAGCCGCAATCTCGTCGGCATCAGTCGCGAATTCCAAAACTCGCGTACCCGGCGGCCACGATGGCTGCACGCTGTCCATCGCCACACTGAGTAATTTCCCATCTGGACCGTATCCAGCGCTGCAGCGATACGTCGGCAGAGCGACCGAAAAAGGGACTCCAAGTTCCGCGGCTTTCTCAACCCATTGCCGAGCCAGCCGCGTATCGCACAAACTCGCGCCGTTCGGGTTCGAAATCGGAACAGAATGCACTTGCAGAACGTAACCGTCGGCTTCGCGCACAAGCGCGCGAAATTCGGAATCATTCAGCCACGCCGGGAGGGTCGTGATCACGAAGCGAGTCGGATGAACAGCTACCCGCAACATTCGCAGCCACTCGCGGTACGCTCCGAGGTTTGCTCTGCTGCAGTCGAAATCGAATTGGAATTCCCCGATTTCTACATCGTGTTTAAGTGCGTCCCTGAGCAACTGTCTCGCAAGATCGACAATGGTGTGCGCGATTGCGTCGTCGTTACGAAAGGGCCCGGCAAATGGCGAAACTCGAAGAGCGATCGACGGACGCCCGCCTTGCCGCTTCACCGCCTCCCAGTCAATCCCAGCCTTAATGATATCCGGTTTTTCCCCGGCGAAAGTGATTTCCGCACCGAGCAAAACGACCCCATCCATTCGCCGCCCGGCTTCGCCGACTGCATCCATAACCGCAGGTGTCCATTCGCGCTGCCAGATGTAGCCGCGCTGCTCTAGTGGACCCGAAACCGTTTGCCCAATTCGATGGCAACCCGCGAAAGCGAGAGCGACGAGAAATATTTTGACGATTCTCAAATCCAAAGCGTCCGATCGAACGTCCGATACTGGATCGCTTTACTCGCACGCTCTGGCAAGACGTCGTTTCGGGGTGCTCCTCGCCCACCGTTCTGTCTGCCAACCAACTGCACGAAAGCCTTACGCTGATCGAACGACCTCCGGTAAGACATTAAAGGAGACTGCATTGCAGGCGGTCCGGTAAAATTCCTGGGCGCGAACCTCGTCACATCGATTCGTAGCGATATCCGCGAACAATACGCGCTTAATTTCGATTCGGGTCCCGGCAAACCGATTCGTTGATTCGTTAATTCATTAGTGATTAACGTTTAGACGTGCCCACCCTCGCTCTCTCTCTTTCTGATCAACTCACCTCAGCCTGACGGGCGAGGCCCTCATGGGGGTTGCGATGCTTGTCCGCATTGTCGGCCATTGTTGGTCAGTGAAAGTGACAATCGCGTTACTTTTGGAGCGCGGCGGTTTTACCCAAACAGTAGTCTATTTGAGTAACATTATGAGAGGAGCACTGAACTCATGCGCTTTTCTGATTCTGATCGTCTCGGTCAGTGCCACCTACGCGGGCGAATCGAATCTTAAATCGGACGAAATTTATTCGGCATGGCTGCAGATGTACGATTTGCAATTTGGCCAGGCGCACCTCGAGCTGGAACGGTGGCAGCAA
>DATLJP010000072.1:0-30540 GCA_035538875.1 Chthoniobacterales bacterium | reverse complement strand
GATCCGCTGCGGAATGATCCGCGCTTTCAAAAACTCGCGGGCTCGGAAGCGCCGAAATAATTGCGGGAATGTTTAGGACAAACCAGCGGCCCCTTACCGAACCCGGTTCGTCTCAGAAAATCATTTCGCGCACGCGCGAAGGGCGCGGCACTCCCGAAACTGTTGACGGCATGTTGACGTTATCAGCGTCTAAAGTGGTCGTTGTTGGTCGCAGATGTTCGCATATGCGCGAGGGACCAGAGGTCGATCGGACGTATTTCGACCGATCCTAAGTCTGGCGCGTCTGCCAATTTCGCCACCCTGGCCAAATCTGCCCTGGCTCTAGCCCAAACTCTGGTGCAATTTCCGACCGCTCGTGATCACTTAGTGATCTTGACGTTGAACGTCACTGTATTATCTCCCCCAGCGTTTGTGATGACGAACTTGCACTTCCCATCCTTCTCCGGGGTAACCTTCACCGAACACTTCGGACCAGGCGAGTCGTCCTTGCCGACTTCCTTGCCCGCCTCATCATAAACATACAGATTCACGTCTGTGTTCTTCGTGCCGTCCGTGGTCGCCTCGAACTCCTTCCCCGCCTTGAAGGAAAGGAGGTAGGCGACCTTGCCCTTGTCCTTCATTTCGATCTTCTTGCCTTTGAACTGCCCCCCCTTGCCTAAGTTGGTCGCTGCGACATTCTCCTGAGCAGGGCACAGCGTGGCGAACGCGATCACAGCCGCCAAAGCGATTACTAGCCGAGTTATTGAGATCATTTTGTTACCTCCTCTATCTAGAGTGGGATCCGTGGCAACCACTGCCTCGGACCGATTTTCGACGGTAAACCCGGGTTCCGAGGCGCGTCAAGGAAGCGGAGCATGACCGCTCATAAAACCGTGAAAACTAATTTGCTATAGGCCGTTCGAAATCGCTCGCAATTGTTCAGCTTCGGCTGTCGCACATTTCAAGTCAGTTGGAACTTTGGCTTGCTTAATGGCGGGCGGCATGCGCCTCCTACAATGCGGTTCCTTGCCGCAACAGTCGCGATTACGGTCTTGTTGGTTTGGGCGCGGTCATATTAGGGCCAGTATCGCCACCAGGCGGCGTCCACTGTCCAGCCACGTCGGCGCCCCAAATCCATTCATCCTGGCGGGTTCCGATCACAGAAAGTGTTTTGCCATAATATTTCCTTAAATCAATCTGCTCCGCCGCGAATTCACTTTCTCTTCGCGCGCGTGTTAAGCGCAAGAGTCTCTCAGGCTCTCGTGCTAAAGCGAACCGGTAAGCTCCATCCACCAGCACGACCTTGCCTAGGAATGTTTCAGTCTTCTTATGCAGCACTGCGGAAATCTGATGTTTTCCACTCGGCTGTTCAGAAGGTTTCTTGGTGAGCGTACAGCCTGACAACGCAAGAGCACAAACGAATAACCAAGTTAGAATGGGTTTCATTGAGTTAGGGTAAGATTCCGAGCAGGAATACTGCAATCAGACAAACACTCGTTAAGCGAAACATAAAATTACAATTGAGCGCCTAACGAACAACCGAGTTTCCACTCGGGACCGCTGTTGATTCGTCGATCCTGCCAAGATCGGCGCGGTTCCACCAACCTCCCCCGAGAGCTTGAAAGAGCGCAGCGGTGTCCGCGAAGCGATTAGCTCGAGCTTGCACAAGATTGATGGTGGCTTGCTGGTGTGCCTGCTGCGCATTTAACAGCGCGAGCTGACCAGACTCACCAGCTCCGCCCGTCTCGAGACGTTGCCGCGTAAGATCGAGAGTTATTTTCGCGGCGTCGGCGGCCGCAGCCGCGGCCTTCAGAGCGTCGGCATCGCGCTGAAGGGCATTTAATGTATCGGCGACATTTTGAAAAGCGGTGACGACGGCGCTGCGATACAGCTCTGCGGCTTGAATATATGCGGCCCGTGCGGCGCGTTCCTTGTGAAGCAGCGTCCCACCTTGGAAAATGGGCTGCGTTACACTGCTACCTAAGTCCCAGAAACCTGCGCCGGCTGAAAAAATTTTGGCGGCAGTTAGCGCCATCGTTCCAGCGTCTGCACTTAGATTGAAATTCGGCAACCGGTTTGCGACAGCGACACCAATCAGAGCGCTAGCCGAGTGCATGCCTTCTTCGGCTTGCCGGACGTCTGGACGTTGCTCGACGAGCCGCGAAGGAAGGCTCACTGGCAACTTCTGCGGAAGTTCCATCCTCGAGAGCTCAAATTTTTCTGACAGTTCCTCGTTCGGAAACCCACCTGAGAGCGCAGCGAGCAAATCGCGCTGTTGAGACAACTGCTTTAACAGTGGCGGCAGCGTGGCGCTGATCTGGGCGAGTTGCGATTCCTGCGCGGCGAGATCAGCCCGCGACGCGGCGTGCTTCGCAAGCTGAGTGCGCAGGACCTGCACCAAGTTGGAGCTGACAGCTATCAGCTGACGCGTCGCATCAATCTGAGCCCGCAGTGACGCCTCTTGGATCGCCGCAGCGGCAACATTCGAGCTCAGTGTGATGTGCGACGCTACCAGAGCAAAGTGTGCCTGCTCTGCTTGCGCTTTTAACGATTCAACGGTTCGCCGGTTGAGCCCAAAGACATCGGGCACATAGGACACGCTGACCTGTGGAGTATACAAACTGTAATACAGCGCGCCCGACGCGGTAAAAGGCGAGACCTCCTCCGATGTCTTATGGCGACCTGCAGAAAAGGTTCCACTTACGCTAGGATAAAATGCGCCCTTCTGGGCTAGAACGTTTTCTTGGGCGACCCTTAGCGCAGCCTGCGCCGCTTTGATGTCATGATTGGCTGTAAGAGCGCGCTCGATCAGATGGTTTAGCGGTTTCGAATGAAAAAGCGCCCACCACTCTCCCGAAATGTCGATTTCTTTGCTGAAATGTTGGACCTCGCCACCGGCGACGTTGATAGTGCTACTGGTGGTCGACAGCGGGGTTGGCGTGTAACTACCGACATCCGGCGCCGCCTGCTTCTTGAAGTTCGGACCAACCAGACAACCGGAAAGAAAAAGAAGAAACGCCCAATGCGCAGCGGATAACGTCCGACGTCCAATGGCGTAGCTTTGGATCCGTTGAGCGTTCAATGGTCCGTATTCGACGTTCGATGTTAAGCGGCGAATCATTTGGCCTACTGAGTCAGCGTTTCTGCTTCATTCCTGTTCCATTGAGCGCTGCTCCGTTTTTAGACTTGTTTAGCGGCCCGCCGATGACCGGCGGATTGGAACGGGGACTGCTTAAATTCTTGAATGTCGGTTGGACGTCAGCGTGAATCGGCAAGGTGCGATCTACATTTGTCTTCTTTTGTTTGAGATCGGGATCTGCGAATCTGCTTGTCGGATCTCCGGCATGGCAGACCCAGGGTACGAGCAGGACCGAACTACTGAGGAGGCAAATCAGACCAGGGGTTCTCATGATAGTTTTGCGACGGGCGCTCGCTCTGCGTCGCGGACGAGGAAAACCACCTTCAGCGCAGGGATGACGAGGAGCAACATGATGGGGCCGACCAGCATGCCGCCGACAATGACAGTCGCGAGTGGGCGTTGCACCTGGCTTCCGATCCCCGTGGAGATGGCCGCAGGCACCAGACCGATGCAGGCCGAAAAGCTCGTCATCAGGATTGGCCGCATTCGAGTAAACGCGGCAAAGAAGATTGCGTTTATCGATGTCTCGCCGCGAAGCCGCGCTTGTTTAAAGTAGGTCATCAGCAAGATTCCGTTCATGACGGACACGCCAAACAGCGAGACGAAGCCAATGGCAGCGGAGATGCTAAAATTGAGGCCTGAAATGTACAGGGCGAACACACCGCCGGCGGCAGCAAACGTGATTCCGGAAAGCGTCAGCAAACATTCGAGCACCGAATTGAAAAGTGTGTAGAGGAGTCCAAGAATCAGCACGAGGCTGACAGGCACGACGATAGCGAGACGATTTCTCGCTTCTTCCAGACGGCCGAATTCTCCCGCCCAGACCAAGCGATAACCGCTCGGGAGTTTTACATTTTTCGCGATTCGTTCCCGCGCTTCGGCAACGGTGCTACCCAGATCGCGATTGCGAACGCTAAATTTAACTGGCATGAATCTCTCAGTGCTTTCGTGATAGATCCACGACGCGCCGGTATCGAGAGACACGGTTGCTAATTCGCTCAGCGGAATGTAGGCGTTGGCGCCGCCGCTGGCTTGGTAAGCGACTTTGATATCACGGATTTTGTCGATGTTGTCTCGGTAATCGGGCGGATAACGGACTGCTACGCCGAATTGCCGATCGCCCTCCAGAACAGTCGTCGCTTCCGCGCCGCCGATCGCTGCCTGGATTACGGAGTTCACATCGCCCGCGTTCAAGCCGTAGCGCGCGGCCCGCGCCCGATCCACTTTGATGTTCAAGTTCGGCTGCCCGAGGACTGGAAAGATTCCAAGATCCGTAACGCCGCGAACTTGCTGCATTTCGTCGCGAATCTGGTTCGCTAGCTTAGTTAGAACTTCAAGATTTGGGCCGACAATCTTAACTGAATTCGCTCCTTTAACGCCCGATACTGCCTCTTCAATGTTGTCCTGGATGTATTGGGAAAAGTTGAAACTGACTCCAGGCAACTCGTTTTGAAAGTCGGCTTGGATTTGCTCAGTCAACTTTTCTTTGGTCAAGCCTCGTGGCCACCGGTCGAACGGCTTCAACGGCGCGAACAATTCTACGTTTGAGAAGGGCGAGGCGTCGCTACCGTCATCTGGGCGCCCATGTTGAGAGACGACCGTGATGACTTCCGGATGTTTCAGGAGAATGGCGCGCATTTTTTTCGCTGCCGTCTCGCCATCCTGTAGCGCAAGTGTCAACGGCATCGATGCACGAATCCAAAAATTGCCCTCCTCAAGATGCGGCAGAAATTCACTGCCGAGTCGCGAGGCCAGGAGCGCGGCGACACCGACAAAAGCAATTCCGATCCACGTGACAATGATGCGGTGATCGAGCGCAAAATGCAGAACCGGTCTGTAAATGCGGTGTAATGCGCGGACGACAATCGTCTCTTTTTCGTTTAGGCGTTCCGGCAGAAAAATTGATGCCAGCACCGGCGTGGCGGTGAAGGTACTGATGAGCGCTCCCATTAACGCGTAGGCGTACGTGCGCGCCATCGGGCCGAATATCTGTCCCTCGATTCCTTGCATCGTGAAGAGCGGCACGAAGGCGGCCACCGTAATGAGCGCTGTAAAGAAGACCGCTTTGTCCACCTGGATCGCGCTGATGAGAATCAGCCGCAGCCGATCGGTCCACGCCTCGGCAGGTGCGCTGGAATATGAGAGCCTCGTCGGATCGGGCCCCCAAAAGCCGTCGGCGAGTCGTTGAAGCAAATTCTGTTTTTCCTCCGGCGACCGCTGAAAATTTCGGAAAACATTTTCAACAAGTATGACCGCGGAATCGACAATAATACCGAGATCGACAGCGCCGACCGAAAGCAAGTTCGCGCTTTCCCCTCGGATGACAAGAAGAATGACGGCGAAGAAGAGCGCGAACGGAATGCTCAGTCCGACGATGATCGCGCTACGCAGGTTGCCAAGGAAAATCCACTGGATCAAAAAGATCAGCACGCATCCGAAAATTAGATTGTGCAAGACGGTGCGGGTCGTGACCGCGATCAGCGATGAGCGATCATAATACGGAACAATCCTGACACCGCGCGGGAGACTGCCATCGCGGTTCATCGTGTCAATCTCCGCCTTGACCTTTGGAATCATGTCGGCCGTCTTTTCCGTACGGCTCATCACTACGATGGCTCCGACGACGTCGTCTTCTTTATCTCGGCCAAGAATCCCCAGCCGCGGCAGGTAACCAACCGAAACCTTCGCGATATCCTTTACCAGAACGGGAATGCCATTCGTTTGAGTTAGAACGACGTTCTCGATGTCACCGGTCTTGTAACCTTGAGTGAGATCGTCGGTGCCACCATCGTCGATCAGTCCGATACCGCGGATGTTGATCGATTGTTGACCAGTGCGGATTTCGCGGCCGCCCACGTTGATATTGGCGTTTCCCAACGCGGTGATCACCTGCGGCACCGACAGGTTGTAGGCCTCAAGCTTGTGCGGATCTACTTGCACATCGAACTGCTTGGTCGGCCCACCCCAGCTGTTGATGGCTACGATGCCAGGTATGGTTAAGAGCCGCCGCCGCACAATCCAGTCCTGAACCGTCCGCAAGTTGGTCACTCCAAAATGCGCTGGCCCGACTACTTGATAACGATAAATCTCCCCAGTCGTACTGCTCTGCAAGATTGTAGGCACCAGACCTCCTGGAAGGCTGACATTTTGCTGCAGTGCGACCGCTGCCTGAGCATAGGCGAAATGGAAATCCACCCCGTATTTGAATGTCACACGGACAAAGGCCAGACCGTAAAATGACGTCGAGCGGATAATCTCGATTCCAGGAGTGGTGTAGAGTCCAATCTCAATCGGGCGTGTATAGTAGCGTTCCATATCCTCAGCTGAAAGACCGGGCGCTTGTGCAGTAATTTCCAGAATGACAGGCGTTGGATTTGGATAGGCTTCGATGTTGAGCTTTGTAAACGCGATGTAGCCGGCGCCGAGAAACAGGAGCAGACCGAATACGACGATCGCGCGGCGACTCAGACAAAATGCGATGAGAGACTTAAACATGTTGCTGTTTACGACATGTCGAATTTGTCAGTCTAATCGCTGGGCGGAGCTTGCAGCATGTTGCTCAGGAAAACGGCCCCGTCGGTGACGACCAGCTCTCCGCGCTCAACGCCTTCGAGAATCTGAACCTGGTCGTCTTGCCGGAGCCCAGTCTTGATCACTCTTTGCGAAAAGCGACGTCGATCGCTCGTTACCCACGCTGTCATCGTGCCGTCAGGTTCGCGAACTACGCCATTTGCCGGTATGGCAGTAGCTTCGTTTGGCTCCGTCACACGGACTACGAAGTCGGCAAGCATTCCCGAGCGGAGCTCATTCCCAGGATCAGCAATCTCCGAACGGATCATTACCCTATGAGTGGTTCCATCGACCGCGGGATAGATCTTGATAATCCTGCCCTGAAACGCGCGGCCGGGATAGGCCATTAAACTCGCGCCAATAAGCTCTCCTACCTTAAAAAACGATCCATCACTTTCAGGCACACTCGCCACGAGCCACTTGGTCGAAACGTCGGCGACCGCATAAGGCGCCGGTGCTTTTCCGGGCTCCACCGTGAGTCCGGGCGAGGCATTGACCGCAGTGACTTGACCGGCGATTGGACTAGCGACCGACAACTCTGCTCGATCGGAAGCGTAAACGGTGTAGAGAAGTTGCCCCTTTTCGACAGCATCGCCGAGTTCGGCGAGAGTCCTACCAATCCTTCCCGCGCGCGGCGGGAAGACTTGAACTGCAAGACTATTATCGAAATATAGTTTGGTGTCGAAATCAATGTTACCGATCCCCTTCTTCTCAATGTAAAAGGCGTAGCTCCCCACCTTTTGAAGCTTGATCGCGCGCAGTTGATCCGGTGAAAGCTCGACAGCCGCTTCAGATCTGCTGACACTGGAGGTTGAGCCTTGCGAATTTGCCGCCTCCTGAAAACGATTGCAGGCGGTTAAGGCCGCGATGCACGCGACGATTCGCGCCATCGAGCAAATAGCAGCTCGATCGAGCCGGGCCGCAAAGTAGGCTTTGTGTCGTTGAAGCATCGTAACTCAACCGGCGATTAAGCCGCGCGAGGAGACCCAGCCACTCTTACAGTAGTGAGCAAGCGGCGGCTATTAGGTTATGCCTATTATCATTGACGGGTATCGCCTTAGCTACCCTTTCGCTATCGTAAGTGTACGCTTTCCTGCCAAAGAATCGCTTCCCGCAAAAGTTCGACTGCCGTGTTTAAGCCGAGCTTTTCCTTTGCGCCGACACAGTAGGCCTGGACCGTCTTCAGGCTTAAATGGAGCTGATCGGCAATTTCCGATGTCGATCGCCCTTGGCCTAACAACTCAAAGACTTCCAGCTCGCGGTCACTCAGCTGCGCAACGCGCGATTGCGCGACACCAACTGCTTCGTGACGTTCGAGGAATTTGAGAGCCATTGCATTTGATAGCTTTTGGCTGACGTAAATACCGCCTTCGAGGACTCTGCGTATGGCCGCGAGGATGTTCTTACTCGTCTCCCGCTTTCTAACGTAACCACGCGCCCCGGCCCGCATTGCGCGTTCGGCATATAGTTCCTCTTCATGCATAGAAAGCACAAGCGGCGCGACCGACGGATATTGAATGCGAATGTCTTTCATTAGCTCCAACCCAGACGCCGCATTGAGCGTGATGTCGATCACAGCCAGTTCAGGCTTGGTCGCGGCAATACCGCTCAAGGCGTCAGCCGCATTCTCGGCTTCGCCGCACACTTCCAAGTCGCTTTGCTGATTGATCAGATTCTTCAACCATTCACGAACAAGCGGATGATCGTCCACGACAAAGATCCGCCTCTTACGCTTGCTGTTCTTAAAAACGGACATGTTGAAGATCCTTGCGCCTCTTTGGCTCGTTGCTTGAAACCAGCACACGGCATGTCACGGTTACGCCACCTCCCGAGTGGTTTTTGACCGAAAGACTGCCGCCGATCATTCCAGCGCGACTGGACATGATGCGAAGTCCGAGTCCACGACTCTCCGGGAGGGGCTCCACAAATCCAATCCCGTCATCACTTACATTCAAGATCACGTTTCCATCGCGGTGCGTTAACTCGACCGACACACGGCTAACGTGGCCATGTTTGGTTGCATTCGTAACGGCCTCTTGAGCGATCCGATAAAGGTGCGTTGCTGTATTTGAATCGATCGTCAGCTCCGGCAAATCATTCTTGAATTCACATTTGATGCAGTAGCGACTTGCCATGCTGCGGCAAAGTTCGACTAGTGCACCGGGGAGCCCCGCTCCTTCTAGCTCCAGCGGGAACAATCCTTGGGCAATCTTCCGTGTCAGTTCGATCGTATCTTCTACCAACTGAACGCCGCGATCTGCATCTTCTGTTTGCGGCAGAGAAGCTTCGGCTAGTTTGCTGCGCAACACCTGTAACGCCAGCGAAGTTGCCGTTAAATGTTGGCAAACTGTATCATGCAACTCGTGACCGATACGGCGGCGTTCACGCTCGGTAACTTCCGCTACATCCTTTTCGAGCCCCTTTCGTTTCTCAATCTCGCCGCGAAGCGCGGTGGTGCGCTGGCGAACGCGGTCTTCAAGTTCGTTTAACACCGATCGCAGCCTCTTCAGTAACGCGGTGACAATAAGAAAGAAGGCGGCGGCAATGCCTGCATTCCAAAAAGGGACCGACGCACTGGAGTAAACTGCCCCTGCCGCAATATCGCCCGTAATCCAGACGGTAACGCTCAGAACGCAAAGAATTACCGCAAAGCGCCAACTTACGAACCACGCTCCGAGACCAATCGGAAACAAGTAAAATACCAAGAAAGAACGCTCAAAACCCGCCAGGTAGTCAGCAACTCCGACAATGACAACGAGGGCAAGACTCTCCATAACCAGCGCGGTTCGCGATTGGGTTTGCAAAAAAGGCAGGAGCCGTTTTGCCCAAACGCCGGCCGCAGTTCCCTTCGGTTCTTCGATCGATCGTTCCTTTTTATCCACTACGAAAAGCTATGATTCCGATCCATTTCGCATCTCTAGAACTGAAAGTGAAAACGAGTGGCAAGGATATTGACTGGCCCTCGATCTGAGTTGTAGCCCGGATTACCAACGAATTGGTAGTCGACCCCCAGATGGACATTTTTGGTTAGCTGCAAATCGTAATACGTTTCGAGCACACCTTCGACTGCGTAATGCGGCAGCTTTCCATCTCCGATGAGAGGTCCTAGTCCGCCCGCGGCGAGGAAATCTCGGTGTGCAGAGCTCAGCCCGTCCACGATTCCCGCCAGGCCGACAGTGTCGTCCGGGCGTTTCCAGGCCATGCCCTTCAATTGCAGCCCGCCGGAAAAACTTCGGTCAATATCTGTAAACTGCCAGACTTCCTCTTGTCCATCCCGCCAGCTCACCCGAAGAAACGCACCAAGATTTTTCGTGATCTCCTGCTCGGCGCTTAAAGCAAAGCCGTACTGAAAACGATAACGGCGCGTCAGCGTGATGTCCTCCATCAAAGAGGGATTGGCAAGCGTTTCACTATAACTCCCCATATGCGCATGCTCGAGCCATCCGAGCAAACGAACCCTCCCCGGATGATCCTCAACTGAATAGCGCTCTTCCAGCTCGAGCACTTGTTGCCAAGCTTTTAGAAAGTGCCCGTCCTTAGCAAAGCCATTCGATACGCGCGGCACATCAAAAATCCCGTAGCGCAACGCCCACGTCTTCTGGTTCAGCTCAGCCGTCGCTCCCTCGATCACCCCGACTGAATCGGCCGCGTAATCGAAAGCACCGTTATCGACTAGAATCCAGTTTAAAAACTGTGTGCGCGAGCTGTGAGCATACGCGTTCGCGTCGAACTGATCGCCCACGCCTAAACGACCGATCGTCAGTGTCAGACGAGAAACATCGATTCGTTCTGCTAGCTGTAACTGGTCGCTCGGCAAATCCTCTTGCTCGCCTCCGAAGCCGAATGTTTGTCGCAGAAACATGTGGGCGTTGAACACATCGCCAATCTTTTGGCCAACCTTGTAGTTCTCAGCATTTGGAAAGGCAGCGATTCCGTGGGTGTTGCTCAGACCAAAGCCTTGGTAATACTCGGGATTAACATAAAATTCGCCGCCGGACCAAAGACGAATGCCTAGGAAAAGATCAAGCGACGACGACTGCCTGAGGTTGTCATCCGATCGCAAACTATTTGTTCCCTGATAAGGTGAGTTAAAACCGGGTTGACCTTGGCCAACTTCAGTTCCTTGAACGTGTACAAGCCAATTCTGTTGTTCAGGAACGGCTTCGCTCTGCGAAGTGCTGGCTTTGAAATCAGAATCTTTGGCTTCTAGGACCGGAACGCTTTCATTTAGAGATGCAACTTGGCTGGACAGGTCCTGCCCTTTAAAATCTGTGAGCGTCCCAAGAAACAGCAGGAATAGAGCAGCACATAGCCGTCGAGTTTTCATCGGGCTCTTATTTGTCCTGCTGCACATTTCGCCGCTCGTCATACAGCGAACCGTAAAAATCCTTCTTAACAAAGAAATTGATGTGACGCAACATAGGGGGTGGGGGTATAGAGCACCCCTCGCGCGGCGACTACCAATCATTGCGACATCCATGCCGTAAAGAAACCAAACAGCGGCCGAACCCGCATTAGCTGCCGCCGAATCTCCGTAGTGCAGAAATAGTTCGTTAGGTTAATCTCAGCAAGCACTGGTTCAAGGAAGCTCGTTTGCCCCTAACGCTTACTCTCAAGAGAGTCGCCGACCTGACCTATTAGTACTGGCAAAAAACGCCGTCCGGATAGCAGTACAGCCAGCGCTCGCCCGGTTGCGCAGAAGCGATGACTGGATGGCCGGTCGCGTGCGCGTGCTTGGTTGCGTGACGGTTCGGTGAGCTGTCACAACACAACGTCACACCACATTCTTGGCACGTTCGGAGATGAACCCACTGGCCGCCGATTTTTACACATTCGGTACATTCATGAATATTCGGCAGTTTGACCGATGCGATCGTGTTGAGATGAGAGCAACCGCGGTCGGGCATGATTATTGTCCATCGCTGACGACGAACACGTCTGGCAAACTCGTTTCCAGCAGATGCGGCCGGCATTGCGGCCGCCAGCCGAAGAACCGGAGGTTGTCTCCAACATCCAATAAAATCTTGCCCGGCTTGACCCGACGTTTGCGACCGTGCGCGGCGATTCGCGCGACTTGCGCTTCGGTTAACGTGGGAAAAATCTGCTCGGGCCGCTTTGCCAGCGTCAACGGCAATGCAATGGTCAGTTCGGTCATCAAGAAATTTAGCCGCGCCTCAGTTCAATGTCCTCAACCAATCGCGCGCGACATCGATATCGGCTGGCGTCAGTTGGTGACCGCTTTGAAAAAAGCGGATGGTGACATCCGCGCCCGCGCTGCGCAACAGTTCAACCAACTGGGTCGGCTCGGATGCAGGGACAATTGGATCACTGATGCCGGCGCCAACCCAAACGTGCTTCGAATGGAGATTTGGCTTTGTCTCGGGAACCAGCGGCACCATCGCACGAAACAAGATCGCCGCGGACAAAATCTCGGGCCGAAACAGGAGCATGCTCGCGGCAATGTTGGCTCCGTTGGAGTAACCGACGGCAACGATATGTATATTGTCGATCTCGTAATGTTGCGCTGCTGAAATTACGAAGTCGGCGAGTTCCTGCGTCCGGTTTTGCAAATCTTCCAGATCGAAGACGCCTTCGGCCAGACGACGAAAAAATCGCGCCATACCGCTCTCTAACACCTTGCCCCGCGGACTGAGCAGCGAAGCTTCGGGATCAAGCTCGCGTCCGAACGGAAGCAGGTCGCGCTCATTCCCCCCAGTTCCATGTAAAAGCAGCAACGTGCGCTCCGATTTACCCCGAACGAACTCGTGAATGAAATCCGGCTGCGGCCTCATGATGCGCGGCGCGCGCTTAACTCGATTTTCACGAGAAAATCTCGAGTGACACGATTTTATCGCCCTCGATTGTAAACACGAACTCGAGCTCGATCGGACTGCCGGGGAAATTTCCCGCGAGCCGATTTGTGACGATCGTCTCCCCTTCTTTCTCGACGACCGAGAGAGGATCGACAGTGTGCTGATATTTTCGTTTCGTTTCGGCTTTCCACTTTTTGATCTCGGCCAAGCCTTGGTGCGTTTCATTTTCGTCACGCACAATCGCGTCTTCAGCGAAAGCTTGGTCGAACAACGTCGCGTCGGCGCTGTTCTCAGCCGCAATGTAAAGCGCGATTGGCTTTGGTAAGTTGTCGATCATGTCGCTCGCTCCATGCTTGAGCGTGATTCCGGTGCATGCTCTCGACCGGCGAACAGTCGCTCGATCACATAGAAGGTTACCGGGATTAGAAAGATCGCGATGGCCGAGGCGGCGAGCATTCCGCCGATGACCGTCGATCCAAGCACGCGGCGCGCGACCGCGCCGGAGCCGCTGGCGAACCAAAGCGGCAAACATCCGAAGATGAAGGCAAATGAGGTCATGAGGATCGGTCGGAGACGCAACCGCGCGCCCTCCAGCGCCGCGTCGATGAGCGGTTTGCCTTTTTCGTATTCGTCCTTGGCGAACTCGACGATCAAGATCGCGTTTTTCGCGGCGAGTCCGATCAGCATGATCAAACCGATTTGAGCGTAAATGTTGTTTTGCATTCCGCGCCACCAAAGAGTTACGAACGCCCCGAAGACTGCGACTGGAGTGCCCAGCAAAACGCTGAACGGTAACGACCAACTCTCGTAAAGCGCAGCTAGAATAAGAAAAACGAAAAGGAGTGACATTCCGAAGACTGTCGCCGGTGAAACGCCCTGCTGGGCTTTTTTCTCCTGAAAAGAAATGCCGAGATAATCATAACCCATCTCGTTGGGCATCGTTTGTCGGAAAACTTCTTCCAGCGCGTTCATCGCCTGATTTGAGCTATACCCGGGCGCAGCGGCGCCATTGATCTGCGCGGAGCGGTATTCGTTGTAACGCAAAGTGAATTCCGGGCCGGCAACATCTTTGATGCTGGCGATCGCGTCCAGTGGCACAGGGTCGCCGTTCGCATTGCGAACGAAAAACTGACCGACATTTTTCGCGTCGGTCCGGTAATCGCCTTCAGCCTCAATGTAAGTCTGCCAGGTTCGGCCGAAACGATTGAAATAGTTGACGAAAAATCCACCCATGAACGTTTGCAGCGTTTGATACACCGAGGTGAGATCAATTCCTTGCTTAATGACTTTGTCGCGATCGACGGTGACGAAAACCTGCGGCACGTTCGGCTGGAAGGTTGGAATGAGAGTGCCGAGCTCTGGTCGCTTACGTGCTGCGGCGAGAAATGTTTGCAGGTTTTGGGCGAGAAACGGGACGTCTTTTCCCGCGCGATCTTCGAGGACAAATGTGAAGCCGCCTGAAGTGCCGACACCCGGAATCGCTGGGGGTGGGAAAGCAAAGGCGACTCCTTCGCTGAGGCTTGCCAGGTATTTGTTCAGCCGCGCCTTGATTGCGTCGTATTGTTCTTCCGGCTTCGTTCGTTCGCTCCAAGGCTTGAACGTGACAAAGAAAAACGCGTGATAAGTGTCCGAGACCAGGCTCAGCAGACTAAAACCGATGACGCTGGTGGTGTATTGCACGCCGGGTGTTTTGCTCAAAAAATCTTCGATCTCTCTACAGACCGTATCGGTGCGCTCAAGCGAAGCCGCGTCAGGTAATTGCAACGCCAGAAAAACGTAGCCCTGATCTTCCTCCGGTAAAAACGCGCTCGGCAATTTCGATCCGAAAAAACCCGCAGCTACGGCGAGAACACCCAGCAAAGCGAAACTAAGCACTGCTTTTCGAATTGCTAGCCGCGACCAGTTTACGTACCCATGGATCGCGCTGCCGAACACGCGATTGAATCGATCGTAAAACCAACCGAGCGGGCCGCGCACTTTCTTGCGTGGACGCAGCAACAGCGACGATAGCGCAGGACTGAGTGACAGCGCATTGAACGCGGAGAAGATCACTGAGATCGCAATCGTTAGGGCGAACTGTTGATAAAGCCGCCCGGTGATGCCGGGAAGAAACGCTGTTGGGATGAAGACCGCCGATAACACAAGCGCAATACCGATGACGGGGGCCGATACTTCGCGCATTGCCTGCAGTGTTGCCTCACGGGGCGCCATTCCCTCCTCGATGTGACGTTCAACTGCTTCGACAACAACAATCGCGTCATCGACGACGAGGCCGATGGCCAGTACGAGGCCGAAAAGAGACAGCGTGTTGATCGAGAATCCGAACAACGGAAAGAGTACAAAGGTGCCGATCAGTGACACTGGCACTGCACAGAGCGGGATTAACGTTGCTCGCCACCCCTGTAAGAAGATGAAGACAACCAATACGACCAGCGCGAGCGCTTCAAACAACGTTTTCAAAATTTCGCGTATGCCTTCAGTGACGGAAAGCGTTTGATCGAGCGACACCGCAAAATCGATATCGCCCGGGAAACGTTGCTTTGCTTCGGCCATGAGTTTTCGCACACCTTGGGCTGCTTTGACCGCGTTGGTACCCGGCAGCTGATAGCAGGCGACGATCGCCGCCGGTTGTCCGTTCAGCCGCCCTCTCAAGTTGTAAGTTTGTGCGCCAAGATCGATCCGCGCGATGTCTTTAACGCGGACAAACGAGCCATCCGGATTTGCCCTGACGACGATTTCGCCGAATTCCTCTGGCGTTTGTAATCGTCCTTGCGCCCGCACGGTGTAAGTGAATTTCTGTCCGCTTGGAATCGGTTCGCCACCGACCTGTCCGGCGGGATTTACCGTGTTCTGCTTTTGCACGGCCGTGATGATATCGGGCACAGTGATGCCGAGCTTCGCGAGCTGGTCGGGCTTTACCCACAGCCGCATCGCGTATTGGCCCGCCCCGAAAACCTGCACGTTACCAATTCCGGGAACTCGCGTGAGTTGATCGACGAGGTTGATGTAAGCGTAGTTCGCCAGAAAAGTTCCGTTGTATGTCCCCTTTGGTGAATAAAGCGCAATGAGCATCAAGGGCGCTGTCGTTGATTTTTTGACCGTGACACCGTAGTTATTTACGTCGGGAGGCAACTGCGACTGAGCTTGCGCGACCCGAAGCTGTGTCAGCACGTGATCAATGTTCGGATCGGTTGCCACGTCGAAATCGACAATCAATCGGATGTCGCCACTGTTGGCGTTGATCGAGTACATGTAGTTCATGTTATCGACACCGCTCATCTGTTGCTCGATGGGCGCCGCGACGGATTGCTCGATCGTCAACGAATCCGCCCCGGTGTAGTGTGTTTGCACCTGAATTTCCGGAGGCGCGATTTGTGGATACTGCGCGATGGGCAAACCGAGAATACACACGCCGCCGATCAGCGTCATCAGCACAGCGATGACGATTGCAACGATCGGTCGCCTGACGAAAAACTCCGACATTGTTAGTCAGGGAGTCTTTTGCGCCGGCGAACTCTCCGGAGCGACTTGCTGTTGCGCTGGCGGCGTCCATTCTTTCACGGTCACGGTTGCGCCTTCGCGCGCCTTTTGCACCCCTTGCACAACAACTCTCTCTCCGGGGTTCAAGCCTTCGGTGACTTGCCACATCGCGCCAATGCGTTCGCCCATTTTTACCGGACGAATGCTCACCTTGTTATTCTGATCGACTACCGCGACCTGGAAATTTCCCTGCAACTCCGTCACCGCTTCCTGTGGAACAACGAGCGCATTGTGCACCGCGTCCGGGACGAAACGCACCTTCCCAAATTGCCCCGGCCGCAAAGTAGCGTCTGGATTCGGAAAGGTCACGTAGTAGCGGATCGACCCTGTTTTCGGATCGAGGTTTCGATCCAGCGCGTAAAACTTTCCTTTTCGAGGATAGACGCTGCCGCTGCCAAGAATCAAATCGAAGTCGAGCCGCTTTAGGAGAGCTTGGCGTTGCTCCGCATCCGGGTAGCGCGCAAAGAAATCCGTGAACGCACCTTCGCCGACCGTTACGATGGCCTTGATCGGATCGATCTGCGACACCGTCGTAAGCGGAGTCGTTGATGCCGGACCAACAAGATCGCCGACTTGATTATTGGCGAATCCGGCCAGTCCATCGATCGGGGCAGTGATTTTGGTATAACCGAGATTTAGCTCGGCGGTTTTTACTGCGGCTTGGTCGGCTTCAACGTTTGCTTTGAGTGATTCGGCGGCGGCAATAGCTGTGTCTCGCTCCTGGTCGCTGATAACCTTCTTATCAAATAGATCGACGGCGCGCTTTTCGTCCGCGTCTGCTTTAACCTTGTTCGCCTGGTCTTTGGCCAGAGTTCCCTTGGCCTGTCCCAGCGCAGCTTCAAAGGGGCGCGGATCGATCTGAAAAAGCAGGTCCCCTTTTTTCACAACGGTACCTTCCAGGTAATCGCGCGAGACAATGTAGCCTTGCACTTGCGCGTTGATGTTGGCGTTGATGAATCCGTCCAACGTCGCAACGCGTTCGAGTAATCTCGGTACATCGCGCGGTTGAACCGTCGTGACAAGAACTTCTGGTGCGTTCGACGCCACTTGCGCTGGCTTGCGCGAACAACCTAACGACACCAGGGTCAGCAACGCGGCCCCAAATGCTGCGATAGTGAACAATCGCTGGCGGATCATGCAGACGATATTCCTGCTCCTGAGGGTAAACTATGCCTTGATGAACGCGAGCAACTCTTTGTTCACTTTGTCCTTAAGAGTCGTGCACATGCCGTGCGGTGCGCCTTTGTAAACCACGAGCTTGGCGTTCTTAATTATTTTCGACGAGAGCATGGCTGAATCCGCGATGGGCACAATCTGATCGTCGTCACCATGGAGGACCAGCGTTGGCACATCGATCTTTTTGAGATCTTCAGTGAGATCCGTTTCGGAGAACGCTTTGATGCAAAAATAAGCGCCGGGAAAACCGCACATCATTCCCTGCAACCAGAACGATTCGCGCACGCCTTCGGAAATTTTTGCGCCGGGTCTGTTGTAACCGTAGAAAGGCAGACTGAGATCCTTCCAAAATTGTGAGCAATCCGCTTGGACGGCGGTGCGAAGTTTGTCGAACTCTTCAATTGGCGTGCCGCCCGGATTTTTTTTGGATTTCACCATCACCGGTGGAATCGCACCGATCAGCACCGCCTTGGCGACGCGCTTGGTCCCATGACGGCCGATGTAGCGTGCGACTTCGCCGCCGCCTGTGGAATGGCCGACGTGAATTGCGTCTTTCAACTTCAGCGACTCAGTCAGTTTGGCCAAGTCGTCACCGTACGTGTCCAGGTCGTTGCCGCTCCACGGTTGGCTCGAACGTCCATGACCGCGACGATCGTGCGCGATGCAGCGGTAACCTTTTTGCGCGAGGAAAAACATTTGGTCCTCGAATGCGTCCGCGCTTAAGGGCCAGCCGTGACTGAAGACGATGGGCTGACCGCTCCCCCAATCTTTATAATAAATGTCGATGTTGGCTCCGTTTTCTTTTCCGACTGTGACGTATGCCATAGGAATCCTTTTTGTTTCTCGGCTCTTACAGAAAATTCATCAGCGCGTGGGTCGTATCTCTTGAAACCCCTAACTCGCTTCGTTCATGGTAAGCACGACCCGAAACCGCACTTTACCGCTATCCATTCGCTCGTAAGCTTCGGCTGCTCGAGCGAGCGGATATTTTTCAATCATCGGATGCACGCCCGTTAAAGCGCTGAATTCCAGAGTGTCCTGCGAATCGCGCGCCGTGCCCGAATACCAGCCAGACATGGATCGACGCCCCATGATCAACGGCAAGGCGCTGATGGTGAGCGGGTCGTTCGGCGCCGCTGGCACCAACAAATTGCCGTTCACCCCTAATCCGCCAACGACCGACGAAATCGCCTTCGCGCTCGGCGCCGTCGCCAGAATCACGCGGGCGCCGCCAAGCTTCTGCAATTCGGAGACTGGATCAGCGACGTCCGAATCAATATAATGATGCGCCCCGAGCGTTTTCGCGAGCGCCTCCTTATCTTTCCCGCGACCAAGCGCCACCGTTTCAAACCCCATTCGCCGCGCGTACTGCACACCAAGATGACCGAGGCCGCCGATACCTTGCACCGCAACAACGTCACCAGCGCGCGCACCCGAATTGCGCAAAGCGTTGAAAACGGTGACGCCGGCACACATGAATGGTCCAGCTTCTTCCGCCGGCACCTCCCCAGGGATCGCGGCCAGCGCTTCCGCCGGCGCAATCATGTACTCGGCGTAGCCACCGTCGAAATCAATGCCTGTAACTTTGCGATTCGTGCACATACCGAAATCGCCGCGACGGCACTCGTCACAGACGAAATCATGTCCGCCATGCCAGCCAACGCCGATGCGCTCGCCTTTTTTCCAGTTAGTGACGCGGTGGCCGACTGCATCAACGCGGCCCGCGATTTCGTGACCCGGCACTCGCGGATATTGAAGTCCTGGCCAGAGACCTTCTTTGACCATGACGTCGCTGTGGCAAATGCCGCATGCATCAACTTTCACACGAACCTGCCCCGGACCGGGCTGTGGAATCTCGCGTTCGACTAATTCAAAATCGCCGCCAGCCTTACCGACCTGCGCCACTTTCATTTTTGGGGGCATTGGAAAATCTCAACTTCTTCGGCGCGTCGCCTCGAACAGGAACCATGTGCGGCGCTCAGTTTCGTCGATCCAGACTTCGATCAGGCTCGCCGTGGCGACGTCCCGGTACTTGTCGCAAACGTTGTGGGCCTGACGCAGACGCGCCGCCAACGTTTTGTTGTCTTCTGCAAGTTCTGCGAGCATATCCGCCGGCTCGACGTATTCTGCATCGTTATCGAGCACGCGCTGAGTCCGAGCGATGTGCCCAATCGATCGCAAGGTGAGTCCGCCGATTTTTCGGACGCGCTCCGCGACCGGATCGGTCATGGCAAAGAGCTGATCCGCGTGCTGGTCGAGAAGCAAATGGTAATCGCGAAAGTGCGGCCCGCTCATGTGCCAATGGAAATTCTTGGTCTTGAGATAGAGCGCGAACACGTCCGCCAGGATCGCGTTCATCGCGGCGGAGATGTCTTTCACGCCGGCCGCTTTCAAGTCGGTCCGTGTCGCCATTGGCGCGTCGCGTCTTTGTTGCAGTTCTGCACTCTTCTTGGAATTAAGTCTATTCATAATTAACGCTCCCACCGGGCATTGCACGCCCAGCTCTGAACTTTGTCATGTGTCATTTCTGTTACACAAACTGAATCGCTCGGCCAAATCGTGACGCGCGTATCCTACGTTCCTTGCGCACAAAGAATTTTTAATGTTCGGATCCGATTCCGCGCCGTGTCGTCAGGTAAACCGCGAAACTGCCAAGCCAGTGGCCGCCTTCGTAATGTTCGCCTCTCACCGCGGCGAGGCCGGCGCGTCGATGCGCATCGGCGGCAGCCTGCAAAGCTGGCCGGCGCGGATCGTTCTCTGGCAGCGCAGAAAGAATTCCTTCCAACATCCACGCGCGGCTCAAATTTAATCCATCGAGATGCGCGAGTTTCGGATCGCTCGGGTCCGGCGAAATCGCAACCTTCAACCAGTCTGCATTCTCGCTCCCTTCTCGGCCAACTGGAATTTGCGGCATGAATTGTTTCAGCCAGTTTGAGAATTCGTTTTGCGGAACGACGCGCCGCATCACGTCGGCTTCACCAAGACACGGTGACAGAAAATCTTCACCCGACGGTTCGTAATTGAGCGGGCAATTCTTGTCCGCCAGAAGAAACTTCTTCGCCGAATCGCGAATCAGTTTGGCAAACGCGTCGTTCTTCGTCGTGCACGCGTAATCGAACATCAATCCAAGGCCGAAAGCGGTTTGATCGTGCTCGCCGATTCGCACCGGATGAGAAAGTTTCGGCAACCAATTGCCGAGCCGTTCAACAGCGGCGTCCTCGAGCGGTTTCAGGCTGGCCGACCATTCCTTCGCTTGCGGATCGTCCCATTCACGCAACTCGGCGCAAAGTTGCAAGAGCCACGACAAGCCATACGGCCGCTCAAAAGTCGAACGGCCTTCACTCTTAATGTAGGCAGCCTCCTGTTTTAGATTTTCCGCGGTCAAACTCTGGCTCAGCGCATCGCGCGCATCTTTCGCGAACTGCGCGTCTGGAAATGTGCGCAGCAGTCGGACCAGCAGCCAGTGCCCGTGCACCGAAGAGTGCCAGTCATAACAACCGCAAAATGCCGGCGTCCGTTTTCGCGGCGGCGCGACATCGGCGTCGCTGATCAAAACGTGCGCGACTTTGTTCGGATATTCCTTGTGCACGCATGCAAGCGCGAGCTTGGCAAACCGCTCCGCAGCCTTCGCGTCGAATGTGGCTGTTTCTTCGGCGGAAAACGCAAGGCCCGGTAGCAAAATGAAAGCGGAAATGAAAAAATTCGTCATTGGGCGTTAAGTGCAAGTGCGGCTCGCACCGTTGGCCGTTTTCTGCTAAATCACAAATCCTTATGCGAACCGCTTACTTGCTCACTGTTCCAGCACTGCTAACAGCTTTTCAAATCACCGCTGTGTCCACCGCCGATCCAAACGACAACCCCCTCATGAGTGAGAGCGCGCTGCCGTTTCACTATCCACCGTTTGACAAGATCAAAGACGAACACTTCGTGCCCGCGATCGAAGCCGGCATGCGCGAGCAGCTCAAAGAAATCGAGCCAATCACCAACAATTCTGAGAACCCGACCTTCGAAAACACGGTAGTCGCTCTCGAACGCACCGGGCGCCTGCTCGATCGCGCGGAGACCACCTTCTCGAACCTCAATTCCTGCAACACGAACCCGGCGATGCAGAAGATCGAGACCGAAATGGCGCCGAGGCTCGCCGCGCATCGTGACGCGATCCATCTCAACGGCAAACTTTTCGCGCGGATCAAGGAGCTCTACGACAATCGCGATAAACTCGGGCTTGATCCCGAATCAGCGTATCTGCTCGAGCGTTACTACAAAGATTTCGTGCGCGCCGGCGCGAAGCTTTCAGATCCGGACAAGGAAAAACTGAAGAAGATCAACGCCGAGCTGGCGACGCTGCAAACGCAGTTCGAACAAAAAGTTTTGAAGGAAAAGAACGCGTCATCGGTGGTGGTCGATCGCAAGGAAGATCTGGCCGGTTTGTCTGACAGCCAAATGGCAACGCTCGTAAACGCGGCCAAGGCCGAGCACAAAGAGGGGAAGTTTGTCATTCAAATGCAAAACACGACCGGCCAACCGATCCTCGGTTCTTTGCAAAATCGATCATTGCGTGAGCGCATCATGCAAACGTCGCTCTCGCGCGACAGTCACGGAGGCGACTTCGACACGCGCAATGTCGTGCTGCGAAGCGCCCAGCTTCGCGCTGAAAAGGCGAAGCTGCTCGGCTATGACAACTGGGCCGCCTATCAACTTGAAGATCAGACCGCGAAAAATGTTCCGACCGTGAACAAACTTCTCGGCGACCTTGCTCCCCCAGCCGTGGCGAATGCCAAACGCGAAGCTGCCGAACAGCAAAAAATTGTCGATCAGGAGAAAGGCGGATTTCAGATCGGCGATGCCGACTGGGATTTTTATTCCGAGAAAGTCCGCAAAGCGAAATACGATTTCGATGAATCGCAGCTCCGGCCTTACTACGAACTGAATCACGTTCTTCTGGACGGCGTTTTCTTTGCCGCCGGCAAACTCTATGGACTCACCTTCAAGGAACGCCACGATCTGCCGGTCTATCAGCCGGACGTGCGTGTGTTCGACGTTTTCGATCGGGACGGCAAGCAGCTCGCAATTTTTATCGGCGATTATTATGCGCGGCCGTCAAAGCGCGGCGGCGCTTGGATGAACTCTTATGTCGAGCAAAGCGAAGTGTTCGACTTCAAACCTGTCGTCGCGAACCATCTCAACATTCCAAAACCGCCGCCAGGCGAACCGACGTTGCTCACACATGATGAGGTGCGCACTGCGTTTCACGAATTCGGTCACGCGCTGCACGGGATGTTTTCCAATGTGAAATATCCGCGCTTCAGCGGAACCAGCGTACCGCGCGATTTCGTCGAGTATCCGTCGCAGGTGAACGAAATGTGGATGGATTGGCCGGAAGTGCTGAAAAATTACGCGAAACACTACCAGACCGGAGAACCGATCCCGCAGGCGTTGCTCGACAAGGTTGAGGTCGCGGAAAAATTCAATCAGGGATACAAAACGACCGAATACCTGGCTGCGTCGCTTCTTGATCAAGCGTGGCACCAGTTGAATCCCTCCGACATTCCCAAAGACGCGGTCGCGTTTGAGAAGCAGGCGCTGCAAAAAGCCGGCGTCGAATATCCGCCGGTCCCGCCGCGTTATCGCAGCTTTTATTTTTCGCACGCGTTCGCCGGCGGTTATTCAGCCGGTTACTACTCGTACCTTTGGAGCGAAGTGCTCGACGCCGACAGCGTAGAGTGGATGAAAGAACACGGCGGCTTGAAGCGCGAGAACGGCGATCACTTCCGTGAAACGTTGCTTTCACGCGGTGGATCGGCCGATGCCCTCACCTTGTTCAGAAATTTCACGGGACGGGACCCTTACATCGAACCGCTCCTAAAGCGCCGAGGTCTGGATCGCCCGGCCGGCTCCCACGATAAATCAACCGAGCCGCAATCTTCTCCAGCCGGCTGATTGTTGGATCTGACCCTACTCGTTGCCGAGTTGCCAAAATACGTTATCTTCCTGGCCGCATGAAATCCGGAAGGCTTCCGATGACTTTTGCTTTTCCGCTCCTTGCCCCGCTTTGCCTCCTCGCCGGAAACAACGTCGTAAACATGTCGCACTACGATTTGGTCCACGCCGATTTTGTCGCAATGAAAAGCGAAGGAGTCCTCGGCGTTATTCATGAAGCGACCTTCCCGCGTTTTCAGCAAGACTGGCGATATTTTGAGCGCCAATCCCAAGCGGCGCAGGCCGGTTTACTGTGGGGCGCGTATCATTTCGGCGACGGCACAAATCCTATTCAGCAGGCCGATCATTTTCTGTCCGTTGTCACTTCAACGCGCTGGCCGCTGCGAGTCGCGGACGACTCCGAAAAGAAACGGAACGGCGTGTTGCTCGTGCTCGATTTTGAAAAGAACGGCCATTACCCGGGCGGGACGATGACGGTCTCGCAGGCCGTCGCGTTTGTGCAACGAATTAAAGAGCGCACCGGAAAATATCCAGGGATTTACGGCAGTGAAAATCGGTTGCGGCAAATGTTGTACGGCAGCGGTGCAACTGAATCGGAGCGCACCATTCTTTCGAATTGCTGGCTCTGGATCGCTAACTATCATGCTCAACCGCGTTACACGTCGCCGTGGAGCGGTTGGGCCCTTTGGCAATACACTGGCGACGGTAAATGCGGTTTGCGGCCGCGCAACGCGTTCCCAACCAGCGTCGGCAATCTTCGTCGCGCCGAGCGCAATATTTTCAACGGCAATAACGTTGCGCTCCAGGCGTTCTGGCAGCAACACGCCTGGTATCCGAGCGGCTAAGGTCGCCGTTGAGTGTTGAGTCGTAGTTGAGCTGATCGAGCCGTATTATCTGTGCGCTGACTTCAAGCCTCCAATCTTCCGGCTGCTAGCTCGGAGCTTCTAGCTGTCACCGGACTTTGCTCTGGAAAAAACGCGAAAGTCGCGTGAGATTCTTTGGCTACAGAGATTGCCATGGGCGATTCCGCAAATCCCGAAGCTACCAAGGTGCAAAAACCCAACGGGGCGGGCATTGGGTCCCCCACGCGCCCGGCACCCCAACAGGAGCGGGCCGATCTTCGCCCGGAAAATATTCAGGACGCAGTCATTCGCCTCGCCGGCAACTCACAGGACGGAATCCAAACCGCCGGCGCGTTTCTTGCGCGACTTGCCGGACGCAGCGCCCAGGAAGTCATGACCTACATGACAATTCCGGCCACGATTTCGGGTGGGCCGTCGATTTTCCAGGTCCGAATTGGTTCCGGCGAAGTTCTTTCGGCCGGCGACGAAGCCGATTTTCTAGTCGCGTTTTATCAGCACAGTTATCAGGATCACATCGGATTTCTTCGCGAAGGCGGTGTGCTCCTTTACGATTCCGATAACGTCGAGCCGAACCTCGACGACAAACGTTATGTTTACGTCGGCATCCCGATCACCGGTCTCACCGTCGAAGCGCTTGGCGGCACCGCCAAGGACAAGGGCAAAAACATTTTCGTTCTCGGCCTGATTTCGAGAATTTTCCAACTCGATTCCGCGAAGCTGGAGAAACTCATCACCGAAAAATTCGGTGGAAAAGACCAGAGCGTAGTGAACACCGCGCTGATGGCCTTCCACGCCGGTTACGCTTATCCTGTCGGAAACCTCCTCACCCATCTTTATCAGTTTGAGAAAGTCGAGAAGCCGGGCGGCCGCACCCAGATCACGATGGACGGCAACCAGGCGCTCGCTTACGGACTCATCGCCGCCGGCGTGCGGTTCGGCGCGGGTTATCCGATTACGCCCTGGTCAACGGTTATGGAGGTGTTGCGTCGCGAGCTGCCAAAATACGGAGGCATTTTTGTGCAGGCTGAAGACGAGCTCGCTTCGGTTTCAATCGCGATCGGGATGTCGTATTCGGGCTGGCTTGCTTGCACCGGCAGCGCCGGTCCCGGAATTTCGCTCAAGGCGGAAGCGATCGGTTGGGCGACGATGGCCGAGATTCCGCTGATCGTTTGCAACATTCAACGCGGCGGACCGAGCACCGGTCTTCCCACCAACGTGGAGCAAAGCGATTTGCATCAGGCGATCTTCGGCAGCCACGGCGATAGTCCGCGTGTCGTGCTTGCGCCTAAATCGGTGGAAGATTGTTTCTATATCCCAATCGAAGCCGCGCGGATCGCGCGCAAATACAGCTGCCCGGTTTTCATTTTGAGCGATACCTCGCTCGCCACGCGCATCGAAGCATTCGACGAACCCGATCTCGCCAAAATCATGGTCGATCCGAAACCTGACCTCACGCCGCGACCAACGCACGTGCCCTATCCGCTCGACAAGATCACACAGCACGTTCCGCCCGGCGCGCGCATCCTCGACGGAAAGTATCCGCTCATGTCGGGGCTCGAGCATGACGAGATGGGACACCCGACCGGATCGCCGAAATTGCACATGGCGATGACCGCGAAACGTCGCAACAAATTGCGCAAGCTCGCCGAAGAACTTCCGGTTCCCGAAATTTACGGCGATCAGGAAGGCGACACGTTACTCGTGGGCTGGGGTTCGACATTCGGTCCGATCCACGACGCAGCGAAACGCGCGCGCGAAGAAACTAACGAAAAAGTCGGCGCGCTTCATTTGCGTCACATTCATCCCTTGCCGAACGGACTGGAAAAAATCTGGCCGAAATTCAAACGCGTCGTCACAGTCGAGATGAACGACCAGGGGGTTTACGGCTACGGACAGCTCGCCACCCTCCTCCGGGCGCGCTATTGCGAACCCAAGATTACTAGCTTTACCAAAACGGACGGTCTCACTTTCCGCGTCCGCGAAATTTTGGAAGGCGTCTTCCAAGGCATTTCCTTCGCTGCCAGACACATTCCGCGCGAGGGCGTTGCAGTTGTTCACCACGACACCGCGCCCGAGAGCGTGAAAACATTAAAGGAAGTGGTCCCGCAAGGAGTAGGCTAATCATTTGGCGATTGATTTAACGATTAAGAGATTCGCGAATGACCCGCCTCAACTTCTCAACAACTCAACCTCTCAACAATTAGCTATGGCAGAAACAACAACTGAGATTCCGCGCGAGAAACTAAACAAAAAAGCAATCACCGCCGACCACCCGACGTGGTGTCCGGGTTGCGGCGATTTCGCGGTGTTAGCTGCCTTCTATAAAGTGCTCGAGAAAAAAAATCTCGATCACGAAAAGATTGTGACCCTTGCCGGGATTGGTTGTTCTTCGCGGTTTCCTTATTTCGTCAACGGCCACGGCGCGCATTTTATTCATGGTCGCGCAGTGCCGCTCGCCAGCGGCATTAGTCTCGCGCGGCCCGATCTCCATGTGTTCCTGTTCGGGGGCGACGGCGACGGTTTCTCAATCGGCGGTAACCATGTCGATCACGGCGGACGCAAGAACATCAACATGACCTATTTCATCATGGACAACTTCGTCTACGGCCTGACGAAGAAGCAGACCTCGCCGACGTCGCCGATCGGGTTCAAATCCAAGACTGATCCGAACGGCGCGATCGATCAGCCGGTCAACCCGATGAAAAAACTGATCGCCGGCGGGGCGACTTTCATCGCGCGCACCCACGCCACCCAGGTCAAACACATGATGGAAATGATCGAGCGCGCGATGGATCACCAAGGTTTCTCTGTGATCGAATGCTTGAGCGAATGTGTTGAATTTTATCCCGACGTGTTCGATCCGGCCGATCCTCGCAAAGGCGGCAGCTTCGAACTGATCCAGGAAAAGAAATGGGACAACACACCCGAGGACGAACTGCGCCACGACGTCACCGACGAGCTCGCCGCCTACAAACTTGCGCAATTACCTTTCCCCGGCGTCTTCGGCGTCTTCTATCAATCCGATCGTCCGACAAAGAATGCTTTGGAAAAGAAGTGGATTGAAACAACTCGCGAGAAACTCGGCAACGCTTCCGACGCTGAAATCCTCCAGAAAACGTTCGACAGAATGAAGTGATCTGACCTGTCGGGGCACTCGCTTGCTACCAATGAATCACCTTCCGATCGCGAATCAAAGCAGTGACATGTGACCAGTGACCAGTTACTTCCGGCCGAGGAATGACCGCGTTCAAATCACAACGGTTACCCGCAGGAAAGTTGCGGGGATCGATGTAGCAGAACCCTCAGGAGCCGTATTTTGCGCGTTGAACAATTCCTCCAGCTCCTTCTGTAAATCCGCCGCCCGGCCATTCTTTTCGGCGGCTTCGAATGCGTTCATAGTCGGGCCGTAGTAGTTCTTGAACTCGTCCACGAACGCTGACGGTGTTCCGGAATAGTTGAAGATAAACGTGTCGCGCATGAACGAGACTTTATCGGCCAGGACGCCGGCGCCGCCGAACCGCTCGATCACGTTGCTCTCGATCCCCCACGTCATCGGACTAACGAATCCTTCCGGTGGCGGAGGCGTGTAAGCCGAGCTGATCTTCAAGAGCTGGGCGACGAGTGTTGGATCGTTCGGGATCCAGTTGCCCATCACGATGCGGTCGTCCCGCTTCGTCACTCGCACCATCTCCTTGGCGACTTCAAATGGCTTAGGCGCAAACATCGCTCCGAAAACGCTGACCACGAGATCGAACGACTTATCAGGTATGCCCGCCAGATTGGTGGCGTCGCCCTCCTGGAATCTAATGTTCGTTAGGCCAGCCTGCGCGGCCTGGTTGTTCCCGGCTTCCACCAGGTTTTGCGCAATATCGACCCCGAGCACATCGGCTCCGAGCTTGGCCTCCGGCAGCGCCGTCGTGCCATCGCCGCAGCCAAGATCGAGGACCTTCATCCCGTTGGTCACGCCGATTCGTTGGACGAGCGTTTCACCGCTTTCACGCATGGTCGCGGCAATGCGCGTGAAGTCGCCTTTTTCCCACAGTGCTTTGTTTGGATTCATGACAGAAAGGAAAGTGACAAGTAACCTGTGGCAAGTGACAAGCGGCAGAAAGCCTTACCAGGGGATTACCTTTCTATCCCTCCAAAACTTTCCAGTCTCTTTCTGAGGCGCTTCAGCCGCTAACCACACGATCCCAGAGGCTCCCTCGGCCACGGATCGAGTGGCGTTGGAGCCGCCCATGTCAGTTCGGACCCAGCCGGGGCAAACCGAATTGACAGCGAATTTCGGGAGCGCGGCGGCGAGCTGGACGGTGACGCCATTCAACGCGGTTTTCGATACGCAATAGGCCGGCGCCCAGCCGTCAGCGCCGTCGGTCAATTGGCCGCCACCACTGGAAACGTTGACGATCCGCGGGGCGTCACTCTTTTTCAGAAACGGAGCGAACGCCTGAGACGCCAAGAGCACGCCGAGCGTGTTCGTGCGCAGCGTGGTCTCGAAGATTTCGGGCGGCATTATCAGCACGTCTTTATCGTCGTCGAGCAGAATGCCAGCGTTATTCACCAGCGCGTCGAGTCGGTCATTCTGTTTCCCAAATTCTTCCGCCGCGCTGCGAATACTTTGGATCTTGGAGACGTCAATCTGCAAGAACGTGACAGCGCCGTCGTCCTTTTCTTTTTCGCCTTCCTTTTGGAGCTTCTCTGCAGCGGCAAGTCCGGCATCGGACTTGCGGGCGCCGAGAAAGACATGGAAAACCTTCGCGTCGTAGTTGCCGCACAACTTCAAAACCGATTCCCTTATTCGCGCCGGTCACAAGCGCGATGCGTTGTCGTGTTGTTGCCATCAGGAACTCTAACCGTGGATTACGCTGATGAAAACGGACCAAGAACTATCAATCAGGAAACCAAGAATCGACGAAAGGGATTTCTGAGAGAGAAGCGTCCGAGCCGGACTTGCACTACCTGCAGGATAGCAGCGAAGGAGCGAGGGCTGAGACTGAGTTCGAAAGCAGGAAACGATTTACGAGGCAGGAAATTCTAACCACGGATTACACCGATCAAAACGGAGGCAGAACTGTCGATCAGGAAGCAGGAAAGGATTTACTGCCAAGCGGATCAAGACGGAGGATTGGGTCAATCGCCCTTCCTGAAGTCACGACCGCGGATTATACAAATGAAGCGTTTCGGCGAGGCGCGTGCGCTACCCCGGGGAAAACTCGTCACTCACCACTCGTCACTTGTCACTTGCGATCAGTTTTTGGAAGCGCGGATCTTTGCGAAGCGAATCCCAGACCGGATCGAGCTTTAGATACGCAACCGTGATGCCGGCTGGAACTTCGAGTAGGTGCGGCAACGCGGCGATTGCTGAATCGTAATCGCCGAAGCGCGCCTGGATCTGCGCGAGCACCGTTTCCGCCTGTGGCTTGTTCACCGCATCGTCGTCGTAATCTTTGACGGCGCGCTTTGCCTGCTCCAGCGCCTTCTCCTTTTCTCCCTGGCCGGCATACGCCTGAGCAAGAATAGTTGGTGTTCCGTTGGCGTCGGGACCAACGATTGTCTCAGGAGTCGGTTTGATCGCTCGCACCGCGCGGTTAAAAGCCTTGCCTGCTTCCTCAGGTTGACCAATCCACTCGTGACAAAAACCGAGTTCGACCAAGAAAGCTTTCTCGAACGCGTCGAGCGGTTGACCGACCGGAACTGAATTGAGCTTCTGTCCGATAACTTTGATCGCTGTGTCGTAGTGACGCTCGCTGATCGCTTGCTGAAGTCGGACGTTGACAGCCCAATCGTCCGTCACGTCCTCGGGAATACGTGCCAGCTCCCGGGCCGCCTCTTCCAGTCGCCCATCACTTTGGAACAAGCCCACTTTATTTGCTCGCGAGGTTGCGGAGTCTGGAGCGATCTGCAGTGCGCGATCGACCACGGCGTGGGCATCGTCGAAGCGTCGGAGATAGCCGTAGAACTCAAGCCCCATTGTGGTTAGCAACGCGACGTCGCGCGGATCGAGCTCCAACGCTTTTTTGTAGTTGACCTCAGCCTCCGTCCACTGGCCGAGACGACGTTGCACGATGCCGAGATATTGATAAACAAACGAATTATTAGGCAGACGCTTCAGCGCCTCCTGGTAACTTGCCAACGCGCCTTTGAAGTCGCGCTCGACTCGGTATTGATACGACCCCTTGGCGAGCCACGATTCGCCCGCTTCGGGCGCGAGCACCATCGCGCGGTCGGCCGCTTCTTTCACAGCGTCGGGGGTGTTTAGGCTCGGATCAATCGCGTTGAAATAAAGGAAGCTTCGGACGATGCCAAGTCGCGCCCACGCGGTCGCGAACTTCGGATCGAGCTGGACCGCTTCAACGTAATCGCGCGCGGCCTGGCGAAAGGCGTCGTAACTGTATTCGCCGTGCTCGATCGATCGACCGCGCAGGTAGGCATCGTAAGCCGCCCCGTTTTGGGTCGGTTTGTCCGCCACGGCTTTTTGTTCGGTACCGGATAGTTTAGCGTTGAGCTGATCGGCGATGGC
>DATLJP010000071.1:0-133337 GCA_035538875.1 Chthoniobacterales bacterium | reverse complement strand
ATGACGAGATCGCCGACGTTCTAGATCTTTCGGTACCGGCGGTCAAGAGTTTGCTCTTTCGTGCACGAACAGAATTGCGCGATCGATTAAAGAATTATCTCGAGCCGTAAAGCTCAAAGAGGCCGGGACCGTTTTGGCGCCCCGTCCCCTCTCAACCCGTTATTCGAAGGTCCGATCCCCACTGGCATTCTTATTTGTCGGATTCTCTCACGTCGCGCTTGAACTGAACTTGCGTCGTTTCCTCCGGTGCTGGCGGCGAGCCGCGCTTCGCGTAATCCGCGGCTAACTAGTGGTGAGAGGTCGGAGTTGAACGGGCCGCACGTTTGGCCGTGTTCCGCCAGCCATTCGGATCGGCATACTCTTCGCCAGCGTGGCGCACTCCCGGAGCCTGGTCTTTCAAACCGGTTCCATACCGCTGATCGATGATCGACGGCGTAACAAAGATTAGGAGATTGCGTTGTGTCCCTCGTTGTCGTCCTTTGGAACGCGTAGCCAAGGACCGGAATATCGCCAAGTACTGGCACCTTGGTGTGAGACTTCGAAGCCTGGTCCAAAATTAAGCCGCCAAGCGCGAGCATGTCGCCACTTTTAATCAGTACATTCGAATGGAGCGAACGCCTGTTGATGATCGGACCGGTTACATCGGCACCGTTGAAGACGAAGTGGAAATCGTTGACCTTGTTGCCGATTTCCGGCTTCACGGACAGGGTGATATAATTAATTGTCTTTATTGATCGATAAAAGCAGAAAGCAGACCAGCCTATAACGTTTCCCACTACACGCACGTCGGGGCGGCAAAACGCCTTAGCGAGCCACGCCGCAAACCTCCCAGACCGCCTTGACGAACGCCCTCACCAGACGCGCATCTTTTCGACCCGGCGAAGCCTCAACGCCAGTCGTCACGTCGACTCCGAAGAGTCGGGATTGCTCGATCGCGCTGGCTACATTTTCGGGGTTCAAGCCACCGGCGAGAATCACCTTAAAGTTTGGATTCTTTTGCGCAAACTCCCGGGCGAGTCTCCACGGAAACGTCTTGCCCGTTCCTCCAAATTCGCGACCCGAAGCTGTGTCCAAAATTAAGGTGTCGGTCGAGAAATCGGGAACGTCCTTTAGTGAGTTCGCGTCCGCGACCGGTAGCGCTTTGCCGAACGCAAGCCCGGCCGCAGCCAAGCCGCGACAAAATTCCGGCGACTCGCTACCGTGCAATTGAAGTGCATCGACAAACGGAAGCTTAGCAAGCCAGAGCGCGTCCTCGAAAATTGGATTCGCCGTGACCACGACCTTGCAGATTTCGCGCGGCAAGTTGCTAATCCACGCCTCGGCCGCGTCGATGTCGATGTAACGTTTACTTTGGCGAACAAGATTGAATCCGAGCGCATCGGCACCGGCTTCGATCGCGACGAGCGCGTCCGGCTCATTCGTGATTCCGCAAATCTTTACAAAAACCCGGGCTTCCGACTTGAACTTGCTCCCAAGCATCCCGTGCGATTTCACTCGCCCGGTTCGATCACGCGGCCGCGAACCTGTTTGATCTGAGTATGATGAGTCAGGATGTGGACGCGTCCGTCGCTGCCGCGGAAAAACGCGCTCAGCAGCCAGCTCACAAGTGAGATGATGATTGCGCCAAAAACCGCGCTCCAAAAACCGTGCACTCTAAAACAGGGCACAATTTCGCTCACGAATTTCAGCATCAGCGCATTGATGATGAGAATGAACAGTCCAAGTGTCACTAGAATCAATGGAATGCTTAGGAACAGCAAAATTGGCCGCACAAATGCGTTAATGATTCCAAGAAGGAGCGATGCACCTAACAGGCAGCCAATTCCCGTATAATCGATCCCAACGATCGGCGCCGCCACCAACACCGCGAACGCAGTGATGAACCAGCGAAGAACAAAATCGCGCACAGCTACACATTAGTTAAAAATTCCCACCACGCCAAGTCTGGTAAAAACCAGTCCAATGCAACCGCGGCTCGGACCTCGGACAAAACCACTTGTAAAGCAAAAGCCGCTCGCTAAATCGTAAATCAGGGAGGAATTTGAATCGTGGCAAAGAAAAGTAAGGCAGGCGCCGCCGCGCCGGGTAAGGTTAGCAAAGCAAAGGCGGACACAAGATCGCCATCTTTAAAGGCAAAGAAATCGTCATCGCCGAAGAAGCAGGCTGTTGGAAAAACCGAAGCCGAAGCGGCGCCGGTAGCTCGAGACGCATTCGATCCAACCGACGAGCAAATCCAGATGCGCGCCTATTTCATTTCCGAACGCCGACGCCGACTCGATCTTGCGGGCGACGCCAATTCCGATTGGCTGGAGGCCAAGCGCCAGCTACTGTCCGAAACTCGCCGCTGAGTTTTAGCTGTCGGGGACCGTCGATGGACGCATCGGCGGTTACAATTCTGTCATGTCGAGCGAAGTCGAGACATCTCTAAATATTTCCGTCCTGACTAAGCTCACCACGACAAAAACCATCAGTTTCCTCCACTTCGGTCGGAAGGACAAAACGGAATATGCGCCGCAGTCCCTACAAAGGCATCGTGAATTCCGCGCCACGAGGCACTCTTTGATCGAATGAACACGAATTGATTCAGAAGAATTTCGGCTGCTCGTCTTTATTAGTGGCTCATTCGTGTTTATTAGTGGTTAACCCGATGAACCAGGCGACTGCCGATCTCGCCGCAGCGCTTCGCGAGCGACTCGCGATCATCCGCGACAAACGCAGCCGTCGCGACCCGGAAAAACACATAATGCGCCTGCGAGCGATCTCAGAAAAGATCGCCAACCTCGGCACCACGCTGCCGAAGCCGATTGATCCGCAGCTCGCCCACTTTCTCGAACGCAAGAGCTACGACAAAGCCCTCGAGTTTTTGGAGGGACAAGCTTCGTCGCATCCGTAAATCTTGGCCGCCCTTGGCTAGAAGCAGCTCGCTTCTATTTCTTTGACTACGTGCGGCACCGACGAAAAACGCTTACGGCTAGAGGTGCGCCGGTCCCAGGCGCCATAACGAAATACGTGGACCAGTCAATCTTCGAATAAAGACTTATCCACGAATCCGGACCCTGCGGGCGGAGACCAAATTGGCCGGTTGCATAACGAAGACTACGACAAGGAAACACTAGAATGAGCCATGCGATGATCGCGATTGCGCAACCAAATGCCGTCGAAATAGCTCTGTTCACCTGCGGCTGACGAGAATTATGCGGGCGGTTTGTAGCAAGAGGGAAACTTGTATCAAAACGACCTTCGTTTAGCGCGAATACAGCTCGACGATCAACTGCTCGTTGACCATCGGTTGCATTTCTTCCCGCGAAGGAATGTGGGCGACTTTTCCTTTGAGTCCGTCGCGATCAACGGCCAGCCAATCTGGCACCGGAACGATTTGAGTAAGCTCGAGATTGCGAACTGCCAATTGCCGCGATTTCGGTTTGTCTTTGATCGCGATCTCGTCGCCGGCCTTCACGTTGTAGGAAGCAATGTTCACATTTCGGCCATTGACCTGCACATGTCCGTGGGACACGAGCTGGCGCGCGGCGTTGCGCGTGTTCGCGAAGCCGAGCCGGTAAATCACGTTGTCAAGCCGCGTCTCGAGTAGTTGCAGCAACGTTTCGCCGGTCACGCCGCGTTTACGCAGCGCGCTTTGGAAAATGCGACGAAACTGACGCTCGAGCAGCCCGTATTGATAACGAAGCTTCTGTTTCTCGCCGAGCGCGATCGCATAATCAGATTGCTTACGGCGCGCGCCCTTTGGGCCATGCATTCCCGGCGGATAATTCTTGCGCTCAAGCGATTTCGACGGTCCAAAAATCTGCATACCGTAACGGCGGCTGATCTTTGTTTTCGGTCCAGTGTATCTGCCCATGAAGAGAGTTGAGAGTCGCGTAGTTGATAGTCGAGAGAATTAGACGCGGCGTTGTTTTGGCGGTCGGCAACCATTGTGCGGAACCGGGGTGACGTCGCGGATCAACGTAAGATCGAGACCTATCGCCTGCAGCGCGCGCACGGCTGATTCACGGCCAGCGCCCGGCCCTTTGACAAGCACCTGAACTTCCTTGAGTCCATGCCCCATTGCTTGGCGCGAGGCGTCTTGCGCAACGAGCTGCGCTGCGTAGGCCGTGCTTTTGCGCGAACCTTTGAATCCAACCTTGCCCGCGCTCGACCAACCAATCACGTTTCCGTTCAAGTCGGTGATCGTAACGATGGTATTGTTAAACGTCGCGTAAACGTGCGCGATGCCGGTGTGAATGTTCTTCGCGCCTTTGGCCTTAACGATTTTCGGCTTCTCGATTTCATCGGCATCGAGTGAAAGACTTTCGGGCGCTGCGGCAGCTGGCGCAGCCGCTTCTTCTTTGCGCGGTTTGGCAGGCGTCTTCGCCTTCGATTCCGCGGGAGCTTGTGGCATCGCCTTTTCCTCTTTGGCCTTCGCTGGTTTTTTGTGTTCGGTCATTGTTAAACTTTTCCTGCTTTAGCTTCCGGATTTCGGATCACGCCTACGGTCTTGCGCGGACCTTTTCGCGTACGCGCGTTGGTTGATGTTCGCTGACCGCGCACGGGCAACCCGCGACGATGGCGCTGCCCGCGATAGCAGTTGATCGCCTGCAATCGTTTTAGATTTCCCTGAATCTCACGGCGCAGATCACCTTCGATTTTAATTTTGTTGTTCGTGATTGCGTGGATGATCTCGTTGATCTGCTGCGGCGTAAGTTTGTTGGCACGCAGATTCGGATCGATGTTCGTTTGGTCCAAAATCCGCCGGGCGGTCGGGAAACCGATTCCGTAAATGTAGGTCAGGGACGCTTCGATCCGTTTATCCGCTGGAATTTCAACTCCGAGTAATCGTGGCATTCGTTAAATCGTTAATTGGTTAAATAGACCTCATCCCTGGCGCTGTTTGTGCCGTGGATTTTTGCAAATCACGCGCACCACATTCTTACGCTTCACAATCTTGCAGCTTTCGCAAAGTCTTCTAACTGAGGGTCGTACTTTCATTTTAGTCGACGAAACAAAAAACGCGGAGCCATATCCGCGTTGTCACTTCTGGCGGAACGTGATCCGCCCCTTCGACAAATCGTAGGGAGATATCTGTAGCATAACTTTGTCGCCGGGCAAGATACGAATGAAGTGGAGGCGCATTTTCCCGGAAATATGAGCCAGAACCCGGTGGCCGTTCGACAGCTCGACCCGAAACATGGTATTCGGAAGCAGCTCGACGATAGTACCTTCTACTTCAATTGCGTCTTTCCGCGCCATGTCAGGATTTCGGGTCCATCTTTCGTAATCAGCACCGTATGTTCAAAATGGGCCGATCGGGTCCCGTCAGCCGTCTTTACCGTCCAGCCGTCATCCATCAGCCGAACTTCCGAGCTGCCGATGTTAATCATCGGCTCAATCGCCAACGTCATGCCCGACCTCAATTTCGGGCCGCTGCCTCGCCGGCCGTAATTCGGGATCTGCGGTTCCTCATGCAGTTTTCGCCCAACCCCGTGACCGACAAACTCGCGCACGACTGAGAAGCCGTTTCGCGCCGCCTCATCTTCAATTGCTGCACAAATATCGCCGAGGCGGACGCCTTCCGCGGCGTTATTGATCGCGAGATCCAATGCTCGTTCGGTGACGCGCAAAAGTTGGTCGGTCCGTTCATCAACAATTCCGACCGGAACAGTTTGGGCGGTGTCCCCCACCCAACCTCCTTGAATCACGCCAATGTCGAGCTTGACGATGTCGCTGTATTGAATGCGACGTTGGCTGCCGATGCCGTGCACGACCTCGTCGTTCAGTGAGATGCAAATGTTTCCGGGGAAAACGCGATGACCAAGTCGATAACCGAGAAACGCGCTTTTAACTTTCGCATCGCTCATGAAATCGGCCGCGGCCTCGTCCACTTCCTTCGTTGTGATTCCCGGCCGAATCAGTTCCGTCACGCGATCGAGAATGTCGCTCGCCGTGCGACACGATTGCCGCATCTTCTCAATTTCCTTTGCGCTTTTGATCGGAATCATGCCGCCACCTTCTCTTCAACCAGTTGCGATATATCACCAAACACCATTTCCCGGTCGCGGTTGCCATCGATTTTCCGCAAGATCAACATCTCGCCGTAAAAGTCTGCCAATGGCTGCGTCTTGGTGTTGTATTCCCGCAAGCGCTGTTGAAGAACGCTCATGTCGTCATCGCTTCGGCGCTCGAGCCGGCCTTCGCAGTACGGGCAGATTGGCCGGTTGGAGAATTCTGCATTGTTAACATTCGTCGTAAAGCCGCAGGTGCGGCATTGCAGTCGTCCAGAAATTCGCGAGCGCACAGTCTCTTCTGAAACCTCAAGCCAAATCACAGCGTCGACGGATGTGTGCAAACTGCCCAATATGGATCCTAAACTTTTAGCCTGCGGCAACGTTCTCGGAAATCCATCGAATACAAAACCGTAACCACCGTGCAAGTGCAGCCAATCTTCTATCAGCTTTACGATGGTTTTGTCCGGAACTAAATCACCGCGCTGCAGCATTCCAGCTGTCTCCAAACCAAGCGGCGTGCCCAGGTCTCTTTCGCGTCGCAAAATCGCACCAGGAGACGTCACTGGGATTCCAAATTGACGGGTGATCAGTTCCGCCTGCGTTCCTTTGCCGGAACCGGGAGCGCCGAGTAAAACGAGTCGTCGCTTCACTTCGATGCCAAAAACGCCGCGACGCCGCCGATTACGATGATGGCGATGCCAACATAGAGCCACATGAGCGTGCGCTGCGCGGCCGCTTCCCCGCGCACATAAGCGGAGCGACCGGTAAATCCGCCGCGCACGCGACCTTTGCGCAGAAACCCGTCGTAATGCCGCTGAATCAAATGCGTTTCAACTTGCCGCATCGTGTCCAGCATCACACCAACAATGATCAGTAAACTCGTACCGCCGAAAAATTGCGCGGTCACTTGCGGAACATGAAGGCCCTGGCTCAACAAACTCGGTAGCACTGCGATCAGTGTTAGAAAAATTGCGCCCGCGAACGTAAGGCGCGTCATGGTGTAATCCAGAAACTCGGCCGTTGGCTTTCCCGGACGCACGCCCGGAATGTAACCGCCGTACTTTTTCAAATCGTCTGCGATTTGCGACGGCTGAAACTGTGTCGCGACCCAGAAATAACTAAAAAAGAAAATCATCGCCGCGAGAACCACGTAATGCAGCCAACCGGTCGAAAGCATTTCGGAAATCTGGCGCGCAGTCGGACTATTCGGGAACGCCCAGCTCACAATTTGATTCGGGAACAACAACAGCGCCCACGCAAAAATAATCGGCATCACGCCGGGGTAATTCACTTTCAGCGGCATGTACTGCGTGTTACCACCGTACTGTTTGCGGCCGACAACACGCTTCGCGTATTGGACGGTGATCTTGCGTACCGCTTGCGTGATCGCGATGACGCTCGCGATCACAATTAACAAAAACGCGACCATCAACACGAGAATGGCGGGATTGACCTGACTCGTGCCGGTTTCCGCCGACGGCACGAAAGTTTTCCACGCCTGCGCCAAGGCGGCCGGCAAACGCGCAACAATGCCGATCGTGATGATCAAGGAAATACCGTTCCCGATTCCACGCTCAGTGATTTGATCGCCGAGCCACATTAGCAGCAACGTTCCCGTCGTGAGTGAGATCACAGTCACGGCGCGAAACACCCATCCGGGATCATCGACCAGCGGAATTCCCAATCGCTGAATCGTCTCCGAAATTCCGGGCAACGCGACGCGATATGCTTCCGGATGCTGGAACGAAATCGCGAGCAAGTACCCTTGGAAAATGCAAAGACCGACGGTCATGAACCGCGTGTACTGCATGATTTTTTGCCGGCCGCCGTCTTCACGCGCGAGTCTCCCGAGTTGCGGAATCACCGCCGACAGCAGTTGCATCATAATCGACGCGCTGATGTACGGCATGATGCCAAGCGAAAAGATTGCGCAGTTCTCCAACGCGCCGCCGCTGAACAAATTCAACAACGCCGCGAGCTGGCCGCCAGACTTTTCAGTGAGCGCGCTGCGAAACCATTCCTGCAAAACGGCCTGATTAACTCCAGGCGTGGTGATCGCCGCGCCGAGTCGCACAACGACGACAACTGCGAGCGTGAAAAGAATTCGGCGACGCAGCTCCGGAATCTTGAGGGTGTTAACAAAGGCCGAGACCATTTCCGAAAACTACCGTGTCTTTTTCTTCGCGTTCGGCCGCGATTTGGTTGTCGATCTCTTCTTCGACGTCTCTTCCTTCGCCCCTTGATCGACATCTGTCGCGATCGCCGCCGGCTCTTTTGCGGTTCGATCGTCCCGCCGTGGCGGGATGATTGTTCCGCCGGCTTTCTCGATCTTCGCCTTGGCCGATTCGCTTACTTTATCGGCTTCGATCTTCAGTGGGTGCTTCAATTCGCCGTCACCCAGAATCTTGATTCCAGCGATATCTCCACGCACGAGTTTCGATTCGCGCAGCAATTGTTCGTTTACAATCGTGCCCGCCTTGAATTCATTCAAATCGCTGAGATTCACGATTGCGTAGTTTGCGCGAAACGCGGCGTTGTTGAAACCGCGCTTCGGCAAACGTCGAATCAGCGGCATTTGTCCACCTTCGAATCCGAGACGAATGCTGCCGCCCGAGCGGGCTTTCTGACCTTTGTGTCCTTTTCCGCTGGTCTTCCCGTGACCGGAACTTTCGCCACAACCGAGTCGCTTAACGCGATGACGCGCGCCTGGACGCAGTCGCAAATTATGTAACCGCATCATAATTGTGTTGTGGCTGCCTTTCCGTCGCCGCCTTTGATTCCGCGCATTTTGAAAATCTCATCTTTGCGCCGCAACGACTTCAATGCCGCAATCGTGGCCTTGACCACGTTCGCGTGATTGCTCGAGCCGAGCGATTTCGCAAGTACGTCGCGAATTCCCGCCGCTTCGACGACCGCGCGCACGCCGCCGCCAGCGATCACGCCCGTTCCCGGCGATGCTGGTCGCAACAAAACGCGGCCGCCGCCAAATTCGCCGATCGTCTCATGCGGAATCGTATTTTCGTAGAGCGAGACTCTCTCCATCGATTTCTTCGCCGCCTCAGATGCTTTTCGAATCGCTTCCGAAACTTCGTTCGCCTTTCCAAATCCAACGCCCACCGAGCCGTCGTGATCGCCTGCGACAATCAACGCGCTGAAACTGAATCGGCGTCCGCCTTTCACGACTTTCGCGCAGCGATTGATGAACACGACCTTTTCGGTCGTATCGCCTTTCTGCGCCGGCGCTTTGTCAGTGCTTCGTGAATCCGGTCGTCTGCCTTTGCCTGCTGGTGCTACCATAAAATTAAAACTTTAATCCTCCTTCGCGCGCCGCGTCCGCGAGCGCTTTGACCTTGCCCTGATATTGAAACCCACCGCGGTCGAACACAACGTTTTCGATTTTCTTCCCGCGCGCGCGTTCAGCCAATGTCTTTCCAACAACTTCTGCGGTGGCGCGATTTGCGCCCGGCTTGTTTTTCCCAAGCACAGCTTTCTCGATCGTCGACGCCGCGATCAACGTTTTGCCCGCGTCATCGTCGATGACCTGCGCGTAAACGTGTTTGCCGGAAAAATAGATCGACAGTCGCGGACGCGCGGCCGTTCCCGAAACCTTTTTTCGGATCCGCCGATGCAATCGCTGCCGAGCTGCTTTTCGATTGAACGCCATAAAATTACTGGACTGTCTTGCCTTCCTTGCGGCGAATTTGCTCGCTGGCATAACGAACGCCTTTGCCCTTGTACGGTTCCGGCGGGTAGTAACGACGAATGTCCGCAGCGACCTGGCCTACAACTTTTTTGTCCGCGCCTTCGATTATAATCTTCGTCTGATCTGTTACAGTGATCTTGATGTCCCTTGGAATCGTAAACGTGATTGGGTGCGAGAAACCGAGGCTCAGATTCAGTTTCTGACCCTGCACGGCAGCTTTGAAACCGACACCTTCGATCTCAAGATTTTTCGTAAAACCTTCACTGACGCCAACGACCATATTATGCACAAGAGCGCGCGAAAGACCGTGCAACGCCTTCACGCCGCGCGTTTCCGCGTCGCGCGCCAGCGATACGTGATTGTCCTTCACACTGCCTCTAATCTGGCGCGGCAACTTCCATCTCAATTTGCCTTTCGGCCCTTCGACCGAAACGGCGCCGTCATTATCGATGTTGACTTTGACTTTGGCCGGAATGTCGACCGGTTTATTCCCAATTCGCGACATAAAAATCACCAAACATAGGCGAGCAGTTCGCCGCCCACTTTTTGTTTCTTCGCCTCGCGCCCCGACATAACACCGCGCGACGTCGATAAAATGACGGTCCCCATTCCGCCGAGGACCCGCGGTATTTCGTCGGCGCCAACGTAACGCCGCAGACCGGGACGACTCACGCGCTTCAATCCGCTAATCGCACATGTGTGATCAACCAGCTTGTTCGTAATCTTAATCTGCGGATGCGCCGTTTTCGTGTCTACCTCGTAATCGGTGATGTAGCCTTCGTTCTTTAGAATGCGAACGATCTCAGCTTTCAGCTTCGAGTACGGTACGTAGACCTCCATTTTCTGCGCGCGCGCGCCGTTGCGCATGCGAGCAAGCAAATCTGCGATTGGATCTGTAACGGTACTCATGAATTAAGCGGCCCGCTCTTGCCCAGTTGGTCCGCCGTTGGACGGAGTCTTCGTAGTGAGCTTTTTCGCGCGATCGGCGAATGGCATTCCCATTTCGCTCAACAGCGACCGGGCCTCTTCGTCCGTTCGCGCAGTAGTCACAATAGTAACATCAAAACCGATGTTGCGCTTGATTTTATCCAGTTCGACCTCCGGGAAAATCGTCTGATCGGCCACGCCGAGTGTGTAATTGCCGTGGCCGTCAAAACAGCGTGCTGAAACACCGCGAAAGTCGCGGATACGCGGCAAAGCCGCCTTGATCAAACGTTCGAGAAATTCATACATCCGATCGCCGCGCAACGTCACTTTCGCGCCGATCACTTGATTCTTGCGCAGTTTGAAATTCGCGATGCTTTTCTTGGAACGCGTCTCGGCCGGTTGCTGGCCGGTAATCAGCGCCAACTCTGCCTTCGCTTCGTCGAGCGCCTGCTTCACATCCGGTTGCGATCCGACGGAAGAGTTAATCACCACTTTCTCGACTCGCGGAATCTGGTGAACGTTTTTGTACTTGTGCTGTTGGCGCAAGGCGGGTACCACGCGCTCTTTGTAATAACGGTAAAATTCGTTTTCCATTACGCCGCCTTTTTCTCAAGTTCCTTCTTCGATTTTGCCTTGGTCTTTTTCTCTGCCTTCTTGTCGATCAACTTCACATTCGAGATATGAATCGGGCCTTCGCGCTCGGCGATTTTGCCCTGCGGATTGTCCTGCGACTTGCGCAGATGCTTCTTAATAATGCGCACACCTTCAATCAGCACCCGTTGCTTGCTCGGGATCACCTCGAGGATTTTGCCTGAGGAACCTTTGAAGTTCCCGGAAATCACTTCGACCTCGTCACCTTTTTTGACGTGAAATTTTGTTCGGCTCATAAAACCTCCGGCGCTAACGAAACGATCTTCATGAAATTGCGCTCGCGCAGTTCGCGGGCGACCGGACCAAAAATGCGCGTCCCGCGCGGATTCAAGTCTTTGTCGATGATGACGATCGCGTTATTGTCGAAGCGCAGGAACGAACCATCATCGCGGCGAATCGGCTGCCGCGTGCGGACGATAACCGCGCGAACAACTTCGCCTTTCTTCACCGTACCCGTCGCACTCGCCTCTTTGACGTTGGCGGTGATCACATCTCCGATCCCAGCGTAAAGCGTGGCCTTGCCGATCACGCCGATCATCGTCGCCATCCGCGCGCCGGTGTTGTCCGCTACTTCGAGTCTGGATCTAATTTGTACCATTAAGAAACCTTACTCTTGCGCTTCGTCCTCTCCCTACTTCCGCAAAACCTCCACCAATCGCCAGCGTTTCAATTTACTGAGCGGGCGCGTTTCCATGATCCGCACCGTGTCGCCGGTCTTTGCTTTGTTCTCCTCGTCGTGCGCATAAAAGCGTCGGATCTGTTTCACGATCTTGCCGAACTTCGGATGCGGTACGCCCGTAGTTGTTTGCACGACGATCGTTTTGTTCATCCGATCGGAAATGACTTCGCCGACGCGCGTCTTGCGCGTCGCACGCGTGTATTTCACCGGAAGCGGCGGAGGTTGTGCTGTTCGTTGCGAAACTTGCTCGGCCATAAATTATTTCTTCTTCTTCGCTCTCGATTCGTCAGCCGGAATAGTCTGCGGCTGCTTCGCGCGCTGTGAAAGAATCGTTTCGATTCGAGCGACATCGCGGCGGATCAAACGCAAACGGCTCGGCTGCTCAAGCTGACCACTCTGCTGCTGCAAACGCAGATGCAATCGCTCCTGACGAAGATCGCGTCGCTTAGTCAGCAACTCGTCCGTGCTCATCTCAACGATTTCTTTAATTTTCACGTTCGTTAGGCTGCGGCCACGTGGTGGCGGCTGATAAATTTTGTGCGCACCGGCAATTTGTCGGCGGCCAGTCGCAGCGACTCGCGCGCAAGCGATTCCGTTAAGCCATCCAGCTCAAACAAAATGTTTCCCGGCCTCACCGTCGCGACCCAAAACTCAGGCTGTCCTTTTCCTTTACCCATTCGCGTTTCCGGCGGACGCGCCGTCACGGATTTGTCCGGGAAAATCCGGATCCAGAGTTTGCCTTTGCGTTTCATGTTGCGAGTCAACGCAACGCGCGCGGCTTCGATCTGCGTGTTAGTGATCCACGCGCGTTCGAGCGTTTGCAGGCCGAACTCGCCGAAGTTGATTCGGAGATTGCGCGAAGCAGTCCCCTTGCGACTTCCCCGTTGGAACTTGCGATACTTCACTCTTTTGGGCATCAAGGGCATAAAAATCTCCTACGCTTCGACTGGTTCGGTGCCGATCGGAGGGGGCGCGGCTGAGACGGGCGCCTCACTCGGCGCTTCTTCCTTCTTACAAATCCAGCATTTCACGCCGATCTTTCCATAAACCGTGTTCGCTTCCGCAAATCCGTAATCGATTGCCGTGCGCAACGTGTGCAGCGGCACTTTCCCTTCCCGATACCATTCCGAGCGCGAAATTTCGGCGCCATTCAATCGGCCCGAGCAGCGCAAACGAATTCCTTCCGCACCAAAATCCATCGCCATCTGCACTGCTTTCTTCATCGCCCGGCGGTAGGCGATTCGGCGTTCGATCTGCAACGCCACGTTCTCAGCGACCAATTGTGCGTCGAGCTCAGGCGTCTTGATCTCCTGGATGTCGATCTTGATTTGTTTGCCCCGCGCCATCTTGGAAATTTCTTCGGTCATCTTTTCAATTTCAGCGCCTTTGCGTCCGATCACGATTCCGGGACGTGCCGTATGAATCGTGACGCGAATCGAATTCCACGCGCGTTCGATCACGATTTTCGACACCGCTGCGAACTGCAGTTTCTTCTTTACATAGTCGCGGATCTCAAGATCATTGTGCAAGAATTCCGGCAGTTCCTGCGGAGAGGCGTACCAGCGCGAACGCCAGTCGCGATTCACGCCGAGTCTGAATCCAATCGGATTAACTTTTTGTCCCATAAAATTTATTTCTTCGCTGCTGATTTCGCAGTTTTCTTCGTCGTCTTCGGTTTTTTCTCAGTCGTGACGCCTTTTTCTTCGGCTTTGTCTGCGGCCGCTCGCTTCTTTTCCAGCTTTTCGTCCGTCAAAATAATCCGAATGTGACTCGTCCGTTTCAAGATTCGCGCGCCACTGCCGCGCGCGCGCGTCATCATTCGCTTGAAAGTCGGACCTTCACCGACGACCGCTTCCTTCACTACCAGAACATCAGCCTTCAAGTTCGCGTTGTTCTCCGCGTTCGCGATCGCGCTCTTCAATGTCTGAGTGATTAGGAGCGCAGCCTTCTTCGGCGTGAAAGTGAGAATATCCAGCGCCGCCGAAACTGGTAGACCCTGGATCTCTCGCATTACTTCGCGCGCCTTGAACGGCGAAATCCGCGCGTACCTGTGTATCGATCTAACTTCCATTTATTTAAAACTCACTTTTGAGACATCGACTTGGAGCCGATCCCCCACCTTAATTTTTTCCTTTCGCGAATTCTCAATCACCGCGCCGCAAATTCGTTGACGCACGTCCACCACGCCGTCGCGATCTTTTCATCGCCGCGCATCGCGCGGAGCGGCATTCCAATCTTCACCCCGTGCTGCTCGCCAATGTTCGCGAACACAAACGGCCATTCCTCTTTCACCCTGAGCACACTAGGGTCCATCACACTCGATTCAGTCAAAGAACTATTTTCCTGCGCCTGCGCGACCGAAGCCGCGACAAGGCACCAAAAACCGCAGCGAGTTGATAGCTGATTGTTGATAGTTTCACCGTCGCAACGCGCGCTGGCTCATTTTTCTCAACTCTCAACTAAAACTACTTCGTTACCTTCGCCGTGTGCGAACCGTGCTTCTTAAAGATTCGCGTAGGCGAAAACTCGCCGAGTTTATGTCCGACCATGTTCTCGGTGATGAAAACGGAATGAAAAGTCTTCCCGTTGTGCACCAAAAACGTGTGGCCGACAAAATCCGGCGTCACCATCGAGCGCCGCGACCAGGTCTTGATCGCCTTTTTCGAGCCCGAGGCGCTCATCTTGTCGATCTTCTCGAGAAGATGCGCTTCGACGAAGGGTCCTTTCTTTAGTGATCTTCCCATAAAAAAAATCAAATTTTCTTCTTTGCTTTACACCGCTCCAAAATGAACCGGTCACTCGGTTTGCGCTTCGCCCGCGTCTTGAATCCTTTGGCCAGTTGTCCCCACGGACTGACCGGATGGTGACGGCCGCCGCCGCCTTTTGATTTACCCTGACCGCCGCCCATCGGGTGGTCGATCGGGTTCATCACCATTCCGCGAACATGCGGCCGACGTCCCTGCCAACGTGTGCGACCCGCCTTTCCGCTGGAAACATTCATGTGATCGACGTTGCCAACCTGGCCGACCGTCGCGAAACAGTTCTCGTGAATCCGGCGCACTTCACCAGACGGCATCTTCACCAGCGCGTAACCGCCTTCGAGGTTATTGAGAATCGCTTGCTGGCCTGCGCTGCGCGCGACTTGTCCGCCGCGGCCCGGACTCAATTCAATGTTGTGAACGTTCGTGCCGAGCGGAATCGCGCGCAGCGGCAACGAATTCCCGAGATCAGGCGCAACATCGTTGCCGGCGACAACCTTGGCTCCGACTTGAAGCCCATTCGGAGCGAGGATGTAGCTCATTACGCCATCGGTGTACTTAATAAGAGCGATGCGCGCCGAGCGATTCGGGTCGTATTCAATGCCGACCACTTCCGCGGCCACACCGTGTTTACGACGTTTGAAATCGACCTTGCGATAATGCTGCTTGTGACCGCCGCCGATGTGACGTGAGGTCAGCCGACCATAATTGTTGCGACCGCCGGTTTTTTTCTTCGGTTCCAACAAACTCTTGACCGGAGTCCCCTTCGAAACTTCGTCAAAGGCCGGGGTTTGTTTGAAACGCTGGACCGGCGTAAGCGGACGATAATTCTTGAGCGCCATAAAATTAAACGAGTTCGATCTTCTCGCCTTCCGCGAGCGTCACGATCGCCTTCTTCCAATGTGCGCGCCGTCCGAGCGGTCCCCGGACGCGCTTTTGCTTGCCGGCGTAGTTGCACGTGTTCACTTCGACCACCTTCTTTTGAAACAAACGCTGAACTGCATCCTTGATTTGCGCCTTGTTTGCGCGGGGACTGACGCGAAAAACGTACTTGTTCTGCTTTTCGCTCATCAGCGTCGACTTTTCGGTCAACGAGGCCGTCTCGATAATTTCGTGCGGCTCGCTCATTTGATCCTTTCTGCCAGTTTCTCGAGCGCTTTTGAGGTCACCAGAATTTTCTGGAACGCAAGCAACTGCTCGGTGTTCACGTCTGCCGCGGTCGCCAGTTTCACCGGCTTCACGTTACGGGCCGATTTATAAGTTTTGTCGTCGAACGAATCGGAAACGATTAGCACTTTCTCAGCGTCGGTTTGTTTCCGGACAAGATCGACAAACGCTTTCGTTTTGATTTCAGAGACGGCGAAGTTGTCAATCGTCAGAACGTCACCGGCCTTGATGCGTTCGCTCAACGCCTTTTGCAGCGCGAGACGGCGCACTGACTTGGAAACTTTCTTGGAATAATCGCGCGGCTTTGGTCCAAACACCACGCCGCCGCCACGCCAGATTGGTGACGAAACATAACCGGCTCGCGCGCGACCAGTTCCTTTTTGCCGCCACGGTTTGGCGCCGGACATATCAACCTCGGCTTTCGTTTTCGTGTTCGCCGAACCGGAACGTCGTGCCGCGCGCATCGCAACGACAACGTCGTGAACGGCTTGCGAACCGCGACCATTTTCGATGATGTCGATCTCGGCCTCCTTGGCCGCGGCTTTTGTTAAGACTTTCGCGCTCATTTCTTGTCGGACTGATCAACTGTCTTCTTCGGCTTCTTCGTGGCCGCCGCGGCGTCTGCCTTCGCGTGCTGGTGATGCAGCGCGATTCGAGCCGCCGGATTCTTGATGGCCGGCCTAACGACAACGTAGCTGCCGTTCGAACCCGGCACCGCGCCGCTCACTAAAATCACTTTCTCGGCCTCGCGAACCTGCATGATTTGCAGGTTCTGCACGGTCACGCGTGCATCACCGAGATGGCCGGCCATGCCCATGTTTTTCCAAATGCGACCCGGTGTTGAACGATTTCCGATCGCGCCATTGCGCCGATGCGTCTTCGAACCATGCGTCGAGCCTTGTCCGGCGAAATTGTGTTTCTTCATCACACCTTGGAAGCCTTTGCCCTTGGAGCGGCCGATCACATCGACGAAGTCGCCTGCCTGAAACTGCGTGACGCTCAAATTCACTTCGCCTTCCGGCGGATCGGTCTTCAGGCGGAATTCGCGAACGAATCGCCGCGGCTCGACGCCCGCTTTTTTAAAATTGCCGAGCGCCGCTTTGCTGACGCGCGATTCCTTTTGCGCAGCAAAACCGACTTGCACGGCCGAGTAGCTGTCGTTCTCATTCGTTAGGCGACGCAAAAGAACGTTATCGCCCGCCGCGATCACGGTCACAGGATGCAGCCGACCGTTGACGTCGTAGACGCTGGTCATGCCAATTTTTTGTCCTAGTAAACCGATGCTCATGTGGGCGACGTGGGAAATTTCTCAAGCGGCTAAATCTTAATCGTAATATCAACGCCCGCGGGCAGGTTCAGTTTCTTCAATTCATCCACCGTCTTCGCGGTCGGTTCGATAATGTCGAGTAACCGCTTGTGCGTGCGGATCTCAAACTGATCCATCGATTTTTTATCGACGTGCGGGGAACGATTGACCGTAAACCTCTCGATCAACGTCGGCAGCGGAATCGGTCCGGCCACGCGCGCGCCAGTACGCTTCGCTGTCTCAACGATCTCGACCGCGGATTGATCGAGCATTCGATGATCGAACGCCTTCAACCGAATGCGAATGCGTTGGCCGTCCGTCATTTCGTCTCCTTCTGATCAAGAATCGCCGCGACCAAATTCTGCGGCACCGGCGCAAAATGTGACGGCTCCATCGAGTAGCTCGACCGGCCCTTCGACAACGAGCGAATCGCGGTCGCGTAACCGAACAATTCCGCCAGTGGAACCTCGGCATTAATGATCGCCAAATTGCCGCGCGACTCGATGCTCTTAATCGCGCCACGGCGACGGCTCAGGTCGCCGCAAATGTCCCCCTGAAATTCTTCCGGCGTAATGTTTTCCACCTTCATAATCGGCTCGAGCAGGATCGGTTTGCCCTGCTTGAAACCGTCCTTCATTGCAAAGATCGCTGCCATTTTGAACGCGAGCTCGCTCGAATCGACTTCGTGGAAACTTCCGAACACGATGTCGCATTCAACATCGACCACGGGATAGCCACCGAGCACGCCGTCGAGCACCGCTTCTTCAACACCTTTCTTGACCGCCGGGATGTACTCGCGGGGAATGATTCCGCCGACGATTTTGTTCTCGACGATCAGGCCCTTGCCGCGTTCGGCTGGGCGCAAATCGACTTCAACGTGGCCGTACTGGCCGCGACCACCGGATTGCTTGATCAACTTGCCCACGCCGTGCGCGTTGCCCGTGATCGTCTCGCGATACGCGATCTGCGGTTTGCCCGCGTTCGCGTCTACTTTGAATTCACGGAACATGCGGTCGCGAATGATTTCCAAATGGAGCTCGCCCATGCCGGCGATGATCGTCTGGCCGGTGTCTTCATGGGTGTAAACGCGGAACGTCGGATCTTCCTCGGCCAGTCGCTGCAACGCAGTCGCCATTTTTTCCTGGTCCAACTTCGTCTTCGGCTCAATCGCCATTGAAATAACTGGATCGGGAAACGACGGCGGCTCGAGGAGAATCGGATGCTCTTCGTCGCAGAGCGTGTCACCGGTAGTGATGTTTTTAATTCCGACGATCGCCGCGATATCACCCGAGTAACAGGTCTCGATGTCTTCGCGTTTGTCGGCCTGAATTTGAATCAATCGAGAAATGCGCTCGCGCTTGTTGGTGCGCGGGTTGTAGACCGTGTCGCCCTTGCTCAGCGTGCCTGAGTAAACGCGGAAGAAAACCAGTTTTCCAACGAACGGATCGCTCCATAACTTGAACGCAAGCGAGCAGAACGGCGCGTTGTCATCCGTCGGCGCTTCCATCGGCTCACGCGTGTCGGGGTTTTGACCCTTGGCCGGCGGAATATCGAGCGGGCTCGGCAAGTAATCGACGACGGCATCGATCAAATATTGAATGCCAATGTTCTTTAGCGCCGAGCCGCCGATCACCGGCACAAATTTGTTTGCGATCGTCTGGCGACGGATTGCCTTCTTCAACAGCCTCGGTGCGACCGGCTTTTCTTCGAGAACAACTTCGGCAACTTCGTCGTCGATGTTTGAAACCTGTTCGACGAGATCGTTGTGCGCTTTCTCTACCGTATCGACATATTCCTTCGGCACTTCTGTGACTTCATATGTCGATCCAAGCTGATCGTTCTCCGAATAGATGATCGCCTTCTTATTAATGGCATCAAGCTGTCCGCGTAGTTGATCTTCCTTCCCGAGCGGCAACAAAATGGGCCAGGCGTTCGCGCCGAGTTTTTTGTGAATGCTGTCGACCGACAGTGCGAAATCGGCGCCGACCCGATCCATCTTGTTAATGAAGGCCAATCGCGGGACGTTGTATTTCGTCGCCTGGCGCCAAACCGTTTCCGATTGAGGCTGCACACCGGCGACGCCGTCGAAAACTGCGATCGCGCCGTCAAGCACCCGCAGCGAACGCTCCACTTCAGCCGTGAAATCGACGTGACCCGGCGTGTCGATGATGTTGATCCGCTGCTTGACGCCTTCGAAAATCTTGTGAACGCCTTCTTCTTCTTTCTGCGCCCACGAGCATGTCGTTGCCGCCGAAGTGATCGTGATTCCGCGTTCGCGCTCCTGCTCCATCCAGTCGGTGACGGTAGTGCCTTCATGCACTTCACCCATCTTGTGGATGTAGCCGGTGTAAAACAGCACCCGTTCCGTGATCGTCGTTTTGCCCGCGTCAATGTGCGCAGCGATGCCGATGTTCCGAGTCCGTTCGAGCGGGAACTTGCGAGTTGGCGAATTCGGATTTTTCGCGCCGGATTTTTTCTCGAGAGTCGCCGTCGCCATAAACTTACCAGCGGAAATGCGCAAACGCGCGGTTCGCCTGCGCCATTTTGTGAGTGTCTTCGCGTTTCTTGATCGCGTTTCCCTGACCGGCGGCCGCGTCCTTGATTTCCTGCGCAAGCGCTTCCGCCATCGACACGCCTTTGCGCGTGTCGGCGTATTGAACGATCCAACGCGTCGCCAAAGAAATCTGGCGGGCCGGAGCGACCTCCATCGGCACCTGATAAGTCGCACCACCGACGCGACGCGATTTCACCTCCAAGCGCGGACGAACATTCTCGATCGCCTTGTTTACGACTTCGAGCGGATCGACGGAGTCGGAGCCTTCGCGCGATTTATCGATCGCCGTGTAGACAATGCGCTCGGCGAGCGATTTCTTGCCGCGCTTCATCACCGTGGTAACGAGGCGAGCAACTGTCGGACTTCCATAACGGGAATCGACGCGCTCTTCCTTTTTGTAAACTCTCTTCCGTCGCGACATTGTCGATCTTCTGTTTCAAAATTTACTTTTTCTCTTCCTTGGCCGCTGCCGGCGCTGCTTTCGCCGCGCCGCCTCCGCCAGTCGCGCCACCTTTCGGGCGCTTCGCTCCATATTTGGAGCGACCACGCCGACGTCCATCGACGCCCAGCGCGTCAAGCGTGCCCCGCACAATGTGATAGCGCACGCCCGGCAAGTCCTTTACTCGTCCCCCGCGCACGAGCACGATCGAGTGCTCCTGCAGGTTGTGCCCCTCGCCCGGAATGTAGGCAATCACTTCCTGGCCATTCGTCAACCGCACTTTTGCCACTTTCCGCAGGGCAGAATTCGGCTTCTTCGGAGTGCGCGTCATCACCTGCACGCACACGCCGCGACGCTGGGGACAATTGGTCAGCGCCGGTGACTTCGATTTCACCGACACCCTCCGCCGTCCCTTCCGAATCAACTGGTTAATCGTGGGCATTTTTAAATACAAAAGCGCCGCCAAAAACCTCGAGTTCCGGGCGACAAAAAACCCGCTCAAACGCGTTAACACACTGTCACGCGCCTGACGCGGTGAGCCGCCACTATAGAGAAGAAAATCGCATTCCGCAAAGAACAATTTGCGAAAACGCGGCTAAATCCGCATTTAGTGATTTGCCAAAAAACCGGCCGTCAAATCGCAGCCCAACCCAGCCCTCCTTCGGAATCAGGTTTTTCAGCTTCTTGCAAGCGTCGCGACGCGACGAGTGGAATGTCCCACCATCCTTCCTCTAAGAGGCTTGATTCTGACCTTGGTTGATTTCTTCAGGCGCTGGGCCTGCGGCACTAGTGTAGCAGCAAACCCAGTAGGGTGATTTTTCTCGTTGCCAAAGTGATGCCATGACGAGCGAGAACATGCGACAATGTCAATAATGTTCTCACTTGTCGATTTTACCTTGGAAAATGGATAGATCCCACGGAGCGGAATCTATACTTCGGATCGCTTCCCTCATCGTTTGGACGAATCGTTTCCCCGGCTTGCGAGCCCGCCGCTTCCTTGTCCCGCGAAAATAACGGAGCGCTCGGCAAAAACAGCTAGGCCGCGATCAAAACCGCAAACGATTGAAACGGCTTCAGTAACGTGACGCGACTCGTGGGCACACGTTTCAAATGAACCCGACTTCGACATTGCTTTGCAAGTCGATAACGACTTCGGTTGCGGAAAACGGAGACGGCCGCACAGTGGCGCGTGTTTGAACTCCTTTCCAAAGATCGCGACTCCGGGGCGCGCCACGGACGATTAACGACGGCGTACGGAGCCATTGAAACGCCGGCGTTCATGCCGGTTGGAACGCAAGGGAGCGTGAAAGCCGTCAGTCCGCACGAATTGCACGAGCTGAATGTGTCGATCGTTCTTGGCAATACGTATCACTTGTTCGTCCGGCCAGGGATTGAAGTGATTAAACACCTCGGAGGTCTGCACAAATTCATGAATTGGGACCGGCCGATCCTGACTGACAGCGGCGGCTATCAGATTTTCTCGCTTGCTAAATTGCGAAAGATCACCGAAGCCGGCGTGCATTTTCAAAATCATGTGGACGGGAGCACGGCATTCATATCGCCGGAGAGCGCGATGGAAATCCAAGCCACGTTGGGAAGCGATATCGCGATGGTGCTTGATGAATGTCTGCCGTGGCCGTGCGAATACGATCACGCCGCAAAGAGCGCAGAGACGACTACGCGTTGGGCGAAAAGATGCAGAGAATGGCTGAACGAAAACGCGTTCCGCTCAGGATTTGTTGCTGAGTCTGAGAAACCCGCTGCCACTACAGAACCAGCGCACGTGCGCCAGCTTGTTTTCGGTATAGTCCAAGGCGCGACGTTTGAAAAGCTGCGTAGGCAAAGCGCGCAGGCAGTTGTCGATCTTGATTTCGATGGATACGCAATCGGCGGGGTCAGCGTTGGCGAACCGGAGGAAGAAATGTTTCGCGCGGTCGAATCGAGCGAACCGACATTGCCTGCGGACAAACCGCGTTACGCCATGGGACTGGGAACTCCGCCGCAATTGTTGGAGCTGATCGCGCGCGGCCTGGACATGTTCGATTGTGTTTTGCCAACGCGACTCGCGCGTAACGGAACTGCATTCACATCCACCGGGACGATCAATTTGAAAAATGCCGAGTTCGCTAAAGACAAAAAGCCAATTGAGCAAGATTGCGACTGTACGAGTTGCCGCGACTTCAGTCGCGGCTACATCCGCCATTTAATTAAAGCGGAAGAAATTCTGGGGTTGCGTTTGATTACACTGCACAATCTCCATTTCTATCTCGACCTAATGTGCGAGGCGCGGTCGAAAATCAACAACGGAACGTTCGACGAGTTCCGGAGCGAGTTCATTTCCAACTACAAAACGCGAGATTTTGATTCCGAGACGTTGTAGCGGCGTTTTTGGCAAACGCCTTATTAAATAAACAGGCTGAACAGGCAGCCTACACAAGCGCCTCTAATTATAAAGAGGCGTTGCAGCCGAACCGTTCGGGTCTAAGCTCCGGCTCGCTCAAGTTTTCGCATGATGTCCCAATTTCTAGTTCAAGCGCTGTCTGGCGCGCCGACTCCTCCCGGTCCGGGCAGTGCTGGCGGTATTCTCAATCTCCTGCCGTTCTGGTTCTTCATCATCGTTATTATGTATTTCGTTCTGGTCCGGCCGCAGAAGAAACGGCAGCAGGAACAGCAACGCCTGGCCTTGAGCCTGAAGACCGGCGACCGCGTCGTGACCAATGCGGGCATTCACGGGTTGATCGCGAACGTGAAAGAGACAACCGTAATGCTGAAGGTTGCCGATAACGTAAAGATCGAATTGGAAAAATCGGCGATCACGAACATCGTAAAAACTGAAAGCTGAAACGCTGACATGCTGAATTCTTCTTTCCGCTTTCCGCTTTCCGGTTTCCGCTTTCCCCTATGAGTCCCGCGCTGACATTTTTTGCCGGCCTCGGCCTGCTTGTTTTGTTCGGTTGGTATTTCGCAACTGACGTCGGCGTACGGAAACGGATCCTCGCAACGACGCTGGTGATGTTGCTGGTTGCGTTCAGCATCGCGACGATCTGGCCGCCGAGAGAGAAAATTCAGCTGGGTCTCGATATTCAAGGTGGCACTTCGTTCCTGATCCGCTTAATGGGCGGCGACAAAGAAGTGAACAAGGGAATGCTCGACCAGGCGGTCGAAGTTATTCGAAAGCGGGTCGATTATTTTGGTGGCGGCGAGCCGATCATCAGCCCAGTTGGCAACGATCGCATCCTCGTTCAGATCCCAGGCCTCAGTACTGAAAAAATCCAGGAAGCGCGCGAACAACTCTCGCGCGTGGCGAAGCTCGAGTTTCGTCTCGTTTATCCGGACAACGGCGACAAGTTGCGCGCGATCGATACCGGCAAGGATGTGATTCCACCGGAGTATCGCATCGAAACGTACAAGCATGCTAAACAGGGTGACGAACCTCCGGTCGAAGAGCGTTTGTTGGTGAAGAAGAAAGCGGACCTTGGCGGAAATCACGTTTCGCGGGCGAGCGCTGGCTTCGGGAACGAAGGTTGGGAAGTTAATCTTTCGTTCGACGGCGAAGGCACGAAGAAGTTCGGTGAAATCACTGCTGCGAATGTCAATCACCGCTTCGCGATCGTTCTCGACAATGTGATTCAATCGGCGCCGAACATTCGGGAGCCGATTTACGGCGGAAGCGCGCGCATTTCGGGAAGTTTTAGCGAACAGGAAGCGCGCGGACTCGCCAGCGTGCTCGAGAATCCGTTGCAAACGCCGGTGTCGATCGAAGAAGAGCGTAGCGTTTCGCCGACGCTCGGATTGGATTCGATCCGCGCCAGCATCATGGCCGGTTTGATGGGACTCGCGATCACGATGGTCTGCGTGCTGGTTTATTACCGGTTGCCGGGCTTGGTCGCAAACCTCGCGCTGATCGTAAACCTGGTTCTGCTGATCGGCGCACTAACCATGTTCCGTTTTGTGCTGACGTTGCCGGGAATTGCCGGCATCATTTTGACGATCGGTCTCTCGGTCGACGCGAGCGTTCTAATATATGAGCGGCTCCGCGAAGAAATGGCGCTCGGCAAATCGCTCAAGGTCGCGCTCGAGACGGCCTACGAAAAAGCGTTCAGCTCCATCTTTGACGCCAATGTGACCACGTTGATCACCGCAGCGATTCTGTTTTGGAAAGCGACTGGCCCCGTGAAGGGCTTCGCGATTTCACTGACGCTCGGCATTCTCGCTTCACTTTTCACCGCGCTGATCGTTGGACGCAACGCGCTCGGCTGGCTGGTCGACGCCGGCAAAGTGAAAAAGATTTCAATGCTGCATTTGATCTCGTCCCAGAACATCAACTTCCTCGGCAAAGGTTTTCTCGCGTGCATGTGCTCGCTCGCACTAATTCTGGCGGGCGCGACTTCGTTTTACATTCGCGGCGAGAAGAACTTCGGTGTCGATTTTCGCGGCGGCGATTTGATTACGTTAAGTTCCCTCGCGAACATCGACGTCGGACAAGTGCGCGAAACACTGAAGCCGCTCGGTTTCGCCGACGCATCGATCCAGGAGTCATCGCAGAGCGGAAAGAATTACATCACGATTCGCACTCCGCTGAACACGAGCGACAAAATTGAGAAGCAAGTCGTCCAAGCGATGCCCCGGGCCAACTTTAAAGTCGAGCGCTCGGAGCGAGTCGGAGCTTTGGTTGGCGGAGAGCTTGCGGAAAGTTCGCTGGTTGCGCTCGCGCTCGGAATCATTGGCGTTTTGATTTTCGTGACATTCCGGTTCGAGCTCTCGTTCGCTGTCGGCGCGATCGTCGCGCTCTTCCACGACGTGATCATTACCGTCGGTGTCTTTTCGTTGCTCGGTCGCGAATTAACGCTGACGATGGTCGGCGCGGTCCTGACCATCGCCGGTTACTCGATCAACGACACGATCGTCGTTTACGACCGAATCCGGGAAGGTTTCGCCAGCGGGCGTCGCGGCTCGATCGAAGAGATCATGAACTCGAGCATCAATCAGACGTTAAGCCGCACGATCCTGACGAGCACCGTTACGCTCATCCCAATTCTTTGTTTGTTTTTCTTCGGCGGCGCGGTCCTGCGCGACTTCTCACTCGCTATTATCGTCGGCGTTGTGGTCGGAACCTATTCGTCCATCTTCATCGCCTCGCCGATCGTGCTATGGTGGACGCGCGCCCGCGGCGAAAGCACCAGCACTTTGCGGAAAGAGATCACGCAGAAGCCAGCGGCCGCGAATCCGCTGGCCCGCTAGGCGTCGATTTGACGAGGTCGCGCTGCCCGATTAGGCTCGGCCTCACCATTGGGCACAAAATTTGCAAGGAATTGGAGTTGATTGTCGATGCCAGAAGTACTCGTTCGCAAGGGTGAGCCAGTCGATCGCGCACTCAAGCGGTTGAAGAACAAGCTCGATGCCGAGGGCATTCTTGAGGAAGTGCGCCGTCTGCGCGCTTTCGAGACGCCGTCGCAAAAGCACCGCCGCAAAGCGAAGAACAACGCCAAGCGCGGTCGGACCAAGTTCCGCTTTACCGCCTGAAATCAATACCGGAAACCTATCCGGTTTCTCGCTATCCAGTATAGCTATCCAATATAGTTGTTCCCCGTTAGCGGCAATATTGGCAGAATTTTCTCGCGCTCGGCGCTCAACTGTTGCAACGCGACCTGGAAATCCTGCTTTTCCTTGGCGGTCTTATTAGGCTGCGACATGTTATCTTTTAAAAAATGCGCGGATCGCCTCAACCAAACCTTCGATATTGTGACGGCGCGCTTCGATGTCGATCTCCAGACCATGGTCGGTGGCCGTTTTTGAGGTGATTGGGCCGATGCTCGCGACACGCATCCCTTTTGGCCAAGGCAGATCAAGCGCCAAGAAATTCTCCACGGTGGACGAACTAGTGAACGTGATCAGATCTGCCCCCTCTTCCAAGAACCGGCGTCGCGCGCCGGTAACGTCGCGCGTCTCCGGAACCGTCCGATAGGCAAGGACCTCATCGACAATCGCTCCCAGCTTCGACAGCTCCCTCGGCAGCACGTTTCGCGCCTTTTCCGCGCGAGCGATCAGGATTCGCAAGTTTTCCACACCGCCTTGCTTCTGAAATTGCCGGACGACGCCCTCAGCCACGAATTCTTCCGGCTGAAGATCGACATGCAGATGAAAGTCGCGGACGCGTTGCGCGGTCACCGGCCCGATGGCGGCGATTTTCGCCCCGCCAATCTCGCGCGCGTCGTCGTAGAGTTTGAAAAACATTTCGAAAAAAGCGTCTACGCCGTTCGGACTGCTAAACACGATCCAGTCGTAGGTGTGCGCGTCCTGAACCAGTTCACCGAATTCACGCAGATCGGTTGGTGGTTCGATCCGGATCGTCGGCAATTCAAGAACATCTGCACCCAGCGCGCGAAGCTGATTGCTCAATACGTCTGCGTGCTTCCGCGTTCTGGTGACAACGATTCGTTTTCCGGAAAGCGGTCGGTCCTCGTACCATTTTAAGTCTTTCCGCAGCCTGACTACGTCTCCAAAAACTGCAACCGCCGGCGCTTCGAATCCGTTTTCGGCCACGCGCTGAGCGATATTTTCCAAGATTCCAATCAACGTTTCCTGCCGGCCGGTTGTTGCCCAGCGGACGAGCGCCACTGGAAGATCTCCACGCACGCCGTTTGTCATCATTTCCCGAGCAATTGCGTCGATTCGTTCGACGCCCATCAACATCACTTGCGTCCCGCCAAGTTTGGCCAGCGCCGCGTAATCAATCGCCGCTTTTTCTTTCGACGGATCTTCGTGACCGGTGAAAAACGTCACATGCGAATTTTCGGCGCGATGCGTGACCGGAATTCCGGCGTAGGCAGGGCCGGCAATCGCTGACGTGATGCCCGGAACAATTTCAAACGCGATTCCCGCATCAACAATCGTTTTTGCTTCCTCTGCGCCACGACCGAAAATAAATGGATCGCCGCCCTTCAAGCGCACGACCTCTTTCCCAGCCTGCGCCTTTTCGACAATGAGCTTATTAATTTCCTCCTGAGGCAACGCATGCGCGCCTGCTTTTTTACCAGCGTAAATAATTTCCCCGTCCTCACGCGCCCAGCCAAGCATTTCCGGGTTCGCCAAATGATCGTAAACAATGACATCCGCGCGCTCGATGCATTCCTTCGCGCGCAGCGTCACGAGCCCGAGGTCACCCGGGCCGGCGCCAACCAGATAGACTCTCCCCGTCTTCTTCTTGTTAGCCATTGATCTGTTGCAAAAGCTCAGCCGCCAGGCGTTCCGCGGCCTCGCTCGGCCCTTCGCAATAACCTTCGCGCGGAGCAGTCGCGCCAACATCGAAAATTTGTCCGCGAATTCTCATCGTCGTTCCGTCAACATCTGCTATGACGCCGATCGGTTGATTGCAATCCGCGTGCAATAAGCGCAAAAATTCGCGCTCCGCACGCAAACTTAGTCGCGTGTCGAAATGATTCGTTGTTCCGACCAGGTCTCGAAGTTGTTCGTCATCTGAGCGAATTTGAATCGCAATCACGCCTTGTCCGCCGGCAGGCACAAAAGTCTCGCGCGGCAGCATTGCCGCAAAAAATTCGCGGCCTTCAAACTCGATGCGGGCGTGATTCCGGTTGAGACCTAGTCGTTCCAGACCCGCCCGCGCGAGAACAATCGCGTGCCAGCGATCTGTCGCCAGCTTTCGCAATCGCGTCTGCACATTGCCGCGAAGATCGACAATCTCCAGGTCCGGCCGCTTCCAGTGCAGCTGATGCTTTCGTCGAACGCTGCCGGTCGCAACAATCCCGTCGCCAGGCAGTGAATTTAGATCGCACGGCGTCGTTGCAACCAAAACGTCGTCGGTCGACGCACGCGGTAAGACCGCCGCGATCTCGCTGTTCGGCGCCAATGTGCTCGGCAAATCTTTTGCGCTGTGGACCGCGAGATCAATCTGCTTCGACAAAAGTTCGCGCTCGATCGCTCCGGTAAACAATCCTTTCCGGCCCGCCCGAACATCTTCGATCACCGTTGTTGGATCGTCACCGCGCGTCGTAATGATTTTAACTTCGAACTTCAGATCCGCCCAGTGCGTTTGCAAAGCGTCCACCACCAATCCGGTCTGTCTGAGCGCGAGCTCGCTGCCGCGCGTGCCGACAACGATCTTAATTTGGCGTGGTTGCGCCATCACTAATTAGCTGTAGTGGCGGCTCTCGTCAGCCGCAAGCGGACGCAACTACGACTCCGACGTTCGCAGTGACCTTTCATCAACCGTTGGACGCTCCGACGCCGCCGACGGTGGATTTAATCCGCGCGCGATCAATTCAATAAATTCGGCCACATGTTGGGAAATGATCTCTTCCGCCGCGGCCACCTGCGCCCGTCGCGTGGCCAACGATTGCTCGGCGATCGACTGCAACGAATCAATGTCGTAGAGATAGACGCCGTCGAGCGAGTTCACATCCGGCGCGACGTCACGCGGAACGGCGATGTCGATGATGAATAGCGGCTGATCGATCCGTTCGCGCAGCATTGGGGCAAGTTTTTCCTGCGACAGCAACGGAACCTTGGAAGATGTCGACGTTATCAAGATATCGATCTCACTGCATTGTTGTCGCCATTCCACGAAGGGAACTGACCGACCATTTACCGCCAGCGCGAGCGCTTCCGCGCGCTCCGGCGAACGATTGCTTACGCGCAAATCGGCGACGCCGCGCGAAGCGAGTGCGCGCACGGTGCGCTCACTCGTTTCGCCAGCGCCCAGGACGAGAACCTTGCAATTTCGCAGGTCACCGAAGATTTTTTGGGCAAGATCGACGGCGACCGAGCCAACTGAGACCGCACCACGAGTGATTTCGGTATGGGTGCGAACATGCTTCGCAACTCGAAACGCGCGCTGAAATAAACGGTGCAAATATCGTCCGGCCGCGCCGGCTAGGCGCGCTTCTTCATAAGCTTTCTTCGCTTGCCCGAGAATTTCGGTTTCGCCGACAACCATTGAGTCGAGTCCTGAAACAACGCGGAACAAGTGCCGCACGCAATCGGCCGCTTCGTACCGATAAAATTTTTCCATGTGGCCATCGAGTTCGACGGTGTGCGTTCGGGACAGACAACGCGCAATGTGTTCGGTCGGAACAAGATTTTCGGCTGCAGCATAAACTTCCACGCGATTGCAGGTGCTGAGCAACAGCGCCTCATTGCACCCGCAGCTTCGCATAACCCGATCGGTCTCGGCGTGGCCGGCGAAATTCTCTCGCATTTCCACATCTGCGTTGTGATGACTGAGACCGAGGCAGAACAAGTTCATGGCGTGTGCGTTTGGGCGGTGAACGTAATTCCCCAAAGAAGAGTCAACGCCGCGCTAAAACCTATAATGCAAAGTGCAGCCACGCGTTTTGGCGCGAACCAGCGCAAATGCCGCCCTTGCAAAATCAATCCGTAAAGAATCCAAACGCCGACGGCGCATGTGACCTGGATCCAGGGAAGCGGCTCGCCCACAAAAAATCCGCTGATCAGCCCGAGCGTGTAAAGCACGAACCCCCACCAGAGCAATCGCGTGATCGCGGCGAAAAGGTCGGTCAACGGCGGAAGATGATAGAAGATCGAGTGCAACTGATGCGTCTTGAGCTGCCGCTCTTGCACGAGGTACATCACGCCCGCGATACAAGCGAGCGCAAACGCGCCGTACGCGACCAGCGAAATGGACGCATGAAACTCCAGCCACGGGTTCGCCGGCAATTTCCCCGCAGGCGGTTTGTCGATCGGCGCGAACAGGGCAAGTAATTGCAGCAACACGACCAGCGGCGCAGTGAAGGCGCCCATCAACGAAAGCCGATAAGCCGGACCGACCAGCATGTAAAAAAGCGCGACTGACCACCCGACAAAAATAATCACTTCGAAAAGATTGGTGATCGGACAACGCCCCAATGCGTGGCCGCGGACCGACAAGAACGCGGTCTGAAAAATGAAACCAAGCCCGACCGCGAAAAAATTGAAACGCATCGGCCGGAAGATTCCGCCACGCATCTCCACAACCGTGTGCGCAATCGCCACGAGAAAACAGACCGTCGAGACAATGAGAAGATACCGATCCACCAGCGCACGCATTGTAGAGCCGCTTGCACCGTTGGAAAAGAAGCTTCTATTCGGGCAAACTGAGCAGCAATACATGCGCCCGCAGATATCAACCATTGCCGCCGCCTGTTTGCTGCTCATTCCGCTAAGCACATCGCGGTGCCTTGCCGGCGACGCCGCGTTCTCGAACGACATTTCCTTCGTGTCTGGTTTTCGCGAAGAGCGGAGAACTATTTTTCGCTGCTTACGGAGATCTGTGGCATGGCGAAATCCAAAAAGGGCGAGTTCGACGGCAAGACCGATACTCAGTGACAGCGTATCGCTGTGCTCCGCTTGCTACCTTGGAAACTGAAAATTCAACTACAGCTGAAATCGGTGTTCACGATATCGGAGTGGCGCTCGACGAAATCTACCTTCAGCTCGCGAGAATGGGCGGCTCCAGTGATGGTTGGTTCGCCCGCTTGGCTCGGCCGATCGCGAAACGACGTGAAGAAGGATCCTTGGACATACTTTACGGTCCTGAGGATCGGCTACCGGTTTATCAGAGATCAATATCTTCGTTAAGGATTCTTGGAGATGACTATCAGGCTGGGAAGATAGCTGTTTCGCCTGACGAACGATGAGTTCACTATGTCCTGCATAATAAGCACTGGCTCGTTACTGACGGCAAAACAGAGGAGATGCATCTGACACAGAAATAGTCTGCTTGCGCGCGCCGTTGACCCGAGACGCGCACCCGCTAGCATCGCCTTGTGAATTCCAACGTAATCCACAAACTCCGCGCCGGCGTTCGCGATGTGCCGGATTTTCCGAAAAAAGGCATCGTCTTCAAAGACATCACGCCCATTCTGAGCGATCACAACCTCTTCCGCGCATCGATCGATCTGTTCCTGCAACGTTGCCAGGGGAAAAAGATCGACAAGATCGTGGGGATAGACGCGCGCGGATTTCTTTTTGGATCAACAGTCGCGTACGAACTCGGCGTCGGCTTCGTGCCGATTCGCAAGCGCGGCAAGCTTCCCTACAAGACTGAGATCGCGAAATACTCGCTCGAGTACGGCGAAGCCGAGATGGAGATGCACGTTGATGCGATGGGGTCAGGCGAAAGTGTTGTGCTGGTGGACGATTTGCTCGCTACTGGCGGGACTTCGGCCGCCGCCGCCGCGCTGATCGAAAAGGTGGGCGGCAAACTGCTTGAAGCGCAGTTTCTCATCGAGCTGGAATTCTTACGTGGCCGCGAAAGGCTAACGCCAACGCCTGTCACTGCGTTCTTGAAATACTAACGCTCTTCCACTACGACCCGCACATCGATTTCTTGGTGCGCGAGCTGTTCGTGAATCTGGCCCAACAAATCGAGCGTTCGCGTGTCCGGCATGTGCGCGCAACGTACTTCGATTCGAGCGCGCTTTTGCGCCAACTTCGGGTCCCATTCAGCAAATTCGCCATCGAGCAAGAACGAAACGTAAGCGTTGAAACGCTCCTGCAATTGAAACCCTCGATCATCCGAATCGTTCCACGGCTCCGGCTCGTTCATGACCAGCACGGCTTCATCATTCTTCGGGTCATGCGCAATCATGTCTATCACGCCAGCGCGGTCGTTTGCGTTCGGACGCTCGTTGTTCGATCCGGCCATAGATTGAAAGTTGAACGTTCATCGTTGTGCGTGGAACGTTCAAGCGATGAAGCGCTCAAAATCCAAGCCCATGTCCCTAACGTTGCTCGGGCGAAGCGAAACGAAACTGCCGGCCGCGCCGTCGGAAGCCCGCTTGGAGACATTTCCAAATCCAACGCGTCGGAATTATCACATCCACTTCGAAACCGACGATTTCACCTGCCTTTGTCCCGTGACCGGACAACCCGATTTCGCCAGGATCGATATCGATTATGTGCCGGACCGCCTTTGCGTCGAAAGCAAGTCGCTCAAGTTCTACCTCGCAGCGTATCGCAACGAGCGCGCGTTTAATGAAAAAGTAACAAACCGCATTCTCGACGATTTCGTGAAGGCCTGTTCGCCGCGCGAAGTAATCGTGACCGCGCAATTTTCCGCGCGCGGAGGAATCGCGCTCGCCGTGCGGGCCGAACATCCGGACAAAAGCGCTTCCGAGAAGAAGATTGGCTGCGATGGCCGATGAAACACGCGGTCGTTCTTCTCAGCGGCGGTCTTGACTCGGCCACCACGCTTGCAATTGCGCGCTCGCAAGGATACGAAACTTACGCGCTTTCTTTCGATTACGGTCAACGAAACCAAGGAGAACTCAACGCCGCGTGCAAAGTCGCGAAGTCGTTAGGCGCGAAAGAGCATCGTATCGTCAAGATCGACAATCAGTTTTTCAGCGGGTCGGCGTTGACGGACAATGTCGATGTTCCGAAGGCGCGATCGGAAAAAGAAATCGGCACCGGTATTCCGGTGACTTACGTTCCAGCGCGAAACACGATTTTTCTCGCGCACGCGCTTGCCTGGTCGGAAACAATTCCCGCCGGGCACATTTTCATCGGGGCGAACGCGATCGATTACAGCGGCTATCCCGATTGTCGACTGGAATTCATCGCGCTTTTTGAAGCGCTCGCGAACATTGGCACAAAAGCGGGCGCGGAAGGCGCGCGGCTTCAGATTCACGCGCCGCTGATCAATATGTCCAAGGCAGCCATTGTGCGCAAAGCCGTCGAACTGGCGGTCGATCCCTTGCTAACTCACAGCTGTTATGATCCGACACCCGATGGTCGCGCCTGCGGAAAATGCGATTCCTGCCAGTTGCGCTTGAAAGGCTTTCGCGAAGCCGGCGTTAAAGATCCGATTAAATATGCGAAGGCTGTTACGCCATAGCTTTAGCAAAGGGATGAAAAATATATTCGCTCCGACGAGAACCAAACAGCATGTCGTCATTTTCATCGTCATTATCTTGGTCGCCGCGGCATTTACACAGCATCTTCTCGAAACCAGATCGCGACCTTCTCCCACAAAAGCGACATCGTCACCGACCGCTTCGCCAACAGTTCATCCCGAAGAAGAGCAGACCGGCGTGGACCATTCGGGCTGAATTACTTTTCGCCCAAGGCGGGAATGCGCCCGTAACCAACGAAAACCGGACTACTCTCCTCGTTAAGCTTTGACGCCATGTAGCCGAGCGAGCTGCACCACGAAGCGCAGTTTTCTTTTCACGCGACCGCTCAAGGTTCAGCCGGCCAATTCCTGAAGCACGGCCTGATTCATCCGAATGCCGGCTTCGAGATTTTCCAGCGGAAAATTTTCGTTCGCCGAATGGGCGCGGCAGTTCGCCAGTGCAAGACCGATCAACAACGTTTCGGCGCCAAGAATGTTGCGAAAATCGGAAACGATTGGAATGCTGCCGCCTTCGCGAATGAGCGCTACGTCTTTGTTGAACGCTTTCTTCAATGCGCGCTGCGCGGCTTTTCCAAACTTGCTGTGCGGATCAGTCAAATACCACGGGCCGTGATGACCGGTTGTCATTTCCAGCGTCACGCCTGGCGCCAGATTTTTTTGGAGATGTTCTTTCACAAGATCGACCACCACGTCCGCTCTCTGATTCGGAACGACTCTGAACGTGAGCTTTGCCATCGCGTGACTCGGTAGAACCGTTTTTGTTCCCGGACCTTGGTAGCCACCGCCCATCCCATTGACTTCGGCGGTCGGTCGCGCCCAAATTCTTTCCAGCGTGCTGTAACCTTCTTCGCCGAAAAGTGCCGGCGCGCCGGTTTCCTTTAACATCTCGGCATCCGGATCGATCGGCAATTTTTTCCAGCCTTCGCGTTCCCAATCCTGCAGCGGAGCGACGTCGTCGTAAAAACCTGGGACAGCGATGTGACCATTGGCATCATGAAGAGTCGCGAGCATTCTTGCCAAAGCCGCCGCCGGGTTCGCCACTGCGCCACCGAAGATTCCCGAGTGCAAATCCATTTGCGCACCGGTGACCTTGATTTCGAGCGCCGCCACTCCGCGCAGACCATAACTGATCGTTGGCGTTCGCGGCGCGATCATTCCCGTGTCCGAAACCAAAACGACGTCGCATTTCAACGCGTCGCGATTGTCTGTTAGAAATTTCCCGAGATTCTGGCTGCCGACTTCCTCTTCGCCTTCAATGATAAGATCGAGGTTCACCGGCAGATCGCTGTTTTTCTCGATCGTCTCCTGCAAACCGAGAATGTGAGAGAAAATCTGGCCTTTGTTGTCAGTTGCGCCGCGCGCAAAGACGTAACCGTTTTTCAAGACCGGCTCGAACGGCGGCGAGTCCCACAACTCGAGCGGATCCGGGGGTTGGACATCGTAATGCCCATAAATCAGAACCGTCCGCCGGCCGCTGCGATGTTTGTTGCGCGCCCAAACAATTGGATGCCCTCGCGTCCGGACGATTTTCGATTCCAAGCTGATTGCCGCGAGTTTGCCCGACACCCACTCGGCGCAAGCGCGGACATTGTCCGCATATTTTTCGTCCGTGGAAACGCTCGGAAACCGCAAAAAAATGAAATATTCTTCCAGATAAGTGTCGCGCATGGTCGAACGTTAACCGGTTTTTCGCCGCTTGCCTAAGACTTCCGCCTTAACTGTACGCGCATCAGATACAGAATCGACGCGACCGCCAACACGATCCCAGTTACTACAAATTCACGGAGCGTAGCGTGCCTTAGAATCCAGATGATCGCGATGATGGCAAGCGCTGGCACAATGTTCGTTCCGGGAAAATTAAATGGCTCACCGTCAGAACGAATATTTCGGTGCACTAAGACCCAGCAGCCAACGCAGCAGAGCAGATACATCAACAAAACGGCCACGTTGGAAAGAACTGCTAATTGCTCGAACGTGCCGCTCACTGACAACACGAAGGCGAGCGTGGCGTATGAAATGATCGCGACGTCGGGCGAGCGATAACGCGGATGGACGTGAGCGAAAAATTCCGGCAGAGCGCCGTCACGGCCGAAGGCAAAGATCATTCGCGGTGAACTCAGAATGTCGCTCGTAACAAAGCCAAAGGCAGAGATGGTCGCGCCGGCCAGCAAAATCGTTCGACCAATGTCGCCGAGGAATTTCGAAGCCGATTCGGCAAGCGGCGCGGCAGGATGATTCGCGAGATCGGCGCCAAGGGTTCCCTGGGCGACAAGTTGAATCAGAATGTAAATGATTGTGGTAACGACGAGCGCGAGGTACGCCGAGCGCGGCACGGTTCGCGCAGGATTTTTCACTTCGCCGCTCGGAATCAAAGCCACTTCAATTCCGACGAAAGCGAACATCAACAACACCACCGCGTCGCCTAACGACTTGCTCCCGGGCCAACCACTCCACGAAATATTCGGCGCCTGAATAAAAAATATTCCCGCGCAGATGAACAACAGTAGCGGCAGCAATTTCGCGAATGTGATGACCGTGACCGCGCCGGCGCCCTTGCGCACGCCGCGCACATTTATGAACACGAGCGAGCCATAGACAGCGATCATGACCACAATGCGCATGACGGGACCGCCGAGAAATGGAACAACAAGCGCGACCGAATTTGCGAGGACATTGACCACCCCCGCAACGGCGCCGAGCGCTGTCAAAAAATAAAGGATGCCGGCGAGAAATCCGACATAACGACCAAAAGCAACTTCGACGTAGGCATAAAGTCCGCCGGTCAACGACACGCGGCTTCCCGCGATTGCGAAACAGGTCACAAAAAGCACCATCGCGATGCCGCAGCAAATAAACGCCAGCGGCGCAGCCGGACCCAGACCTTTCGCAACCGTCGCCGGAATGACAAAGATGCCAGCGCCGATCGTCGAGCTGACAATGTTGGCAGTTAGTGCTGGAATTCCGATGCCGCGGACAAGCTTTTCGTCTGTCCGCTCGGCCCTTTGGATTTCTGCTTGGGTCTCCCCAACCATAGGCGAAATCGTGCGTGATTCTCCAAGCCGAATCAAGGCGGATTCGAGGGCGCCATCTACAAAATATTGGGTTCCGTGCCCGCTGGCAGCCCACATTTTGTGGGATTTTGCTTGTCAGCCCCCCTAGCCTACTATACTTACCCTCTAAGGCTGACAGTTGGGTGCCGCGGCATGCATTTACAATCGCTTGAGCTCTTCGGCTTCAAATCCTTTGCCGATAAGACCGTTTTCAATTTCCACGAAGGCGTGACCGCGATCGTCGGCCCGAATGGTTGCGGTAAATCCAACTTGCTCGACGCGGTCAAGTGGGTGCTCGGCGAACAATCCGCGAAATCTCTTCGCGGGGCCGAAATGGCCGATGTGATTTTCAACGGCACTGACAATCGCAAACTGCTCAGTTTTGCCGAAGTTTCACTGACGTTCACGGACTGCGCCTCGGAGTTGAATGTAGATTGGCATGACGTGCGCGTGACCCGTCGAGTCTATCGCGACGGCAATTCCGAATATCTGCTCAACAAAATGCCGTGCCGTTTGAAAGACATTCAGAATCTGTTCGCTGACACCGGCGTCGCACGACCTGCTTACTCAATGATGGAGCAAGGCAAGATCGACATGATCTTAAGTTCCCGTCCGGAAGACCGGCGCGCAATTTTCGAAGAAGCGGCCGGGATCACGAAATACAAAACCCAAAAGAGGGAAGCGTTGCGAAACCTGGAAGCGACCGAAGCAAATCTTCTTCGCATCGGCGACGTGATCAAAGAAGTGAAGCGCCAGATTGGTTCCCTTCAGCGTCAGGCCGGCAAAGCGCGCCGTTATCAGGCGTTGCATGCGGACTTGCGCGTGCTGGAAACGCATCATTCGAGCAAACAACTTAGCGCCCTCGAATTCGAATTGGCTTGCTGCCGAGCCGACATCGAAAAGATCGCGGGCTCGGAACAAACAACCCGCGCGAAAATCGAGAACGGCGAGAACGAACTGGCCGAAGGACGACGCGCACTCAACAAGATCGACATCGAAGTCGCCGACATCCGTGTCAAAGCGCAACGATCGCAGAGCGAAATCGCGGCGCATGAAAGTCGGATCGAGTTTAACCGTGAGCGCAAAGACGAACTGGCGGATCTGATTGAGCGCGCGCGTGACGACATCGAAAGCGCGGAAAGCAAACGCAAACAGCACTCTACCCAAATTCGCGAAAGCGACGCGCTGATAGAAAAAACGCAGCGCTTCATCCAGTCGAAACAAGACGAACTCGCCAAAGTAATGGAGTCTCTTGATATGCTGCGTGCGAAACTCGAAGCGCACGAAGCCGATCGAAAAAATGCGCGCGCATCGCTATCGAAATACGAAGTGCGTATCGACAAACTGGAAGACGATCTGGCCGGACTCACCGCGCGACGCGAACTGACGCACGAACAAATCCGTCAGACGTCCACCGAAATAAAAGAGGCGACGAAAGTGCGAGAGAAGATTGCTGCGAGCGTCGCAGCCGTGCATAAATCAACCGAAAGCGAGCAAAAGAAATTAGAGGAATTGCTCGCGCAGTCTCGGGCGGCGGAAGCGAATCTGCGATGCCAGCAGGAACTTTTCGAGAATGCCGAAAGCGAACTTGTCAGGCTCGAACGTATGCTCGCAGAAAAACGTTCGACCCTGGAGATTTTGCGGCAGCTCAACGCCGAAGGCGAAGGACTCGCTCAAGGTTCACAAGCGCTTCTCAAAGGTCTCGATGATCCTGATCGTTTTCGTGATTCAATCGCCGGGTCGCTCGTTGAGCAAATCGATGTCGATCCAAAATTCATTCCGGGGATCGAAGCTGCGCTCGGTCGGAACTTGCACGTCGTCATTTTGAAGGACGCGCAGAGCGCCGAACAGATTCTCGCGGGGTTGACCAAAAAGAAGCTTGGCCAGGCTGCACTGTTTGTTCCGAGGCTCGGCGCCTCCGCTCACGAGTCGGTTCGAAAGAGTTTGCCGAAGGGCGCGCTAGGTTGGGCAATTGATAAAGTCGCCGCACCGCGGGCGATCGAACCGCTAATGCGTCAATTGCTCGCCCACGTCGTAGTTTTTGCAAAGCTCGACGAAGCGCTCGCCGCAAAAAAAGATGAACTTACGCTGGCGATGGCGACGCTGGATGGCGAATTCATTTCTGCGGAAGGAATCGTTTTCGCTGGCAGCAGCACGGTGAAGTCTGACTCGTTGCTGGAACGCAAGGCGCGCGTCGCAGCTCTGGAAAAGGAAATGATCGAATGCGAAACTCAGCGTGACATCGTCGTTCAGAAACGCGATCAAGCGAAGACGAACGTCGCTACCGCATCACGTCAGCTAGATGAGACTCGGGCGCAGCATCAATCCGCGCATTTGTCGCATTCTACTTCCACGAATAAAATCTCGCTCCTCCAAGTGGAAGAAAAAGAAGCCGAGCGCAAGATCGACAATCTCAAAAGCGAAAAAACAACGCTCGAGCAACAGATCGAGGTCGTTGATCAACGCGTCTCCGAATTGGAGACAGAGCTGAATTCAGCGCGCGATGAACTCGCCGAACACGAATCGGCGCAAAACGACGCGGAGAAAGCCGAAAAAGGCGGGCGCGCGCAGGAAGAGAAGACGCTCGAAGCCTTGAACGACTTGCGATTAGCGATCGCCACCGCACGGCAGCGTCACGAAAGTCTAGAAGCGCAACGCCGCCCGATGGCCGCGCGCGATGCCGAATTGGGCGAGCTAATCGAGGCCCACAAAACCGACATCGCAAGTTATGAAACTAAGCTTGCCGCGCAAGCCCGGGAGAATCGCGAAGCTGAAGTTGCGATCAAAGAACAAGCTGCGCGGGCTGCTGAAGCGGAAGCTGCTGCCACCAAGATCTCCTCTCAACGCGCGGAGCGTGTCAGTGCGACGCAGAAACGCGAAACTGAATTGCGCGCGCTGCGGGATTCGTTAAGTGAGCTGCAGGAAAAACGCGGTCATCAACAGGTCCGCGAATTGCAGCTGCAGATGCAGATCGAAAACCTGGCCGAAAACGTTTTGCGTCGCTATCAAGTCGATTTGCGCTCGTTCTCTCCGGACGAAGCTGCGTTCGATAAGACCTTGCGCGTGCAACTGAAACGCGCGGAAAAAGAAGTCCCGGCGAAGGAAAGCGTCGATCTTGTCGACGAAGAATTGCAAAAGCTGATTGCCGAGCTTGCGCGACAGCTCGACAACATGGGCCCGGTCAACCTCGATGCGGTCCAAGAATACGATGAGCTTGAGGAGCGCTACAAATTCCTGGAAGCGCAAAACACCGATCTCACGAACTCGCGGCGGGAATTGCTCGACGTGATCGCAAAGATCAATTCGACGACGAAGAAACGGTTCGCCGAAACGTTTGCGCAGGTCCGCGCCAACTTTAAGGAAATGTTTGCCGAGCTTTTCGACGGTGGCCGCGCGGACCTCTCGTTGCTTGACGAAAACGATCCGCTAAATTGCGGGATCGAGATTTCGGCGAAGCCGCCCGGCAAGCAATTGCAAAGTGTCTCGCTTTTGAGCGGCGGAGAACGCGCGATGACCGCGGTCGCGTTGCTTTTTGCAATCTACATGGTTCGACCGAGTCCGTTTTGCGTGCTCGACGAAATCGACGCGCCGCTCGATGAGAGCAACATCAACCGCTTCATTCGCATGCTCGATCGCTTCATCGCGCAGAGCCAGTTCGTCATCATCACACACAACAAACGCACGATCGCGAAAGCAGACATTCTCTATGGCGTGACAATGGAGGAACGCGGTGTGAGCAAGCTTGTTGGGGTGAAAATGACCGCGCCGCCGGCGACCGAACAAACGCCGCCACAGCGCGAATCAGTCCCTGCGCAGCAACGGCAATTCGCTCTGACAGAAAACGGAAACGGTGAGCGCAAAGCCAGCCGCGCCGGGCCTTAATAACGCGTCCTCCGCGCAAAAAAATTTTGCGCGTGCTTGTCGATCTTGCGTAAAATTGGCCGATGCTTCAAACGGCGCAGCGCGGAAAGAAATCCTCGTCCAAGAAGGCAGCGCCGAAAGCTGCGGTTCATGAGCAATTCGTCGAAGCGTTTCGCTGGATGCTGCTGGCACGCACGCTGGAGGAAAAACTGGTCAGCCTTTATCGCGGCGGCCACATCACCGGCGGCGTTTACATCGGCAAAGGTCAAGAAGCAGTCAGTGTTGCTTGCGGATTATTTCTGCAAAAAGGCGACATCTTCGCGCCGCTGATTCGCGATCAAGCCGGCCGCTCCGCGTTTGGCGAACCGCTTATTGATGTCACGCGGACGTATCTCGGCTCGCGACAGGGCCCTATGCGTGGACGCGACGGAAACATCCACCGCGGCCGACCGGGTGAGAACTGCCTGGCAATGATCAGTCATCTCGGCGCGATGGTCTCCGTGGTTGTCGGATCGTTGATGGCAAAGCGCTTTCACGGCGAAAAGAATTTTATCGGCCTCTCGTGCATCGGCGAAGGCGGAATGCAGACCGGGTCACTTCACGAAGGAATGAACATCGCGGCGGTCGAGCAAGTACCGCTGGTTATCGTAGCGACGAACAATCATTACGCATATTCGACGCCGAACGATCGCGAGTTCGCCTGCGCCGATCTGGTCGATCGCGCGAAAGGGTACGGTTTCGAAGGTTACAGCATCGACGGCACCGATTTGAACACATGTCTGGACGTGATCGGCAATGCGGTGCAACGCGCGCGCGCCGGCAGACCGCCGCAACTTGTTGTTGCGTCGGTGCTGCGGCTTTCCGGTCATGGCGAACACGACGACGCGAGTTACGTTACCGACGAAGTTAAGCGCCAACCGTTCGCACAGGATTGCCTAAAGATCGCCGAAAAGAGAATTATCGACCTTGGATTGGTCGACTGCGCGACGCTGCAATCGTGGAAGGACGAGGCGCGAAAGCAGGTCGAAGAAGCGATCGCCACCGCGCAACAGGAAGCGGCACCTGACGGCGCGAAAGAGGATTGGTGCGCGATTTCGGCGCGCGAGCTGGTTGATCAACCCAAATGAGCATCACCTATCTCGAGGCCATCCGCGAAGCGCAGGCGAAACTGTTGCGCGAAGACGAGCGCGTTTTTATTTACGGCCAGGACGTCGGCGGCGTCTTCGGTGGCGCGTTCAAAGCAACCAAAGGTCTCGCGAAAGAATTCCCGAACCGCGTGCTCAATACGCCGATCAGCGAAGACGCGATGGTCGGCACCGCAGTCGGCGCAGCGCTTCAAGGAATGCGACCAATCGTCGAAATGCAGTTCGCTGACTTTTCGAGCATCGCGCTGAATCAGATTCTCAATCAGGCGGCGACGCACTACTGGCGAACGAACATTCCTGTGCCGATCACCGTTCGGCTTCCGTCCGGCGGCACCAAAGGCAGCGGTCCGTTTCACAGCCAATCGATGGAATCGATCTACGCGCATTATCCTGGGCTGATCGTGATGACGCCGGCGACAGTGGAAGACGCCTACACGATGTTGATCGCTGCGGTCGCCATCGATGATCCGGTCATTTACTGCGAGCACAAATATCTCTATTACCATCTCAAGGCAGATAAGCTTCCGGACAAAGGATTTCCGATCGGACGCGCACGAATCGCACGCGAGGGACGCGATCTGACGATCGTGACTTACAGCGCAATGGTCCAGGAATCACTCGTTGTCGCGGAAGAATTGGCGCGCGAAAACTTCGAAATCGAAGTTGTCGATCTCCGCACGGTCAAGCCGCTCGACACCGACACGGTGCTGGCGTCAGTTGCGCGGACGGGGCGATTGCTCGCGCTCGGTGAGTCTTTCCCGTGGGGTGGCGCAACCGCAGAAGTGATCGCGCGGGTGACCAGCGAAGGATTTCACTTGCTCGACGCCGCACCGGTGCGGATCAATGCGAAGGACACGCCGATCCCGTATCATCCAAACCTTTGGAGCACGCATCGCCCGGGCGTGAAACTGATTGCCGAGAGAGCGCGCTCGCTTCTAAAGGAATAAACTTATGCCGCAAGTTCCAATCCTTATGCCGCAGCTCGGCGAATCGATCGCCGAAGCGACGATTGTCGATATCAAAGTGAAGGGTGGCGATGAAGTCGTTGCCGATCAGGAAATCATCGACGTCGAAACGAACAAAGCGGTGATGGGTGTGACCACGCCTTGCAAAGGCAAAATCGACAAGATCACAGCGCAACTGAAGGAAACGTATCCGATCGGTTCGGTGCTCGGTTACGTTGAAGCGAGCGAAGCGGATGCGGCCCGTTTTGCGAAATTATCGCGGGCGTCGCCGCAAGGAGAAGTGGCCGAGGAGATTCCCGCGCGCGCAGAGCAGGAAGTAAGGCCGACGCGTCAACAAGAGATCGCAGCGCGAGATGGTGACGGTTCGCGCGGCGGCGGATTGCCCGTCCCGGCAATATTGAAAGGCGTGAGCTTCGTTTCGCCGCGAGTTCGCGCGCGAATGGCCGAGTTGCAATTAACTGCTGCCGATCTCGCCGGGATTGCCGGCACGGGCGCCGGCAATCGCATCACAATCAAAGATCTTGAAAATTTTCTGCACAAGATCGAGAACCAATCGGCAAAAGAAGCTTCCGCGATTCGAGCCGGAGTCGCCGACGCGATGCGGCGAAGCTGGACACGCCCGCTGTCGACTGTTGGTTCATCCGTGAGCCTCGATCCCGTTTTGCAAGATCGACAGTCACGCGATCCAAAACCCGGACCGGGACTTTACGCGACACGCGCGCTTGCGCTCGCGCTCGCCGAAAATCCAACCGCGGCCGCGAAATTGATAGGAAACCGCGTCGTGCAATCGAATTCGATTGATATCGGCGTTGCGGTCGAAGCCGAAGACGGAATTATCGTTCCAGTGATCCGAGGCGCGGACAAAGTTTCCCTCGCCGACTTGGTGATGAAATATCGAGAGCTCATCGATCTCGCGCGGAAGCGGCGGATTTCGCCGGACATGCAGGCCGGTGCGATCGCTACAGTTTCGAATTTCGGAACGTTTGGAATTGAATGGGGCACGCCCATTCCCCTGCCCGATCAAACGGTGCTGCTCGGTTTGGGCGCCGGAAGGAAAACACCGGTCTGGGATGAAACGAGAAAGGAATTCGTTCCGAAAACCGAAGCGCAAATCACATTGAGCTTCGATCATCGCAGCATCGACGGCGGCGGCGCGGCGCGTTTGCTCAAACACGTGATCGAGCTTTTGGAAGATCCAAAGAAGCTCTGACGGAGCGACGACCTCTGTGTCGCCCTTAAATTATCGAACGCGACGGAGCGGGATCCCTACAGCTTGCGATTGCAACGCTGAGGTTTAGGTTCCAAGTCCAATGTATAAGGACAAGGAATTCACTTTGAATCGCGATCTGGAGGTAATTCTTATCCCGGTCGGTCAGAAGTACACGATCCCTATTGGGACAAAGGGTGTTATCACGCAGGCGCTCGGCGGAAGTTACACCATCGCCACTTCTTACGGCTTGTCGCAGGTCGTGGAAAAGGATTTGGACGCGCTCGGCCTCGAGAAACCGATAACAGAAGCGAAACAAAAAGCCGCGGTCAAAACGAATGGCGCAGTTTCAGAAGACGATGTTTGGAACCAATTGAAGCAATGTTACGACCCAGAAATTCCGGTGAACATTGTAGATCTCGGTTTGGTTTACGATTGTCGGCTGATCAAAAAAGACGACGGCGGAACGCGAGTGGAAGTGAAAATGACGCTAACGGCGCCCGGTTGCGGAATGGGACCGGCGATTGCGCATGACGCGCAAGGTAAAATTTTGTCGATCGATGGCGTCGATGAGGCCGACGTCCAGCTCGTCTGGGACCCGCCGTGGAACCAGAACATGATCAGCGAAGCCGGGCGAATGAAGCTCGGCATGATCTGAGTCGAGGCGGAAATCTCAATTTAATTTTGTTCGCGCGTTGACAGCGAATGCGTGCACTGCTTTGATACCACTTCGCGCGCGGAAACTCTTATCATGCCAACGACTGAAGTTATTCTAACTGACAATGTGCCGGGACTCGGCGCCGAAGCCGACGTAGTGAAGGTGCGCCGCGGCTATGCCCGGAATTATCTGCTTCCGCGCGGCAAGGCTTATGAAGTGACGCCGGCGGCGCTGCGCCAGCTCGATAATTTGAAAAAGAAACGCGCCGAACGCGAAGCCCGCGAATTAAATGAAGCCGAAGAACTGGCGCGCAAGATTGGCAAAGCCCATCTCACCTTCACGCTCGCGACTGGTGAATCAGGTAAGGCTTTCGGTTCGATCACTGCTCAGGACATCGTCACCCGGATGAAGAATGAACTCGGCGTGGAGATTGATCGTCACAAACTCGTGCTTGAGCGTCCGATTAAAGAGACCGGCGAACACGAAGTCGCGATCAAGTTGCATCACGACGTGACCGCTCAATTTAAGTTTGATGTGAAATCGGCAGAGGCGCGAAAAACAGAGGCAGAGCCGGTGGGCGAGCATCCGGAGAAAAAGCGCCGCTCATTTTTCCGCGGACACAAAGAGGAGAAAAAAGAAGAAGAATAATGGCGACTCAACCATCGTCCCCGTGGACGGGTGAGAAGCCTCGTAAATCAGCGGGTAACGGCGCTGGCCGAGGTTCGGCAGCGCGGAGCGACGGAAAAGTTTTTCCCAGTTCGCCGACAGGTTCTGCGCAGGATATTCACCGAACGCCGCCACACAGCGTTGAAGCTGAGCAAGGTGTGCTCGGTTCGATGCTGATCTCGCCGCGCGACGCAATCGCGGAAGTAGTCGAGAAAATCACCGCCGATTATTTTTACGTTCCGGCGCATCAAACGATCTTCAACGTTCTTGTCGATCTTTGGAATGCCGGCGCCGCGATTGACTTAATCACCTTTACCCAAGTGCTGCGCGATCGAAATCTGCTCGAAAGCGTCGGCGGCGCAGCGGCAGTTACGAACCTGTTCACGTTCGTCCCGACGGCCGCAAACGTCGGCTATTACATCGATATCGTTCGAGATAAATACATTTTGCGTTCGATCATTGCGGCCGGTACCGAAAGCGTCCGCCGCGCTTACGAAGAACAAGACGAAGTCGGCAATCTCCTCGACGAAGTGGAGCAGAGAATTTTCGCCGTCGGCGAAGACCGCTTCAAAGGCCAGATGCTTTCGATGAAAGACCAGGTCATGGAAGCGATCGAATCGATCGAGAAACTTTACGAGCGCAAAGGCGGCATCACCGGAATCTCAACTGGCTTTGTCGAGTTCGATCGGATGACGAGCGGAATGCATCCGTCAGAGATGATCGTGATTGCAGCGCGCCCAAGTATGGGGAAAACCGCGCTCGTTATGAACATTGCCGAACATGTCGCGATCACCGAAAAGCTTTCGGTCGGGGTTTTCAGTTTGGAAATGAGCAGCCAGCAGCTTGTCCAGCGTCTGCTTTGCTCGCGCGCGCGGGTAAATTTGCAGAAAGTCCGCGATGGGTTTCTTGGGGAACGCGACTTTCCGAGCCTGACCGCGGCGGCTTCGAAACTCGCCGAGGCAAAAATTTTCATCGACGACAGTGCGAGCCTCACGATTCTGGAACTGCGGGCCAAAGCGCGTCGCCTGAAGGCGCAACAGGACGTCCAGCTGATCATCGTCGATTACCTACAGTTATTAAGGTCGACATCCCGCCGCGCACAAGACAATCGCCAGCTCGAAATCTCGGAAATTTCCGCAGGACTCAAGGGCTTGGCCAAAGAACTGAAAATTCCTGTCATTGTTGTGGCGCAGTTGAACCGCCAACCCGAACAACGTTCCGGTGGCAAACCGCGTTTGAGTGATCTACGTGAGTCGGGATCAATTGAACAGGATGCAGACCTGGTCGGCTTGCTCGTTCGTCCGGAGTTGTACGAAGAGGATGAGGAAGCGCGTCAGGAAAAATCGGGAGAAGCAGAATTAATCATCGCCAAGCAACGCAACGGACCAGTCGGCGAGATCCCGCTTACGTTCCTGAAAGAATTCACGCGCTTCGAAGATCGCGCGCGCAACGTTTCCGAACCCGAAGAAGCGTTCTAGAGCGATTTCGCGGCTTCGACAACGTGTTTGGCGTCGATTCCGAATTCCTTCATCACTTCAGTGCCGGGCGCGCTTAAGCCGAAGTGGTGTAAACCAATCACTTTTCCGTCGAGGCCAACAAATTCGTACCAAGTGTCGGGCACACCCGCTTCAATCGCGACGCGTTTGCGACACGAATTCGGCAAAACTTCTTCGCGATACTTCGCCGACTGACGTTTGAACCGCTCGAAGCAGGGCATCGAAACTACGCGTGTGCTATCGCCCAGTTCCTTGGCCGCAGCGAGCGCGTGCTGCAACTCGCTCCCACAAGACATGATGATGATATCAAGTTTGGCGGTTTCTCGTTTTGCGATATAACCGCCGCGCGCTACGCCTTCGCGGCGCAGCTGAACATCGACATCGTTCAAAATTGGAACGACCTGGCGCGTGAGTGCCAGCAAGGTTGGGCCATCGATGTACTCCATCGCAGCCGCGAACGCACCCACAGTCTCTTCCGGATCAGCCGGTCGGATCACGTCGATCTGCGGCATGACGCGAATGCTGCTGATGGTTTCAACCGGTTGATGAGTCGGGCCATCCTCACCGACGCCAACCGAATCGTGAGTGAAAATGTAAACGTTCGGAAGCTTCGACAACGCGGCGAGGCGGACCGAGGCACGACAGTAATCGGTAAACACCGTGAACGTCGCACCCGAGGTGCGAAAAATTCCGTGATACGAGATCCCGTTCATAATGGCGCACATCCCGTGTTCGCGGATACCAAAATGGATATTGCGGCCGGCGGGCGTGTTACGGGTGAAATCGCCTCCGTCTTTGATGTAATTCAAGGTCGAGCCGTGGAGATCAGCACTGCCGCTGATCAAGAAGGGCATCGCCTGCGCAATCGGCTGAAGCGCTTCGCTTCCAGCTTTGCGTGTCGCGAACTTCGAATCCTTTGGAAACTCGGGAATCTTCGATAAGAGATCAAAATTTACCTTTCGATCGATCGCGGCGTTCAGTTGCTTCGCCTGCTCGGGATTTTTCTTTTGCCAAACCTCATAGGTTTTTTCCCAGCGATCGTACTCAGCGAGCAATTTCTTTTTGTGCTCCGCGAAATAGGCGTAGGTCTCTTTTGAGACGTAATAATGTTCGTCCGGCAGACCGAGGCCCTTGCGCGCAGCATCGACAAACTTCGCGCCCGCCTCGCCGTGAGCTTTATAAGTTCCAGCAACCTCCGGGATCCCCTTCCCGATCAACGTGTGCGCGACGATCAGCTTCGGTCTTCCGTCGTTGTTCTCTTTGGCGTTATTCAACGCATCCAGAAATGCCTGCATATCGTGTCCATTAATTTCCTGGACGTCGAACCCGTAGGCTTTGAAGCGCATCGCCGTATCCTCGCTCTGCGTCGCTGTCGCCGGTGCGTCGAGCGTGACTGCATTTGAATCGTAAATCAGGATCAAATTATCGAGACCGAAATGGCCCGCGAATGCGCTTGCTTCCGCTGAAACGCCTTCCTGCAAACACCCGTCGCCCGCAAGACAAATGCAGTGCTGATCGAAAATGCGGTGCTCGCTGGTGTTGAATCGCGCGACGGCCATTTTCATCGCAACGGCAATTCCAACCGCGTTACCGACGCCTTGTCCGAGCGGCCCAGTTGTGCATTCAACTCCCGGTGTTTCGAAAAATTCCGGATGCCCCGGCGTTTTGGAGTGTAATTGCCGGAAACGTTTGATTTCCGACATCGGCAAATCGTAGCCGCTCATGTGCAGCCACGCGTAAAGGAACATCGAACCGTGTCCGGCTGAGAGAACGAAGAAATCGCGCCCGATCCAGCGCGGTTTATCCGGGTTATATTTTAAGGCGTAGCCGTAAAGCACAGCGCCGATTTCGGCGCAGCCGAGCGGCAGACCGAGATGACCGGATTGCGATGCTTGCACTGCATCCATGCAAAGGCCGCGGGCTTCGGTTGCCGCGCGCGAAAGGGCTTCGATGTTCAAACTCATGGGACGTTTATTATTTTAGATCGCGAATTCCGCAATCTCTTTCCAAATTTTCGCGGCAGAAGGGGGTCGCCAGCTGGTCTCGGGCGCGATGTTGAATAACTTGTGAATAAGAATCCGCTTTTGGGCTGTTTTATTCACACCATTCTGTGAATAAGGACTTAATTTCCCGACGTTCGCGACCTAGGTTGTCGATCTTGATGAAGCTGTCCGAAATAGCCGCAACCCTCCGAGAAATCCGTGTCGCGCCAGTCAAGAGTCTCGGGCAAAATTTTTTGCACGATCAAAATCTTGCCCGATGGATCGTAGACCAAGCCGAGATTAGTCCGAAAGACTTCGTCATTGAGATCGGACCGGGGCTGGGCGCCCTAACGAAATTAGTACTCGCGAAAGGCGCGCACGTTCTCGCGATCGAGAAAGACAAGCGACTGGCGGAGTATCTCCGCGAAAAATTCCGGAACCGAGCGGTCAAAATCTTGCACGGCGACGCGCTCGAATTTGATACGCGAATCCTGTACACGCGACCGGAAGTAAAACTGCTCGGTAATCTTCCGTATTACGTTTCGAGTCAGCTCTTAGTTAAGTTTCTCGAATATCCAAGCCCTATCTCACTCTGGCTATTGATGTTACAAAAGGAGTTGGCGAAGCGTCTTGTCGCGCAGCCAGGCACGGGCGATTACGGCGCGCTAACATTGATGCTGCAATTACATCATCGCTTCGAATATTTGCGCACCGTTGCCGCGAATGTGTTCCTCCCGAAGCCGGAAGTAGATTCCGCTCTCGTGCGCATCACTCAGCGCGAACGGCACGAGCTCCCAGCCTGTGATTACAACGCATTTCAAGAATTAGTGCGGTGCGGTTTTTCCCAGAGACGCAAGCAACTCGCGAAGCTAGTTCGCGAAAAACTGCCGAACTGGGAGGAAGTCGCTGGCGAGGTAGGTTTGAATGAGCGTGCGCGGGCGGAGGAACTTTCTCTTGAGCAATGGATCGCGTTAACGAATCGGATCGCTCCGATTCCTCCGGAAGTGCCTAATGGCAAACGCGAAGAGCAGTTCGCGGTAGTGGACGAGCAGGACAATCTTAAAGGGGCGGCCCCGAGGAGCCAAGTGCATGCGAATAACTTGCTCCACCGGGCGGTCCACATCCTCGTTTTCAACCGCTTGGGGGAAGTTTTTCTCCAAATGCGGTCTCACTCGAAGGATCGACATCCCCTGGCGTGGGATTTGAGTGCAGCCGGCCACGTTAACGCTGGAGAAGAATACGATCAGACGGCCGAGCGCGAGCTTTGCGAAGAGCTTGGGATCAAGATCCCGCTGGAGAAAGTCGAGAAACTGACCGCTTCCGAAAAAACCGGCTATGAATTCATTTGGCTGTACCGCGCAACGCATGACGGCGAATTTCACCTGAACCGAAGCGAGATCGAGGCAGGCCGTTTCTTTCCGCCAGCGATTGTCGACGGTTGGATTAAAGCTCGACCGCGAGATTTTACGCCGGGATTTGTCGAGTGCTGGAAAATCTGGCGCGAAAAAAATCCTTAACGACGGCGGCGACGGAGAGATCTGGATCTTAGGCCGGGTTTCCCGACACGACCCAAGGCGCTGCGCTTGAATTTGCGAGCTGCCCGGCGCGCACCCTCTTTTCCACCGTAAAGTGAATCGCTAAACATCCTCGTAACCGCTTTTGTTCCGCGCAAAAAGTGCACTTGGAAACCGTGCGTTTGTTTCTTCGCCCGCGCCTTCGTGTCAATGCGGCGGATGTTCTGTTCCGAATCTGGATTGGATCGTCTTCGCATGAGCCCTGCCTAACAACTACGTCAAACAACGCCAGAATCAACGAGTCGCGATGTTTTTATCCAGTAACTGCGTATTCTCCGGCGACGGCAAATCCCACGTCCGCCATTTCTTTTCGTAATCCTCGGCTGGAAGAAGCACGTAGCAGGGGTGTCGCGAGGAACGAAACCAAGTGATCATTTTCACAAGCTCTGGCTCAGCCATCGTCGTGCAGCCGGTGGTCGCGCGGTTCACGCCACGGCGAATGTGGAAAAAAATCGCGCTGCCCGCGCCGGGCACCGGCGGATCGGAATTGTGGCGGATTTCGACTAGCCAATGGTAGGCGAAATCGCCGGAGCGCATTTTTTCGTGGGTGTAGTTGTCCGGCGGATTTTTTGGGTCGATTAGAATATGACGATTGTAATCGGGCGAGCGCGGGTCATCGCTCCAAACGTCCGCTTCCGTGACCTGGTGATACGGATAATCGCCGCCCGCCGGCAACTTGGCGTCGTAACCGAATACTTTGCCGATTGCGAAAATTCCGGCCGGCGCGCGTCCATCCCGTTCCTGTTTGTGCAATCCCGGTTCATCCTGGCCAACGAGGCCGCTGCCCCAGGCTAACCCATTCTTGCCGAACAAAACGGGTGCAGGCGGCCCAAGAGCGGTCCAGTCGTTGCCGCGCGCGCGCTCGAAGAGTTGCATCCTGCCGTGCATCGAATTCCAATCCGGCGCAATGGCGACGATGAGCTGCGAACAATCCTGCGGCACCCCATCGGCATGCGCGCTGCTGACAATAGTCCCCGCCATCGCAAAAAGAGCTGTACGCAAGATCGACATAAACATGCGCAAATGTCGACGCACGGCGTATTGATTTCCTCGTTTCGTGGAAAAAATCTGCGACGGCCTCATCCTCGTTGTCATTGTCTTCATCAACTATGCGCCAGCTGTACGCAACGATTTTGTCTGGGATCACATACCGGGCCGCCGAATTGGTCGATCGAAAAACGCTGCGTTCAATTGCTCGATGAAACCGGGGCGAACTCGACTGCGATCACGAATTGCTCACCTTTCTGCAGCGACAATCGTATCGCGCCGATAGCTGGAACCTGTTCAACGAACTCCACGCGAACCTTGGACATTCTGTTGAAACCGAACAGGCGCTCGCGCGGGCACGCGCCTACGATGTCCACCTAACGACATCGAAATCAGTAAATTGATTTGCTTAGATCGGCATCAGCGCTCGCTGCTTCGATCGCCGCTGTGTCGCGCGCCAGAAACTTCGCGCCCCAAAACCAGAATAGACCGGCCACGCACATCATTGCCGAGACTACGAAGAACGCGACATTCAAGTTCGTTCGGTCCGCGACCCCGCCGATCAGCGGCGGGGCGGCGGCGTCTCCTAGCAAATGAATGATGAAAATATTTACGGCAAAAGCGGTCGCGCGGACTTGTGGCTGCGTCACATTCGCTAGCGCCGTGTTCGACGGACCGGTATTAAAGAAAAGAAAAAAAATCGCCAGAAACATCATCACCCATGCCGCCGGGAACGGCGTGAACAGCATTAGCACCGAAAACGGAAATGCGATCATCACGCCCACCCCGGAGACAAGAAAATAGGAGCCGGCGAATCGCTTTCGAAAATAATCTCCTGCTACGCCGCCCGAAAGCGTCGCGGTTAATCCGCCAAGCGCGAGGATCCCGCCAAAAATAATCCGGCTCGTCGGAGGCATGCCGCGGTATTGCAAATAACCGGGCACCCAAAACGACATTCCGCCGATTGCGAACGTCAGCGCCGTCATCGCCAGCGTGTTCAAGACATAAGACGGGATTCGCGCGAGACCAATGTAATCCTGTAAACTCGCGCGCAGTTTTGGTTGTAAATGATGAGGCGTCATCCGCGGATCACGCCGGAGAAAACAGGCAATACCGAGCAGAATTCCCGGCGGCGCAACCACGAAGAACGCGTGCTGCCAACCCCAATGCGCGGCCAGGAACCCGCCGATCGCATACCCGATTGCGCTTCCAAACGGAATTGCGACGTAAAAATACGACATTACCCGTCCGCGGATCGATAGAGGAAAAGAGTCGGCGATGATCGTTGGCGCAGCCGGACCGTAAGCTCCCTCGCCCACTCCGACCAGAAGACGCATTGCAAATAAAAAGGCAAACGTCGTGGCCAATCCCGATCCCGCTGTCGCGGCGCTCCAGAGAATTACGCCGACGCCGATGATGACCCAGCGCGAGAAACGGTCGGAGACCCAGCCGAAAATGAGCGAGCTAACCATGTAACTCCACAGAAATGCGCTCCCCAAGGAACCGCTCAAGAAATGCGCGTGCGGATCGTTCACCGCAAAAAAATGCGCGCGGATTTCTGGTTCGACCGACGCCAGGACGTAGCGGTCGATAAAATTGAAAAGGTTGATCGCCAGTAACAGCGCGAGTGCGGTTCGGCCGCCGGGGGCAGGACGGTCTCTGGTTTCCATTACGAATTGCCGATTGGCAGATAAATGGCCGCACGCTAATTGTAAACAAGAAACAATGCCTCACACTTCCGCCGGCGAGCGCGCGCTCCATTTTTTTGGCCGGCCGCTCATCCGAACCTTTTATCGCGTTCGCGCGCTCGGTCTCGAGAATTTGCCTGAGGGGGGCTTCCTCCTTTTACCGAATCATATCACATGGGTGGACGCCGTCGTGCTACAATTCGCCTGCCCGCGGCCGGTTCGCTACATCATCGATCAGGAGTTTTATCAGAAACCTCTTCTGCACCCGTTTCTGCGACTAGTGCGCTGCATCCCAATCGACTCACACAAGGCGCGATCAGCGATTCGCGCTGCCACTAAACAGATCGCCGCTGGCGAGATTGTTTGTCTTTTCCCGGAAGGACAACTGACGCGCTCCGGAACGTTGTTGCGCCTGCGCCGCGGTTACGAATTAATCGCGGAACACGCCAACGCCCAAGTCGTTCCGGTCTGGCTCGATCGACTGTGGGGCTCCATCTTCTCGTTCCAAGGCGGAAAGTTCTTTACCAAGCTGCCGAAGGAAATTCCGTATCGCGTCACGGTGGCGTTCGGCAAACCGATTGATGCAAACGCGGCCGACATCGCGACGGTGCGGGAAGAACTGCTCAAGCTCGGCGAGTTCTGTTACAGCCGTCGCCCTTCGTTAGATCGACATCTTGCCGAAGCCTGCCTGCGCGGTCTGAAACGGAGGCGTTTTAGCACTGCCGTCATCGACGGCATGGATCACAGCCTATTGAGCCGCGCAAAACTTCTCGGGGCGGCGGCCGCTTTGAGCCGTTTTCTTCGAAAAGAATTTTCTGATTCGCGCATCGCGATCGTTTTGCCTGCCGGTAAAGGTTCGATGGTCGCAAACCTCGCTGCGACACTTGCCGGCAAAATTCCCGTCGATCTCAACTTCACCATGGGACGCGCGGCCAATGAGTTCTGCTGTCAACGCGCAGAACTGCGCGTCGCCATTTCGGCAGCCGCGTTCATGGAGCGCGTGAAGGATTTTCCATGGCCGCAACGCGTCTTGAAACTGGAGCAGTTACTGCCGCAGCTGAAGCCGCAAATCCTCTTCTGGTGGATGATGTCGATCTTCTGCCCGACGCGCGTGTTACTGCGACTATTAGGAATTCCAAAAAGAGGTGGACATGCCGAAGCCAGTTTACTTTTCACTAGCGGCACCACTGGTGATCCAAAGGGCGCGCTACTCAGTCATCGAAACATCGTCGGAAACGTTTCTCAGTTCAGCGCATTGCTCGATGCAAGAAAGGAAGACGCGATTCTGGCGTCGCTGCCGTTTTTCCACAGCTTCGGCGCAACCGTGACACTCTGGTATCCGTTGATCGAAGGCGTGCGCATTGTCACCTACCCAACTCCGCTCGAAGTCGCGAAGAACGCAGCGTTGATCGAGAAATACAAATTAACGCTCCTGCTCGCCACGCCGACTTTTTTGCGCGGCTACTTGCGCAAAGCCGAGCCTCAACAGCTCCGAAGCCTGCGCCTCGTTATCACCGGGGCGGAAAAACTTCCGCTCGGTCTTGCCAAGGCCTTTGAAGAGCGATTTCAACAGCGGGTTTTCGAGGGCTACGGACTCACTGAGACCTCGCCGGTCGTGAGCGTGAATTTGCCTGAACCACAACCAAAACGTGGCGAACAAGTGCAGCCATCGAGCCGGTTAGGTTCGGTCGGCAAAATGGCGCCCGGAATCGCTGCCGAAATTCGCGAACCGGAGACCGATCGAAAACTCTCCCTCCATGAAACCGGAATGGTCTGGTTTCGCGGCGTCAATGTTTTCGAAGGTTACCTTCATGACGAAGAACGAACTGCCGACGTGTTGCACGGCAGATGGTTGAAGACAGGCGACATCGGTCGCTTCGACGAAGACGGCTTCCTTTACATTGAAGGCCGGCTTTCGCGTTTTTCAAAAATCGGGGGCGAAATGGTCCCGCACGAAGCTGTCGAACAAAAGATCGTCGATCTGCTCGGCTTCTCGGGAAGAGACGAGCGCGTGGTTGCGATCGTCGGAGTCCAGGACCTGGCCAAAGGCGAAGCGCTCATTCTCCTCGCCGGGCTCGATATCAACCTTGCCCAGCTTCGCGATAAACTTCGCGAAGCTGGCGTTCCCAATTTATGGATCCCGAAAAAAATTTGCCGCGTTGATACAATCCCCGTCCTCGCTTCCGGAAAGCTCGATCTTCGGAGATGCCAGGAACTCGCAGCTCAGGCTAAATTAGAAACGGAATGAGCAGATTGGTCCATTCGGTTGCCAATCGCGCGGCGGCCCTCTTCATGAGAGTGTTGTTCGGGTATTCGTCGCGCGTTTACACGATGGGCCACGAAAATGCCGACCAGACGGGCGGATTTCTACTCGCCTGCAATCACATCAGTCATTTCGATCCATTCATTATTTCATCCGTGGTTCGGCGAAAGATTGACTGGATGGCGATGGCGGAATTCTTTCCGTTGCCGGTCGTCGGACTGTTTTTGCGCGCAGTAGACGCGTTTCCGGTCGAACGCAATCGCGCGGATCGAAAAACAATCCGGACTGCGATTGAACGCCTCAAAAACGGACGCGTCGTTGGCGTTTTTCCCGAAGGCGGAATTCGTGACGGCACAGGTTCATTGCTCGAGGGCGGGCGGGTCCGTGCCGGCACATCGACGTTGGCGCACATTGCCCAAGTTCCAATTGTGCCCTGCGTTATACTCGGCAGCGATCGGCTATACGCGAAAAGAAATTGGCTGCCGTTCCGCCGCACTCCGGTCTGGATTGGTTTCAGCAAAGCAATCTCGAGCTTTCCTGAGTTGGAAAAATCTGCAGCACGGCAGCGCATTGAAGCTCAGTTAACCGCCGCGTTTCAAAGAATCTACGTCGAGTTGCGCGGTAAATTCAAGCTCACAGCCGACGATTTACCCCGTCCGCCGCGTGACCGGATGCGCGCGCGCTCGAAAGGTCCCTGCCAACCGCTACGACGGGCAGCGGCATCGACGGTCGACTTCGGGATGTGCATGGCGATGAATTTATTGCAATCGCGCCACCGCTTGAACGGCACCAGCGCAGAGGAGATGGAACGCTACATCGGTCAATGCGAGAAGCTTACGCCCCACGAATATTACGCCGCGCCAAACGCTGTCGATCTTGTCGGCGCGGTCGGCCACGGAAATGCAAAGACAGTCACGTGGCGCAGCCCAATCGAGACCAAATTTCAACAGAACAATGTTGCTCGCGCCGATTTCTTTCCGCGCACAAGCGGAAAAACTGTGCCGACTGTGTTCATGTTGCACGCTCTTATGTCTGCAACGCACATTGGTTATCGCCGATGGGCCATGCGATTCAACGAACTCGGTTGGAACGCGTGCTTTGTTCATTTGCCCTATCATTACTCACGCGCGCCGCGCGGTCACTGGAATGGCGAGCTCGCAATCACCGCTAATTTGATTCGCAACGCCGAAGGTTTGCGACAGGGCGTGATGGAGATCCGCCAGCTCATCGCTGCCCTTCGTGAAGCTGGTTTTAGCGAATTTGGAATTCTCGGAACAAGTTACGGCGGTTGGATCGGCGCTTTGCTGGCAATGGTCGAACGCGATCTCCGATTTGTCGCGCTCATAGCGCCGATCGTAAATGTTGAGCACGCGATTTGGGAAAACCCAGGCACGGTTTTCATACGCCGCGAGCTACGCCGCGCAAAAATCTCGCCCGAGCTGGTCGCGCGACATTTTCATCTCAGCTCGCCGTCGCACAGCGTGCCCTTGTGCGATCCGGAGCGTGTGCTGTTCGTTTCGGGCGATTTCGATCTAATCGCGCGGTCATCCGACATCGAAGCGATCCAGCAAAAATGGCGCGGCTCCGAGTTGCTCCGCGTACCCCAAGGACATTTCGGTTATCGCATGATGCGCGAAACCGTCGCGCGGTTGAAAGAGCGCGGACTCTAATGCAAATCGAGGTAATCGTACCAGTGCATCGCGTTCATTAAATCGCGCAGCTCTTGATTGTCATCCGACAACGGCGGCAACCATTCATCGATCAATTCGCGGCGCCACCAGCCTTTTTCGCCAAGCGGCGCGAAGCGATAGCGATAAAGCCGCGCGCGAATGAAGTGAGGTGGTTTGTCTGGAAATGGACTGTTTGCGAGCAAAGACAACGTGTCGGGATCGTTGTGCAGAAGTTTCCAGACAAAATGGAGCGTCCATGGGTATTCGCCCGGACTCGCCATCGCCGCGAACCAGATTTGCCAATCAATGCGGGGTTGATACGGCGCGATAAACGGCGGACGGCGATCGGGATCGCTCGGCTTCGCGACAAATTCGTATTCCTTCCACTTTGTGTCGCCGGTGACCATCATGTCGTCGGTGCCTTCAAAAATGATTTCGTCACGCTCGCGACCAACCGTTCCAAACGCGCCATAAGTGTTGACCAAATCAAACCGGTTAAATGCAGTGTTCATCATTTGACGATGCGAAATGAGATTAAGCACCGGCGCGATGCTCAAATAGGCGATGAGGATCGACAGCGCGAACGCGATCGCGTTGTTGATCCGCGATGGTTCCGATTCTTGCGCGGCTTTTTCCGCGCGCGCCACGATGGGCTTTGGCAAAACGTGACACAGAAATGTGTCATCGAAACAGGCGAGAAATGGAATGATCGTCAGGTAGTTCAGAAACGAAAGATTACCGCTGATAACGAGAATGATCTGAAACGTTACCAGCAAGATGCCGGCGACATGGCGCGCACTTCGCGGCCCGAATGAAAACCAGGGTACGATCAATTCAACAAAATGGTTCCAAAGCGTTTCGAATTTATGAAACCATTGTGGCGCAAAATGTAGATAGCGGCTGATCGGGTTTGGGATTGGCTGCGTTTCGTAGTGATAAAACATGCAGGTCAAATCGCGCCAGCAGGGATCGCCACGCAGTTTGATCAGACCCGCGCCAACCATGATTCGAAAGCCGAGCCACCGAAAAAGCCACAGCACCAAAAACGGTGGGCGGCACTTCGGAAACGGCCGGCCGTCGAGCAACGGACAGAAAAAGATCGACAAAAACCCAGTCTCGAGCAGTTGGATTTCCCAACCGTAGCCATACCAAATCTGGCCGATGTGAACGACCGACATGTACATCGCCCACAAGATCGTCAGAAGAATGGCGTTCGCGTAACCGCCGAGCACGATGAGTGAAAGCGCGAAACCGACCCAGGCAAAGATCAGCATTCCTTGATCCGTGCACCCGAACCAAAACAAAGTCGGCAGCTCCAACATTCCTTCCGTCCGCGAACCGAGATGCGAATGAATGTTGTACAAATAAACGTCCGCCGGACTCAGGCCATTGCGACCTACCAACGGTACCAGCTGTCGCGCCGCGACGAAAAAGGCCATCGTGTAAACAAATCCAAGCAGCCGCAGGATGACGAATCGCGTCAGCCAGTAAGAGTTTCCCCGCGCGAAGAATTTCGCGATGACGTTTTCTTCATTCATTGCCGTCGCAATGATGGCGGAAGATGCCGGTGGGGAGAATGGAGCCGGCAGGAGCCGAGCCGCGCAGACGAAGCCCGAAGGGTTTGCGAACCGGAGCGAGCGAATCAATCAAACTCCAATAGCGAATTCGCACGGTGCGACCTTCTACGAAAATATGCGACCATTGCCATGTTTCAGAAGGGCACTAAACGTCGGCTAACCATTCCACTGCAAGAAAAATGAAAACTGCCAGGGGGGAGAATCGAACTCCCGACCAAGGGCTTATGAGTCCCCTGCTCTACCGCTGAGCTACCCTGGCGTTTAAGCGGCGACAAAGTTCAATCGCGCCGCGCAGCTGTCAACGCGCCGCGATTTGGAACTAGCTTTTCGGCTTCGAAACGAAGGGCGCGAGATCTTTTTCGCTGCCGCGCAGCGCCGCCATGAAACAAACGCCGTTGGACTCCTTCACAACTCCCGCCCAGTGATCCTGATCGACATAGCGCCAGCCATTGAAATGTTTAGCTGCACCAGTTTTCGGGTCCGGCTCTGCCGGGAACATGAAGAACTGCATTTTCTTTTCCACGACCCAGACTTGCGCGACGCGTTGGCCTTCCTCGTCGTCGAAGACGCGACAGCCGAGCGTCTTGAGATCCGCAAACTCCGGCGGCACGTCGTAATGAACGAGCCGATGCTTCATGAAAAGAAAATCGCTGAGCGCGCCGGCATCCGTTTTCACCGGATCGAGCATCATCGCGTGAGTTGAGCTGGCAGTCGTCAACAAGCGGCGCGCCGTCGGTTCGCCCGGAAAACGATTCAATCGATCGATGAGTTGGAAGACTCCTACAATCGCGATGACGAAAACCGCAATGCCAGTCGCGAGAAACGCCGGGTTCTCAGCATATCTTTTCCACGGCTGCCGCTTCGACGCAATGAATGTCTCCGTCTGCTCCCACTCAATAATTTCCTTCGGAATTGCAATTGTCTGGACAAGCGCGGTCGCTGCTTTGTCGAAGTTTTGCTGAACGGCGAACATTTCAGTCTTACACGCGCGCTCTACCGCGGCGCGCAACGTGCGATCGTCCACGTGCACGCCGTCAATCGGCGCGCAGTGCAACAGTATCTTGTCACGCCGCGAAAGTTGGGCTGCGCTCATATTTGCGTAACTGGAAATGTCGCGTCCAGCCACGCCTGGAATTCGCGGCGGCCGTTGCCGAGCAATTTCGATAACTCCGGCGGCTTCAGCTCGGTCAGAGACAGCAAATCGCGGTAACTGAATTCATTCAGATAAAAAAGCGAGAGCGCAGTGCGCTGCGGATCGGGCGCCGCGGAAATCCAGATTGCGAATTGTTCCGGCTCCAGTTTTTCAATTTGCGAAGGCGCCCAATCGGCAAGCTCGCCTTGTTTAAAATCGACATTTTCGGCTTGCAGGCCTTGCTCGCCTGCTTCGAGACACCGCCAGCGCGCGTTGCGAAAGAACCAGAGCCGATCGCGCGGGGCCTCACCATCCACCGCCAACCGGGCTGCTTCGCGCAGAGTCGCGTGAAAAATCTCCTGTGCTTTCGTGGCATCAGCCAGCATCAGAAAGCAAAAGCGATAAAGCTGAAGTAGGTCTTGTTTCTCTTCGGCCACACGGACTTCTTTCCCAAACCCCGAATGTTACGCGCCTTGCCTAGATCGCAACGAAAAGATCGAGCTAGCGGCGGTTCGTCGAACCCGCCGCCAGCGATTTAGAGCAATCGCTCTTATCTCAACTCTTTCAAGCGCCGCGCAACTTCTTGCGCGTTATCGCGGCTGTTGAACGCGGAAACTCGAAAATAACCTTCCCCCTGGGCGCCGAATCCTGCGCCCGGAGTGATGACCACGTTGATCTCGTTCAACATTCGATCAAACATCTGCCAACTCGTTAGGCCGCTCGGCGTCTGGACCCAGATGTAAGGCGCGTTCTCACCGCCATAAACTTTCAGGCCGATTTGTTCGCACGCTTCACGCAAAATCTTCGCGTTGCACATGTAATGCTCGATCAACTCGCGACATTGTTTGCGCCCCTCGCCCGAATACAAAGCTTCGGCCGCGCGCTGCACTGGGTAACTGACGCTGTTCGATTTTGTGCTCCAACGTCGGTGCCACAGTGGATGAAGCGGAAATTTCCTCCCCGAATCGGTCTGGGCGCGCACCGTTTTCGGCATCACCGTGAAACCGCAACGAACGCCCGTGAATCCGCCGATCTTGGAAAAACTGCGAAACTCGACTGCGTAGTCGCGACCCCCTTCGACTTCGAAAATTGAATGCGGAATCTTCGGGTCGGCAATGTAAGCTTCGTAGGCCGCGTCGAACAAAATCAGCGAATCGTGTTGCCGCGCGTATTCAATCCAGTGTGCGAGGTGCTCGCGCCTTGCTACCGCACCGGTTGGATTGTTTGGGAAACAAAGATACACAAGATCGACATGTTCGCCGCCGCACCGGGGTGGCTCTGGGATAAAATTGTTCTCCGCTGTGCACGGCAAATAAACGATTTCGTCGTAGCTCCCGTCCTTGCGCGCGACGCCGGTGTGCCCCGCCATCACGTTCGTGTCGACGTAAACAGGATAAACCGGATCGGTGATCGCGACCTTGTTCTGATCGCCGAGAATGTCGAGGATGAATCCGCAGTCGCATTTCGAACCGTCCGACACGAAGATCTCGTCATCGGCGATTTCAATCTTGCGGTCGCGGAAATCCTTCTGCGCGATTGTCGATCTTAGGAATTCGTAACCTTGTTCCGGTCCGTAGCCGCGAAATGTTTCACGGTGCCCAAGCTCGTCCGCGGCGCGTTTCATCGCGTCGATCGCCGCCTGCGGCAGCGGTTCCGTCACGTCACCGATGCCGCAGCGAATCAAACGCTTCGCCGCATCCGGATTCCTTTCGCAAAATTCGCGGACGCGCCTCGCGATCTCGGGGAAGAGATAACCAGCCTGTAACTTGAGATAATTTTCGTTTAAGTAGGCCACTGTAGCGGTACCGGCGCTCTCCAAGCGCCGAATCCGATTAAACGACGGTCAGAGACCACCGCTATACAGAAGTAGAAGAAATCAATAATTTTTGGCCACAGCGTCCCAATTCACGACGTTCCACCACGCCTTGATGTAATCCGGCCGGCGGTTCTGGTAATTGAGATAGTAAGCGTGTTCCCAAACGTCGATGCCGAGGATCGGCGTGTTGCCGTCCATCAGCGGGCTGTCCTGGTTCGGTGTGGAAATAATTTCCAGCTTGCCGCTCTTGTTTTTGATCAGCCAGGCCCAGCCGCTGCCGAATCGGCCGACACCCGCGGTGGAAAATTTTTCCTTGAACTGATCAAACCCGCCGAACGCCGATTTGATGCCGTCGGCGAGTTTGCCTTTTGGTTCGCCGCCCGCTTTCGGGCCCATGATTTTCCAGAAGAACGAATGATTCGCATGACCGCCGCCGTTATTGCGCACGACCGTGCGAATGTCTTCCGGAACCGAATTCATGTCGCGTATCAAATCTTCGACCGATTTCTTTTCCAGATCGGGTTTCCCTTTAATCGCGTTGTTAACGTTAGTGACGTACGCCTGATGATGCTTAGTGTAATGGATCTCCATCGTCCGCGCGTCGATATGCGGCTCGAGCGCGTTGTAGGCGTAAGGTAATTTTGGTAGTTCGTATGCCATAATTAGTACAGTTAATCGAATTACGCCGCGCGACAGGTTTTATTTTTGGCTGCAGCGAAGATGTTGGTTAGAACCAACCGTCAATTGCGTGACGCCTGATAGAATCCCGGCTGGGTGATTTGGCCGTTGCGATAGTTCAGAAAAGTCGCAAGAGCGAGGAGCGGGAAATTTTGCCGATACATGTCGTACTTCAGATAAAACACGCCCGGAAAGCCGGTGCCGGTGATTTCCGGTTCGTCCCAGGAGCCGTCTTCCTTTTGTGAACTCAGAAGAAAACGCAGACCGCGTTGAATGCTCGGATGATTGAGATCGCCGCAAGCGCAAATACCCATGATCGCCCACGCGGTTTGCGACGCTGTGCTCTTGCCGATTCCCTTCGTCGCAGGGTTTTCGTAAGTTGCGCACATCTCGCCCCAGCCGCCGTCGTCGTTCTGACAGCTCTCGAGCCAATCGCGTCCGCGCAAAATCCAATCCTCCGTCATGTCGTGACCGATCGCACGTAATCCGCGCAGCACTTGCCATGTTCCGTAAATGTAATTCACACCCCAGCGTCCATACCATGAGCCGTCCGCTTCCTGAGTCTCGATCAAATAATGGATCGCGTCCCGAACGCTGCGGACTCTTGGATTGAAATTGATGTAGCCGAGCAACTCGAGCGTGCGCGCGGTCAGATCGCTGCACGTTGGATCGAGAATCGCGTTGTGGTCGGTAAACGGCATGTCCTCCAGCCACGGCGTCGTCACGTTTTTATCGAACGCGGCCCAACCGCCATCGCGGCATTGGAAACTGAGTTCCCAATCGAGTGCGCGGCGAAACGTTCTTTCTAGTTCCGGCGCATCGTCCGGTTTAACAAGCCGCAACGCCATCAACACCATCGCAGTGTCGTCGACGTCGGGATAATAAACGTTGTTGTATTCAAAAGGCCATCCGCTCGCTTCCGGATGTGAATTGTTGAATTGCCAATCCCCGCGGATCCGCACTTCCTTTTCGAGCAACCATTTCGCCGCACGACGCAGCGCGGGATCGTCGGCGGGCAAACCGGATTCGGCGAGCGAGATCACATTGATCGCAGTGTCCCAAACAGGCGAGAGACACGGTTGGATCCGAAAGTCTTCCGGATCATCGACAAACAATCCCGCGAAATCCTGCGCCGCTTTCTTGTACATCGGGTGTTCCTTCGAATAGCCGAGCACGCGGAGCGCGATCAAACAATTAAGCATTGCTGGATAAACCGCCGCCAGTCCGTCGCTCCCCAGCGCGATTCGTTCCAGTATCCAGTGTTCGGCTTCTTCGAGCGCGCGTTTCCGCATCGGGCGAATCCGCAACGGGTGCAAAATTTTCAAAACGTCATTGAGACGAAGGAAGAAGTTGCGCCAGGTCCAGAAGCGTTCGCTCCGCGGCAAGCGCAAATCGCTTTGCTCGGTGCCGATCGGATAAAGTTCGTGCAGTTGCTTGTTGCCCGGCAACGAGCGCGTCGGTTTGAAGTGATTGATGATCGCGAGCGGAATGAGCATCGCCCGACTCCAGGACGACATTTTGTATATGTGGAACGGCGCCCAGGTCGGAAGCAGAATCATTTCCACCGGAATAGTCGGCAGATATTTCCACGGAAACTGGCCGAGCAGCGCGAGGTAAAGCTTACTGAATGTGTTCATACGCGGGATGCCGCCGAGACGGAGAATGTTCTCGCGCGCTTTCCGCATGAAAGGCAGATCGGGCGAATAACCGGCTAGCTTGAGCGCGAAGTAACCTTTGACCGACGCGTTGATTTCGCTCGGGCCACCGAAATAAATGTTCCAGCCGCCGTCGTGCAGCTGGCGCTTCAGAATGTGCTGGGCGCAACGTTCCTGAAGATGGACGTCGATCTCCCCGAGCCAGTGCATAAATAGCACGAAGTCGGAGCAAAGCGTACTGTCGACGAGCAATTCGCCGCACCAATGGCCGTCTCCGTGTTGCTGGCGCAACAAATTTTTCTGTGCGCGCACAATCGCCTCCGCGATTTCTCCATCGCTCGCCACAAACGCCTGTTCGCGCTCTGGAGTCGCGCTTCGTAATGCGATGACGTTTCCTGAAGAACTCATTGAAAATGTCGACCTTACAACTTCGATCGAACGATGTTGATCTTACGACGCTTTGGTGGCCACGGCTGTCGCCTGCGCCTGCTTACCGGTCAAATGACCGTTGCCGGAACTCACGCCGTTAAAAGCGAGCGTCTCGCTGCCACGCCCGGTCGGTTTCGGTTTTGACCCGAAATTAAATTTAATGTTCTTCCACGTGTCGCCGCGTTTCCCCTGCAGCCCGAGAGTCGCGGTAGGCTCGTAGCCGCAGTGCACCATGCAATTTTCGCAGCGATGATCGCGCGCGACGCCATCAACAACGCCGTATTTGTCCCATTCGACTTTCTCGAGCATCTCGGCGTAGGTCGTATAATGCGCGTCGGTCATTAAATAACAGGGGCCTTTCCAGCCGCGAATGTTGCGGGTCGGGATCGCCCAGGCCGAGCAGGTCAGATCACGGTGGCCGGCCAGAAATTCAAAATAGATCGGCGTCCCGAAAAGCGTGTAACGCTCCATCCAGTCTTCGATCTTCTGAAATTTCTCAACCGTCATTTCACGCGTTAGGAAAAAATCTTCCGGCCGCAAACCGAGCCGCTTAATCATGTCCTTCTTGGCCGCGTCGTAGTCGTAACCGGGCGTGATCGTGTGACCGTCCACGCCAAGATCCGAGAGAAGATCGAACATCTGCTCGATCTCGTTCATGTCGGTTTCTTTGTAAACTGTCGTGTTCGTTGCGACCTGATAGCCAAGGACCTTCGCCATTTTGATCGCGAGAATGCATTCCTTGAAGACGCCTTCGCGTTCGACGATCAAATCGTGCACGCGCTCGAGCCCGTCCAGGTGTACATTCCAATACATCCACTTGCTTGGCGCGAGTGTGGCACTTGGGATTTTGGAGTTTGGCTTTTGGATTGCGGCCGCATCCTTTTCTGAGGCCAATCCTTTCGAGATCAGTTCCCCGAGTTTTGCATCGATCTCTTTCCGCTTTCCGCTGTCCGGCTTCCGGTGTTCCGCAGCCATCCACTCGCGCATTTTTTTGCGCATGAACATTGCGTTGGTGCAGATGTAAACGATGCGCCCCTGCTCGAGCAGGCCGTTCACTAGCGCTTCGATGTGCGGATAAATTAGCGGTTCGCCGCCGCAAATCGAGACCATCGGCGCGTTGCACTCCTCGGCTGCGCCCAAACAATCTTCAAGCGTCATCATGTCTTTGAGAGATGTCGAATACTCGCGAATCCTTCCGCAGCCGGTGCAGGTGAGATTGCAGGTGTGCAGCGGCTCCAACTGCAACACAGTGGCGAATTTTTTCGTGCCGAGCAGCTTCTGGCCGATGATGTAGGCGGCGATTTTCGTCGTTAAGGCGAGCGGAAATCTCATAAGGGCGTGGACAGTAACAACGCTTCCAAGCGTGTCAACCCGATGATGGTTGGACAAAAATAGAGCCGAAACTATTGTAAAAGCGAGCAAATCTTGCGCAACGTCAGGCGCAGTCCGTGGTTGAATATTTGAACCTTTGAGCTCGAAAAGGATCGAAACTATTATAAAGACTATGAAAACGTTATTGGCAGTTTTACTCGCAGCCGGTTTCATCAGCTGCGCAAACGCGCAATCGAATGGCGGGACATCAGCTGCCGCGCTAGGGCCGCGCACTGGACCGGCGTATTACTCGCCACCCAACTCGCCGTATCGTAAATGGACAACCAAGCAGCTCCAGCAACGGCGCCTCGATTTGTATCGACAAGTTCCACAGACCCAAAGCCCTCGCGGAGAGCCGGTATTCATCCACCACGGGGGCGAAGGCGTTTCTGACCAGCAAAAAGAGATCTACGCAATCGAAGCAGAGCTGAATCGCCGTTATCAGGCAGGCGATAAGGATGCTGAACTGACACGCGCGATGCCCGGGCAGGCGCATCCAACGAGCCGCCAAGGGCGAATAAACTTTTGAATCTCGCGAGCGCGAGGCCGCGGTCTCAGTGTGTCTGCGAGCCGCGCCGAATCAGGCTGATCGCAATCGCCGCCAACAGGAGCGCGATAATCTTCGAGGCACCGCGTAATCCCTGCTTGCCCATCAGGTGCGCAAACCGCTCGGCATTGCAAAGTGCCAGCGCCACGATTGCCAGGTTTGCGATCAGCGCCGACAGCGTGAACATGACGCCGACGCTGTCGATTAAAATCAAGAGCGCGGTCAGCAGCGCGGGTCCCGCGATCAACGGCATGCCAAGTGGGACAACACCGAACTCATCGTCAGCATCGCGATCGGCCCGGCCGTAACCGACCAGCTCCCGCACTGCGAGCACGAGCAGGATCAATCCGCCCGCGATTTGAAAATCGGCAATTGTGATCCCGAGCGCGGCGAAAATTCCTTTGCCGAGAAAAATAAATCCGGTCGCGACCAGTAAACCGGTCAGCAGTCCCAGAAATGCCTGGTTCTTGCGATGTTCGTGCGATGCGTTCGTCCCCAGTCCCAGGAAGATTGCAACCAGCCCGATCGGATCGATCGCGACAAAAACCGGAATGAACGCGAGCAGGAATTTCTCGATCACAATTTCGCTTGAACTTCTACACAATTTTACGGCTGCGGAGATAGTGCTAAATCGAATCAACGGACATCGACCGCTGTCATGGGCGGTGAGCTTAAGCCCCGGGTAGAATTTCTTCGATCGGAAGGCTTGCCAGATATGTGGCAACCTTTAGCGTCCCGGCATCGGCCGCGATCGCGCGCTAGATCGATAATCCACTGATTCTGAAGTTTTCTCTCGGTTGGTCCAATCGCAGGCAACGTTCCCGACGTCGATATAAGCCCGAATCAAATCCGGCCATGCTTGGTCGCCGCCCAATTCAATCTGCTCCAGCGAATTGAGTGTCCCGGAGGGTCGCACCTTTGCCCGCTATCGACGGCGTGTAAGCATGAAGCCCCCAGAAACACTGCGCCGCGGGTAGCGTCGCGAACAGGACAGTGTGTCGAAAACGGCGCATTAAACTATTCAATTGGCCGCTCACTACGTCGCAGTCGAACGACAACTTTCCTCACTTGCCTATTCTCCGACCGCAACTTAGAAGAGTGCGCCATTCACAACGCATCAAATCTCCGCATGAAAGAATTGCCGATCTTACATTTTGTCCTTCCTCTCGCTCTAATCGTCGATCTTCACGCAGAAGATCTGAAAACGGTCGATGATTTTCGCGACGCCGCCGCGAAAGCAAACGTTGTCCTAACTGTTCCCGACTGGGAACAGACACCGGAAGCGGTTGACGCGATGGTGAAAAAAGCAATCGCGACGGCGAACAAAGCGCTCGATCAAATCGGCGCGCAGGATCTAAGCAAAGTCACATTCAAGAGCACGGTCGTCGCGCTGGACGATCTAAACTGGCAGGCCGGAAACGCCGCGAGCAGAGCGGTTGTGCTCAAAGAAAGCAACACCAACGAAAAGGTCCGCGCCGCAGCGGAAAACGGAGTCAAAGAATTTCAGGATTGGGCGGTTGGCGTCGATTATCGGCAAGACGTTTACAAAACGCTGAAAGCTTTCGCCGACACAAAACCGAATCTTTCCGGCGAGGACAAGAAACTTTTCGACGAAACGATGCGTGATTATCGCCGCGCGGGCCTGGCGTTGCCGCCGGACAAACGCAAAGAAGTTGAAGATTTGCGTAAACAACTGGCGAAGCTCGGCACCGATTTCGACACCAACATCGTCAACGCGAGAGTGCCGCTCGTTTTCACCAAAGCCGAGCTCGAGGGCGTGCCCGACAGTTTCCTCGCCTCCCCCGGCGTGAAAACCGGCGATGACGCCTACACCGTTCTCGCGAACGTCACCTGGCATTACAACACGGTCGAAGACAATGCCAAAAACGAAGCCACCCGCAAAAAACTTTACATCGCGCGCGACAGCCTCGCCAAAGACACGAATCGCACCGTGCTCAATCAAATGATCGATTTGCGCAACAAGATCGCGCTCCGACTCGGCTACAGATCCTGGGACGATTTCCAGACTGAAATCAAAATGGCCAAGACCGGCGCTGGCGCGAAGAAATACATCGACGATCTCGTGTCCGGCATTCAGCCGAAATTCGCCGCCGAAGTGGCCGAGATGCAGAAAATGAAAGCAGAGGACACGCGCGATCCGAACGCAAAGATTGGCATCTGGGATTGGCGTTACTACAGCAACCAGATCAAGAAACAGAAATACAACGTCGACACGGAAGCACTTCGCGACTTTTTCCCGTTTCAAAGAGTGCTCGAAGGAATGTTCAACATCTACCAGAGCATCTTTGGGCTGAAGTTTGAAAAAATCGCCGCGCCCTACAAGTGGATCGACGATCTGCAATTTTACATGGTCACCGACGCCGCAACCGCCGAACCACTCGGCATGTTCTATCTCGACATGTTTCCGCGCGAAGGAAAATTCAATCATTTCGCAGAATTCGGGATCACCAGCGGCAAACGGCTTGCTGACGGGAAATATCAACGGCCGGTGTGCGCGTTGCTTTGCAATTTTCCGCCGCCCAGCGCGGACAAGCCGTCACTCATGACGCATTCAGACGTCGAAACTTTGTTTCACGAGTTCGGTCATTGCCTGCATGAGATCACAACCCGTGCAAAATACGCACGCTTCGCTGGCACGCATGTCCCCGGCGACTTCGTCGAAGCTCCTTCACAAATGCTCCAAAATTGGACCTGGAACAAGAAAGTCCTCGATACTTTCGCTGCTGATTATCGCGACCCGTCAAAAAAAATTCCGGCCGGCGTCATTCAAAAAATGAACGACGCGAAGAAAGCCACGGCCGGCGTGTTTTATCGGCGGCAGTTCGCGTTTGCGTCGCTCGATCTCGCGATGCATGACGCGCACGCTGAAAATGCAGACTGGGATTGCGTGAAGATTTCGAATCCGATTCTGGAAAGGGTTTTTCTGCCAATCGATCCGAGTACGACGTTTGTCACTTACTTCGGTCACATGAACGGTTACGACGCCGGCTATTACGGCTACGCCTGGGCCGACGCGATCGCCGCCGACATGGGAACTGTTTTCGAAAAAGCAAAGGACGGTTATCTCGACAAACAAGCCGGCATGAAACTGCGGAAGGAAATTTACGAGCAGGGCGATAGCCGCGACGTCGCGATGTCGGTTGAAAAATTTCTCGCTCGCAAACAATCTGTGGAGCCGTTCCTGAAAAGGATCGGTGTGAAAGCGGAGGACAAAAAGGAAGCGCCTACGGGACCGCCGAATCAGTGATGTTGTAGCGGCGGTCTGTGATCGTCGCATAATGTTGCGGCGCTCACAGGGCGCCGCTACAGAAGAACCATGAAAACGCCACGATTGGTCGTTTCGCTCTTAGTCGTCGCGACGCTTTCCCTTTTCGCCGCCGACGGACCCGCGGAAAGACTTAAGCCCGCACTCGATGTCATTACGCCTGACGCATTGCTCGCGCACATCAAGATTCTCGCATCGGATGAATTCGAGGGCCGCGCACCGGGCAGCAAGGGCGAAGAGCTGTCGATCAAATACATCGCCGACCAATTCAAAGCGATCGGGCTGACGCCGGGAAACCCGGACGGCGGCTATTTCCAAGAAGTTCCGCTCGCCGGAATCAAAAGCAATCCACGGATGCAATTTGTCGTGAACGGCAAACCGCCGATGGATTTGAAATTCACGGATGACTTCGTCGCGTCCTCGGCGCGATTGCAAAACGAAATCAAAATCGACAACTCCGATCTCGTGTTCGTCGGCTACGGCGTCGTTGCGCCCGAATACGCTTGGGATGATTACAAAGGCGTCGATGTTCGCGGCAAGACGATTTTGATGTTGATCAACGATCCGCAAGTTCCTGATGCGAAAGATCCGTCGAAGCTCGACGACAAAGTGTTTAAGGGAAAAACGATGACCTATTACGGTCGCTGGACTTACAAATACGAAATCGCGGCGCAAAAGAGCGCGGCCGCCGCGATCATCATTCACGAGACGGAAATGGCGGCATATCCATGGCACGTTGTGAAATCGAGCTGGTCCAAGGAAAATTTCGAGCTCGATAATCCCGACAAGAACATAGGCGCAGTTCAGGCGCGTTCATGGATCACGCTCGACGTCGCGAAGAAATTGTTAGCCGACTGCGGTCAGGACTTCGACGCACTCAAGAAGTCAGCGATCACGAAAGCGTTCAAACCCGTAGCGCTCAATGCGAAAGCGAACATCGACATCAAACAAGCGGTTCGCTCATTCAAATCGCATAATGTGATTGGAAGACTCGAAGGCGCCGATTCGAAACTGAAGGATGAATATGAGATCTACAGCGCCCATTGGGACCATCTCGGAAAGCATCCTGAATTGCAGGGCGATCAGATTTTCAACGGCGCGATTGATAACGCTTCGGGCGTGGCGGCTCTTCTCACGCTGGCGGCTGCCTTTCCGAAAACCAATCCGCCGCCGAAGCGCTCGATTCTGTTCATGGCGACTACGGCTGAGGAAGCAGGTTTACTAGGCGCGAAATGGTACGCCGAGCATCCGCTTTATCCGCTCGAGAAAACTTTGGCCGATATCAACATCGACACATTGAACGTCTGGGGTAAAGCGCGCGATATCGAGGACACCAGCTACGGTTTCTCCGATCTCGACGACATGCTTACCGCCGACGCGAAGTGGCAGGGCCGGGAAAATATTCCCAATCCCCGTCCGGAGAAAGGCAGCATTTATCGCGCCGACAACTTCGAGTTCAGCAAGGTCGGCCTGCCGTCGCTTTACATTGGCAAGAACCAGCATCTTCTCTCACGGCCTGAAAACGGCTCGCCCCGCGCCGACGAATACGATCTAAAAGACTATCATCAGCCGAGCGACAAAGTGAAACCGGATTGGGACCTCTCCGGCGCGGTCCAGGATATCGATCTTCTATTCGAAGTCGGCTACCAGGTCGCCAATACCTATAGATTTCCCGAATGGAAGTCGGGCAACGAATTCAAGCCCAAGCGCGATGCAATGATGAAAAATAAGTGAGCGCGATTGCACGCATCGTTGCTACTTCCGTTTTGGGGGCATTCACTTTTGGTGTTTCGATAAGTGGCACATGCTTTGCAGAAGCTCAACCGGTGGCGACGGCGTAACCAAGATTAAAGTCGTTCACTCGAACGGGTCGATTATTTTAGACAAAGCGGCCATAGGAGCCCTTAAGAAACTGGGGATTTCGTCCGGAGACATTTACAGCCGTGAGAGTACCGATCACACTTAGCGATCGATGATCGTGTCGGCTTAAACATGTGCGTTGATTTCGTAATTGGCGGAACGCAGAAAGGCGGGACGTCGGCGCTGGACTCGTTTTTGCGACAGCATCCGGAGATTTGCATGCCGACCACGCGGAAAGAGCTGCATTTCTTCGATCGTGCAGAGGAGGACATCGATTACAAAAATTACCACGCGAACTTTAAACCGAAGCCGCAACATCACGTGATCGGCGAAGCGAGCCCGATCTACATGTATTGGGAAACCGCACCGTATCGGATCTGGAAATACAATCCAAACATGAAATGGATCCTCGCGCTACGGAATCCGGTCGAGCGCGCGTTCTCGGCCTGGAACATGGAAACCAAACGCGGCAAAGAAAAACTATCGTTTGCTGAAGCGATCGAAAGAGAACCGGAGCGCTGCCGCGAGGCGTTGCCGTTACAGCATCGTGTTTTTTCCTACGTCGATCGTGGCCTTTACGCGCATCAGGTTCGACGCTTGTTCAACATTTTTGGAAAAGGCAACTGTTTCATTCTTTTGAGCGAAGAGTTGCGTAACGAGCATCAGGAAACGTTACGACGCATCTTCGGATTTCTCGGCGTGGACAGCTCGTTCGTTCCGCCGGAAGCAAGCGTGTTCGAGCAAGAATATTCCGTTAACATCGACAATCACCTGCGATGGCGCTTAATCGAAATTTTCTATTTCGACATCAAAGAACTGGAAAAGCTGCTGGGACGCGATTTATCCGCGTGGACTTGAAACAAATGAACCTGCCGATTCCAATTATCAGCGTTATGATCGGCGCGATTATTTTGTTTTTCGGGAGGCGACTTTTCTGGCTTTGCGTTGCGGCGATTGGATTCGCGGCGGGCGCGGAATTCGCGCCGCATCTGATACATGAGCCATCTCAGGTTCTGGAACTCAGCGTCGCCGTCATTTTTGGATTTACCGGCGCGTTGGTTGCAATGTTTCTCCAAAAAGTCGCAATCGCGGTCGCCGGATTTCTCGCTGGCGGGAAACTGGGGACGGCGTTGGTCACAGCGTTTATCACCGAGGGCGCTCGTTATCCCGGAATCACTTTCGTTGTCGGCGGAATCATTGGCGCGATCTTGTTGCTCGCACTGTTTGATTGGGCGCTCATTGCAATGTCATCATTCGTCGGTGCGTATTTGATCGGACACACGATTGTGTTGCCGCCAACCGGGGCGACACTCTTATTTGTCGGCTTGGCTACGATCGGAATCATCGTGCAAGCGGCGGCGTTTCGCGGAAGAGCGGTGGCCTAACAAATTGCCAGGCGTTTCTGTGAAACACCACTCTGGAAGCCGGCGTCTGACACAGACGCCCTACAACCAATTTTTGCTGACAAAGCAAAGATCGACGTGAGAAAATGTGGGGCATGAACTCACAACGAACTGGTTTGCGGATTGCTAGCGTTATTTTCGGCCTCGCGTGTCTCGTCCATGTCTGGCGGTTGTTGATCTCGCATTTCACGATGCAAATCGGCTCGCATCACCTTCCAATCTGGGGAAGCGCGGTTGCGATGATTGTATCCGGCGGATTAAGCATTTGGATGTGGCGACTGTCAGCCGCGGCCCGATAAACAAGTTTGATCGGCTATTGGCGACGAGTCTCACATGAGACAATCAACACTCGCTCTAATTTGCGGTATCGCCCTCATCATCATTCTGGCCTATTCATGGTGCGGACGAAATCCTCCGCAGCAAACCACGCTGCCTTCGCCAACGCCGACTCCAGTTCCGCCGACGCCTTCCCCGACAGTTGGGGTGACGGTGGCGACTCCGTCTGTTTCAGCGGCGCCGACTATTTCGACGCCGCCCGCTCAAACGCCGCCTCCTGAATTCGAGAAAATCGTGCACAAAGCGGACCCGGCGGTCCTTGAAATCACTGTCTTCGACGCAAAGGGTCAGCTACTGCGGTCGCGCAACGGCTTCTTTGTTTCGCACGACGGTTTGTTTGTAACGAGTTTGCTGACGGTGGCAGACGGGGCCTATGGCGTCGCCAAAACGACCGACGGCAAAATTCGCAACGTCACTGGCGTGATCGCGTCATCAACCGAATCTGATCTCGCGCTGTTGCGCGCCGAAACAAAAATCGGCGTCCCGATTCTGCCGCTCGCGAAGACGTCCGAATCAGTGGCGGTTGGTGCGTGGGCAGTGGTGGTTAGCAGTCCGCTGCAACACAAAGAACAACCGCTTGCCGCAGGCAAAATTTCTTCCCGCGGCCGGGACCCAAAGAAAGATGTGTTCGAAATCAGCGGATCAATTCCGCCGGATGCTGCTGGCGCCCCAGTTCTAGACGATGAAGGCGAAGTCGTTGGAATCGTGACCGCCGGAGGCAAGAATGCAGTGCAGCCGACAGGTGTGCTGGAGCCCCTATTGGCAGCAGTGAAGTCCGGAACAACCGGTCGCTGGGCGGCCGCACCCGTGGAATCGCCCACGCCGGCACTGCGGCTCGCGCGCCGAGTCATTTTCAATCCCGCACCGAAGTATCCGTACGAAGCACGGATGATCCGTTATGGACCGAATAGAGGGTCGGGAAAATATCGCGTGACATTCGACGTGAACGGCAGGGTCAGGAGTGTGCAAACAGTCGAATCGACCGGTCAGCCGATTCTCGATCAAGCCGCGATCGTTGGGCTTCGCGAATGGCGAGCAGAGCCGGGCGCCGGTGATTGGACCGTGCTAGTGCCGATAACCTTTCAACCGTAATCGCAGTTAGTGCCGAAAATGGCGAACGCCGGTGAAGATCATCGCCATTTTGCTTTCGTCGGCGGCGGCGATGACTTCCTTGTCGCGAACTGAACCGCCCGGTTGAATCGCGCAGGTCGCACCGGCATCGGCGGCCGCGATCAACCCATCGGGAAACGGAAAGAAAGCGTCGCCCGCGACCGCGCTACCTTTCAACGACAAACCGGCTTCCCGCGCTTTCCAAACAGCGAGCCGCGAAGAGTCAACGCGCGACATTTGTCCGGCGCCGATACCGAGCGTGCGATCGGCCGCCGCGTAAACAATCGCATTTGATTTCACATGCTTAACCACGCGCCAGCCAAAAAGCATCGCGTCCATTTCCTTTTTGGTCGGGCAGCGTTTGGTCACGACTTGTTCCGGAGTTTCACTGATGCTGTCGAAATCCTGCGCGAGCAACCCGCCGCAAACCGAACGAAGATCGACTGCCGGCCGCGCTTCGGCCGCTGATGTCAATAGACGGATCAGACGCAGATTTTTTTTCTTTTGCAACAGCGCGCGCCCCTCAGTCTTGAAATCAGGAGCGATAATCACTTCGGAAAAAATTTGGCTGATCGTTTTCGCAAACGGCTCGTCGATCGCGCGGCTGCAAACAATGACTCCACCGAACGGCGCCTGCTTGTCGGTCGCGAAGGCTTTCTCCCATGCTTTTCGAAGATCGACATCCGAGCCAACGCCGCATGGGTTCGTGTGCTTCAAGATGGCGACTGTCGGCTGCGAAAACTCGGCGATCAGGTTCGTGGCCGCGCTGATGTCGAGAATGTTGTTAAACGACAGCTCTTTGCCGTGCAGCTTTTCGAAATAGCGGTCGAAATCGCCGTACAGCGCAGCCTGCTGATGCGGATTTTCGCCGTAGCGCAGCTTCGTCACGAGCGGCAGCGAAAGTGAGAACGAGGCTTCGGTAATTTGCTCGCGATTCAAATAATTGCCGATCGTGCGGTCGTAGTCCGAAGTCTTGATGAAACCCTTGATCGCGAGGTGCTCGCGCAATTTTAGGGTCGTTTCGCCGTTGTTCTCACGCATGTTTTCCAGAACCCTGTCGTAGTCCCCTGGATCAACGACGACAGTCACCGATTCATAATTCTTAGCCGCGCTTCGAATCATTGACGGCCCACCAATGTCGATGTTTTCGATCGCCTCGGCGAGCGCGACATCGGGTTTTTGGATCGTCTTCTCGAACGGATAGAGATTTACCACGACCATGTCGATCGGCTCGAAGCCGCACTCGCGCGCTTCCGCTTCGTGTTTCGGATTACCGCGTTTGTAAAGCAGTCCGCCGTGGACGCGCGGATGCAAAGTTTTGACGCGGCCTTCCAAGACTTCTGGAAACGCAGTAAAACTGGAAATTTCGCGGACCGGAATTTTTTCTTTTCGCAGCAACTCGGCCGTGCCGCCGGTGGAAATAATATCCACGCCTTGTTGCTCAAGCGCGCGGCCAAACTTGGCGATGCCGGTTTTGTCGAAAACGGAAATGAGCGCGCGAGTAATTTTCATTCAGGAGATAGGATCGACGATCGCCGAGCGTCAGTTGCGTTCAGCGATCCAAAATCACGTTCTTTGCCGCTGGATACAACACCGGGCAACAGCCGATCGTTTCGCAAAATGCCTTGCTGAAATGGCTGAGGCTGGAGTAGCCGACTTCCGTCGCGGCTTCGGTCACATTGTAGCGACCGGTGCGCAACAATTCGGCCGCGCGTTCCATTCGCAGCTTCCGCAAATATTGCGGAATCGTCAGACCGACCTCACGTGAGAAACTCCGGCTTAGATAAAATGGACTGCACCCAACTTCCTGGCCGAGCGCTTCCAGTGTCAGCGGATTCGTTAAATCGCGAGCCAATAGTTCCTTTGCTCGTTCGACCCTTTGGCGCGCCACCCGTTTCTGTCGCATACAGAAAAACTCCGGATCTTTCGGTTCAAAAAGAAAATGCGCCATCAGCTCGAGCGCTTTGCTTTGATACCAGAGAACCTGGGCCGCTTTCGAAACCGGCGGCTGAGCGAGACTGGCAACGACCGCGCGTTGTTGGATCGACATCGGACGCGTCGGCGCAACCACCGTTTCATCTTTGTCGCCGAAAATGATGCGCCGGATCTGTGGCTCGAGATCGCCTTCGTTTTCCACGAATTGTTTTTGCAAATGTTTTCGCGAGAATTCGAGCGTCGCGAACTGATGACGGTCGTTCGCGCGTCGCAAAGCGGGCAGCGGTTCGTCACCGATTGCATAGTAACCGGAGTTTCCCGGCACGTAATCTGTCTTCGTAGCGCGACCGATCTCACCACGGCCATCGAGATTCAAGCAAAACTCAAGACTGCGCGGATGGAACGTGCGGCCCCAATTGAAATTACGCGCCGTCTGAAAATCGTGCCACTCGACCGCGACGCCCATTGAATCGACATCGCCATAGAGCGGACGCCAGCCCTCTTTGATTTCACGCCACGCGCTCTGTTCGGTAGCGCATAGAGGATTCATCGCACCCAATTTACGAATGCTTACTCGTCGAATGCAAGGCTGGTTTCTTCTCCTCGAGGGCAGCGCGATCCCATTTCCCGAGAATTGACGCTGCGTCGTAGGCGCTTTGAGCAAAATCGAGGATCGCATCGTCAGGCGATTTCGAACTGCGCACGGCGTCGTACGGCAAAATGAATTCTTTGAACTGCGAATTGTAACCAGCCGCCGCCGGTTTCACCTTCGCTTCCGCAAATCCTTTCGGCTCTGGATAAGCATAAGAATAAAAGATCGCCTGCGGCATGGCGTCATTGCCGGGCCAAAAACCGAGACTGCTCACTTCCTGCGAGTATGCTTCGCGCGTGATCGCGTCCGGCAGGTGCGGAATTCCGCCGGGATGAGGAGGCGCGGTGCGCCCGGAAAATCGTGTGACCGCCAAATCAAAACTTCCCCAGAAAAAGTGGACCGGGCTGCATTTGCCGCAGAACCGCGAACGAAAATTTTTGAAGACGCGGTCCGCCCGCGCGAGGACGCACCAGAATCGGTTCGCATATTCGCGATCGTAAGAACAATGTTTGTCATCGCGATCGAACGGAATCGGATCCGGAATCTCGTTCGGCAGGATGTCGATCTTCAGCGGCAATTTTAGCTCCTCCAGCGCCGCCATCACGGCTTTATAAAAATCCGCCACGCTTCGAGGCTTGAGTTCGATTAAATTTTGTGCGCCGTCGCTTTTCAGAATGCGCAGTTGATGATCGATGAAATCAAAGCGGATCTCGAAAATGTCCGTGCCGTGCGGAATTGGCGAAGTCGTTAGACCGCGAGCGGTCAGATAAAGAGTGACGTGCCAGGAATGATTGGTCCACGGCGTCTTCACGAGCCGGATTTTGCCGACAATCTGCGTCCACATGTGAAGCGTGGCGCAGGTTTCCTTCCAATCCGCGTAATTCAGCTTCGGCCAGACTTCAGATGATGCGCGCGAATTTTTCATGATGAAGACCTGGCGTCACTAACGATTGATGAAGTCGGTAAACGAACGCCGCACCCGCTCAAACATTGAGCTCGCCTCATCCTGGGCACGGTGAAAATAATCATGCAGGCGTTGTCGCACGCCGTAGAGCGGTCCGTGCTTGTCGCTGTCTTCGTCGGTTGCTTGCTCCGGGCCTTCTTGATGGCGACGCTCGCGATATACGCGTTCCTCGGTGGCGACATCGTTCATGCTTGCTCCGGCAAACATTCCTTCAGTTCGCGTCACATTTCCCCGATTAGCGCCGATGTAAATGGTGCCGACGGGGCGGCCGTTGACTCCATGAAGCGTCATGATCCAGACTGGATCGCCATGTTGATCGGTGCGCAAGGTGTAGCTCGCGCTGTCGAAGCGCGTTCCGGATTTGTCGGCAATGTGGCTGGCCACTTGAAACGCGCCGCTCGAATCGAGATTCAATCGCGAAGTATTAATGGTCGCGCCTTCCGCTGAACCAACCATCGAGCTCGGCCGCTCAGAAGCGATCTGGCCATTGCGCACACTGATTTCGCGAATGCCTCCGTGCGCGCGATCATCCAGCAAAACCTTCCATGTCTCAGGTTGTGGATTGCCTTTCACGCCAGTTACGGAAATGACATGATTAACGGCGTCGCGATTGATGTGGGCGCCAACCACTCGGAGCGCGTCGTAAGCCGTCAGGCGTTCCTGCGCCAAAGCCGGTGCGACCAAGAGTACCAACGCAGCAGCGGTTTTCCACATGCGCGAGACTGAACAACTTCTTTGCGCACCTGTCCAATTTGGGTCCAGGTCCATACTTGATTGAACGCCGAAGCGTGCTCAGCGTTGCTGTGGCGATGAAGAAAGGAAAGCTCGCGTTCACCAGCCACACCGCGAACCTCGCATTGATGCGCAATTTCGTGCGAAGATTCCTCGCGCGTCATCCCTTCTCAGAAAAACAGCGGACGTTGATGGTGCTCGGGATCGATGAAGCCTGCACGAATGTGATTCGTTACGCCTACGATTTGCGCGACGATCAGCCGATGGCGCTTTCGGTGGAAGTGTTGAGCACGTGCGTGCGCATGCGATTGCGCGATTACGGCGCACAAAAGCCGGCGAACAAGATGCGCGGTCGCAACTATGACGAAGTTAGACCGGGCGGCCTCGGCCTGCATTTGATCCGGAACGCCTTCGATAAAGTCGATTACATCTTGAAACCGCGCGGGACAGAGCTCGTGCTCACGAAAAATCTGGATTAAAAATGAATCTGACCAAAATGAAACCGCCGGAACCGGACGCCGCTTTCGAGATCTCCCTTCGGCCGCCAATGTTTAGCGAGTTCACCGGCCAGGTGAAAGTGCGCGAGCGTTTGGAGTTGATGGTCGAGGCCGCGAAAAAGCGCGGAGACGTGCTCGAACACATTTTATTGAGCGGTCCGTCCGGTCTGGGCAAGACCACGCTCGCTTACATCATCGCGAACGCGATGAGCGCGAATGTGAAAAGCACCAGCGGCCCCGTGATAGAAAAAGCAGGCGAGCTCGCTGGATTGCTTACTGGTTTGGAAAAGGGCGACGTTCTTTTTATCGACGAGATCCATCGGCTGCAACCGACGATCGAAGAATATTTATATCCGGCAATGGAAGACTATCGGCTCGACATCATCATCGATCAGGGCCCGCAAGCGCGCAGTCTGCGTCTGCAATTGCCGAAGTTCACGCTCGTCGGAGCAACGACGCGCGCGGGAATGGTGAGCGCCCCGCTACGTTCGCGTTTCGGAATGACGGCGCGGCTCGATTATTATGCCGCCGAGGAAATGCAGAAGATCATCATGCGTAGCGCGCGTCTGTTGGGCGTTGAAATCGATCCGGCCGGCGCAGCCGAAATTGCCGCCCGCGCGCGTGGGACGCCCCGCACTGCGAACAATTTGTTGCGCTGGGTCCGCGATTACGCACAGGTCAAAGCGCAGGGCCAGATCGACCGCGACGTAGCCGATCGCGCGCTCGCAATGTTGGAGATCGACCGCGACGGATTCGATCAATGGGACAAACGCATCATCGAAACGTTGATTCATAAATTCAACGGCGGTCCGGTTGGTTTGAATTCCCTCGCCGTCGCGGTCGGCGAAGAAGCCGGTACGCTCGAAGAAGTGAACGAACCGTATCTGATCATGGAAGGTTACATCAAACGCACGCCGCAAGGGCGCGTCGCCACCACGAACGCTTACAAAAAGCTCGGCCTCAAACCGCCGCCCGGAATGCAGGGGGAATTATTGTAGACAGCTTCTATGAAGCGGCGGCGTCTGGCACAGACGCCCTACGATTCTCGAGTTTACCACAGGGTTCGCAAAGCACCGGAGATCGAACAAAAATAAACTCTGCGTTCTCTGCGACCCCTGTGGTTAACTAATCGGCGAGCAATGCAGCAAACCGCAGATTTCTTTCAACAAACTTCCAAGGTTCTCACCGTCTCGGAGCTGACTCGTTTGATTCGCGGGGCGCTTGAAACAAGATTCGGCGCCGTTTGGGTGCAGGGCGAAGTTTCGAATTACAAACTGCATCCGAGTGGGCATCAATATTTCACGCTCAAAGACGCGCGCGCGCAGATCGCTTGCGTCATTTTTCGAAACACGATGGCGCCGCTCAGACAGCTGCTCGCTAATGGCGCTCACGTCCAAGCTTTTGGAACGGTTTCGGTATTCGAGGCGCGGGGACAATATCAAATCAGCGTTCAAATCGTTCAGCCGTGTGGGGTTGGCGTTTTGCAGGCGAAATTCGAAGCACTCAAGCGCAAACTTGAAGCCGAGGGGCTCTTCGATCCCGCGCGCAAACGACCGCTTCCAAAATTTCCGAAACGAATCGGTATCGTCACCTCGCCGAGCGGCGCAGCGATTCGCGACATTTTGAATGTTCTACATCGCCGCGCGCCGTGGTTGTCGATCTTAATTAATCCGGTGCGCGTTCAGGGAACCGGCGCGGCGCAGGAAATCGCTGTCGCGATTCGTGAATTGGCGACACCGAATGAAAATTTCGCGCCGGTTGATCTCATCGTCGTCACCCGCGGCGGCGGAAGCACGGAAGATTTGTGGGAGTTCAACGAAGAAATCGTTGCGCGCACGCTTGCAAGCGTTCAAGTACCAATTGTTTCCGCGGTTGGTCACGAAATCGATTTCACAATCGCCGATTTTGTCGCCGATTTGCGCGCACCGACTCCAAGCGCGGCCGCAGAATTGATTGTTCCCGACATCGTCGACCTTCGCCAGCAAATGGATACGTGCGCGCGCAGACTCGACCGCGAATTACTCAATCGGATGCGGGACGCGCAACAGCGGCTCGATCACGCGCGCGAAACGTTGCGCCGCTGCCTCGCCTACAAGATCGACAACTACCGTCGCGTGCTGGCGCACGCCCTTGCGACGTTGCAAGCGCGGAGTCCGCTGCACGAGCTGATGCTGCGTCGAAATCGCTTCGGCGATTTGCAACGGCGATTTCGCGAATTACCGAAACGCGCGATCGAAAATGCGCGGCACTGTTTCGAGCGGATCGAAGGCATCCTGCGCGTGCTTGGACCCGAAGCAACTTTGCGCCGCGGCTACAGCATTACCCGAAACGAACGCGGCCAAGTAATTCGCAGCGTCGCAGCGGTTCGCACGAAAATGAAAATCAGAACACGCGTCGCCGACGGCGAGTTTGAATCGACGGTAGATTAGTTTCGGCTGTCTAAGCACGCCGGTTGGATCACTGGGTATGACCGTGCCCTGCGCTTCGCCGGGCTTTTTTGCCAACCAGCGATTCAAACGCCGCTTCCGACCCGCCTGTTGCGGTCGCGTTATTTTTCCGCAAGACCGCGGCGTCGCCGCCTTCGTGTAATTGGAAGTGACGGCAAAAATCACGTTAGATGCGACTGCTGAAGTCACTGGATAACCTTTGAGCTCACTCGTACCGTTCAAAAGTGACGGTTGTCGCCCAGCCTCTGGCGCTCGAAGTCGCCGTGCAAGGCGCGAGCAACGCGGCTACGATTCGAACTTGAATGCCAGCGTAGCCAGCGGCGGCAACTGGATCAGAATCGACTGCTCACGCCCCATCCAATGGGCGGCTTCGCTGTGCACGCCGCCGAGGTTGCCGACGTTGCTGCCACCATAGGTTTCTGCATCCGTGTTAATGATTTCACGGTAAAAACCAGGGCGGGGCACGCCGAGGCGATAATTATGGCGCACCACCGGCGTGGCGTTCACGATGAACACAATCATCTCGCGTTCGCGCGATTTGCGAACGAACGACACGACGCTGTTATCAGCGTCGTGGAAATCGATCCACTCAAAACCGTCGTAGGAATCGTCCTGCTGCCACAACGCGGGTTCGCTTTTGTAAGTGTAATTCAAATGTTGAACGAGCCGGCGCAATCCATCGTGTTTCGGGAGATCTAGAAGATGCCAGTCGAGACTCGTGTCGTGGTTCCATTCGCGCCACTGGCCGAACTCGCCGCCCATGAAGAGCAATTTTTTTCCGGGCTGGCCGTACATCCACGCGTAAAACATCCGGAGATTCGCAAACTTCTGCCATTCGCCGCCTGGCATCTTCGAAATGAGCGAGCCTTTTAGGTATACAACCTCGTCATGGCTCAAGACCAAAATGAAATGTTCGGTAAACGCGTAGAGGAGCGAGAAGGTAATGTTGCTCTGGTGATAACGTCGATAGATCGGATCCATCGACATGTATTCGAGGAAGTCGTGCATCCAACCCATGTTCCATTTAAATCCGAACCCGAGTCCGCCGAGATAGGTCGGCCGCGAAACGCTGGGCCAAGCGGTTGATTCTTCCGCGATAGTGATGATTCCCGGGAAACGCTCGTAACAAACTTCGTTGAACCGCTTTAAAAAATAAATCGCATCCAGATTTTCGCGCCCGCCGTAAACGTTCGGGATCCACTGACCCGGTTTGCGCGAGTAATCGAGATACAACATAGACGCCACCGCATCCACCCGCAGCCCGTCGATGTGATATTTGTCGAGCCAGAAAAGCGCGTTCGCGATCAGGAAATTGCGCACTTCATTGCGGCCGTAATTGAAAATGAGCGTCCCCCAATCCTGATGCTCGCCCTGGCGTGGGTCCATATGCTCATAGAGATCGGTTCCGTCGAACTCCGCCAGCGCGTGCGCGTCCTTCGGAAAATGCGCCGGCACCCAATCCATGATCACTGCAACCCCGGCCTGATGACATTTGTCGATGAAATGACGCAGCTCGTCCGGATTTCCCCAGCGACTCGTCGGCGCGTAATAATTCGTGACCTGATAACCCCACGAACCCTCAAACGGATGTTCCGCGATTGGCAGCAGCTCGATGTGCGTGTAACCCATCTCGAGCACGTAGGGAATGAGCGTCTCCGCGAGCTCGAGATAACTGAGATGCCGATTGTTTTCCTCGGATTTCCGCCGCCACGAACCGAGATGGACTTCGTAGATGCTCACCGGCGTTGTCGGCCATTCTTTTTTGCGACGTTGCTCCATCCAATCGGCGTCGCTCCACTTGTAGCGTTCCAAATTGTAAACGAGCGACGACGTCGACTTCCCGTGCTGATTGAAAAACGCGAACGGATCGCTCTTGAGCAGAAGCGCACCGTTTTGCGTGCGAATCTCGAACTTATAGTGCGCGTTTTCGCGAACGTTGGGTAAGAATAATTCCCACACGCCGCTGCCAAGAAGTTTCCGCATCGGATTGACCCGGCCGTCCCAGCCGTTGAAGTCGCCGACTACACTCACGCGCTGCGCGTTCGGCGCCCAGACCGCGAAGTAAACACCGGCGGTGTCGCCGATCGTCCACAGATGCGCTCCGAATTTTTCGTAAAGCTGCCAATGCTGGCCCTCGGCGAACAAGTGGAGATCGATCTCGCCCATGATCGGCCCGTATTGATACGGATCACGCATCACGGACTCGGCACCGTCCCAATCAGTTAGGCGCAGGTGATAATCGAGGTCGCGCGTCGCGTTTGGAATTGCTGCCTGAAAAAATCCGTCGCGATGAGTCTTCTCTGCCTCGATCGTCTTCTGTCCGTTTATCACGATGTCGATCTTGCGCGCGTCGGGGCGAAACGCGCGGATGGCGAGATCGTCCCCCATTCGATGTGGTCCAAGAATCCGAAAAGGATCGGAATGTGTGCCGGAAAGAAAACTGTTCAATTCGTCCAGCGGAATTCCGGCGATGGAGAATGGTTTCATTGTCTTCAACGTAGAGTCCGCGCGCGTCTTTTCAATTGATAGGGGCGATTGCCCTCAATCGCCCGCGGCTGTTGACTTAACGGCCCTACGTTATAATCGCGTGCGCTTTGGGTCTTGATCGCGCATATTTCTCTCAATGCACAAAAGCGAGGACGGCGCTGTCGAGGAGTTGCTGCAAACTTACGCTGAGACGGGCGGCATCAATTATCTCGATGCCGCGGCTACGTTGCCATCGCGCCTGTCGATCGAGAATTCCTGCAGCGATTTGATGAGCCTGATGTTTCCCGGTTTTCGAAGCGAACCGCTCGTCAGCTCGGAAGATTTGTCTGAAATCACGCGCGTCCGCGTGCGAACTTTGCAAGCACGATTGAAAACTGATATTTGCCGGAGCCTCGGAAAAATTCCGCCAAACGAGGCGACCGAAGAACAAGCGGAAAAATTTTTGTCCGCGTTCTTCGCCGAACTGCCAAATGTTCGTCGCATCCTTTGGACCGACATCGACGCTGCGTTTGAAGGCGATCCTGCGGCGCGGAGTTACGAGGAAATCATTCTCGCCTACCCGTCGCTGGAAGCGATCGCGATCCAGCGAATGGCGCACCTGCTTTACGAAATGAACCTGCCACTCGTTCCGCGGATCATGACCGAATGGGCGCACAGCCGCACCGGGATCGACATTCATCCCGGCGCGAAAATCGGAACGCATTTTTTCATCGATCACGGCACCGGCGTCGTCATTGGCGAAACGTGTGAGATCGGCAAGCGAGTGAAGCTTTATCACAGCGTCACGCTCGGGGCGCGCAGTTTTCAAAAAGATGAGCACGGCAAAATCAGGAAAGGCGGCAAACGTCACCCGACCGTGGAAGACGACGTCACGATTTACCCGGGCTCAACTATTCTCGGCGGCAAAACCGTCATCGGCGCCGGATCGACAATCGGCGGAAATGTTTTCCTGGTGCAAAGCGTGCCCCCAGACTCGCTCGTTTATTACGAAGAGAAACAACTCCGGATCGTCCCGAAGAAAAAAAAGAAGCCGACCAGTAGCCGCGACGAATTCAGCGCGTAGAAATTATTTCACCTTCGCGATGAAAACTTCTTCCATCCCAGGATTAGTGCTGCAAACGGAAATCAGATCGAGCTCACGCCAGCTATCGGTCCAGATCAGATGCGAACACCCGGTGAGCCAGACAAGTCCTTCGTAATCGCCGTACTGATTGCCGTCATTATGCCCGTGCACGGGAATTTGCCGTTGCAATCGTGCTCATCTCTCATGAAGTCGGGTTGCGCGTCTTGCTGTCGGCCGACACGCAAAGGGGAGCGCGATGGCAATCGATACTGAGATTCCGAAAAATGCTCGCGTTTTCATAGCGATTCATCCGAAAACTTTTTGGCTGAAACTGTGCAAAGGTTTAGAATTGCCAGACCAAGACTGATAGGAAAAGGAAGAGTTTGTGATTTATCTGGATTACAACGCGACTACCCCGGTGTGCAACGCCGCGCGGGAGGCGATGGAGCTGTACTTCAGCAAACATTTCGGGAATCCGTCGAGTATTCATCGCGCGGGACGCGACGCGCGCGCGGCGGTCGATAACGCGCGCGACAAAATCGCGTCGCTGCTTTGCGCCAAGCCAAATGAAATCATTTTCACTAGCGGCGGGACTGAAGCATGTAATCTCGCCGTGCTCGGACTCTCGCGCTGCCAGATGGACGGCGGCGGTCACGTCATCTGCGAAAAGACTGAGCATCACGCCGTGCTTCACTCGGTTGAGCATTTGGAGGAGCACGAAGGCTTCGAAGTGACCTGGCTCGACCCTTCCAACGAGGGAGTTGTCGATCTCGATCAGCTCGCGAAATCGATTCGGCCGGAGACACGATTGGTTTCGATCATGACCGCGAACAATGAAACCGGCGTGATTCAGCCGATGCGCGAGATCTCGAGAATTTGTCGTGAGCGCGGTGTGCTGTTGCACAGCGACTGCGTGCAAGCTTTCGGCAAGATCGACATTGACATTTCGTTGGTCGACGCCGCAAGTTTCGCCGCACACAAATTTTACGGACCGAAAGGTATCGGATTTCTTTTCCTTCGAAGCGGATTGTCGCTACAACCGGTCCTTTTCGGCGGCGCGCACGAAAATCGGCGGCGACCCGGAACCGAAAATGTTCCAGCGATCGCCGGAATGGCTGCGGCTGCGGAATTTGTGTTGAGCAATCGTCAGACAGAACAAGATCGACAATTGAAGCTGCGCGACGAGCTCTGGAATTTGATTTCGCAAAACGTTGCAGACGCGAGGCTGAATGGCGAGAACGCGCCGCGGCTTGCGAACACGTTGAATGTCAGTCTGCTCGGGATCGATTCCGAACTGCTGCTCATCGCGCTCGATTTGAAAGGGGTGTGCGCGTCGAGCGGGTCGGCTTGTATGGTCGGATCTGTTTCGGCATCGCACGTTTTGCTCGCGATGGGACTGCCTATCGAACGCGCGCGATCGGCGGTCCGCTTGTCGTTAGGCAAACCGACAACTGCTGAAGAAATCGCCGCGACCGCAAAAATCGTCGGCGAAATTGTGGATCGCGTGACCAAACGAAAGAGTGCGCATGCGGTTGCCGGCTAGGCAGCTGGAATTCGCACTGGATTTTTGTACCTGCCCCGCTCTGTCGAGCCGATCCGATCGTTCGCACGGCGACGGAGCGCAGTGGCTACAGCAGCAAGCACGCGAACTGTTGCGCTCACTCGGTGCGGACAAACTTGCACGCGAGGTTCGAGTGGAATGGAATCCGCGACTAAAAACCGCTGCCGGTCACACGGATTATCGAGAGAAATTGATTTCACTGAATCCGCTTTTGCTGGATCACGCCTCGGACGAGATCAATCGCACGTTGCGGCATGAGCTGGCGCATTTGCTCGCGCAGTTTCGCAAAAAAAGGCGCCGCATCGCGCCGCATGGACCGGAATGGCGCGAGGCGTGTCGCGATTTGGGAATCGCGGACGAAGCGCGTTGCCACAATCTGCTGTTTGCGATGAAAACGTACGAGGCCCGCTACATTTATGTTTGCCCGAATTGCAAAGAGAAATTTCCGCGCGTGCGCCGGGTGCGACGCGCAATCGCGTGTCTCGCCTGTTGCCGAAAACACAACGGCGGCGATTTCGATCTGCGGTTTCGACTCAAGCTAGTTCCTCTAGCGACTCCGACAGATATAAATTGTAATAAGCTCTAAGACCCCTCTTTTGAATTTTCGCGAAGCAATTTGTTCGCGAATCTGAAATGGAGATTCGGAATTTGGGACATCGCTTCAACGCTCCAGCCTTGGCCGCCTTCTCAAACCAGTAGCTCGCCCGGCCGAAGTCCACGTCGTCCTGAACGCCATGAGCGTAAATTCCACCGAGGAAACATTGCTCGTGCTCGCCACCTTGTTCGGTTGCTTTTGTAGCCCACTCAATTGCTGCGTTGACGCCCGCGTCGCCCCATTACCTTTGTAGTAACTGATAGCGAGATTCAATTGTGCTCGCGGATATCTCGCCGTCGCTGCGCGTCTGAACCATTCATTCGCATCAACAATGCTCTTGCCAGGTAATCGGCGCGTGCCTATCCAACGCGTCTTCCCCCGTTTTCTACTCGCGCAGTTTCGCTCGGATAAAGATGTTGATCTTGCCGTCCATGACTTCCTGGACGTTACTGGTCTCGGCACCAGTACGGTGGTCTTTCACCATTTGATACGGCTGAAAAACGTAGGAACGAATCTGGTTGCCCCACGCGATCTCGCCTTTCTCGCCGTATTGCCGATCGATCGCGGCTCGTTTTTCGTCCTGCTCGATCTGATAAAGCTTCGCTTTCAACATTTTGAGCGCAAGATCGCGGTTGCGGCCCTGGCTACGTTCGGCCTGACACGCGACGACGACGCCAGTCGGCTTGTGCAAAATGCGCACGGCGGTTTCCACTTTGTTCACATTCTGGCCGCCTTTGCCGCCACTCCGGAAGGTGTCGATCTCGAGATCGACCGGATTGATTTCGATCGGCGCCGTGTCGGCGATCTCCGGAACAACATCGACGCTAGCGAACGATGTGTGTCGCCGTTTGTTGGCGTCAAACGGCGAAATCCGCACCAGCCGGTGCACGCCGCGCTCGGTTTGAAGATAACCGTAAGCGTACTCGCCGCTCACCAGCAGCGTGACCGATTTGATTCCTACTTCTTCGCCGGTCTGAACATCGGCAATCTGCGATTTGAAACCGCTGCGCTCGATCCAGCGCTGATACATGCGCAAGAGCATGTCGGCCCAATCGCACGATTCGGTGCCGCCGGCACCGGAATGAATGGTGAGGAACGCGTTGTTGCGATCGTTCTCGCCGGAGAGGAATTGGCGCAGCTCGAATTCCTCGAGCTGGTGCAGGAGACGATCGTGCTCGGTCACGACTTCGCGCTCGGCCTGTGCGCGATAGGCATCGTCTTTTTCCTCGACGGCGAGCTGATGGAGCGCGTCGAAGTCCTCGATCTCACGCTCGAGGTCGCGGAAAGGATTGATCAGCGACCGCAGCCGCGAAACTTCATCGACATCGGTTTGGGCGCGCTCGCGATTGTTCCAAAAATCAGGCGCCGACATTCGTGCTTCGAGCGCAGTCAATTTTTCCTGCAGTTTGGGCAGGTCAAAGAAACCTCCGCAGTTCGCCCACGCGCAATTTCAAATCCTCGGCGTCAACGGTGGTTTCGATTGGCATAGAGACACATTACGTCGGGGCACCTTTTTGTCATGTCGAGCGAAGTCGAGACAATCTCTAGATATTCCGGAAATGTCGGCGAACAAATCAAACCAGCGAGGATTCAGTCTCGCGATTAGCTCCACGTTTTCTTTCGCGACCATCTCTTGAGCTGCTTTTCACGCGCGATCGCTTCTTCAACGTCCCAATAATGCTCCAAATAGAGGAGCTTTGACGCCGATAATCTGCAGTGAATCCCGGAATTTCGCCGGTCCGCCACTCACCGGCTCGCCGTTCAAAGCTGTTGGTCATTCCGACGTAGAGCACGGTATCGAGATCATTCGTCATAATGTAAACCCGGAAATCGGAATCGCGTGACATCGACAGAAAAAGTCAGAGATCCCTCGACTTCGCGCGGGATGACAAGAGGGGAGATTACCGACGCACCGACTCTTTGCGTTTATCCGTTTGCGCGGCGGCGGATTCGATTCGGAAAATGGTGTCGCCTTCTTTCATCAGATCAAGTCGGTCGCGCGCGATTGTTTCCAGATAAACAGGATCTGTTTTGAGCAAATTCACTTCGCGCGTTTGTTTGGAAAGCAGCACGTGTTGTTCGTCGCGTTGCGCCTGTAGTTTATCGATTTCCTCGTGGCCGAGCTTCAATTTTTTGTAGGGCGGCACGAAAAGACTGACGATGACGAGCCATACTGCGAGCAGAAGCAGGACGAGGAGGACACGATTCCAGCGCTGCCAGACGGTAGCTTCGCGACGCGCGCGGAAATCGCCGTAACTATGATCCACTTCAGCGGATATTACCGCCGTAAACCGCTTTGTCACCAAGTTCTTCGGCAATTCGAAGCAGCTGATTGTACTTGGCGACTCGATCGGTCCGACAAAGCGAACCGGTCTTAATCTGGCCGGCGTTGGTCGCAACCGCGATATCGGCGATGGTCGTGTCTTCGGTTTCACCGGAACGATGGCTAATGACCGAAGTGTATTTATTTTTCTTCGCGAGATCGATCGTCGCCAAAGTCTCGGTCAACGTTCCGATCTGGTTCACTTTGATCAAAATCGAGTTTGCCACGTGCTCTTTAATTCCCTTGCGCAAGAATTCGACGTTGGTAACAAAGAGATCGTCGCCGACGAGCTGGATCTTTTCGCCAAGACGCTTGGTTAATTTTTCCCAACCGTCCCAGTCGTTTTCGGCGCAACCGTCCTCAATGGAGACGATCGGGAACCGCTCGCAAAGCTCGCCGTAGTAGTCGACGAGCTCTTCTGCCGATTTCTGTGATCCATCGGATTTTTTGAAGACATAGGCGTTCTTCTTAGCATCAAAAAACTCGGACGACGCTGGATCAAGTGCGATAAAGATTTGTTCGCCGGCGTTGTACCCCGCTTTCCCGATTGCCTTGATGATAGTCTCGAGCGCGTCCTCGGCCGATTTCAGATTCGGCGCGAAGCCGCCTTCATCGCCAATCGCGGTGGAAAGATGTCGATCTTTCAAAACGCTTTTCAGCGCGTGGAAAACTTCGGCGCCATAGCGAAGCGCTTCCGCAAAGTTCGGCGCGCCGCGCGGCGTGATCATGAATTCCTGGAAATCGATCGGCGCATCGGAATGCGCGCCACCATTCAAAATGTTCATCATCGGAATGGGCAGAACTCGCGCTTTATTGCCGCCCAAATAGCGAAACAGCGGAAGTTCTTCCGCGGTCGCTGCAGCATGCGCGACCGCAAGGGAAACGCCAAGCAGCGCATTCGCGCCAAGATTCTTTTTGTTCCTCGACCCGTCGAGCTCGATCAGCTTCTTGTCGATCTTCGCCTGGTCGAGCGCGTTCATTCCCTTGATCGCTCGCGCGATTTTGTTGTTCACGTTGGCGATCGCTTTGCTGACGCCTTTGCCGCCGTAACGCTTCTTGTCGCCATCGCGCAATTCCCAAGCTTCGTGCTCACCCGTACTCGCGCCGCTCGGGACCGCCGCGCGACCGAATGTCCCGTTTGCTAATTGAACATCGACTTCGACGGTGGGATTGCCGCGCGAGTCGAGAATCTCGCGCGCGTGAACGCTTTGAATTGAAGTTTTCCCCATTTGGAAATGATGCTGCGGACCCGGCTAATAATGCCAGCAATTGCAGATCGGCAAATACAACCAAAGTCCATGATGCTTTCGGCCGCGCCGTCGTGCGATTCTTGCTGGCAATCTGCCTCGAGGTAGGTACGCTGGACGGTCATGAGGCCTATCAGAAGCTTCTGCGCAGTTACGTTCTTAGTGGGTTATTGTGCCGTCATCGGCGCGGAACCGGCGCGTCTGCCGGCGGATCAAATGGCTAAGGCGATCCGCATTGATGCGATCAGCATTCCGACGCCCGGCGAACTTTTCGCCGCGCTCGAAAAACCGGGCAAACCGAATTGGATCGGCCAAATGCGCGGTCCGACTCCAACGACGTACAAGAACCGCGCCCAGATCGCACTCAATCTCGGAAGCTTGATCGCCGACGGATTCATCGCGGTCGAGGCGAAAGACGCCCAGCAGGTCAAGAATATCGGCACCGACATCATCAAATTGGCGAAAGCGCTGGGCGTGAGCGAGAACGTGCTCAGCCGCGGCAGCAGTATTAATGAGTTTGCTGAGAACAACGAGTGGGACGCGCTTCAGGAAGAACTCGAAGCAACGCAGAACGAAGTGAAATCGTCGATGCAAACACATCGCGATCAGGACCTGATCATCTTGGTTAGCGTCGGCGGCTGGATCCGCGGGACGCAGGTGGTCAGTGCGGCAGTCTTGCAAAATTACGATGAGCGCGCGGCAAAGGTTCTGCGCCAACCTGCGCTCGTAAATTTCATCCAATCGAAGCTCAACGAGGTTTCACCGGAAGTCAAAGATGAGCCGTTGGTCAAAGAAGTGAACGGCGAACTTCCGGGAGTCGAAAAGCTTGTGTCGTTTTCGGCGGGCAAAGCGCCAACCCTCGACGAAGTGAAAAAGGTCAATGAGGCCGTCGGCAAGATCATGAGCCGGATCCAAGCCAAGGAAGAAACAAAATGAGGATGTCGATCTTCGCAGCCATCGCGTTGGCGGTGATGACGGCGCTGGCGGCTCCTGAGAGCGACAGCGAAGTCGCGGCGCGCAAAGCGGCGCTCGATCTCGCAGGCGCGTTCTCGAATGAAGGATTCAAAATGCGCGATGGGCACTGGTCGGGGACGATCAAACCGAAAGAGCCCGCGTTGGTCGCAGTGAATCTCTACGCCGAGAACCAATATTGGTTCTCAGTCGGCGCGACCGAGCCGGCAAAGAAAATCGCGGTCAACGTCTACGACGAAACCGGAAAGCTAATGCAAACCGAGAGCTACAGCGAAGGTGAAAAAGCGGCCGCAGGATTTTCGCCGACTAGCAGCGGGCAATATTACGTGCTCGTCGATTTGGTCGAAGGCAACGAGAGCAGCGTTTGCCTCGTTTACTCTTACAAGTAGTCAGCGCGCATTCGACTTTTCGCGCGGGCATCATTTCGCTTAGGATGATTTTCCACCGACATGATCTCGCTCCAGGTCTTTTACGAAGGCAATGTCCAGGGCGTGGGCTTTCGCTGGACGATCCGGCAAATCGCGAAAGGCTTTGATGTCATCGGTTGGGTCCGAAATCTGCCGGACGGCCGCGTTGAGCTTCAGGTTGGCGGCAAACAGAGCGAAGTCTTTGCGTTTTTGGATTCGGTGATGGAAAGCGAATTGCGTTCGCACATCGACAAGCAAACGCGATCGGCGATTGCTGAACCGGTCAAGGCACGCGGGTTCGACATTCGCCATGACTGAGACGGCGGTGGCGGTCGAGGGTGTGCCCAAAGCTCTTCCAATCCCCCTTTCATCGACAATGGAGCCGGCCGTAGCCGAGCGACATGGACGGGCAGGTCGAAATGGTAACGAGCCAGGGAGGTGAGTTATCAATCGATCGTCGCCGCGCAATTTTCATCTACGCGTCGAATGCGGCGAAATTTACGGCCTCCTCCAGGCCGAACGGCTCCGGCAAGACCACGACCTTGAAAATTATTCTCGGACTTGCTTCGCCTACGCGCGGGCAAGCAAAAACTTTCGGACGCGACACTTCACTGGTGGAAGGTCGCGAGGCGCTCGGCTTTTTTGCCAGAGAATCCGTATTTTTACAAATTTCTCATCGGCGAAGAGACGCTGCGGTTCTTCGGCAAGCTTTGCCGGCTGCACAGTCCACGATTGGACCAGCGCGTTCGCGAACTGCTCGAGCTGGTCAGCCTAACGAATGCGCGATATCAACGACTAAGCACCTACTCGAAAGGAATGTTGCAACGAATCGATCTCGCCCAGGCGCTGATCAACCAACGAAGCTGGTTGTGTTCGATGAACCAACCGGCCGGCGCCGATCTGTCGGTTCACGTCACATTTGCGATCTGATTGTCGATCTGAGTATCCGGTAAGACCAACGCTTTCCCGACCGCCAGAATTGAATTCTCCGGCTGTTCGCCGCGCCAATTGCATGCTTATATGTGGATCTTCTCGCGATGGTAGGGCCCGATGCGCTTCGCCGTTATTAGTGATATCCATGCCAATCTCGAAGCGTTCGAGGCTGTGCTCGCCGATGCGCGCGAAAACAAATGCACTCACTTCGTTTGTCTCGGAGACGTCGTCGGGTATAACGCGAACCCCCACGAATGTGTTGAGCGCGTGCGCGAAATGGATTGTCCGATCGTCAAAGGCAATCATGACGAGCAAGCGTCGCTCGTTGAATCGTCGCGCGATTTCAACGAAATGGCCGAGGCCGCGATTCAATGGACGCGCGATAATTTGACTGACGCGGACAAAGCATGGCTACGCGAGCTCAAGTTCGAGCGGCAGGTACGCGATTTCACGATCGTCCACGCGACGCTCGATACGCCCGATCAGTGGGGCTACGTCTTCAACAATCTCGACGCCGCAGCCAGCTTTACTTATCAACACACGACGGTCTGTTTTTTCGGGCACACACACGTCCCGATGGCATTTATTCGCAATGACGGCGTGCAACGCCAGCGAATCGACAAACTGCGGATCGATCAGAGCAAAAAATATTTCATCAATGCAGGGAGCGTAGGTCAGCCGCGCGATGCCGACTGGCGCGCAGCATATTGCATTTACCACATCGACACCGCAGTCGTTGAACAACGCCGCGTGAAATACGACCTTCACACTGCGCAGAAGAAAATTATCGACGCCGGACTGCCGCGTTTGTTAGCCGAACGACTCGCGATTGGCCGCTAGCGGCAAAAAACTGAAAACTGAAGTGCTGAAAGTCTAAAATAATCGCAGCGTCTCTTTCGTCCTTTTAACCTCGTGGTCATTCGTCTCCATTCGTGATTGAACCTGTGAACTCTATTCTGATCATCAAACCGAGCTCGCTCGGCGACATCGTGCACACGCTGCCGGCGGTCGCGGCGATTCGCGACGCGCATCCGAGAGCGCGAATCACCTGGGTAATGAATCCTGAATTTACACCGCTGCTCCGCGGAAATTCCGATGTGAACCACATCCACGTCTTCCCTCGGCGCGATTTCAGCGGACTCGGCGCTCCGGTTCGATTTAGACCGTGGCTGAAGGAAACGCGAAAACTCAAACCCGATCTTGCGCTCGATTTTCAGGGACTGCTGCGGAGCGCGTTCATCGCGCGAATGAGCGGCGCCAGGGAAGTTTATGGAATGAGCGATGGTCGCGAAGGTTCACGATTCTTTTACACGAAGACGGCGAAAGTGGGCAAACGCGAGCATGCCGTGGAGCGTTATCTGAAACTCGCGGAGCTCACCGGCGCGACGATTGGTGGAGCGTTGCGCTGCCCCCTTCCGACCGGCGACGCATTGCCGCGCTTCGACGAATATCCGCCGTTCATTTTGTTGCATCCGTTTGCGCGCGGAAACGGGAAATCGCTAACCAATAAAGTGATCGAGGAAATTTGCGCTGCGTTCGCGCCGACACGCGTGGTTGTCGTTGGAAAGAGCAATCGCGCTATCGACATCGCCGAGAATTGCGTCGAGCTCACTAACCAGACTTCGCTTCTGCAATTGATTCGGCTCATTCGCGTCGCGAAATTTGTGATCAGCGTCGATAGCGGCCCGATGCACATTGCCGCGGCGGTGAACGATCGTCTGTTGTCGATCCACACCTGGACGAATCCGCGCCGCATCGGTCCCTATAATCCCGACGCCTGGGTTTGGAAACATGGGACGATCGTTCGCGTCAGCAGCTTGGAGAATTCGAAACTCAAGATGCACGGTCGCCCGTTCAAATCCAAGGACATTCCCGCGATTGTCGAATTGATTCGCCCGCTTGTCCCGATCGATCCGATGCTGGCCTAGTGCTGACCTTGCAAATCTGCCAGAAATTTTCGCACTGCTAGCTGGTTGGATGACGAGGAGAAGAAAACTGCTAGGAGCGCAACATCCCAACATACTCATTCCCGAAGTCGGTTTACCAGGGAACTTCTCACCGCGCGATGCAATGGCTGCAAGCTCGTCACGTTTATAGATGTTGATCTAGCTGCTCTGCGCGCGTTGCTTTAAAACGAATTCGGCCAGCGGCAGGTCGCGCGGATAAGTGACTTTGAAATTGAAATCGTGGTTCGGGACGAGAACGATTTTGCGGCCGAGAAGTTCGACCGCCGAGACTTCGTCGGTGACCGAAATCTTTTTTTTGGCAACCAAAACGTAAGCCTCTTCGAGCAGTTTTCTCTCAAACACCTGCGGCGTTTGCATTCCGTAAATTCCACTACGATCGACTGACTCCTTTAGCTCAAGATCGGCGTCGGCGCGCTTCAGCGTGTCGTTGATTGGTTCGGCGAGAGATGCGGCACCACCACTTGTCCGGCAAACCTCGAAAACCTTCGTAATTTTTTCCGAAGTAATCATCGGACGAGCCGCATCGTGCACAGCAACGAAATCCGATTTTGGATTCACATGATCCAGTCCGGCGCGGACCGAATCACTGCGTTCGGCGCCGCCGGCCACGATTTGTTTCACTTTCGTCGGTTTGCCGATGAGTTTTCGTAATTCGTCAAGACTGTCCGCGCGACCTACCAAAATGATTTCGTCAACGCAATCGGTACGCTCGAACACACCGATGGTGTGCGCGATCACTGGTTTGCCACTGACCAGCGCGAATAATTTATCGAAGCCCATTCGTTCGCTGCTTCCGGCGGCGACGATGATCGCGGTCAGCATGAACTAGGGCAACTGCTTTCCCACTTCGGCGCTGAGCGTTTTGCCGTCGGCGCGGCCCGCCACTCTCGCCTGCAACGCTTTCATCACAGCGCCCATTTGCGCTTTCGAAGTCGCGCCAACTTCGGCAATGGTTTCGCGCACGACTCTCGAAACTTCATCGGCGCTCATCGCCTGCGGCAAATACGATTGCAAGATCGATAATTCCTCTTTTTCTTTCGCCGCGAGTTCAGCGCGACCGCCTTTTTCAAAACTTTCGATCGAATCCTGGCGTTGCTTGACCTGTTTGCGGACGACTTGAGTCGCATCGGCTTCGCTCAATTGGCCCTGCGCACCTGATTTTTCGATGGCCGCGTTCGTCATCGCGGCTTTGAGCATGCGCAAGACGCTGAGCTTGGTCGCGTTCTTCTTGCGCATCGCCGTTTTCAGATCTGAATGAATTCGTTCGAAGAGACTCACGAAAGAAAATTACGACGTGGATAGGTAATTGTCGATCTTCGCTACGCGCGGCGGAGCCGTTCAGCGCAGGCACGGACCGAAGCGACATCACTGACAGAAACAGCATCGATGTCCTTGCGCGTGCGTTTGAACAAACCAGCAAGAACGCCGCCGGGCCCGAGCTCAACGAACAAGTCGCAGCCGAGCGGGGCGAGGCGTTCCATACAATCGACCCAGCGGACCGCGCTCGTGATCTGGTCTTGCAAGGTTCGCCGAATCTCGACCGGTGTTTTCACTTCCATCCCGGTCACATTGCTGAGCACCGGAAAACGCGGCGGATGGATTTGAACATGAGCCAGTTCCGCACCGAATTTCTGATAAGCGCTGTCCATTAAACGCGAATGATAAGCGCCAGCCACATTCAGCATTGTCGCACGCCGAATTCCATATTCCTTCGCAACGGCCACGCCTGCCTCGACCTTTGCCAGCTCGCCCGAGATGACGATTTGTCCCGGTGAATTGATGTTGGCCACATCGACATCTTCGTCGTCCGCCAACTGACGCACGGTATTCTCGTCCGCGCCGATCATTGCTGCCATTCCGCCGATCGTCTCCGCGCAAGCTTCATCCATGAATTCGCCGCGCTTTTGGACAAGTTTAAGGCCGGTCTCGAAATCAAAAGTGCCCGCGGCAGCATGCGCAGTCAGTTCGCCTAACGACAGGCCGGCTGCGCCGCCGATCGGAAATTCGCCGGCAAGCTCACGCAGAAGGGAAAAGCACGCAAGCCCATGAACGAACAATGCCGACTGGCAATTCGAAGTCTTGGTCAGTTCCTCAATCGGTCCATTCCACGCGATGTCGCTCAACTTGTGGCCGAGAATTTCGTCGGCGCGTTGAAACAAATCGGCTGCGACGGGGAAATGATCGGCTAAGTCTTTGCCCATTCCGACGACCTGCGCACCCTGGCCCGCAAACAGCAGCGCGATCTTCTTTGCCATGGAATCCACCATCGGTAGTCAAACGCGCGATTCAATTCCAAATTTAAGCTTGCACGCAGGAGTCGAGTCGGCAGCGTAAATGAATCGTCGATGCATTCGAGTTAGCTCAAAAGCAAGCCTATGGCATTCACAGTGCGCGAGATTGAATCGCCCGACCCGGCAATGCGAGCTGCCGCGGAAGCGGAGAAGCTGCGCGAAGTTGATCACGACATCGGCGAGAAAATGATTCTCAACATGGGCCCGTCGCATCCGGCGACGCACGGCGTGCTGCGACTCGTGCTCGAACTCGACGGCGAGATTATCACCAAAGCTATGCCCGACGTCGGTTATTTGCATCGGGGCGACGAGAAAATCGCCGAGAACATGCAATACAACCAGTTCGTCCCGTACACTGATCGACTCGATTATCTCGCGCCGCTTGCGAACAACGTCGCCTACGCGCTCGCGGTCGAGAAACTCATGAATTGGGAGATTCCGCCGCGAGGCAAAGCGATCCGCGTGATTTGCTGTGAGCTTTCGCGAATCTCGTCGCACCTGATGGGACTTGGCGCGATGGCCCTCGATCTAGGCGCAATGACCGTTTTTCTTTATTCGTTCACGCAACGGGAAAAAATTTACGACCTGAGCGAGATCCTGAGCGGCGCGCGGTTCACCACTTCCTACACGCGTGTCGGTGGACAGATTCGCGATCTCCACGAAAAATTTATCCCGATGTTGCGCGATTTTCTCGATCAATTCGGATCCGCGTTGAACGAAATGGACAGGTTGCTCACGCGCAATCGCATCTTTGTCGATCGAACGAAAGACATCGGCATAATCCCGAAAGAACGCGCGATCGCGTACGCGCTTTCCGGTCCAAATTTGCGTGGCAGCGGCGTCGACCACGATTTGCGACGCAAACACCCATATCTCGACTATGAGCAATACGATTTCGACGTCGTGATCGGCAGTGCAGGCGATTGTTACGATCGTTATCTAGTACGGATCGAAGAGATGCGGCAAAGCGCGAAGATTTTGCGCCAAGTAATCGAGAAATTGCCGGGCGGTCCAATCAATGTCGCCGATTGGAAAAACATGACGCCGCCGAAATCGCATGTGATGACGAAAATGGAGGAACTGATTCACCATTTTATCGTCGTGACCGAAGGCCTTGACGCGCCGCCCGGAGAAATTTATTTCGCGACTGAAAATCCGAAGGGCGAGCTCGGATTCTACATCAACAGCCGGGGCGGTGGCGTTCCGTATCGATTGAAAATTCGCGCGCCGTCATTTGTGAACTTGAGCATTCTTCCCGAACTTCTTCCGGGTTGTATGATCGCCGACGTTCCGGCGGTGCTCGGAAGCCTAGACTTTGTCATGGGCGAATGCGACAGATGAATATGTCGATCCTGAAGAAAATCTCCCGACTCTCCCTCCTTCTCTTAGTTTTCGTCTCGCTCTCCTGCGTTGGACGTCGCATCACTAAGGCTAACGTGGATGAAGTCGCCGAAGGAATGTCGAAGAAACAGGTCGAATCAATTCTTGGACCGCCGACTGAGCTCGACAACAAAGACTTCGTCATCATCAAGAAGACGACCTACATTTATCGTCAGGGCAAAGACACGGTGACGATCGTTTTCAAGGACGATAAAGTTGTCGAGAAGCAGAGCACGTTAACTAATTGATTTTTTCGTTGTGGACTCGACGAGCACAGGCGTTCCCGCCGAGTTGGAACTAAAAATGGATCAAGCGATCGCGCATTACCCGCGCGATCGCAAACGAAGCGCGGCGCTGCCGTTGCTTCATCTTTGGCAGGAATACTTCGGTTTGATCAACGACGACGCGATAACGTGGATCGCGGACAAGCTTGGGTTGCGGCCGATCAACATTCTCGAGCTGGTCACATTTTATCCGATGTTGCGTGAGAAGCGCGCCGGTAAAACGCACATCCGCGTTTGTCGCACGCTCAGTTGTGCAATGGCCGGAAGTTATCAGGTCATGGAAAATCTCTGCGCGGCGACGGGCATAGGGCGCAAAAAATCAGATTTTGGACATGCAACGATGTCGGTGAGCGCGAATGGAAATTACAGCATTGAGTTCGTCGAATGCCTGGCGAGCTGCGGCACCGCGCCGGTGTGCATGGTAAACGATGAGCTGCACGAAAATGTTCAGCCCGACAATGCGATCTCGATCTTGTCCGCGTTGCCCCAATGCCGAACAGTTTACGAGCCGCATCCACTCGAACATCGGCTCATTTTCAAAAACATCGGACGCGAGGGTTGGAAGATCGACATCAACACTTATTCCAACGATGGCGGCTACGAAGATTTAAAGAAGGCAGTGAAGATGTCGCGCACCGACATCGTCAACGAAGTGAAGGCGTCCGGCGTGCGGGGCCGGGGCGGCGCCGGATTTCCGTGCGGTGTGAAATGGGCGTTTATCAAGCCTGACGAAAAGAAGCCGGTCTATTTGATTTGCAACGCGGACGAATCCGAGCCGGGAACGTTCAAAGATCGCTATATCATCCACGAAGATCCTCATCAGCTGTTGGAAGGAATCGCGATCTCCTGTTTCGCTCTCAACGCGCGAACGGCGTACATATACATAAGAGGCGAATTCCCAGAGGGGGCGAAAATCCTCGAACGCGCGATCAAAGAAGCGCGCGAACACAATTTCCTTGGGCGCAACATCCTCGGTACCGGGTTCGATGTCGATGTTCACATTCATCGAGGCGCCGGCGCTTACATTTGTGGCGAAGAAACAGGACTGATTGAATCGCTCGAGGGCAAGCGCGCTTATCCGCGAATCAAACCACCCTACTTTCCAGCCGTGCTCGGGCTCTACATGTGTCCGACGATCGTGAACAACGTCGAAACGCTTTGCGCGGTGAAACACATCATCGCGATGGGCGGTGCGAAATACGCCCAACTCGGCCGACCGAACAACACCGGCACGCGGATCGTTTGCGTGAGCGGCGACGTCCAGCGTCCCGGTTATTTCGAAATTGAACTCGGAAAGGTGACGATGGGACAACTGATTTACGAAATGGCGGGCGGAATAAGATGGGGCAAAAGATTAAAAGCGGTTATTCCCGGCGGTAGCTCGGCGAAAGTTTTGCGCGCGGACGAACGATTCAAGATTAAACAAAAACAACCGGACGGATCGACAACCGTACAGGAGATGTCAATCGATGAATTGCCGATGGATTTCGACACACTCGCCGCAGCCGGATCAATGGCTGGGTCAGGCGGCGTGATCGTGCTGGACGATTCGCGCGACATGGTTTGGGCGCTGAACAACATCAACGAATTCTATGCGCACGAATCGTGCGGCCAGTGCACCCCGTGCCGCGAAGGTTCGCTTTGGATGAAAAAAATCACCGAGCGGATGTTGAACGGCGGTGGCGTGACCGAAGATCCGCGCACTTTGAAAACGATCGGCGACAACATTGCCGGCCGCACGATTTGCGCATTCGGCGAAGCGTGCGCGTGGCCGACGCAAAGTTTGGTTGAAAAATTTCCAGAAGAATTCGCGCGTCACGCGCGAAAATCGGTTCCGCCGGCGTTGCCGCCCGAAAGCACGCCCGGGAAATTGATTGAGCGCGAGCAAATTCCGACGAGCCCCCTCGCTCACGACCCCGGTTGGGAAAAGGCCGGAGCCGACGCCGTGATCTGAATATGGCCGACGAAAAACCCGACGCGCATCCGATGTTCAACGTCCAGATCGACGGCGTGTGGCATCAGTTCCCGAAAGGCACGCGCGTGATCGAAGCGTGCGCGCAAGTCGGGACATATGTGCCGCGTTATTGTTATCACAAGAAGCTGAGCTCGCCGGGCAATTGCCGAATGTGCTTGATCGAGATGGGCATGCCACGAATGGGTCCTGATCGAAAGCCAGAGCTTGGCGCCGATGGCAAACCGATTGTCAATTGGATGCCACGTCCGCAAATTTCATGCGCCCAAGATGTCGCCGAAGGCATGGGCATACGCACAAATTCACCGCTCGCGCAGGAATGTCGCAAAGGCGTGATGGAATTTTTGCTGATCAATCATCCACTCGATTGCCCGATTTGCGATCAAGCGGGCGAGTGTGAGCTCCAGGAGTTCAGCGTCGAGTACGGCGCCGCGGGTTCGCGGTTTCTCGAAAACAAGGTGAAGAAACCAAAAGCAGTGCAACTCGGGCCGCGCGTCACGCTCGATGATGAGCGTTGCATTCTGTGTTCGCGGTGCATTCGCTTCTGCAACGAGATCGCGCACGACGATGTGCTGGGATTCGTCGATCGCGGGAGTCACACCGTGCTCACTGCACATCCGGGAAAGCGTCTCGCAAATAATTATTCGCTTAACACGGTGGATATCTGTCCGGTCGGCGCGCTGACTTCCACCGATTTCCGATTCAAGATGCGTGTTTGGTTTTTGAAGGAGACGAAAAGTATCTGCACGAGTTGCGCGACTGGATGCAACACGATCATCGGAACGCGCGAAGACATCGTTTATCGGCAAACGCCGCGCGAAAACGATCATGTGAACTCGTGTTGGATGTGCGACTACGGCCGATTGAATTTTAAATATCTCGAAGCTGAGAACCGCTTGCTAGAACCGCACGTCCGGAGCGGCCACGCGCTCAGCGTCGTTGATTGGAAAACTGCAATCAACCAGGCAGCGCTCCGACTCCGGCAATTCCACGGTTCAAACATCGCGATCATTGCTTCAGGCCGGATGACGAGTGAAGAACTCTGGCTCACGCGGAAAATCGCCGATCTTCTGGGCGTTCGTTACATCGACATCGTTCCACGTTTTGGCGAGGGCGACGAAATCTTGCTGAGCGAAGACCGAAACCCTAACGCAATTGGGGCGCGATTGATTCTCGGTCTTGATGCAGGACCCGGCGAGAAACTGTCTGCGATCGGCAAAGCTGTGAAATCGGCCGAGATCAAAGCCTTGATTGCGCTGGGCGAAAATCCGATCGAAGCCGGAATATCACTCGAACAATTGACAAACCTCTCCGCGTTCATTGCGATGGACATTTTGTCGAACGCCGCGACCGAGCATGCGACTGTTGTGCTGCCGGCGTCAGGCTTTGCCGAAAAACGCGGCTCGATGATTAATGGCAAAGGGCGCTTGCAACGATTGAACCGCGCGGTGCATCCGCCCGGGAACGCGCGCGACGATTGCGAAATCTTGCGGGACCTGCTTCAAGCGCTCGGCGGCGGCAACGGACTTTACACGATCGCAGATGTGTTCCAGCAAATGAGCGCGGAGATTCCGCAACTTCATGGTCTCACGTTGAGCAAGATCGGCGATCTCGGCCTACACGTGATCAAAGAAGACGAATCGCCGCGACCTCCGGTTGATCCGAAGGTGAAGGATATCGAAAGAGCGGAGAAGAAACGCCCGCCCGGACGATAACAAGATCGATAATGGATTATTTTTTCATCGGCACGTCGTTGCTTAAGATTGTTTGCCTGCTCGGCTTTGTGCTCGGCCTGATGAATTACGCGGTCTATGCGGAGCGCCGCGTGAGCGCGTTGATTCAAGATCGGCTCGGCCCAAACCGCGTCGGTTTCGCTGGACTGCTTCAACCGATTGCTGACGCAGGAAAATTTTTGCTCAAAGAACAATTTACGCCCGCACACGTGAACAAGCTTTATTACTGGCTTGCTCCGTGTCTCGCGATGATCCCCGCCGTCATCACGATGTCGGTCATTCCATTCGGCAGCACGTTATTCGGCGTGCCAATGGTTATCGCTGACGTCAACGTTGGAATTCTGTTTGTCTTTGCGATCGCGTCGTTGGGCGTCTACGGAATCGTGCTCGGCGGCTGGGCATCGAATTCCAAATACCCCTTTCTCGGCGGCATGCGCTCCAGTTCGCAAATGATTTCCTACGAACTTTCCCTCGGGCTGTCCGTAATCCCGATTTTTCTGCTCGTCGGGAATCTTCGCCTGACGTATGTAGTGCAATATCAGGTCGAGCATGGCTGGTTGGTTGCGCCATTCGTCGGCGATTGGACCAATCCCGGAAACTGGCTGCTCGCAATTCCGATGCTCATCTCGTTTGTCGTCTTCATGATTGCCGTCCTCGCGGAAACAAACCGGCTCCCGTTTGATTTGCCGGAAGCGGAGCAGGAACTCGCCGGCGGTTACCACACCGAATACGCGTCGATGAAGTTCGGATTGTTTTTTCTCGGCGAATACATCGCGATGATCACCGGCTCAGGAATCATCACGACGCTTTTTCTTGGCGGCTGGCATTTCCCGGGCATTCCCGATGGATCGCATGGCTGGGTTTTCGGGTTGATCAACATCGTTGTCTTCTTCGCGAAAGTTTGCGCGCTCATGTTCTTCATGATGTGGGTGCGCTGGACTTTGCCGCGATTTCGCTGGGACCAACTGATGCGACTAGGTTGGCTGTTCTTTTTTGAAATCGCGCTCGTCAATATTTTCCTGGTCGCGATCATTCTGGCTTACTTCAAGTTCTAATGGCGATCACTGTTCCAAGACCGGACCTTAACTGGCGCGAGCGAATGTTTCTGCCTGCAATCGCAGCCGGCCTCGCCATTACGATCAAGCATTTTAAAAACATGATTTTTTGCCGCACGAAAGTGACGATGGAATATCCGGAGGAAAAATGGGACCCGCATCTGCCGGATCACTATCGCGGCGCGCCCGCGCTGGTGCGCGACAGCGATGGCCGCGTTCGCTGCGTGGCCTGTCAGCTTTGCGAATTCATTTGTCCGCCACGCGCGATTAAAATCATTCCGGGCGAGATTTCAAAGAACGATCGCTTTGCAAAGGTCGAAAAATATCCTGACGAATTCGATATCGATATGATCCGCTGCATTTACTGCGGCATGTGCGAGGAAGTTTGTCCCGAGCAGGCGATTTTCCTGCGGAAAGACTACGCCATCACCGGATTCACCCGCGAAGACATGGTGCACCACAAAGACAAATTGCTCGAGATTGGCGGCGTGATACACGGTGTTGTTTTGAAATGGAACCAGAAGAAGTGAAAATCCAAATTTGAAATTCGAAATTAATAATGATGTCTCCGTTTCTCTTTTGGATGTTTGCGTCGATGATGCTCGTGTTCGGCGTGGCAGTGGTCATCAACCGCAACCCGGTCGCGAGCGCACTCAGTCTCGTCGTTTCGTTTTTAGCCCTCGCCGCGCTCTTCGTGTCGCTCGACGCCTATTTCATCGGCATCATTCAAGTTCTCGTCTACGCCGGTGCGATCATGGTGCTGTTTTTGTTCATCATCATGCTACTCGATTTGCGCGTAGAGAAATTGCGCAAAATCAACTGGATCGCGTCCGCTGGCGGTTTAGCGGTTGCGCTCGCGCTGACCATTCAGATCAGTTCCGTGGTGGGAAGACTTGGCATCGCGAAAAAAACCTTCCCGCCTCTCACAAGATCGACCTCGGATGACGTTCACCAAATCGGACTTCTGCTTTTCGGAAACTACAATCTGCCGTTTCAAATCATCGGCGTCGTCATTTTGGTTGCGACGATCGGCGCCGTGATGTTGAGCCGGCGCGAAACCCGTTAACGTGATTGCGCTGGGCCATTATCTGATTGTCAGCGGAATCCTGTTCACTATTGGTTTCGCCGGCGTGATGGTGCGGCGAAACATCATCATCATTTTGATGGCGCTGGAGTTGATGTTGAATGCCGCCAACCTGTCGCTCGTCGCGTTCTCGCGTTTCCATGTCGATCCAGGCGGAGCGCTCAACTACAACGCTCATGTTTTCGTTTTCTTCATCATCACCGTGGCCGCCGCCGAAGTCGCGGTCGGCCTCGCGATCGTCGTGGCACTTTTTCGCCTGCGCCAGACAACGCATGTCGAAGACATCATGAGTTTGAAATTTTGAGATTCACCACTAACAGCTCGCTTTCGTGGTTAGTTTTGCTGCTGCCGCTCGGATCGGCGGCGGTGATTACCTTGTTCACACGCCGGTGGAAGAACCTTAGCAGTTTCATTTCAATCGCAGCCGTTCTCGGAAGTTTCGCGTGCAGCGGCCTGATTTTTGCGCGGATCGACATCTCGGCGCCGGAGTACACCTGGATTGACATTCGCGGCGTCTTTAACGTCCCAATCGCTTTTGCTCTCGATGATCTCAGCCGATTGATGCTGCTGGTTGTTTCGGGCGTCGGCTCGCTGATTCACATCTACTCGTTGGGCTATATGCGTAACGATGCCGGCAAATCACGGTACTTCGCCGCGCTGTCGCTCTTCATGTTCGCGATGCTTGGGATCGTGCTCGCGAACAATTTCGTGATGATGTTCATTTTCTGGGAACTGGTCGGCTTCACTTCCTACGTGTTGATCGGTCACTGGTTTGAACGCGATTCGGCTTCCGAAGCCGCGAAGAAAGCATTTCTTACGACGCGCGTCGGCGATTTTGGATTCATGATTGGAATCCTGATGGTTTGGATGGCGAGCGGCTCGGTTGTGTTCGACGACATCGTTGCGCATTTGTCCAAGATCACGAGCAATCCCAGCTATCTGACCGTTGCCGCAGTTCTGATTTTTTGCGGAGCAGTCGGCAAGTCTGCACAGTTTCCGCTCCACGTTTGGTTGCCTGACGCGATGGAAGGTCCAACGCCGGTTTCGGCATTAATCCACGCGGCGACGATGGTTGCAGCCGGAGTCTACTTGCTGGTTCGCGTCGCATTCTTGATTCAAGCGTCGCAGACCGCGCTTCTAATTATTGCGTGGATCGGAACAATCACGGCTCTGCTCGGCGCGCTGCTCGCGACGCAACAATCTGATATCAAACGGATTCTCGCTTACTCCACGATCTCGCAACTTGGGTACATGGTGATGGCAGTCGGGCTCGCTTCTAACGAAGCGGCGATGTTTCACCTTTTCACGCACGCGTTTTTCAAAGCGCTTCTCTTTCTCGCCGCTGGCTCGGTAATTGTCAGCCTGCACCACGAGCAGAACATTTGGCAAATGGGCGGCCTCGCCTCGACACTGAAAATCACGTTTGGAACATTCGCGGTCGGGGCGCTCGCATTGATCGGCTGTCCACCGTTCAGCGGTTTCTTTAGCAAAGACGCCATCCTCGCGCTCGCCTACCAACGGAACATGCCGATCTTCGTGATCGGCCTAACGACGGCGTTTCTGACTGCATTTTACGTTTCGCGCCAAGTCATCGTTGTTTTTCTTGGAAAGCCCCGCAGTGACATCGCACGGCGCAGTCATGAATCGCCGCTCGTGATGGTTGTTCCTCTGCTCATTCTCGCATTCTTCGCACTCACTGCGGGACTGCAAGTCGTGGCGCAGAATTTCCTCGTCGTCCCACACGAAAAGGAAGCTAGCCTGATCGTGCCTGCGCTCGCGATCATCGCCTTGGTTGTGGGCTCAGGCATCGCCTTCCTCGTTTATCGCAATCGCGAACACGACCCGCTGGATGTGGATCTTTTGCGGAAGCTTTTTTACATCGACGAATTCTACGCGTGGCTTATCGACCGAACACAGGGCCTTCTTGCCCGCGTCGCCAGCTTCATCGATCGCTGGATTATTGACGGCGGCGCGGTCCACGGCGCAAGCAGCGGCACATTCGGTTTCGGATCGCTCCTGCGGTTGTTTCAAGTCGGCAACGTTCAGGCCTACGTGTTTCTCTTCGGGCTCGGAATCGTCGCCGTCATTTACTTCACGATTTTCCGCTGATGCTTCTCTTTCTCGTCCTCTGCCCAATCGTCGCCGCGCTTCTCATCATCCTCGGCGCGCCTGCGCGATTGACCGCACTAGTCGCCGCGCTCTCAAATTTGTTGGTTACTCTTTTTATTCTGCTTCGCTTCGATCGCGTCGCGGCTGGCTTTCAGTTCGTCAGTTCGTTTGTTGTCTCGACAGACTGGCGAATTCATCTCGCATTTGGAGTCGACGGTTTGAGTCTCCTCATGCTGTTGCTCGCCACGATCGTCAGCGTTGCCGCGATCTGGTTCAGCGAAAAAATCGACAACTACGAGCGCGCGTTTTACGCCTGCCTTCTTTTCATTTCGGCCGCCGCGATCGGTGCCTTCGCGTCGATTGATTTGGTTTTCTTTTACGCGTTTCATGAGCTCGCGCTCATCCCGACATTTCTCCTCATCGGAATTTGGGGGACTGGAAATCGCGTGCGCGCGGCGTGGAAAATCACAATTTATCTCACGCTCGGAAGCTTCGTGTTACTGATAGCACTAATTCTCCTTTACCAGAGCGTTCCGCCGCTTGCGCGCGGATTTGACATCCAAAAGCTGCAAGAAGCAGTTGCTGTGCACCCAATCACGGTTCCTGAACAGCGGCACATTTATCTGCTGTTGCTAATCGGCTTCGGCGTTTTGATTTCGCTCTTTCCCTTCCACTCATGGGCGCCCGAAGCGTACGCATCCGCTCCCGCGCCCGCGGCCATGTTGCACGCCGGGGTTTTGAAAAAATTCGGACTTTATGGACTGCTGCGTTTGGCGATCCCGTTGCTCCCTGACGGTGCGCATTACTGGATGCATCTGCTCGCCGTTCTCCTGCTCGGAAACATCATCTACATCGGGCTCGTCACTATCGCGCAGAAGCAGCTCGATTGGATGCTTGGTTATTCGAGTGTGATGCACATGGGTTACATTTTCCTTGGGATTGCCAGCGCGAACATTCTTGGAACCATCGGCGCGGCCGCGCTTATTTTCGCACACGGACTTTCCATCGCACTGCTTTTCGGCATCGCCGGTCAGATTCGCAACCGGACCGGTACACTCGCTTTTGACGATCTCGGGGGCCTGGCCAAAGTGATGCCGTTCGCCGGACTTGCTTTTGGCTTCGCTGCATTCGCGGCGATTGGCCTTCCAGGCTTTGCGAATTTCGCGTCCGAGATCATGATTTTCTTCGGTGCGATCCGGAACGGCTGGTCGATGGAGCGTTTCCACATTTTTCAAATCGCAACCGTGCTCGCTCTGTGGGGCATCGTTATCTCGACCGTTTATATGTTGCGCGCGTATCGCTCGACGTTCATGGGCTCAATGAATGAGCGTTGGGCGAAGATTGTCGATCTTGGCGGCAACCTGAAAGTTCCGGCGGCGTTGCTCATCGCCGGATTAATCTGGTTTGGGTTCGCTCCGCAAACGCTCGTGCGAATGGTTATGCCGACGTTTCGAACTTATTTCACCGTAACCAAATGATCGGGATTCCGGCGCCTCATCTTGAAATCGACGTGCTCGTTCTCGGCATGGCGATTCTGCTCTTCGAAACTTTCGCCCCGAAAATCGACAAAGAGATTTTCGCTTACCTTGGCATCATCGGACTCACGATTGTCCTCATTGCGACCTTTTTTTTAGCGCCGAGTCCTTCAGCGCAAGAGGCGACAGGTTTGTGGAATTTCTACACCGCGGACACGCTGGCGATCTTCTTCAAACGATTCACGCTTGTCACCACGATCATCGTGCTCGTGATGATGATCGACTACGCGCCAACAGCGCAGAGCGTCGCCGAGCGTGCCTCGAATCTCGGGGAGTTCTTTTCCCTTCCGTTGCTCGCCTGCGCTGGTTTAATGTACATCGTTTCGGCAATCGATTTCATTTTCATTTTCGTTTCGCTCGAACTCGTCACCATTTCATTCTTCGTGCTCGTAAGTTTTCCGCGGCGAAACCCGGTCGCGCTCGAAGCGGGCGTCAAGTATTTGATCCTCGGGGCGCTCTCGACCGCGTTTCTTGTATACGGAATTACCTGGATCTTCGGCGTGACCGGCGAAACAAATCTCCAACGAATCACGGCGGCTTTGTCGAGTCGCAGAATCGACACCTATGCCGCCACGTTCGGAGCTGTCCTGGTGTTGGTGGGGCTCGGATTTAAGATAGCGGCCGTTCCATTTCAAATCTGGGTGCCGGATGTTTACCAAGGCGCGCCAACGCCGGTTACCGCGTTTTTGTCCGTCGGATCGAAAGCCGCCGGGTTCGTAATCCTTCTTCGAGTGCTGCAACCGTTTCTCATGTTGCCGAACATGCAACGCCTAGTCGTGTTGATTGCTCTGCTGACCGTCGTCTACGGAAATCTTGCCGCGCTCCCGCAAAACAACCTCAAACGACTTCTCGGTTATTCCAGCATCGCCCACGCCGGTTATTTATTGATTGGCGTCGCCTGCTTCGATGGCCGCTCAGTGATCTTTTATCTGTCGGCTTACTTGCTCATGACTCTTTTAAGTTTTGCGGTCATGATTCTCGTTACGCGACAAACCGGCGAAGAGATTTCGAATTTTGATGGATTGGCAAAACGCGCGCCGTTTCTTGCTTTCGCGATGCTGCTGGCCATGGCGTCGCTGGCCGGCCTTCCGTTCACCGCCGGATTTTTCGGAAAATTCTTCATCTTCGTTAGCGCAATTGCGCAAAGACAAACGGCGCTGGTCGTCGTCGGAATCGTTACGGTCGCGTGCGGATTTTATTACTACTTGAAGGTCGTTCGCGCGATGTACTGGCAACCAGCGACGAACAGCGACGCGATAACAGTGAGCGGTCTTTCACGCGCGGTAATAATTCTGCTCAGTATCGCCACGATTTTCTTCGGGGTTTACCCGCAGCCAATCTTGCACGCGATCAAGCCGCAGCGCGAAAGCGTCGCGCTAAGATCAACCAGCCTACGCTAACCTGCTGTTTGCAGCCATTGACTCGTTATGCAAATTCCAACGGAGTTAGTCGCTCAGCTCCACATTCCAGTAAGCGAGATCAACAAAGTGTCGCCAGCTCTCGTGCTGCGGCGCAGTAAAGGTGACGTGTAAGAACGGTCGCCACTTCGGACGTTTCGGTTTCCGGATCAGTGTCATCTGCGCTTCCTGCGGGAGTCGATTGCCCTTGCGTGTGTTACACGGAATACACGAGCAAACGACATTTTCCCAAGCTGTCGTCCCGCCGCGGTCGCGCGGCACCACGTGATCAAGATTCAAATCGTTACGATCGAAAGCGACACCGCAGTATTGGCAGGTGTTCTTGTCACGCTCGAAAACGTTGTGGCGAGTGAACTTCACTTCCTTTTTCGGAAGTCGATCAAAAAAGAGCAGCACAATCACCCGCGGCACACGGATCTTCCACGAAATCGTCTGAACGAGTTCGTGATCGGGCGCGTCGGACGAAAAATCGCGCCAGCCCTCGAAATCGTGCGTCAAGAAATTGTTGGCATGATCAGCGGAAACCACGTGCGCGTGTCCGGCATAAACAAGCGAGAACGCGCGCCGCGCCGTGCAGATGTTGACCGCCTGCCAGAGGCGATTCAACACCAAGACCTGACTGTTTAACAACGACTGCAAGGCTTTCCCTCCTGCTGTTTTACCGCTTTTTCGTGTAAAAGTGGCGCGAAACTATCACTTGCATTTTTCGTTGTCAACGAGACGGCCCGGCGGGGCCTCGCGGGGCCGCGCGTAAACTCAAGAGCTTTTCGGCCCCGAGCGCCCGCGCGTCGAATAATGCGCAAATTTCTCTTCGACAAGCTTCACGACGACCGGCTTCAGCAGAGTTGCAGCAACCCGTAGCGCGCCCAAAAGGAATCCCGCTTCGAGAAGCGTGCCCTTGCGCTTCGTGGCCCGCGCAGCATCGACAATAATTTTTTTTCTTCGAGTAACGATCGCGGTCACAAGTAATCCGACCGCAATTGCACCAACAATCCATGGGACCGGTTCGCGCCGAACGGAGCGCCGAATTTTGCGAGGAATATCGACCGCCTCGCGAAGGCGACCCACTCTGAGCGCGAGGTCTTCCCGCGATCGTGCAATCTGCTGCTTCAGCTCCGCCTTTGATTGTTTGTTTCCAGATTTTTTAGCCATTCGCTGTCTTTTTTTAATTCAGCTACGGTCTCGCGAAATATCGGCTTCTTAATTCCACTGCGCGCGATTAGTAAAAAAATCAGCGCAATTAAAATGTGCAGCACCGCCGCGTCTAACGCCACCCACAACCACGAGACGTTTGCCACATGCGCGACGGCAACGACCGCTGTCGCCAGCAGAAACACATACCCGAGCCCGAAAAATAAAAGCGCTGCGACGAGACAAATCGCGACCAGAATAAATTGGATGGCCGCCGCTTTCGATTCCGTCGCAAAGAGCGCGGCGCGGCTCTCGAAAAAATCCGCAAACGCGCTCGCAAACAAGACCAGGCTTCCAAGGAAACCTGTCTGGCGCGCCTGACCTCCGGACGGCGAATTTTCGCCAGCCATTCAACAAATCGCGATCAGCGTCGGAAAATGAGGCCTAGGACAAAACCCACGCCAAGGGCGGTGAAAATTGCCTTGGTCGGATTTTCGCGAACGTACTGTTCTGCGTCGTCCTGAAACGTCCGTGCGCGTGTCCGCGCGTCGCCCAATGCTCCTTCAGCGCGGCCGCGGGCGTCGCTCCAAGCCTTCTCTGCTTTCCCGCGTGCTTCATGCCAAACTTGCTCGGCCTTGCCACGATATTCGCCGGCAATCGCTCCGGCCGCGTCCCGCAGATCCTCCGCAGCTTTGCGTGCGTGCATCTTGCTGCTCTCGAATTTGTTCTGCGCGTCGCTCGTCGCAGATTCTCGATGTGACTTGTTTTCTTCAGCCATAAGGTCCTCCAATTACTTTCGTTACCTCAACTATCCGCGCGCTTGCGATTCTGAGCAAATCGCGCGCCCAATGTCGATCATTACTGTTCCCGAAAAATGATTCGCGCCTTGGTCAGATCATAAGGCGAAAGCTCCACCGAGACTTTATCGCCCGGCACGATGCGAATGAAATGCTTCCGCATCTTGCCGGAGATGTGCGCAAGCACGTTGCGCTGGCCTGCGAGATCGACTCGGAACATTGTCCCCGGCAAAACTTGGGTTACGGTTCCTTCCATCACGATCTGCTCTTCCTTCGGCACCGCGAAATGTATCCGCGAATGCCGTTCGCCTCAAATCGCTGCAAGAGTCGGTCTACTGAACGTCTTCGAGCGAAACGCTGGGCAAATATTCGCCTAGCGCTTGCCGCTTCCACCAGGCGCCGGTTTGTCGGTGTTCCTCCGCGCTCGTGAATCGATATCGATACAACGTCGCGCGAATATAGCGCGGTGGACTTTCGGGAAACGGGTTTTCCTCGAACAGCGCGGCGACTCGCGGTTTGCCGTGCAACAAGGCGATCACGGTCTGCACAAACCATGGATTCTGCCGATACGAGCCGAGGGCGGCAAACCACATTTGCCAATCGAGTCGCGGCTGATGTGGCGCGCACCAACCAGGCGCGCGCTTCACCCCGCCGGGTTTCCATTTGAATTCGTACGACTGCCAATCGATCCCGTCGGCGCTTCCTTCAATAATGATCTCTTTCCTGTCCTTCGTCATCACGCGGAAAAGTCCGTAGCCATTTACAATTCGAAACGATTCGGCGCGCGCGTAAACACTCCCGAGCAAGGGCGACCATTCTTCTTCGGGTTTAAACGCGCTGTAAATCAAACGCGCATTCAGTGGCAGCGTAAAAATGATCACGATCGTGGCCACGCACATCGACAATCGATCGACGAATTTGCAGCAATGGTCTGTGACCGGCGGACTTTTTCGTCGGAAAACTGCGTCATCGATCAGTAGCATGCACAACGCGATCGTCAGCAGATTAAAAAAATTGTAGTTGCCGGTCGCCGCGATCGCGAGCTGGAGAAAAATCAGGAGGCTACACGCGAGGAGCCGCAGCCGGCGCGGCGACCAAATCAAGAACGGAACAATGAGTTCAACCACGAGGCAAAACGCGACTGAAAATTTCTTGAACCATTCCGGGTGTTGATCAGCCCACCAGGCAATTACGTTCGGCAGCGGCTGCGACCAGTAATGGTAATCGAGCGCCCTCAGGTTCCACCAACAATCGTCGCCGCTGGTGAGTTTCACGGCGCCTGACATCAGGATGAGCTTAAAGAGCAAGAGCTTGAGCAGAAAAATCCCAACACGCGAAACCCGCGGCTCATTTGTTCTCGTCCACCAAAGCCGCCATGGCGCGAGAAGGATCGCGAGGAACCCGGTTTCGACCAGGAGAATGTCCCATTGAAAACTGAGAAACGTTTGCCCGGCAATCGTCAGAGACAGATAAAAGGTAACGAGCGCGACAAGCGACCACGCCGGCGCGATCCCGCAAATCAAAAGCACCGAAAAAACAGCTCCGCTCCCGCAGAGGAAATGGAGAAACGCGTCGCTCGAATTAAACCAGCAGAGTGTCGGCAAGATTGACAATGCCCGATCGTCGAGTTGTTGCCGCGCCGCGGACAGAAATTCGCTGACCGGCGTAATTCCGTTCGACCCGATCAATCCGGCGATCTGGACCCAAAGCGAGACGAACGCGATCAGGAAAATTAAACCGAGAGCGCGGAGAAACCAGCGGCGCGCAGCAAAATAAGTCGGCGGCCGAACATCGTTACCCCAGAGCAATCGGGTCATAGCCGATGCGAACCGCCGGTTCAGTGACACAAATCTGTAAAAGGCTTCCGAGACAGGCGCAAAACCAGGAACGTGATAATAGCTCCACGCCATCCACTTTTTCGAAGCTCGACATTGCAGCGAGCGAAAGACCGCTTCCGCTCCGCAAAAGACCGCGCCGTCCGGAGCGATCAGCACTACCGAACGCAGGAATTGTTCGCTCAAGATTTCCGGAAAGCGATCGCCCACGCGTTGCGAAGTCTCGTAATTGACTTGATCGCCGGTGATTTCACGCCAGCGCTCGATCCAACGCCGGCAAAAGTGGCACTCGCCGTCCCAAATCATTAGCGGTCTGGGCGGCGGATTAACAACGCGTAGCGAAGTTTTCATTTACAGATCGAAATCTGCCCAAATCGGTGCGTGATCGGAAGGATCTTTGCCTTTACGCATTTCGCGATCCACTCCCGACGCAGTACATTTTTTCGCGAGCGCCCCGCTAGCGAGAACTGCATCGATGCGCAGACCACGATTTTTCGGGAATGCGAGCATGCGATAATCCCACCACGTGAAAACGCCCGGTTCGTGCGGGTGCAATCGCAGTGTGTCGCGCAAACCGATCCCGCACAGTTGCTGAAACGCACGCCGCTCGCCGTCCGAGCACATGATTGCGCCGCGCCAAAGTTGTGGGTCGTGAACATCCGTGTCCCCTGGCGCGACATTGAAATCACCGCAGACCGCGAGATCGACATCTTTTTCTTTCGCAAGGCAATCGCGTAATCGCGTGTACCATTCTAGCTTGTACTCATACGCCGCTGAGCCAACCGCCTTGCCGTTCGGCGCGTAAACTGAGTAGACGCGCAAATTTCCGCTCGTTCCCGAAATCACGCGCGCTTGCGAATCGACGACGTCGTCGCAAAGCGACGCGCGAATGTTTCTGAGCTTCACTTTCGAGAGAATCGCGACGCCATTATAAGATTTTTCGCCATGATAAACGGCATCATAACCAATGGATTGCAACGCGAGCGCCGGAAATTGTTGATCGGTGCATTTCGTTTCCTGCAGACAAACGATGTCCGGCTTTATGCTTTCGAGCCATTCGAACAATCGTTCCTGCCGTTTCCGCAACGAATTAATGTTCCAGGAAACGATTCTCATTTGCGGTAACGGCGGTCTCTAACCGTCGCTCTTAATATAATCGGCGTTCGGAGAACGCTGCTACAGTTCAATCTCCATGCCCGGCGCGGGCACAATGATTTCCGAGTTGGGCAAGTCGGACGACAGCCGCGCGCGCATCCACTCAACCCCAAACGGGTCGCCGTGCACGAGCAAAACCTTTTTTGGCGCGAGTCGTTCCGCGAATGCGATGAGCGCCTCGCGCGACGAATGCGCACTGAATTGGAATTGCTCGATGTGACAACGCACTGGTTGAGGCGCTTCGGTTGGATCGAGTGTCACCTGTTCGTTTGGCAACGCGTTTCGCAAAACGCCTGCGGGTGACTCGGGATCGGCATAACCGACGAAGAATACGGAGTGCTGCGGCTGATCCACAATGCGTTGCGCAAAAATGTTCGAAAGCGTTTTCGCCATCATCATTCCGCTCGAAAGCACGTAAATGCGACCCGCGCGCGGCTGTGCTTCCTGAATCGTGTCTGCGTTCAAGACGAACGGGCGCAGGTCATCGAGCAACTGTAAGCCGGGTAACAGACGACGCCCCATTTGTGCCCGGCGATCGTAGACCTCGCTGATCTTTGCACTGAGACCGCCGATATAGATCGGGCAATCAGGAACCTTTTCCCGGCGCAATTTGTAGAGGATCGCAAGCACTTCCTGAGTTTTTCCGAGCGCGAAGACCGGAATGAGCACGCAACCGCCGCGCGTAAACGCATTCTCGATTGCGCGCATGAGCCGTTGCTCTTCGCTCGCGCGCGACCATGTTGCCGGCACCGGCGTATCGCCGCGGGTGCATTCCATGATCAGAAAGTCGATCTTCTCCGCCGGAAAAACCGCGGCCTGTGCGATTGTTTGGTTATCAAAGTTCACATCGCCGGTGTAAAACACAGTCCGATCTTCAACTCGAATTAGAATTCCGGCCGAACCAAGGACGTGACCGGCGTCGAAGAATTCGAACGTGACCGAGTCGCCGTTGGTCGCCGACACGCGTTCGCCGGCGAGCGTGTAGGGCTGGCGCAACGCACATGATTGCCAGCGATCGGTCGCGCGATCCGTTTCGCGATGCGTAAACAGCGGATACAGCGTCGTTCCTAACTCTTCGCGCTGTCGCGTCATCACATTGACCGAGTTGTGCAGCAACGCGTTGCCAAGTTCGCTGGTCGGCTCCGTCATAAACACACGCGCCTGCGGTTGGCGTCGCATCAACACCGGCAACGCGCCGATGTGATCGTGATGTGAGTGTGAAATGATGATCGCCTGGAATCGGCGATCGCCGAGCGCTTTCAGGTTCGGCAATGCCTCTTCCCCCTCGAACTTCGGATGCATTCCGGAATCGAGAACGAACCTCCGGCCGGCAGCCTCTAAATAATATGAGTTAGCGCCAATCTCAGTCCGGCGCGTCAGATTGATGAACTTCAATGTCGTTCCTTCCCTCGTGATTCAGGTCATGTAACCAAAAGGGTCGCGAGCCGGTCTAGACAAAGTAGACTTTGTAATGAAGCAACTCCAGCCCCAGAAATGAGTTCAATAAACATGCTGACGCCGCTGCCCGACTCAAAATGGAATGACGCAACCGCAGCGCATCTCTTGAATCGCGCTGGTTTTGGCGGAACTCCGGCTGAAGTCGAAAGAACTCGCCAAAAAGGCCTTACCGCTGCGGTCCGCGATTTAGTCGAAGCGAAGAGTTACGCAGCCAACGTCCCGCCGCCGGCATGGGCGCGTCCAAGAAATATTCAAGCGCAGCGAATGGCAATCAAAGCCGCCAGAGATCGCGGCGAAAATTTCCGAAACAAAGTCCGTCAGGTCAAAATGATGGAAGGCGATGAGATTGTCGATCTTCGCCGTTGGTGGCTGGACCGCATGCTAAACGGGCCGGCGCCGCTGCTCGAAAAAATGACCCTTTTCTGGCACGGCCATTTCGCCACCAGCATTCAAAAAGTCCGAGACGCGTATTGGATGTGGCTTCAGAACGACACGCTCCGCCGCAATGCCTTCGGAAATTTCAGCGTGCTCGTAAAAAAAATCTCACGCGACCCAGCGATGATGATCTATCTCGATCTGCAACAGAGCCGGCAGGAGCGTCCGAACGAAAATTGGGCGCGCGAATTGATGGAATTGTTCACCGTCGGGATCGGCAACTACACCGAACAGGACATCCGCGAATCGGCGCGCGCGTTCACCGGTTACCGGATCGACATGACGACGCAACAATTTCGCTTCGCGCCGTTTCAACAGGACCACGGAACGAAAACGTTCATGGGCAAAACCGGAAACCTGAACGGCGACGACATCATTGACGTCCTGGTGAGAAAGCCCGCCTGCGCAGAATTCATCGGCCGCAAACTCTGGCGCTTCTTCGTCGAAGATGATCCGCGCAAAGAGATTGTGGATGTTGTCGCCGAACGGATTCGCGCGCACAATCTCGAAATGCGTCCCGTGCTGCGAGAGATCTTCACCTCGGCCGAATTCTATTCTGATCGCGTGATGGGCGGCCAAATCAAAAGCCCAGTGCAATTCATCGTGCAAACGTCGAAGCTGCTGGACGCGGCGCCGCCGTCGCCGGTCGCTGCTCAGAACGCAATGCGACAAACGGGACAGATTCTGTTTGCGCCGCCGAACGTCAAAGGCTGGGACGGCGGCAAAGAATGGATCAGCACCTCGACGCTATTGTTCCGTTACAACTTCGCCAACTATCTGATTAACGGAGACGCGATTCTTCCGCCAAACATACCGCAGCGGCGGCAGGGCGGTGACGCCGGATTCGGCCGCGCCGCGCAAATCGCGCAGCAAATTCGCCGCGATCCAATCGACGTTGGCAAGCTTGTTCCGACTGATGTTCGCAACAATCCGCGCGACGTTGTCGATCTTCTCGTGAAAAGATTCTTTCAAGCGCGCCCCGGGCACAAAGAGATCGACACGTTCGTAAAATTTCTCGAAACCCGCGGCCCTGATACGACCGACGCGACGTTGCGCGAACTCGTTCACCTGATGATGAGTACACCTCAATTTCAATTAGCCTAACGAATGAAAACGACATTGCAGACCCGACGAAAATTCCTTCGAACTTCCGTGCTCGGCGCGGCCGCGACCTGGACGTTGCCGGTCTTTCTCGAAAAAACATTTTTCGCGCTCGACGCGCTGGCCGCCGACGCCGCGGTCCAAGGTGTCACCGGGAAAGACGGAACGATTCTCGTCGTTTTGCAAATGGCGGGCGGTAACGATGGGCTGAATACCGTGATTCCCTACGCCGACGACGCTTATCACGTTGCTCGTCCGCGTCTTCGTTTTTCTGCCGATCAAGTCCTCAAGATCAACAATCATATCGCGCTCAATCCAAGACTGGCCGGGCTCAAGTCGCTCTACGATGAAGGACACCTCGCGATCGTACAAGGCGTGGGCTATCCAAATCCGAATCGCTCGCATTTTCGATCGACAGAAATCTGGCAGACAGCCTCTGACACGGACCACACAGTAAGCGATGGGTGGCTCGGACGTTATTTCGATAATTGCTGCTCGGGCGCGGATCCAACAGTCGGCGTCGCGATTGGCGAGGAAACGCCGCAAGCATTCGCCGCGAAAAATCCGACGGGAGTAACGTTTTCGCGTCCCGAACAATTTCGATTTCGACCTTCCGAGCCAGATGCTGGCCACATGAGCGCCGAAGAAATTTTTTTCCGGGAAATAAACGAATCGGGCGCAGGTGAAGAAAGCGGCGGCGGCGTGACGTCGAACGATGGCGGATCGATTGGCACGATCACCGGCAGCACGAAAAACGGTTTGAGTACGCTCGATTTTTTGCAACGCACCGCGCTCGACGCGCAATTGAGCTCGGACAAGATTCTCGCAATCGCGCGAAAATATAAATCAACCGTGCCCTATCCGCAGGGACCGCTCGCGGCGAGTTTGAATATCATCGCTCGCATGATCGCCGGCGGATTGCCGACGCGGGTTTATTATGCCAGCCAAGGCGGATTTGATACTCACGCCGGGCAAATCAGCACGCACGAGCGTTTGATGGGCGAATTTAACGAAGCGATCAGCGCATTCGTGGCTGATCTCAAACAACAAGGAAATTTCGAACGCGTGTTGCTGATAACTTTCAGCGAATTTGGCCGACGTGTTCAGGAAAACGCGAACGGCGGAACCGACCACGGCGCGGCTGCGCCGATGTTCGTGTCCGGAGGCGCGGTCAAAGCTGGATTGTTCGGCAAGTATCCGAGCCTGACCGATCTCGACCGTGGCGACCTCAAATTCAACATCGACTTCCGAAGCGTTTACGGGACGGTCCTCGATCGGTGGCTCAAAGCGCCGAGCGAGATTGTGCTCGGCCGAAGATTTCCGGCCTTGGGAATTGTTTAAAGCAACTCTTCGAAAATTCGCAGCCAATTGCCGCGGAGAATCTTTTCAATCTGCTTATCGCTGAAGCCACGCTCGACCAATTTGCGGGTCAGATTTTTGGCGTGCGAATGATTCACCAGATCAGGAATAAAGTGTGGCGTCGTTAGTTCTTCGGCCATCCACTTCTTTTTTTCCTCCGGCCACTGGCGATAAATAAATTCGAAGAAATCGAACCCGATCCCGACGCAATCGATCCCGATCAAATCCGCGACATGCTCTATATGATCGACATACCGGTCGAGGGTGCTCTCCCTTTTCTTTGGACTGACAAGAACTGAGTTGATCCCGATCACGCCGCGGCGTTCGCCGATCATTTTGATCTGCTCGTCGCTGATGTTGCGCTCGACGTTGTAAAATTTCCGCGAGTTCGTATGCGAAACAATCAGCGGCTTCGTCGTTAGATCGACAATCTCCTTGAAGCCGGCCGGATTAATATGGGCGAGGTCGATGATCACGCCTAGCTGTTCGCATTCGCGAACAAGATCGCGACCGAACGGCCTCAATCCTTCCGACGAAGAACCGCTGACCGCGAAGATTCCGCCGTGACCAGCAGCGTTCGTGCGCGCGTGAGTTAATCCGATCGCACGCACCCCCAGTTCATAAAACGCACGCAACAAATCCAAGTCGTCGCCGAGCGGTTCGACCCCCTCCATCGTGATCACGAATCCAATCTTTTTGGAATCGAGTGCGCGCGAAATTTCCCGATGCGTGCGACAAACTAGATACCGCGACTGATCGGCTTCTGTGTAAAGGCGCGCGATTTGATCCGCCGCGACCTGCAAACCGCGATCAGGCAAGTAACGATCTTCGACATAGAGCGCCGCGCCGATGATTCTCATCCCGCCAGCTTCAAATTCCGGCAAGAATTCTGTCACTAACACATTTTGCCGGTCGCGCTTTTCGTACAAGTCCATCGGCAAATCGAAATGCATGTCGATTATACCGCCGGCGTGCAACCGCTCGATGCGCGTTTCTATGGAGTCCTTCTTCGTCATTACGGAGTCAGCGGTGGTGTCGCAATAGCGACTGTCCGCGCCGAATCTTTAGGCTTTGGAAGAAAGATCGCGAATAACACGGCAATCCAAAGCGCCCCGAGCGGCAACCAGACCGGAATCCAAATTGAAAAACGTGAAATGATGCCGAGCGCGGTCAAGCAATAGGCCGCCGAGAACGCAACAGTGCCGATAGTAAGATCGATGCGCGGTAACTTCCCAAACGCGCCACTTAAGAGCGCTACCACAACAACGACAACCCAGTCGAAAATCCAACTCACGCGATGAACGAAGGAGTTTGTTTGGAATGGCCGCGGCAAAACAAACTTAATCGTCGCGGCGATTATTTGCCCAGCTCGAGCATTCGCAAGATCGGCAGCTCGGCGCGCTTGCGGATCGATTCCAGCAAAAAGATTTCCGGCTCCATGTTGAGCAGCGCGTCGTATGCTTTCTCAAGCGTGTTCTTTTTCATGTAACGGCATTCGCCGCAGAAACAATTCTCAGTAGGTCCCGGAATGAACGTCTTGCCCGGAATTTCCTTCTTCAATCGATGCAGCATGCCCGCTTCGGTCACGACGATGACTTCCTTCGCCGGCGAATTCTTGCAGAACGCGACCATTTTTTCGGTCGAGCAAACTTCGTCCGCAAGCATGCGAACCGCGTAAGTGCACTCGGGATGCGCGACCACCGGCGCATCGGGAAACTCTTCGCGAATCCGATTAATGCTTCGGGCCGTGAACTCGACGTGCACGTAACACGTTCCCTGCCACAAATCCATTTCGCGGCGGGTCCGCTCCATCACCCACGCACCTAGATTTTGGTCCGGCACGAAAAGAATATGTTGATCTCTCGGAGCCGCGCGGACGACGTCATCCGCGTTACCGCTCGTGCAAATGATGTCCGCCTGCGCTTTCACGGCAGCGCTGCAATTGATGTAAGCGATCACGTAGTAATTTTTATCGGCGTGTTTTCTCAAAAACTCCGCCAACTTCTCCGGCGGACACGATTCTGAAAGCGAACAGCTGGCCTCAAGGTCCGGCAAAATCACGCGCTTCGCCGGATTGATGATCTTCGCGGTCTCAGCCATGAAATGAACGCCGCAAAAAAGGATCACGTCGGCTTTCGTTTTCGCCGCCTGATAGCTCAAGCCTAACGAGTCGCCCACGAAATCGGCGACTTCCTGCAGTTCGGGCACCTGATAATTGTGCGCGAGGATGATGGCGTTGCGCTTTCGCGCAAGCTCACGAAGGGCTGCCGCCAAGTCCGCTCTCGTCCGGTTTAAGGGACGCGCAGGACTCGGAGCGAAATTTACACCGGGGGCGACCATGGAATACTATCGCGAAAAATGAGCGCTTCTCAAATCTCCCGGCTCGGCTTTATCGGCGCGGGGAAGCTGGCCGGCTCGGTTATTCGCGGTCTGATGCGGGTGAAATTCTGTCCACCGGGCGAGATCATTGCCAGCGAACCAAACGAACAAACACGCGTCGCATTGCAAAAGGAATCGGGCGTTTCGGTAACGACCGAGAACGCAGAGGTCGCCGAAAAAGCCGGCGCCATTTTCATCGGAGTGAAACCGCCGATGGTTTTGCCCGTTTTGGCGGAACTCACAGACGAACTGGAAAACAAACTGGTAATCTCGCTCGCGGGTGGCGTTCGGATTTCGAACATGGAAAAAGTCTGCAACGCTCGAGTCCTGCGCGCTCTCACCAACACCCCCTCGGCGATTTGTCGCGCTGCAACCGGCATTGCCCGCGGCAGTCGAAGCACAAAAGCGGATTTCGATTTGGCGAAGAGGATCTTTGGCGCGATCGGTGTGGTCGTTGAAATCAAAGAACAGCAGATCGATGCGGTCACGGCTCTGAGCGGTAGCGGGCCGGCTTTTGTTTATACCGTGATCGAAGCGCTTGCAGCCGGCGGAACAAAAATGGGATTGCCAAACGATGTGGCGACTGAGCTAGCAATTCAAACGGCCCGCGGCGCAGCCGAGATCATGCTTGAAACCAAGATGTCGCCAGAAGAACTGAGGCGAATGGTGGTGACGCCAGGCGGAACGACCGCTGCCGGCCTCGCCGTGATGGAAAAACTCAGGACGAGCGAAAGTCTAATTGCTGCTGTCGAAGCCGCGGCAAAACGCGGCCAGGAGATGGCGAAAGAAAATTCCTAACGAATCGCCGCGCGCATCGCTTCGAGTGGCGCTTCGCGCTGAAACCAAATCTCAAACGCGAGCGCGCCTTGATGAAGCAACATCGAGAGACCATTCGCAGCGCGTGCGCCAGCTTCGATCGCCGCTCCGACTAACGGAGTGCGCTTGTCGGAATAAATCGTGTCATAGACCATCACGTGCGGCGCCAGCAATCGTGTCGGAATTGGCGACACATCTCCGCGATTCAATCCAATCGGCGTCGCATTCACCACAAGATCGACATTGCCGACCTGAAATCGAAAGGCCTTCTCTTCCCATGGAATCGCCTGCAAACGCGGCACCGGCCCAAAAACTTTCGGACCTTCAAAGAGACTTCGGAGCGAATCGGCGAGCTTTTGTCCTTTTTCGAATGTCCCGTTCGCGATGACCAGGCGTTCGCAATTTTCCTTCGCGCATTGAAGAGCGATCGCGCGGGCCGCGCCACCGGCGCCAAGAACGAGAATCCGAAGGTCGCGGAGATCCACCGAAAATTCTTCCCGGACCGCGCGAACAAAGCCGCGACCATCGGTGTTAGAGCCATGCAACTTGCCAGCATCGACCTTGACGACATTCGCCGCGCCGATTCGTTTGACGTTCTCGTCGGCGGCGTCCATCAGCTCGACCGCCGCGATCTTGTGAGGAATCGTCAGATTCAAGCCTAGGAATTCTAACTTGCGAATCAGTTCAAGCGCGTCGCGCAGTTCGTTAGGCAAGATGTGAAAGCGTGCATATTGCATGTCGATCTGGCAACGCTTGAGCGCGGCATTCTGCATTTGCGGCGAGAGCGAATGTTCGACCGGGTCACCAAAGACGCCGAGACGAATTGGCGGATCCAGTTCGCGCCAATTCTGCAAATCGACTAGCGTGTAAACTTCTTTTACTGCACTGCGTTTCCTTTTCATGTCATCCCGAACATAGTGCGAGACCTCTCACAGGTGATGGAACGTTTCTCAGTGATTTGTGTGATCCAATCTTCGATTGTGAGATCCTTCGCTTTGCTCAGGATGACACGTTTGGAAGTTTTGAGATTTTTTGGATGGCCCAATCGAAGCGTTTTAGGACGCGATCTTTCCCCATTACGTCGAGCATGTGATACAGACTTGGCCCAACGCTTCGCCCGCTCACCGCCACACGCGTCGGATGAACGAGATCGCCAGTCCTGCGGTCGAGTTTTTGCGCCAGCGATTTCAAGGTCGATTCAAGTGTCGCCAAGTCCCACTTGCCGGTCTTGGCGAACTCGTCGCGCAACGCTTTTAAATGCGCGGTCACTCCCGGCTTTTCGAAAACTTTTTTGACAGCTTCGGAATCGAATTCGTAGTCCTCGGTGAAGAAATAGGACGTCCATTCTGGGACATCTTTGAAGAGCTTGATCTTCTCCTTCACGATGGCGAGGACTTCGCGCGTGTATCTTTCGTCCGAGATGTCTATCTTCGCCCGTTCCATGAACGGCCGCGCCAATTCGATAAAACGGTCGAGGGACATTTGCGCGACGTACTGACCGTTGAGCCAAAAACATTTGTCGAGGTCGAACGCGGCGTTGCGGCGATTGATCTTTTCGAGCTCGAAAAGGTTAACGACTTCCTCGATATCGATCTTTTCACGGTTGTCTTTTGGGGACCAGCCAAGCAGGCAAAGATAATTTCTGACCGCTTCCGGAGCGTAACCTTGCTCGATGTAGGTCGCGACCGCGGCGCCCTCGTCGCGTTTGCTCATCTTCGAGCCATCGCGATTCAGAATGAGTGGGATGTGAGCAAAGTTTGGCGGCGTCGCTCCGAGGGCCTTGTAGAGCTCGATATGCTTCGGGGTGTTGGAAAGATGGTCTTCGCCGCGGATGACGTGCGAGATTTGCATTTCGATGTCGTCGATCACGTTCACGAAGTGAAAAATCCACGACCCATCCGGCCGGCGGACGGTCATGTCGGGGTGGGTTCCTGGATTGGTGAGATCAAAATCGATTTTTCCGCAGACGAGATCGCTCACGATCACGTGCTCGCGCGGCGAACGAAAACGTAGCGCACCTTGATCTTCGAAGATATGACCGTCGTCCTGAAGTTTCTTTAGATAGCGCTCGTAAATGTCGGTGCGCTGGCTTTGAAAGTACGGTCCAAAATTTCCCCCAACGTGCGGGCCTTCATCCCAACTGATTCCGAGCCAATCAAGCCCTTGATAAATCGCCGCAGCCGCTTCCTCGCTGTTGCGTTTCAAATCGGTGTCTTCAATTCGCAAAACCAATTTACCGCCGTGATGACGGACAAAGAGCCAGTTGAACAAGGCGGTGCGCGCGCCACCGATGTGGAGATAACCGGTCGGCGAGGGAGCGAATCGAACTCGAACTCCAGAACTCATTTTCAAATACTGTAGCGGCGCACTGTGAGCGCCGCATTAATTTTGCGACGGTCATCGACCGCCGCTACAGAAGAATTCACTCGATAAAAATTTTCCCCGCCCGCCGACGAACATGTCGATTTCGCGGCAGATTCACCTTGGCAATGCCGGCATCGTGACCGAGCAACGAGCGAACATTTTCCACAACGTCGAACCCGACATCTGTAATTCTTTGGGCACGCAGCCACTTCAAAATTTCGCGACGTTGGAGAGCGACTGGTAGTTCACGCAGTTCGGCGACAGCAAGATCGGCGTCGCTCGCGTTCGGTAAATGATCTTCAATCCAATCTTCTTCTTCAGCGACGATCATCGCCGCACGGAAAATATTTTGGCGAATGTTTCGGCCGAGCGTTTTTTCCAGGTAAGGAATAATTCGGTGGCGAATGCGATTACGCAGCGCGGCGACATCTTTGTTCGATTCGTCCTCGCGGAATTGCAGCCGACGCTGGGCGATGAATTCGTCGATCTCGCTCCGCCAGATTCCGAGAAACGGACGAACGATTGTAAGATCGACATCGTTAATGCGGCGCTTTGACACTTCACGCATTGCACCGAGTCCAGACGCGCCGGAACCGCGAAAGAGATTGATAAAAAACGTTTCGACGAGATCGTCGGCGTGATGGCCGAGGAAAATGGTCTGAGCGCGTCTTTGTTTGGCGATTTGAGCGAAGAATTTGTAGCGCGCTTCGCGTGCCGCGGCTTCGATCGACATTCTTTGTTTGGTCGCGAGCGTCTTCACGTTCGCCGATCCCATTTCAAGATCGACATCGTACGATTCCACAAATTTTTTGACGAACCTAGCATCGCGGTCGCTGGAAGTTCCGCGAAGCTGATGATTAAGATGACAGGCGACCAACCTCTTATACCCGGATTCGACCAGCCAGTGCAGCAGCGCAACTGAATCGCGCCCGCCCGACACGCCGACGAGATACTGCAGGTCAGGCGAGAGCTCGCGTAGAAAATTTTGATTTTGAATCCGATTCAACACGACCTCGCATCCAATATTCGAAGAATGATAACGCTCGTTCAGCTTAGACAAAAGCAACGCTCAGCGGCGTTTTGAGGGAAGAAAGGAAATTATGAAAACGAGATCGACTTACAGACTTCTTGTTCAGTCAGAAGAGAAAAGTAGGAATGTTCTGGAAGCCGCGTTGTACACGCTTTTCGCGCTGAGCGCGCTGGCGACAATCTGGCAATTTGCAGAGCAGCCGAGCCCGCTACCGCTGCATCAGGTTGGGACGGGAATCGAGCAAACCGCCGACGCGCAAACTCCCTCGTAAATCAGGGGCCATTTGACAATGAATGAACGTTCATTCATTGTCTGCCTCGATGTCTCAGACCCAAAGCGACACCGTCCTCGACCGGCCGACCCAGATTCTGGACGCCGCTGTGGCCTGCTTCGCCAAGCGCGGCTTCCACCAGGCGAGCATGCACGATATCAGTGCTGAAGCTGGGATAAGCGTCGGCCTGATTTATCGCTACTTTCAAAACAAAGAGGCCGTGATTGCGGCCATGGCCAATCGCCATAAAAAACAGATTCAGGAAATTCTGGAACGCGCGCGACAAGCGCCCAACTTGCGCGAATCGCTGGAGACTTTGTTCACCGCGCATTGCGGCGAAAAGGAACCGCAGGTGACGGCTGCGTTCGTCGTGGATCTTTTCGCGGAAGCGAGTCGCAATACGCGCGTTGCGGAATTAGTCAACGACGTTTGCGAAACAGCAATGAACGGCGTAACCGAATTGATTACGCGATCGCCGGAAGGCAAGCGCAGCGATTTAACCCCCCGCGAAATGGCGGAGCTCATCTTTGCGGTGAACGACGGGATGTTACTGCGCGGAGTTTTGAAGGTCGGCCGACCAGCGGCCGAGAGTCGCGAACGCCAACTCGAAGTGGTCCGGAATTTGTGGCGACTAATGTTCAAAACGGAGACCGAACCAACCTATGCATGACGTAGCCAAATCCGTTTCCATGGAACCGAAAAGAAAACTACGCGGGCCGATGGCGATGGCGATCAGCGGGCTCGTGCTGTTGGTCGTTCTTTTAGCCGGAATCAAGGCGATGCAGATCGCGAAGATGATGGGCTCACCGATGGTGATGCCGCCGATCACAGTCTCGAGTGCTATTGTCAGAGAAGAAGATTGGGCGCCAACGCTGTCGGCGGTGGGTTCGGTTTCTGCCGTGCAAGGTGCGGTCGTCTCAACTGAGCTCGGCGGCGTGGTCAGCAGAATCGTGTTTGAGAATGGTTCGACTGCAAAAAAGGGCGATATGCTCGTTCAACTCGACACTTCGGCTGAAGAGGCGCAGTTGCATTCCGCTGAGGCTGACCTGGAGCTGGCGCGCGCCGACCTGGAACGCTCACGTGATTTGGCCGCGCGCAGAGTCATTTCAAAAGCGGACCTCGATTCGGCCGAGTCGAAATTCAACCGATTGAACGCGGTCGTCGATCAGATGCGTTCCAATATTCGGAAGAAGACAATCGTCGCACCGTTCGACGGACAGCTCGGGATTCGTCAGGTCAACGTTGGTCAATCGATCGACGCCCGACAACCAGTTGTGGCGTTGACTGCGCTCGATTCGGTGTATGTCGATTTTGCGTTGCCGGAACAATATCTTTCGCAGCTCACCAATGGTCTCGAAGTCAGCGTGCTCGCTGATGCGCTCGGCGGGCGCGAGTTCAAAGGCAAGTTGACTGCGGTCAACTCAATGGTGGACAGCATGACGCGAAATGTGACGGCGCAGGCGACCCTCGAAAATCCAGATCACGCACTGCGCCCAGGCATGTTCGCAAAAGTTGAAGTGATTCTGCCCACCAAGCAAAAGGCGCTGGTCATCCCCGGATCGGCAGTTTCCTACGCGCCGTTCGGCGATTCCGTGTACGTGATCGAGAAAAAGAGGAACGAGAAGACTGGCAAGGAATCGCAAGTTCTTCGGCAGCAGTTCGTTCGAATTGGTGAGGCCCGCGGCGATTTTGTTTCCGTGACGCAAGGATTGAAAGGCGGGGAAACGATTGTAAGTACGGGCGTTTTTAAATTACGCAACGGCATGAGCGTCACGATCAACAATGATTTGGCGCCGAGACCGCAGCTAAAGCCGAACCCAGTCGATTCGTGATCGTGCAATGAAATCGTTCACCGATCTTTTTATCAAGCGACCGGTGCTGTCGATGGTCGTCAGCTTCGTGATCCTGATTGCCGGATCGAAAGCACTGCTGCCGATTCTATTCCCAACGTTGCACGGACTCGGCGGACTGAACGTCCGCCAATACCCGCGCAGCGATATAGCTTCGATCACCGTCACAACAGTTTATGTCGGCGCAGACGCCGAATTGGTTCGCGGCTTTATCACCACACCACTCGAGCGCGCGATCGCGGCCGCGGATGGAATCGACTACATCTCATCTCAAAGCAAACAGGGCGTTTCGACGATCACCGCGCGGCTAAAATTGAATTACGACGCGAACAAGGCGTTGTCGGACATCAGCTCGAAAGTTGACGCGATCCGCCGCGATTTGCCGCCGGAAGCCGAGATTCCTGTTATTGAAATCCAATCGGCTGATACACAGTTCGCGTCCTGCTATTTAAGTTTCACTTCGGACATTCTTCAGCCGAACGAAGTCACGGATTATCTCGTGCGACTCGTGCAACCGCGATTGACAGCAGTCGGTGGCGTGCAGAAAGCGGACATTCTTGGCGGGCGCTATTTTGCGATGCGCATTTGGATGAAGCCTAATCGAATGGCGGCGTTGAATATCTCGCCGTCGCAGGTGCGCGATGCGTTGGCGCGAAATAATTTTCTGGCGGCAGTCGGCAACACCAAGGGCTCGCTGCTCCAAGTCAACCTGACTGCAAACACTGACCTTCACACTGCGGACGATTTCAAAAAACTCGTGGTGCGTCAGAGCGGCGGCACACTCGTCCGCCTCGGCGACATCGCGGATGTGGTTCTGGGCGCAGAAGATTATAACTCCGAAGTCCATTTCTCCGGGCAGAAGGCTGTGTTCATGGGCATTTACGTTTTGCCGAACGCAAACTCGGTCGACGTAATCAAGCGCGTCCGCGTCGAGATGGAGCAGATCAAAAGGGAATTGCCCACCGGAATGACCGCCGAAATCGCGTACGACGCGACCGCTTACATCAACGACGCGATCCATGAAGTCGTGAAAACTTTGATCGACACCTTGCTCATAGTGATGGTGGTGATCTTTTTGTTCCTCGGATCGTTCCGTTCGGTGATCGTTCCAGTCGTTGCAATTCCGATCTCGCTAATCGGCGCGTTGTTTTTGATGCAGGCATTCGGTTTCACGCTCAATCTGCTGACGCTGCTCGCGATCGTACTGTCGGTCGGATTGGTCGTCGATGACGCCATTGTTGTCGTTGAAAACGTCGAACGGCACATGCGCGACGGACTTCCGAGAATGCAGGCCGCGCTTGTCGGCGCGCGCGAGCTAATCGGCCCGATCATCGCGATGACCATCACGCTTGCGGCGGTCTACACTCCGATCGCGCTTCAAGGCGGACTTACCGGCGCGCTCTTCCGCGAATTCGCACTCACGCTTGCCGGCGCTGTTTTCATTTCCGGCGTCGTCGCGCTGACGCTATCACCAATGATGTCCGCGCACCTGCTGCGAGCAGAACACGATCAGCACGGATTTAGCGGTTGGGTCAATCGCACGTTTGATCGCTTCCGCGATTGGTATGGCGATCATCTCGATCGAACATTGGCTGCGCGGCCTGCCGCTTATACGGTTTGGATCGGACTCTCATTGCTCGGGATTCTGTTTTGGAAAATGTCGCCGACCGAACTCGCGCCAAAGGAAGATCAGGGCGTAATTTTCGGAATTATCACCGCTCCGGCGAATGCTACGATCGACGACACGATTCGGTACGCCGATGCGGCTGAAAAAGTTTTCCTGGGTCTGCCCGACACGCGTTTCACGTTTCAAATCACGTTTCCGGACAGCGGCTTCGGCGGAATGGTACTGAAGCCGTGGGGCGTTCGGAAAACGCCGACGAAAGATTACTTGCCGCAGGTTCAAGCCGGCCTTGGAGCGATCCCCGGAATCCAAATGTTTCCGATCATGCCGTCGGCACTGCCGGGTAGCGATAACTTCCCAGTGAGTTTCGTCATCACCTCGACCGCGGACCAGGACCGCATCCTCGAGTTCACACGTCAAATCTTTTTGAAAGCGATGCAAGCGCACATTTTTCAATTCGGGGACGTCGACACAAAGATCGACCAGCCACAGGCGCGAATCGAGTTCGATCACGACAAAGTGGCGTCGCTCGGCCTCGACATGCAAAAAGTCGGCTCCGATTTGTCGGCGAGCATCGGCGGCAACTTCGTGAATCGTTTCAATATCGCTGGTCGCAGTTACAAAGTGATTCCGCAAATCAAACGCATCGATCGTTTGAACCCCGAACAGCTGCAGAGCATTTACGTCACTGGGCCAAACAATCAGTTGGTGCCGCTGAGCACCGTTGCGTCGATCAAACACACAACAGTCGCGCGCTCGTTGAATCGGATGCAACAGTTGAACGCCGTGACGATCAGCGGCGTGCCAGCAGTTTCACTCGATGCCGCGCTGAAATTTTTAGAGAAGGAGGCGCACACGACTTTACCGACCGGTTATGTCCTGGATTACACCGGCGAGTCGCGCCAATTGCGAACCGAAGGCAGCAAATTCGGCCTCGTGTTCGGATTGGCAGTCGTTCTTATCTTCTTGGTATTGGCCGCGCAATTTAACAGCTTCCGCGATCCATTTATTATTTTGTTAGGCTCAGTTCCGCTCGCGATTTTCGGCGCGCTGCTATTTACGTTTTTGAAGATACCGTTCGGAACATTCTTCACTGATCATTTCACGACGACGCTGAACATTTACTCCGAGGTCGGGCTGGTGACATTGGTCGGACTCGTTTCCAAGAACGGAATCTTGATTGTGCAATTCGCAAACGAACTACAACGCCAGGGCATGGCGAAACTCGCCGCTGTGGCGCAAGCCGCACGGATTCGTTTGCGCCCGGTGATGATGACTAGCGTCGCCACGGTCGCCGGTCACTTTCCGCTCACTCTTGTTACCGGCGCCGGCGCAGCTGCGCGAAACTCCATCGGTCTCGTGCTGGTCGGTGGAATGACCATCGGAACGATCTTCACATTGTTTATCGTTCCGTCGCTCTACATGCTGATCGCAAAAGAGCATCACGAAAAATCGTTGATGGATACCGACATTGAGACGGCGGAAGATATCGATCTTACACCAGAGTACGCGGCGCGCTGAGGCCAGATCGCCAATCACCCAGCACTCGAAAAAGAATCGGCGCAATCGCTTCAACTCTACCTTCCCGATTCGCGCACCACGGCATTCTATACCGTGCGCAAAGGTTTCGTCTTTAGTGACTTCCTAGCTTGCGGTTGTTCGTAAAAGCAGCCGCAATGCCAGGTCGAAATCGACATCTACTTTTTTGGGGGCATAGTTGGGAAATTCATGCACGGCAGGTTTTTGGCATTCGGCCTTCTTGCTCCGCTCATTGTCGCTGCCGATCCATCCACTGAATTCAAATACCCCTCTGCGCCAGCTAGCAACCAGATCGACGATTACAACGGCGTCAAAGTCGCCGACCCCCATCGTCCGCTCGAGAATCCGGACGCACCTGAGTCGCAGAAATGGATCGAAGCCGAAAACAAAGTCACGTTCGATTTTTTGAAAACGATTCCAGAACGGGAGGGAATCCGGAAACGTCTCACTGAACTTTGGGATTACGAACGCTTTGGCGTCCCGTTCAAGGAAAAGGACCGTTACTTTTTTTCCAAGAACACCGGCCTGCAAAACCAAAATGTTCTCTACACGACCAGGAGTTTTTCAGAGCAACCGGAAACACTGCTCGATCCAAACCTGCTGGCAAAGGATGGGACGATCGCGCTCGCCGACGTGGAGGTGACTAATGACGCGAAATTAATGGCCTACGGACTGGCCACGTCAGGTTCCGATTGGCAGCGATGGAAAGTGCGCGACGTAGAAATCGGCAAAGATCGGCCGGATGTTCTCGATTGGGTCAAGTTTTCGAACGCGACCTGGAAAAAGGACCGGAGCGGATTTTTCTACAGCCGCTACAACAAGCAGGAAGAGACAAACAAACTCCGCTCGCAGGTTTACAATCACAAGCTTTTCTTCCATCGGCTCGGCACATCGCAATCGCAGGACAAACTGATTTACGAGCGGCCCGACCAACCGGAATGGCTTTTCAGCGCCGAAGTCACTGACGATGGACGTTATCTTATCATCACCATTCAGCGGGGGACTGATCCGAAGAACCGCATTTTTTACAAAAACCTCGTCGATCCGGAATCGAAAGTCGTCGAGCTCCTCGATAAAGCGGATGCCGAATACACTTTTGTCGACAACGACGGTCCAGTGTTCGCTTTCCGGACGAATCTGAACGCACCGCTCGGGCGCATCGTCACCATCAACACCTGTAAACCGCCCCCAACAGAAATCGACGAGATCGTTCCTGAATCAAAAGACAAACTCGAAGCCGTCAGCAGCGTCGGCGACCGCTTCGTCGCGCTTTATCTACACGACGCACACAGCGTGGTAAGATTATTCAAACTCGAGGGTACGCCTGACGGCGAGATCGCGTTGCCCGGACTCGGTACGGCCGCCGGATTCACTGGAAAACGCAAAGATCGCGAGACCTTTTATTCCTTCGCCAGCTTCGCGACGCCGACCAAAATTTTCCGTTACGATTTCGACAGGCGCGCGAGCAACCTGTTGTACAAACCGAAAGTAAAATTTAACCCGGACGATTACACGACCGAGCAGGTCTTTTACAAAAGCGCGGACAACACGCGTGTTCCGATGTTCATCTCCTACAAGAAAGGAATGAAGCGCGACGGCCAGAACCCGACTTATCTTTTCGGCTATGGTGGATTCGATATTTCGGAAACGCCGACGTTCACTCCAGGAAATCTGGTTTGGATGGAAATGGGTGGGATTTTCGCGCTCGCGAACTTACGCGGTGGCGGCGAATACGGCGAAAAGTGGCACGAAGCCGGAATGCTGCGCAAGAAACAAAACGTATTCGATGATTTCATCGCTGCAGCGCAATACTTGATCGCCAATAGGTACACATCCACGCCAAAACTCGCCATCGGCGGCAGCAGCAACGGCGGACTTCTCGTTGGCGCATGCATGACACAGCGTCCGGATCTTTACGGCGCCGCGTTACCAAACGTTGGCGTGATGGACATGTTGCGCTTTGAGAAATACACGATCGGCTGGGCCTGGACTTCCGACTATGGCAGCGCGCAAAGACCGGACGATTTCGCATATCTTTACGCTTACTCGCCGCTTCATCACATCGCGAAAGGCGTTTGTTATCCGGCGACGATGATCACGACTGCCGATCACGACGATCGCGTTGTGCCAGCGCACAGTTTCAAATTCGCGGCCACGCTTCAAGCCGCCCAAGGTTGCAACAAACCAACTCTAATTCGAATCCAAACCAAAGCTGGTCACGGCGCCGGCAAACCGACAACGATAATCATCGACGAAACCGTCGACCGCTGGGCCTTCCTCCTTAAAGAACTCGGAATGAAACTCACAAAATGAGTGTCTGCGTTTGCCGAAACATCTCATAGGCGTTTGATCACAAACAGTCTCAGCTCGAGTCATGCTCCAGTGAAGCCTCGGCACTTTTCGAGTGCGACCATCACGCGGCAGTTCATCAAGCGGGATCGTCCACCACGGCACGGGATGATCGATCATGCGTATTTTATCTGTTATCGATGTCAAAGTGCTCGAGGCGCGATTTCTGGCAAGGGACCGTTCAAGGAATTCCGCAATAAGAGCCCTTCCCGATGCGTTCACGACTCGTCGCGTGTTTCTCGCGATAAGTTCAAGCGCTTTATCAACGACGATTTATTAGGAAGACTGGAGCGCAGAGATTCCGTCCTGGAGCCGATAGGAACCGGAGAACGGAGTCGCATCTATGATGCAACCAGAGAAACGGCGTCTTAACTCTCCTCTAACTCAACAATGTTTAACGCAAAGTCGAGTTCCTTTACAACCATGTTCGGCTCAGGTTTTAACCAAATCGGCATCGGATTTTATCTCACTTTTGCCGGCTGCAGGCAGGGAACGATTTAGACGGCCATCATTCGATGCGTTCAGGCACGTCACTCCTCGCCGCGGACGTTGGCCGGTCGGGCGACCGCGTGCGGTCGAAGTCTTATAAGACGAAGGTCTTACTCTCTTTCTTGATGAATGACCCGAAACAATTGTGGGATGTAGTCTGGCCCTAACCATTATTTCTACTGTGGCTAAATCCTCTTCCACTATCTGCCTGCTCGATGATGATCCGTCGGTCCTGAAGGCGACGGGCCGGCTGCTCTCGTCCGTAGGTTGGGAGGTTGCAACGTTCAGTGATCCCCATGCCTTTC
>DATLJP010000070.1:0-7698 GCA_035538875.1 Chthoniobacterales bacterium | reverse complement strand
AGTTTTGTAGCCTCTGTCTGCCCTATGCAGCGGCGAGTTATTGCCGGTTCGTCTCAGAAAACCGTTCCGCGCACGCGCACGCGCGTAGTATGTCCGCGAACAATATCGGACAAACCAAAGGCGGACCGAGAGAGAGGTGTTGTCCCCGGGTGGGATGGGTCAAAAAGTCGGGAATAACTGGCGTAAGAGGCTGATTCCCGAACTCTTGATCGCGACTTTTACCTTCGGCTGTCGGCCGATTATGGCAACGATGTTACAATGCTAATGGACACGCGCGAGAGAGGGAGCGCGGCACGTCGGCAAACAATCCAGAACCGTAAGCGCCGACGCGCATCTTACCGCGGGATTCACTCAGAAGGAATCCCAAGCGCCTAAAGCCAATAGCAAACACAGGCGGACAACCCTGAACGCCGGCAGATTTGTTATGCCAAACAGTTATGCTTAGCCTGTTTATCGACATTAACCCGGAGTAGCAAGGCGGAAGTGCTCACGAGAGGACTCGAACCTCCACGGGTTGCCCCATACGGTCCTGAGCCGTACGCGTCTGCCAATTCCGCCACGTGAGCGAGGCGAACTACAATGCGCAGTCTGCATGCTCGCGCAATGTGAAAGGCTCACAAGCTCTTCCGCCTTCTCTTAATTTTAATCTTCGTTGAGATTAAGAACGAAGACTACGAGGAAGAACCGCTAGCCGTGGCGGAGCTTGCGCGCGCGGGCTTCGAGCTGCTGCGCTTTGCGCACTTTGCCTAATGAACGAAGCAAGTCCGCGTAATTGGCGGCCACGATTTCGTAGTCCTCGGGCGGCCGATCAGTCGCCTCCTCCCAGCTTTTAAGCGACGCGCGATAAAGCTCGGCCGCCTTTGGATAATCGCCGCGCGAATGATAAACGACCGCCAAATTGCACTTTGACTGCGCAATGTCGGAATGTGTCGGCGGCAATACCTTTTCCCGAATCCCGAGTGCGCGCAGGTGCGTTTTTTCCGCCTCGGCGTAACGCTTCTCGTTCGTGTAAAAGACAGCGAGATTGTTCAAGACCGACGCAACGTCGGCGTGCTGAGGTCCCAGTTGTTTTTCGTAAATCTGGAGTGCGTGTAAATAATACGGTTCCGCAGCTTTCTGCCGGCCGGATCTTCGAAAAATCAGCGCAACATTGTTGAGCATCGTTCCCAAATCCGCATACGGGAGATCTTCCAACTGCGTGCCGGCCGCGATCGCTTTTTCGTAGTAACGGATCGCTTCGTCCTGTTGTCCGAGGTTATCGCATAAGAACGCGAGGCGACGCGCCGAGCGATAAAGCATGCGTTGGTCTGGCGGCTTCGCTTTCTCGAGAACGCCGTGGGCTTTGAGCAAATACGGTTTCGCTTTCGCGCGGTCGCCGCTTTGATCGAGAAGTGTCCCAAGTTTTTCGTAACTCAGCGCCAGCGCGCTATCATCGTCGCCAAACGTGCGTTTGGCCAGCTCAAGCAAGGTTTCGGCGACGCGAATGGCTTCGGGTAAACGATTACTTGCGCGGAGCGTCTCGAGTTTGTCGTTAAGAATGCCCCAAAGTTTCTCTTCCCCTTTCATGCGGCATCACCAGCCTTCGCTCAGCTGCGTGACAAGGTGATTCGCTAACTCTTCGGTCGCCAACGGCAGGGCCTGCCGTTCATCGGTCGTGACATCGCCTAATACCTGTTGATTACCGGCCGTGGTACTGGTGCTGACGAAAAAGCTCGTCGTGCCGACCACTTCGCCCGACGGTCCGATATCTTTGCCGTCCGGTCCGACCAATCTGTATTTCACCCGCATAGCGAGATTAAACTCGCTCGTGGCCAAGACATTTCCGCGGACCGAGCGGGCCGGCGACCTGCTAATACGAATAATTTCACCCTTCAACGTGGCGTCCGCGTTCTCGCTGTTGCCGATTCGGTAGGTGCCGTCCTGTTGAAACTGTTTGATCACCGTGTCGGTCACGAGCACTTCCACGCGCGGAATGAGAGTTTTGTTGGTGAACGTTGGGATCGCGATCGTGCGGACGTCCCGCAAGTAGTACGGTTTGGCCGGCCCGACGTGGTAACCAAGGCAACCAGTCAAACTGACACAAGCTAATGCTGCCCCAATCGCTTTTTTCACGGCGTCGGCGAGGCCGTCGCTTCAGACGAACCAGAAACATCTAAGGAACTCGACGCAGCGCCCGGATCCGCGGATTCGCCCGGTGTGCTCGACGGTTCTGGTGTCGCGCCGCTTGCCGGCTCGGTGGACGATCCCGGCGGAAGAACACTCGACGGTTCCGAAGGAGGCGGCGGGAGCGAGCTGTCCAGATCAGGCGGCAAAACCGGTGCAGAATCTGAGGCAGGTCCTCTTTGACCGGGACCCTTGGCTTTGGCCTGTTCTGCCGCTTTCTTTTTCTCGGCTTCCTGATCTTGAATAGGTCCGAGCACCTTGTCTCCCACCTTTGCCCGTAGCTGGTCGATTCGTTTCTTCGCCTTTTCGCTTTCGGCTGACCCCGGTTGTTGCCGAATCACTTCATTGTAATAAATAACCGCGGCGCGATACATTTTCTGTTTGTCGTAATAGCGCGCGACCTCGAACGAGCTTGTGGTCGTTTTGTGTTCCAGTTGCTCGAGATTGCTCCGGGCCTGAGGTGCTTTCTCGCTGTTCGGGTAACGAAACAAAAAATCCTCAAACGCGGTCTTCGAATTCGTCGCGGCAGAGACATCCTTGGTGCCACCCTTCGAAGCCGTGAACCAAATATAGCCAATTTGATATTGCGCGTCCGCCGCAATCGGATCGTTTGGAAATTTATCGATCACTGCCTGATAAGCCTGGAGCGCGGCATCGTTCGCACCCTGCTTCTCACGCGCCAGACCGATATCGAACTGCGCGCGTGCTGTGTATTTCCCGTAAGGCGCCGTCCGAACCACCCCCGCAAAAATTTCAACCGCGCGATCCATCGACGTCGCCATCGGAATGCCGAGCACCTTCAGTTTTTTCCCGGCCAGATACATTTCGCCGATCCGAAATTGCCCTTCGATCGCTTCGTTAAAATGTGGACTGGTCGGATAATTTGTCACTACCAGGCGGTATGTGCCAGCGGCTTCTAAATATTCATGAACCTTTTCATATAACTCTGCGCCGCGAAAAGCTGCCCCCGCTGCGAGCGCGTCATGCGGATATTTCCGCACCAGCTGACGATAGGCGCCAATTGCGCGTTTCAGGTTGCCATCCTTTTCCGCCTTCTGCCCGATGTCGAAAAGCTCGGCGGCGTCGCCGTTAAACTGTTCTTCTCCGGGAGCGACGTACTTTGCTTTTTCACCTGGCCGAAAAACGACTGCGGCATTGGTCGATTGAACTAAAAGCGAACCCAGCGAAAGTGAGAGAAGCGCCGGGAGAACTCGGAATTTCATCGGGACTGGCAGGGTAATTAAGTTATCCACTCCGTCAAGTTGGCCGACCGAGGCAAAAGTGATGTCTTTTTGGCTGCTTCCAATCGCAAGATCGGCATCTTCCCGCGCGTTATGATTTAGCTTAGATTTCCCCTGGTTTGAACCTTACCGATCAACAAAAGATTCGAATCGGCGCCTGCGCCTGGAGTTTTCCGGAATGGCAGGGTAGTTTTTATCCTTCGGACCTGCCCGATTCCGAATGGCTCGAATTCTATGCGCGCTATCTCCCGGCGGTGGAAATCGATTCGACCTTTTACAGTGTACCGACCGAAAATGCGGTCCGTCGCTGGGTAGAGATTACGCCCGCCTCATTTCGTTTCAGCTGTAAACTGCCGCGCGAAATCACCCACGTGGGCCGGCTGTGCGATTGCACAGACGAACTGAACGCATTTTTGCGCGCGATCGAGCCGCTCGAATCGAAACTTCACGTCATCCTCATTCAATTGCCGCCGTCATTCACGCCAAAGGAAGGCCGCCAAGCTCTGCGCAAGTTTCTCGTCCAACTTCCAAAAGGATTTCGGTTCGCAATCGAATTCCGGCACGCAGGCTGGCACCGTCCGCACATCATACGGCTGCTCGAGCAATGTCGCATTTGTTGGGTTTGGGCCGACACCAGCCCGCTTAACGAACGCAATCTCGCGCCGTTCGAATTTCTGCCACGCACGACCGATTTCCTTTATCTGCGAATGCTCGGCGACTACGCGACCAAGTACGATGGCGCGGGCAAATTTGTTCACCGTTACGACAGACTTCTTTGGAAACGCGAGGCCGCGCTCGAAAGTTGGGCGCTTAAGATTGAGCGACATCTTCCAGAAGTCCGCAACGTCTGGGCGTTTGTCAGCAATCATTTCGAAGGTTTCGCTCCAGAAACAGCGCACCGTCTCGCGCAACGACTCGGTTACGAACTTCCGTTGCCGTCCGAAACCGAAAAAATATCGTCGGAGCAGGAACGTGGGCAGCTGAGTCTGTTTGCGAATGGTACGGACGGCTCCCCTGAACCACCCGCAAATGCCCGTCCGGCTCGGACCGAGTGAGGTCAATCGCCCTACCTAATCTCGGCCGCGCCGAAGTACGGTTGCAGCTTTTCCGGAACCCGCACCGAACCCTCCGGCTGTTGCGAATTTTCGATCAGCGCGGCAAACAAGCGCGGTAGCGCGACGCCCGAACCATTGAGCGTGTGAGCGAATTTATTTTTCCCGTCAGCATCCTTGTAGCGAAGGTTCATTCGGCGCGCCTGAAAATCTTCGAAGTTCGAGCAGCTCGAAACTTCGAGATACGCATTTTGACCTGGAGACCAAACCTCGAGGTCGTAAGTTTTCGCCGAACCAAATCCGAGATCGCCGGTGCAAAGCTCGGTCAGCCGATAATGCAGCTCGAGCATTTGCAGAACCTTCTCTGCGTCTGCCACCAACGATTCGAGTTCTTCGTAGGATTTTTCCGCAGTCGTGATCTTCACGAGCTCGACTTTATCGAACTGATGGACGCGAATGATGCCACGCGTTTCGCGCCCGGCCGATCCCGCCTCGCGGCGAAAACAGGGCGTGTAAGCAGCAAACTTTTTTGGAAGATCGAGAATCGGCAAAATTTCGTCGCGATGAAGATTTGTCACCGGCACTTCGGCAGTTGGGGCCAGAAAAAGCTCGCCGCTCTCCAATCCGTACATGTCCGATTCGAATTTCGGCAATTGGCTCGTACCGATCATGCAATCGCGCCGGACGAGAAATGGCGGACTGACTTCAGTGTAGCCGTGCTCGCGGGTGTGCAGATCGAGCATAAAATTGATCAGCGCCCGCTCCAGCTTTGCACCCGCGCCGGTGAAACAAATAAATCCGCTGCCACTGAGTTTCGTCGCGCGCTCGAGATCGAGAATTTTCAATTTTTCACCGAGCGCGACGTGATCGAGCGGTTTGCCAAGGAGCTCTGGTTTCTTCCCCCACTCTCGAACAGCTCTGTTCGCGCTTGGATCTTTTCCAATCGGAACGCTCGAGTGCGGTAGATTTGGAATTTCTAGAAGTGGACCGACCGTACGGTCGAGCAAGTCCCGCACCGCCGAGTAATTGGCGATGTAGTTCTTAATTTCTTCGGCGCGTTCCTCTAAAGCATCTGCCGATTCTCTACGCGATCTTTTTGCGCCGATCTCCTTACTCAATCTGTTTCGCTCAGCTTGGAGCTGCTGCAATTCGGTCTCTTTTCGTCGTCGTTCGGCGTCTTCTCTTAAGATCTCATCGATTTTCGCCTCATCGCCGCCACCACGGGTGGCGAGTCGCTCGCGAACAAAATCCGGTTTCTCCCGAATCAGACGAATGTCGAGCATGGGTGGAACTGTAGCCGTCGCCCTGTGGCCCATGCAACACCCGTTCGACCTGTGTGTCGTGCTTCACCAAGCGAAGCGACGACAGAAACCGAACGTGACAATTTCGGGCGCGGGCAGATACTTTCATTGTGGATCGGCTAAGTTTGCTCAGCGTTGCGCTCGGTCTCGCTGCGCTTGCCGGGATCAATCTTTATCTCACAGTTTTCGTCACCGGGTTGGCCATTCATTTTCACTGGATCACGCTTGGTCCCGCCTACCAGTCGCTCGACGTCCTCGGACGTCCCGCCATTATCATCATTTCGGGTGTTCTTTATTTTCTCGAATTTTTCGCAGACAAAATCCCGTGGGTTGATTCCGTCTGGGACGCCGTCCATACGGTAATACGCCCAATCGGCGGCGCGCTGCTCGCGATTCAGGTGCTGGGATATCCAAGCCCAGCATCTACGGTGATCGTGGCGCTTCTCGCAGGCGGAACCAGTCTCATCACTCATACAGCCAAGGCCACGACGCGGCTTGCCAGCAATAGTTCGCCCGAGCCGTTTTCCAACATTGCCCTGAGCGTCGGCGAAGATCTCGCCGTGTTCGGCGGGCTCGCCTTGATTCACTACAATCCAATAATTGCATTATCGATTTTCAGCCTGGCCATCGCGGCATTTTTTTATTTCGCGCCAAAGATTCTGCGCGCGATGAAAGCGAAACTTTGGTTAGCTTGGAAAAAACTGAATGTTCCTGCTGATTACAAGCTCCCAGCAAAGCTACCGGTTACGTTGCCGTCGCACCTCGCTGAGATTTTCAATCGGCAAAACACTCGTGGCGAAACTAAAGCGTGGACTGCGCCTTGTCTCAGCGGCCGCGGACGGCGCATTCCGGCGAATCTGTTCGGGGCTCTCGTATCAACTACCGAACAGCCGAAAAGGCTTTGGTTTATCGCACGCAAGAACGGTCGCCCATTTGGAGAGACGATCGAGCTCGAAGGAATGATGGTTGCCCACGAACCGAAGTTCCTCTCGGAAAATCTGATCATTGTTCCGACTTCTGGGAAAGGCGCGCGATATCTCTTCATCTTTCCGCGTTCGCGGTCCGCTGATGTTGAGCAAATCGTTGAGAATTTGCGCAGGCAGTTGAACCAGCACCATCCGGAGAGCGTTGAGTCAACGCTTGAGCCGGCGACCTCGAACTAGCTCTCGCTTTCCAAAGGAACTTGGCGGCAAGATCGACCGAGCGCGTTCTGCAATTGATCGACAATCTTTGACAGTCGTCACATGTCGTTGGTGCCAGACGATGGATCTGCTTCTGGCGTTTGCTCGGACTCTTTGTATCCTTTGGCGTCAGCTCGTCTTTGAAGAGATCTTTTGGAACCGCCCGGGTCCCAAGCAGAGGCCTGCGCCCGACTAATTTGGGCGACGTGAAAAACAATGGCGCAAACGAAAACGCCGACCCACGCGAGCCTGCTGGAGCGACGAGACGTCATTCGAGCGAACTAAACGAAGACCAGACCGTTCAACCCGCTTGCAATCCGAAATCTAAAATCTAAGATCCAAAGCCCCGTTGCGGGTGTAATTCAATGGTAGAATGGCAGCTTCCCAAGCTGCACACGAGGGTTCGATTCCCTTCACCCGCTAAGGTTCTAATTGTTAGGTAGTTACAACAGAAGTGCCGACTCAAATGGCATTTTCAGAACAAATTCACTGATTTCAGTGCTGTTCTACTTTGTCCGCGAACGTGCCGCGCTTCCTCGCGCGTGCGCGTGCGCGGAACGGTTTATGAGACGAAGTCCGCGATTTCTATTTTGGAGCACCTATTGAAGACTCCATACCAAAGCCCAATTACCCACGCCTGGTTGCGGCTCGATCCAGATTTCGATCCGCTTCGAGGTGATCCGCGCTTCGAGAAGCTCGCGCATTCGGACGGCAAATAGTCACCGCTAACCTTCGCGCACGCGCGTGGAATAGTGCGGAC
>DATLJP010000069.1:0-6477 GCA_035538875.1 Chthoniobacterales bacterium | reverse complement strand
AAATACCGCGCGGTGTCCATATGGTGCAAACGATTCAGCGTGAATTTCGGAGCTGCGGCCCTAAAACCAACGGAATCGCCATAGAATCGGTCGATTCGTTAGGCCACTTTTAGAAATCAAAGGAACTTTAGGACGGCGTCTCGCTTTCGCGCTTCGCGCGAACCATTCCACGCGCGTGCGCGTACGCGAAACGTTCACGGTCATTTTCTACGATCCGCCAATTTTCGACTGCAAAACTGCGCAATTCGGCGAAACGCGTCGCAAACGCGATTCGTTAGGCTCACCTCTGAAAAACACACTGCGCAACACGGTGAAAAACTGGCAAAAACTCGTCAGGCAATTTCAACCCATCTGTCGCGATTGCCTTCAAGTGGCGTCGGCTCGCTCCACGGCGGCACGGGCTTGTGCGTATCGTAAGTACGGGTAGCTGGGCCGATTCACGACGGGCTGCCGCTGTTGAGACCGGATGTAATCTCGCAACGCCCTCCGTCCTTCTTCACTCCTGTCAAGTAACTGGCAGCCATCACCTTACCATTTTTCGCACGAGCCTCGCGACTCATGCGAAAACTGCCAGTGGGACCTTGGTCGTGCTCAAGCGATAAAACTATATCTGCCGTTTACGCCCAGACGAGGAACGTTGGCTACCCAACTAGTCTGAACAGGAGCAGACCGATTTTCCACTTTCAGGGGGCAAAACGGGTGGACCTCATCCCCCCTTCGTCTCATAAATCCATCCCGCGCACGCGCGAGGGAGCAACATCGGACCGACCGGCTTGGCTGGAATGTCCGCGCGGGTAGCTGGCGCGAAACTTTTCGGACAATTTCGGACACGGAAACTGCGTAATTCTGCGTGAAAACGACAAAGTGCCAATTTTGCCTCTTCGCAGATAACCACCGTTTTGCCACATACTTGCGGCAGAATTACGCAATGACACGAAGTCGCTAATTCGGTTTCGATTCCCGTTGCCCGCTCACCCCCTTTTTTCCTCGTAAAGTGCACTTCAAAAAAAATTCGCCGCCCACGCGGAGACCACGAGGTCCGGCGAACGGCGAAAAGCTAACGATGAGCAGTGTTGCAACAGAAAATTTTCACAGCAAGCGAGAAGAGCGTATGGCGTAAAAAAATTCGCCGCCGCGCGAATGATTGGCGCGAACGGCGAAAACTAACGCCTTACATGAGCGATGTTGCAAAATTCCTAAACTGAAAGCAAGCGCAAAGAGCCGAGGGGGGAGATACTGGAGGGGTTGCCGAGCAAAACAAGCGCAGTAAACTAAGCGATTATGCGACCGCTAGACGAGAGCGACCTACTAAAGCCGGGCAATATGCGACCACTAGACGAGAGCGACCTACTGAAACCGGGCAAGTTGCCAAGCGAGTGGCATCGCCGACTGAACAGGGTTCACCCGTGCGTCCTGCCTCAGATTTACGGCGAGAGCACAGAAATCCTGTGGGCAAGTCCGCCAGTGTGGAAAAAACCGGGCAACCGGGAGACAGCGGCGAGAGTAGAAGAGCATTTGTTTCAGAACCGGTAGCGGCTCTGCGCGGAATCGTTACGCGCGCGGCTCCGTGCCGAACGGATACGCGCGTGCGCGAGGGAGCTCGGAATTGTTTCAGCAAACGGGCTATCTTGACTGGTTCGGCATTTGACTCGGTTTCGCGTCATCTTCGGCGAGTATCGCTAACCCATCTGGCGACCACTTCCTTGCGTCATGTGCGCATTCGTAACAGCGCGACCCGGACACCGAATCCTTTGGCTTTCTCGTCCGACAATGCGCCAAAGAAGCGGCGTCAGGAAAAAATGATATCACTGTGCGGCGCTGCGAATAAGATCGGCAACGACGGCGCGCTCAACTTTCGACTTTCGGCAGTCGTTCCATCTTGTCATTCTGCGTGTAGTCACAAACGTGATGCCGCGAATTGAAAGATTATCTCAAGCTTAACGCGAGTTTGCTTTACTGGGTGTTCGTCGCACCCTTTGTCGGGGAGGCGTTTAAAATTTCGCCGATCTTTCGGCAAATGGTGTTCATCGGCGTGCGCGCGACGCCGATGGTAGCACTGACTGGATTTAGCATAGGCGTGACGCTGGCCATGCAAGCTGCGCATTCACTTCAGTCGTTAGGCGCCGAGCTATACGTGCCTGACCTGGTGATGGTCACACTCCTGCGCGAACTAGGGCCGGTCTTGATCGCTGTAATCGTGATTGGCCGGAGCGGCTCGGCTGTCGCAGCCGAGCTAGGGACAATGAAAGTGTCTGAAGAAATCGAAGCGCTCGAAGTAATGGCGATCAACCCGATTCAATACCTGGTCGTGCCACGCTTCCTTGCCATGTTGATCATGCTGCCGACCCTGACCATTATCGGAAATTACCTTGGCGTTTTGGGCGGATGGGCCGTTTGCCGCTTCGCCCTGGATTTCAATACGGCCGGTTACGTTTTGCGGGCTCTCCAGAGCGCCGACACCTGGGATTTGTATTCCGGAATGATCAAAAGTGTCGTCTTCGCTTGGATTGTAATCACGATCGCATGCAACGCCGGTCTCCGCGTCGAAGGCGGCGCGGAAGGCGTTGGCCAGGCCACCACCGCCTCGGTCGTGCAGGCGTTGCTCGCCATGCTGGTTACCAACGCGGTCCTTACTGGTATCTTCTTCTTTGGCGCATGAATTCAAACGGCGAGACCATCATCGAGGTTACCGATCTCGTCTGCAAATTCGGCGATCGTGTGATAATCAACGATATCTCGTTCACGATCCACCACGGCGAGACGATAGTGATCATGGGCGGGAGCGGCTGCGGAAAAAGCACATTGCTCCGACATATCATTGGCTCCATGCGCCCGACCTCCGGGTCCGTGAAAATCTTCGGCGAAGAGATTACGAATATGAGTGAGCGCCAAATGGAACATATCCGGCGCCGGTTCGGAATGCTGTTCCAATCGGGCGCACTGCTCGCTTCACTCACCGTGGGAGAGAACGTGGCGCTTCCGCTGGCCCAGCATACGCGCAAATCGCCTGAAGAGATCGACCAAATTGTGAAAAAGAAATTGCAAATGGTTGGGCTGAGCGGATTTGAAGATCTTAAGCCGGGCGAGATCAGCGGTGGAATGAAAAAGCGGGTTGGCCTTGCCCGCGCACTTGTCCTCGATCCTGAATTGCTCTTCAGCGACGAACCAACTTCCGGTCTTGATCCGATCATGACCGCTGTGGTCGATCAACTGACGCTCAAGCTAACTCATGGCGAACACATGACGGCCGTGGTCGTGACGCACGATATGACGAGCGCATTTCGGATCGCGACGCGCATGATTATGCTTGGCCACGGTTCGATCGTTGCCCAAGGCACGCCGGACGAAATGCGCAACAGCCCTAATCCAGAAGTACAACAGTTCATTCACGGTCAAGCGGACGGCCCGATTCCGTTAAACCTTTCGCAGGATGAACATGAGCATCATCAATCAGTGAAACCGCGACCGTTTTTGAGCGGGCGATTCCGTTTCCATCACAAAACGGCATGAAGAAAAATCTCTCCGATTATCTCATCGCGCTCTCGGTCATCGCGTGCAGCGCCGTTCTGCTTGGGGCCCTGACGATTGCCCTTTCCGGCTACCAGTTGAAGAAGCCGACGCGGACTTTGCAGATCAAGTACGAGGACGTAACAGGCGTCAAAGTGAACTCCGAAGTACGTTATGCAGGTGCGCCTGCCGGGCGAGTAATCGCCATGCGCCACCTCACTTCGGCGGAGCGGCAGTCTTCGCCTAACAAAAAGGAAGCTGTGATCGTCACTATTAGTCTGAATGACGATGTTCCGCCATTGCCGGACGATATCACGGCCAGCCTTGGTGCCGATTCAATGCTGGCGTCGAAATTCGTTTCGCTTTCCGCAGGTACGCCAGGCCGAAAAACCCTGCCGAACAATGCCGTAATGGAAGGACATCTCGGCTCGGGGCTTGACGAAATCCTCGCGCAGGCTGGCCCGCTTGTCGAAAATGCAAAGGAGCTAATCGATAATCTCAATTTAACCGTCACCGATTTGAAAAGCGACCTAGGAAGCTTTATGCCGAAACTTGGACCACTGGTGGATTCGGCGAAGATCGACGTGGATAAACTGCAAAAAGCGATCGAGGACTTGGATCAAGTCGAGACACAAGCCGGAACTTTCCTTGAAACAGCCGATAGCTTCGTTGGGTCGACGGAAAAGTCGTTTCAGGAGCAGTTGCGTGAACTACATGTGACCTTGCTCAATTTGAAAGTCATCACGACTCACGCGAAAACGCTGATCGGCGAGCTCGCGGAGAAACCGAATCGGGTGATTTTCAGCGGGAAGGCCCCGAAGCTTACGCCGGAAGCACAAATTATTAGGAGTGAAAAGCCACTCCCTGGAAGCACGCCGTAATACGGTTCCACCATTCCACGCGCGCGCGCGAGCGCGAAAGAGGATTGAGACTTTGGCAGTTCGCCGAGCAGTTACGCGCGTGGCTAGCTTTCAGCCAAAAGAGGACTAGAAGCAGCGAGTGCGCCTCGCTCTCGCGATCCAACGTCGTTTGTGGATTGATTATCCAAGCGGGACTGCGGTATAAACAACCCGCTGTGCAAATCTATGAGTCGTTGTCTCGCGGAATTTTTGGTTAGTATAATGTTCGTAGTAAGCGGCGTCAGGGCATCCGATAATTGGGTGCAGCTCAATAACACCCACGGATGGAGCATCAATTACCCGACCTCATGGGAAGCGTATGTCATGCAAGCGCCTGATTCCGGATCAGAATTGTCGATTCGAGAAAGCGAGAACGTAAATATCGATGGTCCTAAAGATTGTTATGAACGCAAAGCGCGTTGCGGCCATTTCCAAATCTATTCCGCCAACACAACTCCGCATGCTGAAGTAAAGAAATATGTCGATGAGGAGACGCAAAATCAAAAGGTTATCTCAAAAAAAGTCCGCGAACTCGACGGCCTGCTGGCATACTTTATTAAGCTTCCCGAAGATCACCGTTTAGTAATCGTAAAGTCTAAGAGCTTGATATTTCACATATCCTACGGTCCCAACGATCACAAGCCGACGGACAAAACGCTGGAAGAGATTTTTGATAGAATGATGTCGAGCTTGAAATTCAACAAGTGATTGGTTGTCGGTTTAGGAGGTTGTTGTGAGAAGCATGGTTCGTTTAATAATGTTTATCTCTTTAGCGGGTGCAGTGACAAATCTCTACGCAGGCCCATCGGAAAAGAGATTTGAGGGAGAGTGGGCGTCGCACAAAGATGTGGATTTTTCAATTCACCTGCATCAGGACGGTAACCAATTGACGGGCTATCATTCGGCCGTAACGAAGGACGCAAGTCGTACGGACACGGCGCCCGATGGCGAAGGCCCACCTTCCATTACAGGCACAGTCAAAGGCGACACCGCGATCGTTGACGTCCACAGCACTTATTCGGATGCAGTGTTAAAGGTCCGTTTGACACTTCACGACCGCAGTTTGGATTGGAAGGTTTTACAAGTAAAACAGAGTGGAGATTACTACATTCCAGACAAGGCCACTCTATCTAAAGAACATTAGGATCAGTCCAAGAACATTGGGGTTCGAAGAAAAATGGGTTCGAGACAATCCATGAACTGAGATGAAAACGACAACCGTCTGGTCATTACTCGTAATATCTTTGATATGGATGCCATGTGCCCATTCGGCAAGTTTCGATTGCGCAAAATCCAAAACCAAAACTGAGAAACTAATTTGCGCCAACCCTAAGCTGTCCGACTTAGACGAGAAAGTAAGCGCTCTTGACGAGAAGGTCTTGGAGCTAAGCCCTGTTCCTGAAGATTCCAAGGAGCAGCAACGGGAGTGGGTTAAAGGGGAGCGAGACACATTCAAAGATTCGGCATGTCTGGAGCAGGCTTGTGCAAGCCGAATCTCTGATTTGGAAGAGGAACTCAAGAATTTGCCGTTTAAACCATCTTTAGAAACGCCGCTACTCGCTGTGGAACCTAGTCGCATGATCTAGCAACCCCAGCCATCCGCGAACGAACTGTTTCTTTTGGCACTCGCCGCAGATCACTTGTTAGTCCCAACTTTGACAAGCTCCAGATCAACCATTTCGTCGGGTCCCATTGCCACGGTTGCGCCCCGTTTCGATAATCATTCTGAAATTCGTGATGATAATTGTGATAACCCTCACCGCACGTGAACAACGCCATCAAAAATGAGTCGCGTGCGCTGCATCGCGTCGAATACGGCTGCCGCCCGACAGTATGGCAGGCGGAATTAATTAGGAACGTGCCATGTTGAAGCACAACTACTTTAGCGACGCCGGCAATGAGAAAACCACCGAGCGCACCAACCCAGCCGTCCCACACCGCACCGATCAGAGTAGGCAACACAAAACTCACCAGCACCGCCAGAAAATGAATATGTCGATGTTGCCACATGACAAGCGAGTCTTTTCTTAGATCGGTAACGTTATCAAACGGCGGTTGTGGCCGGAGCTTG
>DATLJP010000068.1:0-10430 GCA_035538875.1 Chthoniobacterales bacterium | reverse complement strand
AATTTTTCCCGCCGTCCGATTCGGGCCGGAATATTTGAAAGCGGTGCGGGGTCCGCTGCCACACATTCCAATCATGCCGACGAGCGGAGTCGACGTATCAAATGTCGCAGAGTGGTTCCGTGCCGGCGCTGTCGCTGTTGGTGCGGTTAGCGGCGTGCTCGATCCGGAGCTAATTCGAAACGGCGACTGGATTGAATTAACAAAGCGTGCACGTGAGTTTATCGATGCGGTACAGACCGCGCAATAGCCAGCGAAAGACAGAATTTCACTAACGGCTGAGATTTGTTTCTTTCTGACTTCCGCTTTCCGGTCTCCGCTTCAGCTGTGAACTACCTCGCGCTCATTCTGCACGCGCATTTGCCTTTCGTCAGGCATCCGGAGCACGAGCATTTTCTCGAGGAAGACGCTTCAACCAATTGCACGACCGATTTGTTGCTGGGACGCTGGACGAAAAACTTCTCGCCGATTGCGAATGGCGCGACAATCTTTTCCCGAACGTCAATTGGCGCTATTACATCCGAGCCACTTGTCATTCCGAGCGAAGTCGAGAAATCTCTTACTATTGTCTGGCTGTGATTTAGTTCAGAAATCTTTAGAGATGTCTCTATTCCGCTCGACATGACAAGAAGTTTTATTGTCGCCGTCTTAGTCACGCTTTGCGCCACGTGGGCGCTATTCGCGCAGGACTCCTCCGCTCCGTCGCCGCTTGAAACTCCGTCGCCTTCACCTTCCGCATCGATATCAGCGACACGCAGCGTCCCGCTTCGGTTTGTTCCGCCGCCGATGGAAGGAACAGTCAGTCTCGGAATTTGGGACTCGAACGATAAGCTTGTGCGCGTTCTTCACCAGGAAGCGAAAATTGACAGCTTCGCGACCGATGAGGATTCGCTGAAAACCACTTGGGATGGAAAGAACGACGCGGGCGAGGATTTGGTCCCCGGAAAATATCGCGCGCGCGGCTATTTGGTCGGGAAGATCAAAATCGACGACATTGGGAAAGTAGCGTCGCCCCCGGGGGGCGCCATCGATCACCTTCCGGTGAAATTGGTGCCTAATCCGCTAACCAGCGATACAAGAGCTGTCATGGAGGTCGCGGTCGGCTTCGACACCAAAGGGAGTTTTTTGAAAACGACGGATGGTTTGCCGCTGGCAACGATCAAGGCGGCGTCAAATCTGTCGCGCGTTGCGATCGAAAGAGATGGCGACAAAACGGCCAATGTTTGGCAGGAGGACGCATCCGGCACCGAACATCTTCGCGTTTGGAACATCGATAAGATGATGGCATTCGATTGCGGGTTTTTTGAGCTGAAGTAACCCCCTGGTCAGAATTGGAAATCTTTGTTTAGTTAGGCCCCATGGCCGCCGCGCCTGAAGTTCAACACACGCTCGCGAAGTCCGCCGGATTCAGCGGAACATCGCTGCACACCGGCGAAAAGGTTTCATTGAAGCTGCATCCCGCGCCGGAGAATCACGGAATCAAATTCAAGCGCAAGGATCTGGCCGACGAACCAACGATCGACGCGAAGATTGAGAACCTTAAAATGGTCGAGCGCGCGACCACGATCGGCGAGGGATCGATGCGCGTGCACACCGTCGAACACGTGCTTTCCGCGCTCTCAGCGATGGGCGTTGACAATGCGATCGTGGAAATGGACGCCAACGAACCGCCGATCGGCGACGGCAGCGCCAAGGCGTATATCGATGTTATCAAACGCGCCGGCGTCACGGCGCAGGACGCGCCGCGGAAATTTTTTCACGTGCGGGAACCGATCCATGTCGAGACCAAGACCGGAACGATGTTGATCTTATTGCCGGACGACAACGGATTTCGCATCTCCTGCACGCAAGTAGGACCGAATAATCGTTTCACCCAATTCATGTCAGCCGACATTGTGCCGGAACTCTTTGAGCGCGAGATCGCTCCGGCCCGGACGTTTGTTTACTACGAAGATGTCGAGCCGCTAATGGAAAAGAATTTGATCAAGGGCGGCAGCTTGGAAAACGCGATCGTTGTGCGCGGCGATGCCGTTCTGAGCAAAGAGCCACTGCGTTTTCAGGATGAATTTGTCAGACACAAGATCCTCGACATTATCGGCGACCTCGCGCTGGTCGGTTGTCGCGTTCGCGGCCATCTCATCGCCGTGAAACCAGGCCACGCCGCAAACGCTGAACTCGCGCGCGCAATCGCCAAAGAACAATCGCGGCGTGAAGCGCTTGCCGTTCGGCGAGTTGTGCCGAAAGGGGACGGCGGACTCGACAGCGACGAGATCATGCAGATTTTGCCACATCGTTATCCGTTTCTAATGGTCGATCGCATCGTGAGCTTCGACGAAGGCGGAACCAAATGCGTCGGAGTGAAATCGGTCACGATCAACGAACCATTTTTCCAGGGACATTTTCCAGGCCATCCGGTGATGCCGGGCGTGATGCAGGTGGAAGCGATGGCGCAGGTCGCGAGTCTGCTGCTATTCAAGCTCGCGAAAACAACGAGCCGGATCGGTTATTTCATGAGCGCGGACGGCGTAAAGTTTCGTAAACCGGTGATGCCGGGAGACACGATCTTCATTCACGCTGAGTTGACGAAAGCGCGCGGCGAGCGTTTGGCGAAAGCGAAATGCCGTTGCGTGGTAAACGACGCGATCGTGTCGGAAGGCGAGTTGATGTTCACGTTTCTCGATAAATGAGCGACGTGCAGATTCATCCGACGGCGATTGTCGACCCTGGCGCGGAGCTTGGTGCGGGAACAATCGTTGGACCGTATTGCGTGATCTCCGCAAACGTGGTTCTCGCGGAAAATTGCTGGCTGCAACATCACGTCACGCTGCAAGGGCCGATGCGAGCTGGTGCGAAAAACAAATTCTACGCTTACTGCTCCATCGGGCAGCAGACGCAGGACCTTAAGTACGCGGGCGAGCCGACCTATTTGGAGATCGGCGACGAAAACACGTTTCGCGAATTCGTGACCGTTAACCGGAGCACGGCGAAAGATGGAAAAACATGCGTCGGCAGCCACGGAAACTTTCTCGCCTACAGCCATATCGGTCACGATTGCACGGTTGGAAACGAAGTTATCTTTTCCAATAACGGCACGCTCGCGGGCCACGTGCAGGTTGGCGACAACGCGGTGATGGGCGGCCTAACTGCCGTGCATCAGTTTTGCCGGATCGGGCGGTTCGCGATAACCGGTGGCTGCTCAAAAATTGTTCAGGATGTTCCACCGTTTATGATTGCCGACGGAAATCCAGCGGAAATCCGCGGCGTTAATCTGGTCGGCCTTGAGCGAAATGATTATCCTGCCGACAAGGTGAAGTTAATCAAGGAAGCGTTCCGGCTGATATACCGCTCTAAATATAATACCAAGCAGGCGTTGGACGCATTGCGGAAGGAACTGCTGCAAAGCGACGAAGTGCGAGAGATCGTCGAGTTCATCGAGAAAACCGAGCGCGGCATTATTCATTAGGTCTGGTCAAAATCGCATGCGCACGCGTGGCGTCGCGTTCGGACCCGGAGTCGGCGTCGCCTACGCCACGAACTTCTCGTTCCATGTTGCGCAACAGCGGCGCAGCCGACGCATCGCCACTGATGCGCAGTGCGGTGGCACAACAGATCGAAACCGCATTTCGGTTTCTTCAGCTTATTCCATGCAGCCGATTCCTCCAAAATCACGCGGAGAATATTGTCGCGCGTCGAATAACAACTGTGCGCCTGGCTTAGATAGTTGGTCGCGCCGCGAAATTTCCATCGGCGAATTCCATCAATCCGAGATCTTCGAGCATCGGACAATTGCGCGCGCGGCGCGCGGCCTGGTAAACAGCGATGGTCGATGTCGCAAGCGGTTGCTCGGCACGCACCGCAGGCGCGAGCAAGAGCAAACTAATCAGCGCGATGAAGTAGTGCGCGCGAGTTGAGAGTTGAGCGTTGGCGGTCGAGTTGGCAAGCTTTGAAGATCGCACTTTCAACCTTCATCCCTCATCCCTCAACCTTTTCAAAATGTCCGCCGTTCTGAATTTACTGCGAATCAAAAACCTCGCGCTCGTGGAGGAGTTGGAATGGCAGATCGCGCCCGGCTTCACTGCGATTACAGGTGAAACCGGTGCGGGAAAATCGATCATCATCGGCGCCCTTCAACTTTTGCTCGGCGAGCGCGCCGACAAATCGCTTATTCGGACCGGTGCCGATATCTGCATCGCGGAAGCGATTTTTACCGGGAAAGAACTGCAAAAGCTAAGTCCGCAACTCATCGAAGCCGGCGTTGAGCCCTCAGTAGAGGATCTCATTATTAAGCGAACGCTATCCGTCACCGGAGCAAATCGACAGTTTATCAACGGCTCACCGACAACGTTGTCGGTCTTGAAGAACATCGGCGACGCGTTGGTCGATCTTCACGGACCGCACGATCACCAATCGCTGCTCTCACCGGACAAACAGCTCGACCTCCTCGATTCCTTCGCGCACGTGGAAGAGCACCTCGCCGAATATGAAAAGCATTTTCGGAAATTGCAGGTGCTGACCGTTGACCTCACCACACTCAACACTGCAGAAACGGTACGCGAACAGGAGCTCGATTTGCTGCGTCATCAAATCGCCGAGATCAACTCCGCCAATCTCATCGCCGGTGAAGAAGAAGAAATCGAGAAGCGCTACAAGCTGAGCAGCAGCAGCAAACGTTTGGTCGAGCTGGCGAGCGCGGTCGCCAACAAACTCTCGGAAGCAGACGACTCGATCGTATCTCAACTTGCCGAGACGCAAAGGCTGCTGCGCGAATTGGACAAGATCGACGCCTCCACGTCCCAACTCGCTTCGGAACATGCCGCGGCCGTGGTACAGCTTTCCGAGATCGCGCAGTCGCTTTCCGATTACGCGGAAAAACTCAATCTCGATCCGGAACAGCTTGCCGCACTCGAACAGCGTCTTTCGTTGTTCGAAACTTTGAAGCGCAAATACGGCGGCTCGATTGCCGAGGTAATTGCCTTCGGCGAGCGCGCCGCCGAGCGGATGCGTAAAATCGAAGGGCGCGACGAAGAACTCGAGCGACTCACGAAGGAAATCGAAAAAGTTCGCTCGCAAATGAATCGCGCCGGCGACGCGCTGCGCAGACTGCGAGCGAAAGCTGTACCAAAATTGTCCGCGACCATTCGAAAGAATTTGTGCGATCTCGGGTTCAAACAATCCGAATTCGAGGCGAAGCTCAGCGCGTTGGACGAACCGCGCGCGAGCGGTTTTGATTCCGTGGAATTGCTTTTTTCCCCGAATCCGGGCGAACCGTTAAAGCCGCTGCGCGCGATCGCGTCAAGTGGCGAAATCTCGCGCTTGATGTTGGCGATCAAATCTGCACTTGCCGCGCACGATTCGATTCCGTTGCTGATCTTCGACGAGATCGACACCAACGTTGGGGGCGAAATCGCCCACGCAGTCGGCGCAAAGATGCAAACGCTGTCCGACGAGCATCAGTTGATCTGCATCACACATCTGGCGCCGGTGGCAGCCTGCGCGTCATCACATTTCGTCGTGACGAAAGACGTGGTGCGCGGCCGGACGTTCTCCAGCTTACACGAAGTTACTGCCAAAGTGCGCCAGGAAGAAATCGCGCGCATGCTCGGCGGCAAAAGCGAGTCCGCTCTCCAGCTCGCGGCGAGTCTGCTGAAAAGAAAATAGCTGTTACTTCACCCACCCGAGCGGCAGAATCACCTTGCCGTACAGCTTTCGTTCAGCACTTGGGCGAGGCCGGTGTAGATAGCGGAGAAGCCGCAGACGATTCCTCGTAGCCGGCGAGATGTTTGAAACCGGGGCTCCCGTTTGCAAAGTCGCCGTACGCCAGCAGGAAAACAAGAATGCGAGCGAGTCAGTGTGTGAAAGTCTGGATTGACAATGCAATCATAAATCGACTGGTAGTCGCTAGGCGTAGTTTTTGGATCGGTCCCGATCAATTAGACCAGGCACGCGATCCCGGCCGGCCTGCTGGCGGACTCGACCGGCGTAGTTGCCTCAGTAATTATCTGTCGCGCTGCACTGTAAGTTCCGCTGCAGCAACGGCTTCGGTAGCGCGTGTTTGATCGAAATCCGCCCGCTTGATATCATTTTTCCCTCGCCATCGAGCGAGCGAATTCTTATCGTCGAATTTTCTCCGAATGATCCAGCGTGATTATTTGATTATTGGTACCGGTATCGGCGGCGCGAGCGCCTGCGAAGGGGTTCGCAAACACGACAAACGCGGCTCAGTCACGATTGTCGGGGCCGAGATCATGCCGCCGTACAATCGCTGGATGCTGTCGAAGGAATTTTTGCGCGAGAAAACGCCGCCGTTCAAAAAACTCGCCTGCTTCGATCAACGCTGGTTCGATTTGCACAAAATCGAGACTCGCTTTGCCACGATCGTGAAGCAATTCAACATTGAGCGGCGCCTGGCGGTGCTCGGAAACGGCGAGAGTATCGAATTCACCAAAGCATGTCTAGCAATGGGCAGCCGGCCAATCCGGCCGCAGGTTGCAGGAATTAATCTCGGAAATGTAATCTACTTGCGGACGGTTCGCGATGCGCTCGCGCTGCGCGAAATGGCAAACGTCGAAAAGACAGTGATGGTCGTCGGTGGCGGATTACTGGCATGCGAAGCGGCCGCGAGTTTGCGGATGATGAAACTGAAAGTGAGTATGATACACCGGAATTCGTATCTGCTGAATCGCTACCTCGATTCACAAACCGGCCCCTGGCTCACCGATTACTATGCGAAGCACGGTACGACGATGTTGATCGAGGAAAGCTTGAACGGTTTCGAAGGCAAGACGGTCCTGCGAAATATTCAAACCAAGAGTGGCAACCGCGTTCCGGCCGGACTCGCCGTAGTCTGCTGTGGCGCGGAGCCAAATCTAGATCTCGTACGCAACACGCCACTATCCGGACCGCACGGATCACCGGTCACAGAATACTTAGAGACAGAAGAGAAAGGAATCTTTGCGGTCGGCGACCTTGCATTTTATCCAGACCGAATCATGGGCGGAGTGCGCCGGCAAACGCACTGGGAGAATGCGCGCACGCAAGGACTGGTCGCGGGCGCCAACATGACCGGGAAAAAGCGAATTCGGTACGAGCAAATCCCCTACTTCTGGACAGAGATGTTCGATTTGAGATTGCATTTTGTCGGAGACTTCAGCATGCAGCCGACGCGCGTTGATTTGCGCGGCGCTTACGCGAAGAAGAAATTCATCGCCCACTACTATCAAGGCGACAAGTTACGCGCGATTCTGCTTTGCAATCAAACGGATCGCGAAGTGGAATCAGCCAAGAAAGAGCTGCGGCATGCGCTTGGAAAATAGCATCCGCTCCGATTCGTTCGCGCACTGTTTGGATTTCAGGTAAAATCGCGCGACAGAAGAAACAATTGCGGGTTTACGGAGTGCGCCTCGCCGGGCATGAACCGTGCTGATAACGTGCTTTGATTCATGGCCGCTTTGGTTGCTCGTGGAGTCGGCGTATGTGTATTTTGTGTATGGTGGGCGTGCTTGGACGAACCTGATTAGCTGCGACTTGGGCAGAGGCGGCGGGGTTGTGATGGAGGCTTCAGTCATAGGCCAAAGGGTTCGGCGAGAATGCGGAATCGAAGGGAAAATCTTTCACCTGACGAGAAATATTTTCGGCCCGGATGAGATTCTTAAATCCAAAGCAGCCGCCGACTGCATCTCACGGGAAACAACCCGAGGCTTCTCATGATCCAGGATTTCAAGTTTTCGTTCCGTCAGCTTCTCAAGTCGCCGGGATTCACGAGCGTCGCCGTAATGACGCTCGCCATGGCGATCGGCGTTAATTCCGCAATCTTTGCGATGGTCAATGGCGTGGTCCTACACCCGGTTGTGCCGGTCCGCCCGAACGAGGTCGTGAACGTTTTCACGGCACGGCAAAACGCGAGTCACGACTACCGCCAGTTTTCTTACAACGAATACCGCGAATTACGCGATAATGGCGGCGAAGTTTTTGTCGATGTTGCCGCGCTCGAGTTTGCCGTGGCCGGCATTGGACGGGATCACGAGATGCGGCGTAGCTTCGCCTTCCTGACTTCGGAAAACTATTTCTCGATGATGGGTGTCCAGGCGTTTCGGGGTCGCTTTTACACCGCCGAAGAATGTAAACCTAACGCGAATATCGCAGTCGTGGTCGCCAGCTACGGATTTTGGAAACGCCAGGGTGGCCGCAACGATTTCGTCGGCAGCACGCTTCAGGTTAACGGACAACCCTACACCGTGATCGGGATCGCGCCCGACGGATTTAGCGGTGCGAACGTTCTCATCGCGCCGGATTTGTGGGTACCGATCGGTGTTCGTTCGCAGCTCGGCTCCGCATTCGGCGATTCCGAGACGATGCATGACCTAACGAATCCGAAGAATTATGCGTTCAATCTTACCGCGCGCATGCGGCCCGGTTTGACAATTGAAACGGCGAAGGCGCGCTTACCTGTGCTCGCGCAGCGTTTGACCGCAATCCAGCCGGGCGATGTCGAAGGCGCGCGCGAATTACAAATTCAAAAGCCGTCGCGATTCAGTTTGAGCACCCAACCTGAAGACGACGGCCCGATCACCCTGATCGCGACGTTGCTGATGTTCATGGCCGGTGCCGTGTTGTTGATCGCCTGTTTAAATCTCGCGAACATGCTGCTCGCGCGCGGCACTGCGCGTTCGAAAGAAATCGCGGTGCGACTAGCGGTAGGCGCATCCCGGTGGCGAATCGTCCGGCAACTGCTTTGCGAAGGGTTTCTGCTCGCGCTTTGCGGCGGCGCAATCGGCCTGGTCTTGAGTGCCTGGGGCAATGACGTGCTGCTTCAGCAACTGCGCAGCCTGCTCGCGTCGGTGAATTTCTCTTTCGTCGTGAAGCTGCGCCCCGACATTACCGTCCTCGTGGTCACATTTTTATTTTGCCTTCTCGCAACCACGCTTTTCAGCCTCGGCCCAGCGTTAAAAGCCACGAAGGCCGATCTGGTGAACGATCTCAAACAACAAGTTGGCGAGCCAGCGCGCGTCGGCCGCTTCAGTCGTTTCTTCGCGCCGCGGCATATTTCGGTCATGGTGCAAATCGCGCTTTCACTAATGTTGCTCTTCGCGGCCGGATTGTTTTTCCGGGGCGCGCTCAAAGCCGCGGGACTTTATCCGGGATTCAACGCGGCAGGCGATCTGATCACAGAATTCGATTTCACATTGATCAAAAAGGAACCGGCCGAGTCGCGCCGGTTGATCTTTGCCATCACCGACCGCACACGCCAGTTGCCTAGAGTTGCGGCAGCTGCGACGGCGACGATGCTGCCCTACGCCGATTTCACCAACACCCGGCGAGTCATTCGAATGAAAGACGCAATGCCGACTGATCCGAAAGCGCCCGATCCCAGTCTGAATTCACTCTACACCGCAGTCACCACCGGGTATTTCAACGCGCTGGGCGTGAAACTCCTTCGCGGCCGCGATTTCACTCAGGCCGAATGTGAGGACAAAAACGGCCGCCGCGTCGCGATCATCGACGAAGAGATGGCGAACAAACTTTTCCCGAGCGAAGACGCGATCGGTGAGCACATTCGCTACACGCAACCACCAAAGGACGGCGCGTCTAACGACTTGGAAATCGTCGGCATCGTCAGCAAGCATCGCCACGACGTGCAGAACGACTCGATAATCACGCGCCTATTCGTGCCCTTAGCTCAGGGTTACAGTGGCCAGACTTACCTGCATGTTCGGCTCAACACCCAGGATCGGCATGCCGTGGTCGCGATGATGCCAACGCTTCGTCAGGCGCTGCGCGAGATTGATCCTGATCTGCCCCTGCTACAGATGACGCCGTATACCGATTTGATCGAGAAATCGCCCAATCTCTGGATCGTCAAACTTGGCGCGATGCTTTTCGGCGCGTTCGGCTGCATCGCTTTGCTGCTTGCTGTCGTTGGCGTTTACGGCGTAAAAGCCTACGCGGTTGCATGTCGCACACGCGAGATCGGAATTCGAATGGCGCTCGGCGCGCATCGCAAAGATGTCTTTGCGCTGATCATGCGCCAGGGCGCGTTGCAAACCGCGCTCGCGGTTGCGGTTGGACTTCTTCTTTCCCTAGCCGCCGGCCGCGTTCTCTCGCAAATCCTCTACGGCGTGAGCCCGAGCGATCCGCTTTCGCTCATCAGTTCAAGTTTTATGCTCGCCGCAGCAGCGCTCCTCGCCTGTTTCCTGCCAGCGCGTCGCGCAACTTACGTGAATCCGATCACTGCCTTGCGCACGGAATAAGATCTTAAGTAACCGCTGGCTTCTAACGTCTGATTTCTAAAGAGATGGCTGGGGGCGGAATCGAACCGCCGACACGTGGATTTTCAGTCCACTGCTCTGCCAACTGAGCTACCCAGCCTTATATTCTCTATATCAGTAACTTAAACGACGCACCATCAGAATTGACGGTGAAACCCTAAAAGGTTT
>DATLJP010000067.1:0-2815 GCA_035538875.1 Chthoniobacterales bacterium | reverse complement strand
GGGGCAACCCACCGTGGGTTCGAATCCCACCCCTTCCGCCACGATGGGCGGTTTGCCAAAGAGATTTCTTTGGTTCTGGCCTAACGACTCACTTGCTACGACAGCATTTGGTCGATTCTCAATAGCAGTCGCACGCTTCCGTGATATGCCACTACAAGTTTTCTCGCGGCCACGCAACGAACTTGTCGCAAGGCGGCAAATACGAATTGCTTTCAAAGCGCGTGATCGCTAGCATGCCTACAAGATGAAAACCGTTCGGTTCGCGCTTGCCCTGTTTCTATTCGGTTCCTCGGCTCTTCTTTTCGCCAATGACTTCAACAGCGAGGTCATCATGCCTAACTCTCCTGGTGTCAACAAGAACGTCCCTGATGGCCAGTTCATGGTTATTCGAAACTTCACCCAGATTGGTGGAAACCAACGCGGAGCGGTGAATGTCATCCCGCTTGGACAAACTGGCATGACCACCGTCCTTACCGCAGCGATCTTGGACCCCACTAGCCCGCCTGAGGTAATCAACGAAGTCGTGATCGCGGGTCCCGCGACCGTTATCTTTACATGCGGATCCGACGCAACCGGAAACTGCTTCATCACTTTTAGAAAAATCTCGCAATAGCGGTGCAGTCGCCCGTGAAAATTCGGGCGGCGCAGGAATCCAACCTCAAATGAAGAGATACGCTGCTCCATTCTTGATTATTTCGGTTTGGATTGCGTCTGTTGTTATAGCTGGCGATTTCAAGAGTGTGCTGATAACGACGTCAAATTCCCCCGTGACTATTACCGTTCCCGACAGACACTTTTTGCAGATCCGCAACTTCACTCAGGAAGGCGGAACTCAGCGCGGTTTTGTGATGGTGGCATTTGGCACACCCGCGCCCACACCCACACCAACTCCTACGCCGACGTCAAGTCTCACACCAACGCCTACTCCGACACCATCACCGACGCCCACGCCGACACCGACGCCCACGCCGACACCGACGCCGCCACCCGCCATCGTACTTACGACGACGGTTATTGCTTCCCCTCCCACGGTGACTAGTACGCCCGAATCCATTAAGACCGTTACGATTCCAGGTCCCGCGACCGTCACAGTGACGCGCGGTGATGCCGACTCTTTTATAACATACAGGAAAATGGCCGAAGCCACTCCGACGCCGACGCCAACGGACCCGGCATCAACTTCCGCGACGAGCGCTTCGCCCAGCACTTCTTCTTCAGCCACATCGTCAAGTGTGACTGCCGCAACTTCGGCTGGTACCTCCGTCGCCGTAGCGGGCTCGATACCATCGGAAGATGAGATAGACGATTTCTTCGCGCCGACTCCGGCGGATCAAAACCAGCCGGCGGCAACGCCAACATCGACTCCAACTCCGACGCCATCCATCGCTCCAGCGCCTTCGCCCAACCCTACTCCTGCGCCCTGAAGTTGACGCTTCAACGTTCAGCCGGCTAACCGATCATTGCGCTCGGCGAATATCGACCGTAGCGGTGGCTGGCGGTGTTTCGCACATTTCCACAGCGATTCCCGCAGCCGCTCGCGTTTTGATTGTCCTCGATCATGCGTAGAATTTGATAAGTGACTGAGGACGAACGGGACGAGCAGTTTTAGCGCAATACTGAGAGCGTCGCGTTTCCCAAGCTTGACGATCATCAGCTCGCCTTACTTGAGCCACTCGGCCACCGACGCATCCTCAATCGTGGCGACATCGTTCTCAAGGCCGGACAGCGCGATTTTGGCCTAACGATTATTCTGCGCGGCGAAATACAAGTGTTCGAAAGTGTTGCTCCTCGTTCGTGGCGACAATCTCAGTAAACACATGTCCGACTATCTGTCGCGTCGAGTGCAAGCAAAGCCGAATATAGAAATTCTTTACGGGACCGAGATTCGGCGGATGTCGGGCGACCAGAAACTCGAACAAGTCGAGCTGGAGAACACGCAGACGCGCGAACGCAAAATTGTCCGAACGCCAGGAGTGTTTTCCATGATCGGCGCGCGGCCATGCACGGAGTGGTTACCAGCTGAGATCGAGCGCGATGAAAAAGGATTTATCAAAACCGGTACCGACGTAGCTCAAGCACCGGCTTGGACAATGAGAAAATCTCAACCCGGTCCGCTCGAAACCAGTCTCCCCGGAATCTTTGCGGCCGGCGATGTCCGTTCGGGATCGGTGAAACGCTGCGCCGCGGCCGTCGGCGAAGGCGGGATGGCGGTGGCCGGGATTCAGATTCGACTGGCGGAATTAACTTAACGAAAACGGTTTTCCTTCTGAGTTTTTGACTGATTGGACTGCCCTCATCTCGACGCGATCGTGCGCCGTGTCCGAGCCCTGAATTCCAGCCGAGTGATCGCGGTTCGCCTTCCAAAGTTAAAGGCGCCAGCGCCCCAGACCAAATGATCGCGAAGGTGTTTGCCACGACACCCTACCGGTGGCTTATCTCTTTCTCGTCAGGCCTTATGCGTATCTCGAAGCTGCTAGACCAAACCCCTAACCGGCCCCATACAGCTAACCGCGAGCGTTTTGGGTTGTGCGCTCAATTACGAAGCGCGCTTCTTCCATGCTTCGAGAACTTCTTTCTCGCGTGCGGCGGTAAGGTAATTCGGACGCGGCGATTGGCCGGAATAAAAATCGTTCAGGCAATCCACCGCTGTTTCCTCAAATGGACGCGTTTGCCAGCCTGCTGCAAAAGCTTTTGCGCTGCTGACGCGATAGAGACCTTGATAATCAGTCTCTGGAATCCAAAGCGGAAAATTGCCGACGAACGTGTGCAGAGCATTATCCGTCTCCAGGCCGTGCTCATGTAAGAATTGTTGGGG
>DATLJP010000066.1:0-8063 GCA_035538875.1 Chthoniobacterales bacterium | reverse complement strand
ATTTACACATCGGTGACGCTGTTGGTGGGATTGTTCTTTCCCCGCTTCGAACATCATTTCATGCCGAGAATGATTTCGAGCATGAGCCCCGCCGCTGCGATGGCTATTTGCTCCGCCATCGCTTCCGGCATGGAATGAGCGCGAGCGTGTTTGCCACGAACCGGGCCCGTGGCTTGTCTCTGTCTCGTTAGGCTGGATCGAAGAGAGCGGAGGCGGTTGGCACGGCTAACAAGGCTGTTAGCCCAAGAAAGAGCAGGCCAACAGTGCCGCCGCAATCAGTTGAACTAGAATAGGCTCGGTGAATCTCAAGTTTTCAGGTAGAATGAAAATCTAATGTCGTCGGCGTCTTCTTCAGACGTGAAACTTGAGATCGGCCACGTCCTGTTCATTGACATTGTCGGTTACACCAAGCTGCTCATTCACGAACAGCTCGAACAACTGGAAAAGCTTCGGGAGGTCGCACGCGCGACCGAGACCTTCCGTGCGGCGCAAAGCGAAGGAAAGCTCATGCGCTTGCCCACAGGGGATGGCGGCGCGCTCGTGTTTCGCACGAGTCCTGAAGCGCCGGTGAAATGCGCGGTCGAGATCGCACGCGAGTTGAAGAAACATCTGGAACTTCGCGTGCGGATGGGAATTCATAGCGGGCCGGTCAAGGAAGTGACCGACTTGAGTGAGCAGGGGAACATCGCCGGTGCGGGCGTCAACATCGCGCAGCGTGTCATGGACTGCGGCGACGCCGGTCACATTTTGTTATCGAAGCGCGTGGCGGACGATCTCGAGCAATATGCGCAATGGCGCCCACTGTTGCACGACCTCGGCGCGTGCGAAGTGAAACACGGCATGTCACTCGCCCTGTTCAATCTCTACTCTGACGAATTCGGAAATCGCGGATGTCCCAAGTCGTTGGCGGAAAGCAATCGCAAACCCGACATCACACCTTCGACGGCTCCGAAAAAATCGATCGCCGTGCTGCCTTTCGAAAATCTAAGCGATGACAAAGGTAATGTTTATTTCGCCGATGGCATTCAAGAAGAAATCCTGACACGGCTTTCGCGTATCAGCGATTTGAAAGTGATCTCGCGGATATCGACGCAGCAATTCAAGAACACAGCGGAACCGATCGCGGAAATCGCCAAGCAGCTCGGGGTCGCCAATATTCTCGAGGGCAGTGTGCGCAAAGCCGGTGATAAAGTTCGCGTGCACGTCCAACTCATTGACGCCGACACTGACGCGCACCTTTGGGCCGAACGCTACGATCGACAATTGATCGACGTCTTCGAAGTGGAGAGCGACATCGCCGAAAAAATCGCGGAGTCGTTGCAAGCGAAATTAACCGGAGCGGAGCGGCGCGCGATTGCCGCACAGCCGACGAAGGACATCGAAGCACATCAGTTTTATCTGAAAGGCAAGCACCAGTGGCGAAACTTTCTCGCGCCGGGCTACGAGCGCGTCCGAGAATCATTCGAGCAAGCGATTACGCTCGATCCGGCGTTTGCACCGGCCTACGCGGGCTTGAGTCTTTATTATTCATTCGGAGCCGCGAATGCGATTTTTGCGCCTGATGCCTGGCCGCGCGGTGAAGATGCGGTGCGAAAAGCGCTGAGCCTCGATCATTCGTTAGGCGAAGCTTACAACACGCTCGCAGCTGTTGAGCTTTACTACAAACGTAACTGGACGGCAGCGGAGCGCGCATTCCAACGCGGCGCGGAGTTGAATCCGAATTTCGCCGACATCAAACATCACCATGGTCTTTGTCTTGCTTTGATGGGTCGTTACGACGAGGGCCTCGCTCAGATGGATCGCGCGATGGCGCTCGATCCGTTTTTTCCCGGGCTGCATCTTCATTACGGTCGAGCGGTCTTTCTAATGCGCGATTACGACCGCGCCGTCGCGCAGTTCGCGAGGACGCTGGAGCTGTATCCCAATTACGCTGCGGCGCATGAATACTTCGGTGACGCGTGTGAGCAGAAGGGCATGACGCACGAAGCGATCACGCAATGGACTGCCACGCTGGCGCTGAGCGGGCGAAAAGAAGACGCGGTTGTGCTAGAACAGGTTTTTGCCACTGCCGGGTTCGAAGCGGCCAAGCGAACCCTGGCGCGGAGAGAACTGGAGGGACTCGACCAAAGGCGCGCTCGCGGAGAGTATGTCGCGGCCGCGCATTATGTTTTCGCCCACACACGCGCCGGCAATCTCGAAGACGCATTTGTCTGGCTGCCGAAAATGGTCGCCGAGCCGAATTGGTTCGCCCTGCAATTGCGCGTAAATCCACTCCTCGATCCGCTTCGGCAGGATTCGCGGTTCGATCAAATCGCGGCCTCGCTCGTGCTGACGTAGGCGTCTCGGTTTCGCGCTGGCTTGACCTATTTTGCCACCCAACATCGCTGGCCGATGGCTGCTTTTCACCAACGGCCACAAAAGCAGCAGACTTGCTCCCATTCAGAGCGAGTTAAAATGGGAAAAAACCTAAGCGTGTTTGCCACGAGACCCTGCGTTGGCTTATCTCTTTCTCGTTAGGCCTTGGAGACATGGCAATATTGATCAAGCCCTATCAAAGCTCCATGGCATCCGATGCGATATCAGTCGTGCTACCAATCCAACGTGATGAATTCGGGTTTGAGATTACTGTTGATGACCAGCCTGACTTGAAAGATGTCCCTTCCCTATACCACCAAGGCAAGGGTGAATTTTGGTTGGCCTATGATAACAACACACCGGTCGGCACCATTGGCCTTCACGATATTGATGGTGAAAATGGTGCGCTAAGGAAGATGTTTGTTGTTGCTTCGCATCGCGGTAAAGATCTTGGTATCGCTACCCGCCTGCTTCAGACTCTCGAGAGCCATGCGAAGACCAGCGGTCTTTCCGCCATATTCCTTGGCACTTCGGAAACGTTTAAAGCAGCTCACCGCTTTTACGAGAGATCAGGTTACAAGCGGGTCCTGTCAGAGCAACTGCCGTCGGGTTTTCTAAAAATGGGTGCTGACACCCGGTTCTACAGAAAGTTCCTTTAAACCGCCTGACAATCCGTTCAAGAAGGCCTAACCAAGCGATGCAGCGAACCGCGCCACTGCTCCGATGCGTAGCTCTCGTGTCGCTAGCGCGTCTCACCTTGCAGCTACGCATGCTCCCGGGCGTGGCCGCTGATCTTATGTCTGGTTAGGCGTCAGACGACGTGATCGAATATCAAGTTCTGAAGAAATATGATCTATAAAGTTAAGGCAAAAATCAGTGAGGACACGATTGGCGAGTTCTATCGCAAACTTGCTGATGGGACGGTCGCCAAACAACGGCCGGACGGAGAGGAGATCACCGCCTCTATGAAGAGGGCCGTCCTGACGGCACCGGGCGTGGCTGAGTGGTATGAGAAGTGTTTCTGCCCTACGCCCTTGTATCATGAGCGACAGACGCAATACGACTTCTACTTTACCGATATGACGACAGCGGAAGCCGAAGGATACAGCGAAATAAAAGGCGAATCGCTATGGGACTACATGGCTTCGAAGACCCGGACTTCAGGGCACACCTAACCAATCGCTGCAGCCAACCTCTTGGTTCATCGTCAATGTGGCAAATCCAATGTTGACGCGATCGATGAAGCAAATAACGAAGAGCACGAAGAGAACGAGATAATTCTGGAGATGGACCGCCCGCTAGACGGTCTCATCAAAGCTTCCAACGCCCCCTGCGCAAGGCACTGGAACTTATCGATAAGTAGGTTGTCGAAAAGTTCGGCTGGCTTGAAATCTAACCAATCGATGAAGCCAACCGCCCCTCAGCACCCAAAGCGCGGGGCAGTTGCTCTGCCAGACTGTCTGCCCGCTTCGTTCACGTCAGAATTGGCAATGAAGCCCATTATGGCAAGCAACGGAGGTCGCGCGGAGCGCGGGTAGTTACAGTTTTTTTCAAAAAACCCTCGGACCGCGGAAAAGCACTCGACAGGTTACAATGTTCATATGAACGTTATTACGTGAGCGCCGCTGATAGAAGTAAATTTCGAGCTATCATCAACGAAACGCCGCAGAGTCATGCACCTGTCCGCGGTCGTGGCGCATCGTGGAGTCCGGCGAACCGTTTCGAGAGACTGCATGTCGATCTTACCGATGTCGACGTTGTCGATGAAGACCTTGACGAAAGCGACAAGCCACCTCGCGTGACACAATATTTCCAGGACAAAACAAAAACGATCATCGCGCGAAATCAAAGCCCCGACGTCGGATTTGAAACCAGCATCAATCCGTATCGCGGTTGCGAGCATGGCTGCATTTACTGTTTCGCGCGGCCGACGCACGAATATCTCGGTTTTTCAGCCGGGCTCGATTTCGAATCGCGCATCATGGTAAAACTGGACGCGGCGCCATTGCTCGAAACCGAATTGTCGTCGCCCAAATGGAAACCGCAGCTCCTGATGATGAGCGGCGTGACCGATTGTTATCAACCGATTGAACGAAAACTGAAAATCACGCGGGCATGTCTGGAAGTGCTCTCGAGATTTCGCAATCCCGTCGCCATTCTGACGAAAAACCGATTGGTAACGCGTGACATCGATATTTTGTCGGAGCTCGCGCAGCACCAAGCAGTCGTCGTAAATCTCTCGATCACGAGCTTGGATTCGAAACTGCACCGTATTCTCGAGCCGCGAACTTCGCCGCCCGCAGCGCGATTGGACGCGGTTGCGCAATTACGCGCGGCAAGAATTCCCGTCGGCGTGATGGTCGCGCCGGTGATTCCAGGAATTAACGATCATGAAATTCCGGCGATCGTCGATGCATGTGCGAAGGCAGGCGCGCAATTCGCGGGACATGTTCTACTTAGACTGCCTTGGGCCGTCGCGCCATTGTTTGAACATTGGCTGGACGAACACTTTCCCGAGCGCAAAGCGAAAGTGCTCAAACGCGTTCGCGCGACGCGCGGTGGCAACAAGCTTTACGATTCGCGTTGGCGGAAGCGCCAGATCGGCGAAGGAATTTTCGCCGAGCAAATTTCAACCTTGTTCGAGGTAAGTTGCCGTCGTGCCGGGATGAGGGAACGACCGAAGCTTTCGATTGCGGGGTTTCGCCGGCCTCAGCAGCAGCTCGAAATGTTGTAGAACAAACGCCACTACCCCTTTTGGACTTTGCCTGGGTAACCCGCGCGGATTGCGCGGGAACTCCGCCGCAAAATTCAGCAACAAAATGCGCAATGCTGGTATCGAACCAGCGACCCCTCGCGGTGTGAAGCATCCAGTTTCGTTTCGCACTTTTTCGCGAATAACCAATTTTCATTCGTAAATCTGCGTCATAAAAACAAAGACGTGATCGTGCAAATTGCACAACCGCGAACATAAACGAAGAAAATCTGTCAAGAATTGTCAGTAAATTTGCATCGAAAAAAAAGTATGTGGTATGTGTATACGCCCCCTTTTTAAGCGTGACACCGTGACATAGGGAAAGAGACCCTGCGCGAACGCATCAAGGTCGCTCGTCAAACCGACGCAATCGCTTCGGCGGCGTCTTGGAATATCGGGAATACTTGGTCCAGACGCGAGATCTCAAAGATCGTCCGGACGTCGTCGCGCATGCCAACCAAGTAAAGCATGCCGCCGTACGCTCTCACTTTCCGCAGAGCCTCAATCAAGGCGGCCAATCCTGAGCTGTCGATGTAACTCAGATTCGCGAGGTCAAGCACGAGCTTTTCCGGTCTCTCCTTGATCGCGTCCGAAAGTTGGGCCGTAATTTTCCACACGCGATGAAAATCGATCTCACCTTTGAGCGCCAAGATTCTGTGTCCTCCCTTTGCTTTCACGCGCCGGCGCGGCGGCGGAGCAGATTGCGGCTTCACGACCGACGGTTTCGTTATGGGCAAACTGCTGGCTGACGCTGGCTCTACCAGAACACCGTCCGGAATTGTGCCGGCGAACTGTGCCACCCGAAAGCCGAGGTACGACTTGGGAAGATCGAGCTTTCTCGACGCCCTGGGATCCGTCTGCACGGCAATGATCAGTTCGCGAGCTTGGTAAAGGCTCTTGAAAACGTGGGTAACGCCCTCGTTCGCTCCGAATTCCGCTGCGAAACGCGCGGCTGCTTGGACGGCAATCGTGTGCCAATAACCCGGTTCGAGCACGAGCCAGCCTTGCTGAACGGATTTGCGCTCCGCATCAGAGAGGCAAAACCATTCGGCAAAATTCATGGCGAGCTATGAGGGCGAGTCTGATCTTGAATATCGCAAAATTGCCAGATGGGCTAGCGTAATAACGCGGTGTTAGTCGTCGCGATCCGCCCGATGCATTGCGCCCCTAATTCCCGGTTGCACTGACGCTCTGCTTGAAAAGGCCAAAGAGGGGGCCAACGGCATGGAGCTCTCAAATTTGAGATAAAGTCGGAGTTGCTGGTTTCTACATGGCCAGAGGCGTTCGTGGCAAGTGCCAGATTTCGCTGGTTGTGATAGATGCGCCGATTTCGTAGAACAGCAAACCATCTAACCAAACGATAAAGCCAACGGCCCCTGATGTGATGAGCGCGAACGACGTTGCCATCGACCCCGCCCCACGGCTTATCTCTTTTTCGTTAGGCTGAACATGAATCGATATGCGTGGAGTTCGGATTAGCTACCTGATTGAATACCCAGAATACATCCCGCAATTGGCGCAGTGGCTCTTTGAGCAGTGGGACACCATTCTCGGTGAAACAACTCCTCACGCTCGAATTGAAAAGCTAAAGGCACACATGAATCGAGATGAGTTGCCTATTGCATGGGTTGCGCATGCTAATGGAGAACTTTTTGGAACTGCGGCCCTTCGTGGGCATGATCTTGAGGGTCGCGAAGACCTGACTCCTTGGCTCAGCGGAGTATTTGTCGGCTCCGATTTCCGTCGCTGTGGGATCGGTGCCGCGCTGTGTGCCACGGTCGAGGACGAAGCTCGGGCGCGAGGGATACAAACTCTTTATCTGTTCACGCTCGACAAGCAGCCGTGGTATTCACGCCTGGGCTGGACGGTGCTTAGCCCGTGTGTTTGGCGCGACCGGCCCGGTCACATAATGCACAAGCAACTGTAGACCGCCTAACCAATCGATGAAGCCAACGGCCGTTGAATCAATGATCATCCGCGTGTTTGCGACGACACCCTGCGTTGGCTTATCTCTTTCTCGTTATGCCTGAACTGCGGTTTCATCACATCGGCATTCCCACGGACAAACCGCTGCCTAAACAGGACTACAACCACAAGTACAAGCTCTATGCCTCAGGGTATTTCCAGAGTCCTTATGGCGTGGAGTGGATGAAGTTTGACCCCGATTGTCCCCTACCGGAACTCGTCAAGACTGTTCCCCACGTGGCCTTTGTCGTGGATGACATTGAGGCGGCGATTGCCGGAAAGCAGATACTCATTCAGCCCAATAGCCCGACCGAGGGCGTCACGGTTGCGTTCATCGTGGACAACGGCGCGCCGGTCGAGTTTCTTCAGTTTGATAGACCTGAAGCCGAGATATGGCCGCATGACTCAAGGTTCAAGATCACATAGCGACAGTAAGGGCAGGCCTAACAATGCGCTGGAGCGAACCGCCGCCCGCGCTCTCCGGTCGGGGGTCGCGGGTAGTCGAAGGCGCCTCGTGGGGTCGACTGTCGGCGTCGGCGGCGGTCGCTCAGCTTTTGGGTCGTTAGGCGGAACTAACGTCCAACCAAGCGCTGCACCGTGACAGCGTCCTTCATTTGGAGGCGCGAGGATTGCGCTGGAACTGTTTTCCAGCGCGTTGCGCGTCACACGACAGCGCTCAGCGTGTCAGCCAAGTTTTATCGGCAAACGATAACGATTACTTAACGATCTTACCGAATTTGGTCAGTCGCCTGTGATTCCTTGCGCTTGTCCATGATCGCCTTGTGCCATTTCACAGCTTGTTGTTGAGTTACAGCTTGCCACGTTGCAAGCGCGTCAATGTAATTGATGATGAGATCGTTCTCCTGACGCAGTCTCATTACATCGCGCGTCAGCGCGTCGATTTTCTCTTTGTCGGTCATTGGCCGTTACTCTCGGTCGGTAACTCACCTTGTTCAATGGATGTTGATAGCGCCCGGACGTATGCCACGCT
>DATLJP010000065.1:0-7927 GCA_035538875.1 Chthoniobacterales bacterium | reverse complement strand
AGCGATCTCCCGCCGCCAAGAGTTGCGCAAAATGCCATGGTGCAAATGGGACAGTTGCTCTTCGCTCCGCCTAACGTGAAAGGATGGGACGGTGGACGCACTTGGATTAGCCCTTCGACGCTTTTGTTTCGTTACAACTTCACAGGTTACTTGGTGAACGGTGATCCTCCTGCTCCACCGAAGATCGCGCAACAAAACGTAACTGCTCCAGCCGGCCATTCCCAGCCTCCTTCAACAGCTCAACCGCTGCTGCGGGGACCAGTGAATGTTAATCGAATTGCTCCACCGGAGCTGCGCAACAAGCCCGCCGAACTCATCGCACACTTAGAAAAGCGATTCTTTCAACGCGCGCTGCGAAACAAAGAACTAGAGATATTCACTGAATTTCTCATCTCTCGAAAACCGGATACGAGCGATAGAACAATCCGTGCACTACTCCACCTTATGATGAGCACTCCAGAGTTCCAACTTGCATAAGCACTTTACCCGATTGTTACCCGAAGCAGTGGCACAGCAGCTGTTGTTTCTGGCGAGGGCATCGTAGAAGGCGAGCTCCTCATGATTCAGCGCCAAGTCGACTCCGCGCTGCTCCGCCTCTTTTAGTTGCTTCGCGAGTTTGAGTAGCTCTTCGATCACTTCCTGCGTCGCGATCGCGCGGTTATCATAAGCGTTAAGCGTCTTCTTCAATCTCTCGGAGAACTCGGGCTTTGGACGGGGTTTCGTTTCGAAACGCACCCGGATTTTGTCGTCTAAACAATTTTTCGAGTAATTCAACGGCAACATTTTTATATTTCAGGCCGCGAACTTCGCACAGAAACTGATCGGAGAGAATGCTGATGTCTGGTTGCTTCAACCCCGCTGCCCTGAAAGCCTCAATAATCCTTCCGGTGCAATCGCCTTTGCCACAAGTTGTCGTACCGGGTAATCGAGTTCTTCCGTTGTCTTGCGATTTCCGCCAGCCTAATGCCGTCGACGCCGATGAATCGCCGCCGTATCTGAGGTGACATGAAAACATCGTATCTTATGTTTTTTCTTTGTGGGGCCGCGGTAATGCTCGGCTTCAGTGCCCTGCGTGGATCCAGTGCACAGTCTCCACGTCACGTTTACGAGCTGCGCCTCTATCACGTTAACGAGGCAAAATGGATGATCTAGTAGCTCGTTTTGGTAATCACACCGACGCGATCTTCAGGCGGCACAATATGCAGAGCATCGGTTATTGGGTGCCCGAAGACGCGCCGGGCTCTCAGAATCTGTTTGTTTACATTCTACAGCATCCGACCCGTCAAGAAGCGGAGAAGAATTGGGATGCTTTTCAAGCGGACCCGGAATGGCAGAAAGTGAAGGCCGAATCGGAGGCACGCGGGCCGCTGGTTAACCACATAGACCGGTATTTCGTGAATCCAACCAGCTTCTCAGCCCTGAACTGACTCAGAGCTCGGAAACGCCGGGCGGAAACGAATATGTTACAAAATTCGGCTTGATTTCGAGGAACTTTGCACCGCATATTGTATATCTGCCGAAGAGCCCCGCTATTACTTGTTGTTCGCCGGAATTCACAGGTTGTTAGTAGGGCTGTAAGCAAGAATTCACCGTTCATTCACAACCCTTAACTAGGAAGAAGCCCACCATGATCCAACTCAAATCCGGCATCCCGTCTTCCGCTCTGAACAAACCGCGCAAAATGACTGATCGCCGTCAGAATGGGCTCACTAAGAAAATGGCAAGTGGTTTGCGGTTCGAGCGCGTTTTCAGCGATGCGGTGGTGAAGCCGTTTGATCAAGTTGAGTGGGAACATCGCACGGCGGAGATTACGGACGACAGCGGCGCCGTCATTTTCAAACAAGAGAATGTCGAAGTGCCGAAAAATTGGAGCGCGCTGGCGACGAAGATCGCGGTTGCAAAATATTTTTACGGCGACATCGCGCATGGGGCCGATCCGCACAAGGGCGGCCGCGAGAGTTCGGTCCGGCAATTGATTCATCGGGTCACGAGGACGATCGCGGACTGGGGAATTGCGGATGGATATTTCGCGGACGCGGAAGCGGCGGAAGTTTTTTACGACGAACTGACCTGGCTTTGCTTAAATCAGCATGGCGCATTTAATTCGCCCGTCTGGTTCAACGTTGGTTTGTATCACCAGTACAGCGTGGGCAGAGGCGGGGGCGCTGGAAATTACTTTTACAATCGCGCGACCGGAAGGGCCGAGCGTGCGCCGACGCAATACGAATATCCACAAAGCAGCGCCTGTTTCATCCAGGACGTCAAAGACACCATGGAAGACATCATGCGCCTCGCCACGAGTGAAGCGATGCTCTTCAAATACGGCAGCGGCACAGGGACGGATCTTTCGACGCTAAGATCGACAAAGGAAAAACTGAGCGGCGGCGGCAAACCGAGTGGACCGCTTTCGTTTCTCAAAGTCTACGATCAAGTCGCGAACGTGGTGAAGAGCGGCGGCAAAACGCGGCGCGCTGCAAAGATGAACACGCTCAAGGATTGGCACCCCGACATCGAGGAGTTCATCGACGCCAAACAAAAAGAAGAAAAGAAAGCGTGGGCGCTGATCGAGCAGGGCTATGACGGCAGCTACAACGGCGACGCTTACGGCTCGGTCATGTATCAAAACGAGAATCTCAGCGTGCGCGTGAGCGACGACTTTATGGAAGCCGCGCTGGCCGATAAAGAGTGGTGGACTCGTCGCGTGACAGACGGTCAACCGTGCGAACGCAAAGACGCGAACACGCTGCTGCGAAAGATCGCTGAGGGGACGCACATCTGCGGCGATCCCGGGATGCAGTTCGACACCACGATTCACAAATGGCACACGTGCAAAGGAACCGGCCGCCAAAATTCCACGAATCCATGCAGCGAATATCTATTTCTCGATAACACTGCCTGCAATTTGGCGTCGCTGAATCTGCTCAAGTTCAAGACCGCGGACGGCGAATTCGATGTCGAACGATTCAAGGCCGCGGCCCGTATTTTCATCACCGCGCAAGAAATCGTGGTCGATAACGCGAGCTATCCGATTAAAGAGATTGCGGAGAATTCGCACATTTTCCGAACGCTTGGCCTCGGCTACGCCAATCTCGGTTCGCTGGTGATGAGTTACGGTTACGGTTACGACAGTGTGGAAGGCCGCGCGCTTTGCGGTGCGGTCACGGCGATCATGACGGCTGAAGCTTACGAGCAAAGCGCGCGCATGGCGCATGCACTCGGACCATTTCCGGGTTACAAGGACGCGCGTTGCAGCGGTGTTCCCAAGCCGGTTGCGAAGAACAATGTCGCCTCGATGCTCGAAGTAATCGATCTGCATCGTTGTGCGGTGAACGATATCGCTGACGTGGAAGAGTTCGCCTACCTAAAAAAGGAAGCGGCGAAGACGTGGAAACGCGCGGCCGATTTGGGCAAGCGTTACGGTTATCGCAACGCGCAAGTCACTGTGCTCGCGCCGACGGGCACGATCAGTTTCCTAATGGATTGCGACACGACCGGCATCGAGCCGGACATCGCGCTGGTAAAATACAAACTGCTCGCCGGTGGCGGCATGTTGAAAATTGTGAACCAAACCGTCAAGCCGGCGCTGGAGAAACTCGACTACAATTCGGAAGAAATCGACCGAATTATCGCGCACATCGACGCGTTCGACACGATCGAGGACATGATCGATTCCGACGGAACGACAATCGCCTCCGGATTGAAACCGGACCATTTGACGATTTTCGATTGCGCGTTCAAGCCGTTCAAAGGCGAACGCTCGCTTAATTATATGGCGCATCTTCGGATGATGGCGGCCGCACAACCTTTCTTGAGCGGCGCGATTTCAAAAACTGTGAACTTGCCGGAATCGGCCACAGTTGACGACATCATGAGCAGCTACATCGAGGGCTGGCGGCTGGGTTTGAAATCGATCGCGATTTATCGCGAAGGCTCGAAACGTTCCGCCCCGTTGAACACTCGCAAGACGCGTGACATGGGGGGCGCCACAGAAGATGTCGATGTTGCGCTCGACGTCTCGGTTGGTCGGGAAGATTTCCAGAAGCGCATTCTGGCACTCGAAGCGGAATTGTCGGCGCTGCGGGCGAAGATCGACAAGCCGATTCGGCATCGCATGCCTGACACACGAATGTCGTTGACTCACCGGTTCGAGATCGCTGGGCACGAAGGTTACATCACCGTTGGATTGTACGAAGATGGTCAACCCGGCGAGCTCTTCATCACGATGTCGAAGGAAGGCAGCACCATCGGCGGATTGATGGACACGGTCGGGACGCTCACATCTATCGCGCTTCAATACGGCGTGCCGCTTGAAAGTTTGGTGAAGAAATTCGCGTATCAGCGGTTCGAGCCGAGCGGCTTCACTAAGAATCCGGACATCCGCAACGCGACCAGCATCACCGACTACGTGTTTCGCTGGTTGGCCTGCCAATTCATCAAAGGTTACAAAGAAGCGACTTCACCCAGCCGCGGCCAGACGGAATTGCCGCTCAAAGAAATTCCAGAAATGGAAAAGAAAGCGCTCAATCGTCCGGTCTCGGAGCTGGCGCGAACCGGCGAAAAAGAAATCCTCGATGTCATCACAAACGATTGTCCGAATGAAGGCGAGCCACACGTTTCCGGCAACGGCAGTAGCTACGCGGATCGGGTTCAGGAAGCGCTCGGCAACATGTTCATGGACATCATTTGTTCGCATTGCGGGAGCGATAAAGTGATCCGGGCGGGTGCGTGCGGCGTTTGCACCGAATGCGGGACAAGTCAGGGCTGCAGTTAAACGGGCGTCGGCGATGGTAACCTGTGGTGTTGGACAGACGCGACAGGTTTAGCTACAATTCGTGACCGCCGTTCTGTTCGTCGTCGGTCGCCCCGCCTTCGCTAAAGCTACGGCGCGGAGAGTGTTTATTTCCCATGACTGAGACTGAAACACAGCGACAAAAAGAGATTCAGCAGGCCGAAGAGTTACTTTTCACTGGCCCGCAGGCGCTCGGTTTTGTCAAAGGTCTTTTCCAGGGCCATTTCGTTTCCGATTGGGTGATGCCGTACCCACGGATTCCGGCGGCACAAGAAACTCAGCTAGATCAAACGCTTAAAGAGCTCCGTGCATTTCTCGACACGAAACTCGATCCGGCGGCGATAGACCGACAAGCAGATATTCCCCGGGAAGTCATCGATGGCCTTGGCCGCGTCGGCGTTCTCGGAATGACCGCGCCCACGGAGTACGGCGGTGCCGGATTCTCGCAGATGGCGAACACGAAAATTTTGGAAGAGATCGGCCGCCGTTGCGCATCGACATCGGTGTTCGTGAATGCGCACCATTCGATCGGCATTCGTGCGCTTTTGTTGTTTGGCACGCATGAGCAAAAACAAAGATGGTTGCCGAAACTTGTCACAGGCGAGTGGCTCGGCGCGTTTGCGCTGACTGAAAAGGAAGCCGGCTCGGACGCGGCGAACGTCCAGATGACAGCGACTCCAAGCGAAGATGGTTCGCATTACATTTTAAGAGGCGAGAAGCGTTACATCACCAACGCGGCGATCGCGCAGATGCTGACGGTGATGGCGCGCACGCCGGTTCCCGGCAAACCCGGGAAGGACGCGATCACCGCATTTCTAGTGACGCCGAACATGCCTGGATTCGAAATGCTTGAGCCGCGAATGGAAAAAATGGGAATTCGTGGTACGGCGACTGGCCGTTTCGCACTGCGCAACGTCAAAGTGCCGAAGGAGAATATTCTTGGGCCGCTTGGCAAAGGCCTAAAAGTCGCGCTCACGGTTTTGGATTTCGGCCGGACGACATTCGGTGCATGCTGCACGGGCGCAGCCAAGACGTGTTTAGAGCTGGCAGTCAAACACGCCAACACGCGCAAACAATTTAGCAAAACCCTCGGGAACTTTCATTTGGTGAGAAAGAAAGTCGCGCGCATCGCGGCAGACGCTTACGCGATGGAGGCGATGACGGTCGTAACAGCATCTTTGATCGACCGCGGCCTGGAAGACTACATGCTCGAGACCGCGATGTTGAAAGTGTTTACGACCGAGTTGCTTTGGGAATGCATCAACGACGCGTTTCAGATCCACGGCGGCGCTGCTTACATGACCGACCTTCCGTTGGAGCGGATGGTGCGCGACGCGCGGATCAATCAGATTGGCGAAGGCAGCAATGAAGTGCTGAAGTCGTTCATCGCACTGGTCGGAATGCGCGGACCGGGCATGGAATTCAAGGAGATTTACGACACGATGTTGATGCCGACGCGGGAGGGCGGAATCGGGAAAGCGTGGAACGCGGGGATGAATCGGCTTGGGGCGACGGTACGAATTCCCGATGTTCCCGTCCGCAGCTCGGAACTGCGAGCGTTCGTCAATCAGCTTGGCCGATTGATTTGGCGCTTCAATTTTTCGGTCAACAAATCGCTGTTGCTGTATCGCGAACGGATTCTCGACATGCAGTTGGTGCAGGAGAGAATCGCCGGCGCGGCGATGGATTTGTTTGCTTCGACCGCGGTCTTGAGCCGGTGGGATTCGGAAATTCAATCAGCGCAGGTAAATGGAGAAACGCCGAACAAAAAGAACACGGCAGCCGAACTCTTCCTGCGCCAGTCATTCCGCCGAATTCGCAATTATCTCGACGGCCTAAACGACAATGATGACAAATTTATCTTGAAGACTGCCGATTCCGCGCTCGGATCGAAATAACAGATAGATTCCACCCCCCCCAGGGATCTATCGATGTTCCAAGGTAGATTCGACAAGTGAGAACAATATTGACATCGTCGTATGTTCTCACTATGTTCTCACTCTATGGCATCACTTTGGCAACGAGAAAGATCGCCGTACTGGTTTTGTTGTTACACAAGCGCGACCGGGCAACGCTTAAAGAAATCGACCAAGGTCAGGATCAAGCCTCTTAAAGGCGAGAAGCACGAGGACGGAGCCTTAAAAACCGCCGCCGACAAGCGCGCCGAGGCATTGGAAGTATGTCTTGGCATCGAGCGGGCTGAAAATCACGCCAAGATCGGAACACTAACTGAACAAGCGGCAAAAAAGATCATTGGCCAAATTCTCGAGCGCACGACGGGCGAGCCGCTGCGCAGTTACAAGGTTCGCGACTGGCTTGGGGATTGGCTCGAAATGAAGGCGCGTGTGCGAGCTGGCAGAACGATGGATCGCTACCGCCAGGTCATCCGCGACTTCGTCGAGTCGCTCGGCGCTCGTGCGAATCTGACGCTGGCGCATCTGACTTCTAAAGACATTCTGGCGTATCGCGATTCCATCATTGCGGCGAAGAAAACCGCCCGAACCGCAAATCTTTCCGTGAACGTGGTGAGCGCAGCACTGAATGCAGCGTTGCGTCAGGGCTACATCGCTGTGAATCCGGCAACCGCAGTTGAAAGTCTGCCCGTCAAATCAGAAGAACGGGGGACGTTCACTTCCGCCCAAATGTCGAAATTGCTGCGAGCGGCCGACGGCGATTGGCGAGGCGCAATTTTGCTTGGCTATTATACCGGTGCTCGACTTGGCGATGTCGCAAATATGCGATGGGACGCCATCGACTGGCCAAACAAAGTCATCCGATTTACGCCGAGCAAAACTAAGAAGCCGGTTACGATTCCGCTGCACCCTCAGCTCGAAGGCGAGTTGTTGAAAAATGCCGGGCTCGGAAGAGCGCCGATGTTCCCGACACTGGCTGGAAAGGGTACCGGCGGAAGCATCGGTCTGAGCAGCGGCTTCAAGGCGATCATGCAGAAAGCCAAGATCGAAGGAAAACTCACCCAAGCCAGCGGCGGACGGACGTTGTCCAGCCTCTCATTCCACTCGCTGCGCCACAGCTTCAACTCTGCGATGGCCAATGCGGGTGTTTCGCAGGAAATCCGGCAAAAGCTGACAGGCCATGCGAGCGCAGAAATGAACGCCCAGTACACGCACCACGAACTTG
>DATLJP010000064.1:0-8900 GCA_035538875.1 Chthoniobacterales bacterium | reverse complement strand
GTCACGCGCGACATCGGGGTCGATAAGGTTTTTAGAAACCTGATAGAACTTGTCGTTAGGCGTGATCTTCTCCACCTGTGGCCCTCCGTACTGTGTGCCGTCGTACCTAAAGGTGCCGATCGCAAAAAGTCGCCGCAGTATGCCGCTGAGGAACACCGCCGCGGCTGCTCCAATTCCAAGAGCAAGAAAACGGCGCAAGCCAACCGCGGGAGCAGCAATCGCCTCGTCCTGCCGTGCGATGGGACTCAGCCCTGGCCGATCCAGCAAGCGGTAGAAGAACATGATGCCTAACCCGCATACGCTGAACGAAATCAGAATTTCGAGCGATGCGATTAGTCGCGCCGTCGCTGGCGGAAAGCCGCGGTAGTTCGTGATGAGCGTCGGCCAAAGGAGCGCAATGAATAGTAATGTCGCTCCCACAACCCCGGAAACGATGAACGACCAGCCGCGCGAATCGCTTGGCGCGCCGCCGTCAGGTTTGCTCCTGTTTTTCCGTCGGAGGTAGAGGGCGTATATTGCGCCACCGATTCCAGCGACCGCTAGCTGACCAGTAAGCGCGCCATAAACGCCTTGCAGCTTCAACGGCGTGTAGCCACCGGCTTTTACGAGCGAGCCAATGAAAAACTCGACCGTTAACAGCGGAAACAACCGGTCGAAGATCAACTCGGTCGGCGTCGGCCAGCCGAACAACAGACGCAAAAGCGCCATTGTCAGAAGCATGGTCAGCCCCGCGAGTATGCCTGCGACTAATCCCCAAAAAATAGATTTGATGAGCGGTCGAGAAGGAGAGGCTGTTGAATTACTCATAAGTCAGTTTTCGAGACAGGTCGCGTCGGCTTCTCCAAATATTCTTGGAACGAAGGGGTTGGCTGTGCCTGCTAGTCTGAACGGCCAAAAGGGTCTGCCGTCAATCATAAATCACTATTTCTTCTATAGGCGTCTTACACCTCCTAACCAATCGATGAAGCCAACGGCCCCATTGCGATGCAAGTTCAGTCTGTTTGCCACGACACCCTGCCGCGGCCTACTCCAGCGTGCGAAAGAGTACGAAGCTGAACGTGACCTCTTGAGCAAAAAAGAAAAGCGAATAGAACTGGTGATAGCGCTCGTTGCGCGTAATCGCGGCAACGGTTAGCCCGGTTGAGTAAAGCAGCCAGAGAATCACGTACTGTGGACCGAGGTCAAAAAAATGATGGACGCCCTTGAGTAGGGTGTCAGCTAGATCGGCCGGAGCGTAGAGTACCATGATGATAAAGAAGGCGCGATGATTAGCGTAGAAGTGCGTTTTGTAATTGAGCAATTTATCGGGTGTACCTTCACGCGGGAACAGCACGACCGAAGCGAGAAACAAGATTGTGGGAGGAATCAGAACGAAGACGAAAAGAAAGAAAGTCCACGGTGCTTGAGTGCGCCATCTATAAAAAACCCACCACGCACTGACGAGCAAGATGAAAAGGTTCACGACCCAGACGGCGTGGACCCAATAGAGATGTCGATGCGAACGCGCTTGAAGCATTTCGCCAACACCGTACAAGAGCCGCGTCATTCCCAACGCCAAGACAATCGAGATCAGAATGGCGAGATAATTGAATGGGATCATCGACAAAGCCACGGTGCTGATCTTTCAACCGCGAAATCATACATCGCCGCGTTCCAGTGCGACTTCGGCTTTGAAATTTTCAATGCCGCCTGGAACTCGCCGTGCACTACTCTCCGGGCGGGTGGAAGTTGACCGTTTTCTTCGTGGCTTGGTCAATTTCCTCGGGCGTGATCAGTACCGTTGTTCGCGATTCCACGGCTCCGCTGGCGTTGGCGGCCAACGACAAGGCTGATGCGTCTACGTTGCTGGGCAGATCCACAATGATGACAAAGTCGTCGTTCCCAAAGGCATAGTAGAAGGCTTCGAGTCGCCCACCGATTCCTTTGGTCAATTGCTCGGCGGCCTCGCGGCGTTTCGACCCTCCCTCTTGAAGCAGGCCCTTCAAACCTTGGTTCGAATACGATCCCTGAATGAGATATTTTGGCATTTGCTTGCTTCTTTCTAGCGTAATATTTGGCCTACGCGCCCCTAAGTCCAATTGGAGATGTTCTGTAGTTTTAGTTTTGGGCCTCTCGCGTTAGCCAAGCAGGAACCGAATTATTGTCCGCAGATTGGCCAGAGCGGTCCTTCCGTTTCGATTTCAAGCCAGAGCCGCACACCGCGCCTCGAGGATCCCGTTCCTCGTCGTCACGTCGCCTCTCGCCAGCACTGCCGCGCCGCACGTTGGCCGCAGTTCGTGCCCGCAAGGATTTCTGTTGGCCAGCGGGGTCCGATTTTTATGCATCCGTTCTATTCGCCTGCGCTTTTGCCACGGCTGCGGCCAAGATGGACATGCTAACAGTTGGAATGAATTTTTTCATGAGCGATTTCATCCTGGATTAAGCGCCTTGTTAGGCGGCGTGGTCACGTGAAGTCTGGTCTATCACTCAGCACCAAGAGCGTCATGCCCTCGGGACCGGGAACAATCTTAGGTTTAGTTACCGCGCCAACACGAATCAGAGCCCCGCGACGCATCGGGTAGCTCTGCCCCTCGGCGTGAAGCGTTCCGCTGCCCTCAAGTGGAATGTAAAGCTCCTCCTCACTGTCCGCGGCGTGGTCGTGCTGAGGATAGTGCTCCCAGTGTGGAGGCATTTTGATCGCGTTCATGCCGAGCTTGGAGAGGCCGAGACTCTTGCCCGCAAAGAAGAGCTGCTGTCCCTTCTGAAATGCGCCGGTGTATCGCTCTAGCTCGTCAATGTTCTTAACTGTGACGTCTGTCATAATCGTTTTTGTTGGTGAGTGTTCTCGGCGCGCGAACGCCGCCTAACGAGAAAACGATAAGCCACGGTCCGGATCGGTGGCAAACATCCACGCGCGCTTGTTCGATCAGGGGGCTCGTGGCTTCATCAATTGTTAGACTCCATGTGTTGCCGTGCAACAACTCCGGCACCCTGAAACTGCCGCCCAAGAGCGAAAAGTAGCTACAGCGATTTCGGCCACAGCCAGCCGAATATTCCCGCTGTCAGCACTGCATAGACCAGACTGTCAAAGACGTGCTTGAAAGTGACGACCCAGCTTCGCCCGGCCCAGATCGACTCCTGGGCGTGGGCTGCGCCGTACCCCAGGAAAGCTACCGTACCGGCTACGCGGAACACTTCCAGAAAAGCTGCTCCAGGCGCTAGCGTCCGGCCCGCCAGATAAGCGGCAAAGATGCCGATCACGATGCAATATGAGAACCATAGGACCAGATTCCTTCCCATGGCCGGCGGGCCGCTGGGCAACACGGTCATCAAGCCCACTGGTCCGCGTTTCAACTTCTCGACCACCTCAGCGGATTTCATCTCCTTGAATGAGTAATAGGGAAAAAAGTAGACGCGCCCCGGGCTAGCGCCCGCACTGCGCAGCGCTTCTGTCACTCGTTCTTCATCGGGCAGCCTGCGGTAATCGCTTTTGTGGTAAGCCAGCACCATGTGCATGATGGAACTGGCGACAAAGACAACCACCGCCGAAACTAAGATGGGTAACCATAAGGTAGTGAGCGGAACCATGTGTACCTCTCGCGTGGTGATAATGTCGAAGCAGGGTTCGCGAAGCCTAGGCAGGGAGGCGTTGCGCCGTCAAGCTTGGTGATCCCGACCTAGCTCGTACCACCACGCTGTGCTGCACCGCAAAAATTCCTAGTAGCAGCGCGTTCACAAAAAGCGAGACGGTCAACGGTGAAGAGATACCTCAATCGATCGATTTTGGAACAAGCAGATCTCCAACAAATCCAATTGCGCCTTGGTCCCAAGTGGATTTTTGAAGCGTCTGAAAATAGGGGAGGGAGGGACTGATTTTCCCGCAGCTCAAACAAGCCTAAAATCAGCTCCCGCCTTTGTACGCCGATTTTGCACACTCGCCGTGCTTTTTGAGCCCATTTGGGGAAAACATGGGATCACACACCTAACACCGATTTTCCCTCTGTAGAGCAGTTCAGATCACGTGAGCGTCACATGAGCATAATTGCTCTGCAGTCATTGCGAACGAGACGCTCTACCAACTGAGCTATACCCGGGAATCGGAAAAAGATTAGTGCGTCGACAATCAATTTCAGCAAGCAGTCTTAGGCGTTTGGTCGTGTTTGGGAAAATATAAGTTGCTGCGCCGGTCGATTTCGGTATTTGGTATATTGTCGACGCTAGAGGAGGTTTCCCGATGAAAAAATCTTATGCGAGCGGCAGGCGGATCGTTCTTCTTTTGGTCGCTGCGGGTCTAGCAGTTGCCGCAGTTGTTCAGGCCGGTACTGGTTACGATTATTCGCGCACCGAATTGATGGGCAACAGCGGTTTAGTGATTTTTAGAGCCGCCGATTTCGGTTACCTGATCGGTCTCTCCATTTACATTGACGGAGTTCCAATTACCACACTTGCCCGCGGTGAAGGCTACCGGGCGATAATTCGGCCCGGCCATCACGTGCTCACCGTGCTGGATACGCCATCGCCTTACGGCAAAACGAAATTCACGCAGCGACCGCTGAATTTAGCGTCCGGACAGAATTACTCACTTACCGCAATCTGGGATGTTGAGACAATTACGCTCGAAGACGGCGGCTATGTATATCACGGTTTTTACCGTTAACTGCGTCCGCGGGATTCCCGTCTAATTAGTCCAACTCGGCCGGCGCAGTTGACGTTCCCGAACGCAAGTGCGTTTCCCTTATCGTGACCTTCGCCGTCGGCGGCGAAATCTCCGGCTGCCCTTTTGATTTGAGCGAAGCATTCAAGCTTGGCAAATCTCTCGTCAGCAACTGCTCGAAATCCTTGCTAACGTCGCCCAACTCTCGGCGCAGCGCGTTGATGTAAGCGAGTTGGTAATCACCCGGTTTGCCCTCGTAACTCAGGAGCGCTCCATAAAGTTGATCGGTGTGTTCGCGTAACCGCTCTTCGCCGGTAATGGCGCCGCCTTCCTTCGTGGCGACGATTCTCTTGCGAACGTTGTCGATCTTGTCATCGAAGCCTTTGATCGTCTTTTTCAGCGGATCGTTTTCTGAAATTGCCGAGGATGTTTTCGCCACGTCACGCCGCAACACTAGAATGCGATCCATCAACGCACTTTCATCGTTGAATAGTGCATGTACCCTCATGACCGCGTCATACTGCGCCTTCCTGTCTTCGGTCGTATATTTCGCGCGCCGGTCCAGACCAGTCGTCAATTTCGTTTCGTAGGTCTTTCCGGCCTTGGTCAGGCGAACGGTGTAATCGCCGGGAACAAGGCGAGGTCCGCGTGTGCCAAAAAAAGCGATCTGCGCAGCTGGCGGAACGCGCGGCGGTTTTTCGCGCATGCTCCAGGTGACGCGGTTCAAGCCGGAACGTTTGCTCGCCGGGACTTCATCGATCACGCAACCGGTTGAATCGAGGATTTCGATCTTCAATTTTCCGAAAAGATGGCGCTCGCGTTGATAATACGTAATCACCGCAGCGTCCGGCGGATTGTCGCCGACAAAAACGGCGTCTCCGTTCGCCCAGCCTCCGCTTCCTTCGATTCGCTGCTGGACAGGGCGTGCGGTAACGAAGGCAACTTCCTGGGTCATCACGCTACTCGTCAGATTCCGCAGCGGCACGATGTCGTCTACGATCCAAATCCCGCGGCCGTGTGTCGCCAAAACCAAATCATTCTCGCGCGGTTGAACTGCCAAATCGCGAACTGCGACCGCCGGAAAATGGTTGCCTTTGAATTGCGCCCAGTTTTTTCCGCCATCGATCGATACCCAAAGTCCAAATTCTGTTCCAAGGAAAAGCAGATCCGGTTTTTCCAAGTCTTCTTTGATCACGTGCGCATAGCCGCGAACCGTCTTTGTCTCCTTATCAGTGATCAATGGCGTCCACGTTTTGCCGTAATCGCTCGTGCGGAAAACGTACGGCGCCATGTCGCCAAATGTATGTCGATCAAACGCCGCGTAGGCCGTGCCGGCGTCGAAGTTGCTCGCCTGCACCCAGCTCACCCATGAATTTTTGGGAAGTCCCGGAACGTTTGCGACCGCGTTGTTCCAGGTTTTTCCACCGTCGCGCGTGATCTGGAGATTGCCGTCGTCGGTTCCGACCCAGATCAGATTTTTGTCCTTGGGCGATTCGCTGATCGAATAAATCGTCGTGTGCATTTCGGCTGAAGAATTGTCCACGGTTACGCCGCCCGATTGTTCCTGCTTTTGTTTTTGCGGATCGTTCGTCGTCAGGTCCGGCGAAATGCGCTCCCAATTCTGACCGTGGTCGCGCGAGCGAAATAAACATTGCGCGCCGATGTAAACAGTTCCCTTTTCATTGGGCGAAAGCGCGATTGGCGTGTTCCAATTATAACGCAGCTTCTCGCTGTAGTCCGGTCGAGGCTTGATGTTGCGCGCTTCATGCGTGTGACGATTGACGCGCGCGATCTCGCCGCCCTGATATTCCGCGTAGATGTAATCGGCGTCCGTCGGATCCGGAAACATCCAGAATCCGTCGCCGTTGTACATGTTTTCCCAACACTGGTTTGTGATGCCGCCGGGATATTGGGAATCGCCGACCCAGGAGCTGTTGTCCTGCAGTCCGCCGTAAACATGATACGGATCGTCGTCGTCCGTGCTCACGTGATAAAATTGAGAAACGGGAAGGTTATCGCCTTTCCACCATTTGCTCCCGCCGTTGTAGGAATACCACATTCCGCCGTCGTCGCCCACGAACACGACCTGGGGATTGATCGGGTCAATCCAAACATCGTGATCGTCGCCGTGACTTCCTCCAAAACCGCCGACCACGGCAAAACTTTTACCGCCATCTTCACTTAAGATCAGCGCGCCATCAGGCTTAAAAATGCGGTCCTGTTTTTTTGGATCAACAACCAGCCGCGCGAAATAAAACGGACGCCACACCATCCAATTGCTTTTGTCGCGTTGTTCCCAAGTCGCGCCGCCATCATCCGAGACGAACAATGCGCTCGCCGGCGATTCGACAAGACAATAGACGCGTTTTGGATTCGAAGGCGCGATCGCAATTGCTAACCGGCCGTAAGGTTTCTTGGGGAAACCTTTGTTCGCTTCCGGCGTCACTTCGGTCCACGTCTCACCGCCGTCGTTCGAACGTAACAATGCGCTTGCCGAAGGTTTGTCCGGGTCCTCGCCACCCGAGCGATACTCCCAGCCTTTACGCCGAAAATCCCACATGCACGCGAACATCGTGTTCGCATCGGTCGGGTCGATCGCTACATCGGCGCAACCGGTCGAAAGATTCTCGCCCTTCAAAACCAATTTCCACGTTTTGCCCCCGTCGGTTGTTTTGTAGAGACCGCGGTCCGCCGAGTCGCTCCAGAGCGCGCCGGGCACTGCGGCGAAAATTGTATCGCTGCTTTTCGGACTGACTGCAATGCGTGCGATGCGCTCAGACTTTTCCAAACCAACGTGTACCCACGTTTCTCCGCCGTCGATCGATTTGTAAATGCCGTCGCCGATCGAAACGCTGTTCCGCATCCACGATTCACCCGTGCCGACCCATACATTTTTCGTGTTCGTCGGATCGATCGCGATTGCGCCGATCGATTGCACATCCTGCTCGTCAAACACCGGACGATAGCGCGTTCCGCCATCGTCCGATTTCCAAACGCCGCCGCTGGCCGCGCCAACGAAAAGCGTGATTTTACCGGATGGTTCATGCGTTCCTGCGATCGCAGATATGCGGCCGCTCATCGCGGCGGAACCGATGTTGCGCGCGCCGAGACCGGAAATCGTAGAGGAAGTTAACGCAGGCTGCTCCTGCGCGTGTGTTAGATCGACACTTAGGCAAAAGACAGCCGCTAGGCAAAAATGTGTGATTCGCATGAAGTGAATTATTTCGAAGGTGAAGTTGGGAATTTGAAGATCGCGTCGTCAACCGGCGTGTTTGCCTCTGCTTTTTCAATCACGACCTTTTGTTTGTCCGGATCGCCCTTGCGTCCTTCCTCGATCGAAAACGGAATGAAGACGCCGCCGATTTTTTCGTAATCCCCGACATCGGTCTCCGTTTCTTCCTGAGCGCCGTGCCTGACCCGCTGGGTGAGAATTCGAATCTCGAGAAAGTGATCGGGATCGAGATAAACAAAACTCACGTCGCCATTCTTGCGGATGACTTTGATTTTATAAGCCGACGTTCCATCGACGTCTTCGCGTCCGAGATATTCCAGCGTGCTTCCTTTTTCTTTCCAATTCACGAGCGGCCCGTCGATCTCAGCGTCTTCGATCAGCGGTTTGGTATCGTCCGCCGACATCTTCTCGGGGTCTTTGCGTCCTTGAAACGGCGAAATTTTCCATCCTTCCTTGCCATCGTAGGACTGCACCGCAGTCAGTCCTTGAAGCGTGGCTTCGGTGCGCACCTCGTTCGGCCGCTTTTTAGTTTCGTAGTAACCGAGCTGCAGCTGGCCTTCGTTAACCAACATTTTGCCAGTGAGCTTGAGCGATTGCAGAGCCTTGAGCGCGTCGGCTCCTCCTTTCGCTTCGATGTTTTTTGCGACCAACTCATCGAGCGTTGGCGGTTTTTCGGTTTCCGCCGCTACCGAAAGGAATGCGGCACCAATAGTAAAGAGTAGAGTTAGACGTAATTGCATATGAGGTTGAATGGGCGACATAGAAATAGGGACGCGTCGCATCACTATGCAAAGGATATGCCAGGTGGCAATTAGCCTTACAAGCTGCTTCTAATCAGTATGTTGCAATCGGAGCGAAAATCTTCTAACTCGTTGGCCATCCCACGAGTGGGATTCTGCTGCTTGGTTTTGGGACGGTAGAAACGCGAGTTCTAAAGCCCGCAACCAACGCTCAGCACGTTGTTAAAGCCGGACTTTTGATGTTCATAAACGCTGATCTCATCGCCTTCGTAATAAACGGACCGAACCACGATAT
>DATLJP010000063.1:0-6787 GCA_035538875.1 Chthoniobacterales bacterium | reverse complement strand
CCCGTCGCGGCGGACTGTCGCTTCGGCAACAACCATTCTGCTTAGCGCCCGGATCGCGCCTTCAGCTTTTGTTTCCTGGATGTAGCCGATAACTCCCAGAATAAAAACGACACCAAAAATCACAGCTCCATCGACAAACTCGCCTAAAAGGACGGTGAGGCCGCTTGCGACGAGCAGAATATAAACAAGCGGTTGGTGGAACTGCAGAAGAAATCGTTTCCACGGCGGTGTCCCGGCCTTCTCCGTTATCTTGTTCGGACCGTATTCCTTTAATCGGAATTTGACTTCAGCCGCCGAAAGTCCGTTTAGCAGATCCGTCTCTAGTAATGGGGCTATCTCACCGACACGGACTTGGTGCCAGGAAGTGGAAGCGGCTGCTTGCATATACACCCATGCGTCATCGCTTCTTTAGCCACTCCGTTTGCCCTCGTGCTTGAATCGCAATACAGCTGGCCGCTTTTGTTTTCGACCGGGCAAACGTTTGCCCGGCCGGATGAGAACTACGGGGCATGGCGCGAGCCGCGCGACGCGATCGGCAACGCTCCCGATCAAGTAGCGATCCAAACCGGTCAGGCCGCGCGTCGAGAGAACGATTGAGTCGCATTTTGATTCTCGTGCCGCCGCAACAACTTCCTCTGCGGGTTGACCGACACGGACCTCCAGGTCCGCAGCCAAATTGTGACCGAGATTTTCATCGGCAAAAGCACGCAATCGATCCGCCGCCTGCTGTTGCAATGCCCGATCCAACTCGCGGGATTCCTCGCGCCCGATTCCCGACCATCCGTAATCAGCCGGAACAACGTGGACAATAATCAACGAGCCGCCGGATTCTGCGGCTCGTTTTGCAGCATGGCGCAACGCGCGCCCGGACGAATCGGAGAAATCGACCGGCACCAATACGCGATGCGGCTTCACATGAGCGCGGCGATTTTGCCTGGATGATTTGGTTCTCATTTTGCTTGTTTTCGCAGGGCGGCTTTAGCCGGAGGAACGACAGCTACAGCTACATTTGCATGATGCAAAACAGCGCGGGAAACCGATCCCAGAAGCACGCGACCCAGTCCATGTCGCTGGTGCGTTCCCACGACGATTAGATCGACGTGCTGGCGACTCGCCATTTCGAACAAGTATCCTTCTGGGTTTCCCCAGCCAGGCTCAACGATTGCGGTTGCTTCTTTCTTCGGCAGAAATGTTGCGATGCGTTTCTTGAGATCGCGCTCAAGATTCTTTTGAATTTTCGTCGGGTTAGCCGCCAGCGGCAGCGGTCCTTCGTATCCCAAGCGGCGCGCTTCATCCGGAGGCCAATTGCTAAAAAGGACGGTGGCTTCGAATTTGCCGAGCTCCCGCAATTGATTCACCCAAGTTAAAGCAGCATCACTGGCGGCAGAAAAATCGTATCCCACAAGAATCTTGAGCGCATGCTCGCCCCGAATCCAGGAAGTGAGCCTCCCGCCCGGACGCACAACCAAAGTCGGAATAGGCGAAGCCTCTGCCGTCCGTTCCGCTACGCTCCCTACAAGTAATCGCCGCGCAAGACCGTGTCCTACTGCGCCAACGACGACGAGCCGCCCTTTGGCTTCGGCTGCGGCAGTTACCAATTCATCAAAGGCAGAACCGGAAAGAAATTTTTCTTCGACCTTGGTTCCCAAGTCCCGTAAGCGCAGAGCTTCACGATCTAACTCACCGCGTCTTTGCAAAATCGCGGCTTCGAGCACGAATGGGTCAGATGCGAGAGATCCCTGCAATTGGTCCACATGGACAAGAACAAGTTTGGTGCCGAGTCGTCTCGCGATCGCTGCGGCAATCTCAACTGCTTCCGTGGCCGTCGCGGAAAAGTCGGTACCGCACACTATCGCTCGGCCGGTTACTCTTCTTTTTGTGGCGTTCACGTGTTCGAGCTTCTAAATCGCTACAGTCGGCTAGCTGCCACGCTGGCCTGCACGGGACCATGCTGGAACGCCGTTATCGTCGCGTAGCTTCAGAACCTCGTTTCCTTTCTTAACTTGCGCGGCGATGATGGCCGGTTTTCCACCGACGGTCACGCGAGAGCCAGTTACCGTGATGGTATCGTTGGCTTCGATATGCGGAGTTTGCTTATCGATGTACCAGTCTGGTCCCAAGTGCACCGAGATGGTTTGCTTTTCCGTTTGCAGTGTCAGATGAACCCCATGGCCCTGACCCTTTGAAGGGGTCTTCTCCACTGACAATACTTTTCCCTCGATGGTCTCAACTGTCTTTGGATTGTAGTTCCGCTGAGCAACGACATTGGATGCGCTTAACAGCCCTGCGACTACTATCGCTGCAACCAACAACGTTGTTAGTTTCTTCATTTTTTCTTCTCCTTTTCGGTTTCGTTTAGTGCTTTCTCCTTTTCTAAAATTGCCATCGTTGTCTTGATCACCGTGTCCGGGTTCAAGGAGATACTGTCGATCTTTTGTTCCACCAGGAATTGCGCGAACTCGGGGTAATCGCTTGGCGCCTGCCCGCAGATGCCGATCTTGCGCTTTTTCGCGCGCGCGGCGGCGATGACTTGGGCGATCATTTTTTTCACGGCGGCGTTTCGTTCATCGAAAATCTCGGCCACGATCTCACTGTCGCGATCGACACCGAGGATCAGTTGCGTCAGATCATTCGAGCCGATCGAGAATCCATCGAAGATCTCGGCGAATTCTTCGGCCAGAATCACGTTGCTCGGGATTTCGCACATCACATAAACTTCGAGACCGCGCTCGCCGCGACGAAGACCGTGTTTCTCCATTTCGGTAATCACTTTGCGTCCCTCATCTACGGTGCGGCAGAACGGGATCATCAGTTTCACGTTCATCAGGCCCATCTCGTCGCGCACTTTTTTCATGGCGCGACATTCAAGCTCGAACCCGGCCCGATATCTCTCGTTGTAGTAACGCGCCGCGCCGCGGAAACCGAGCATTGGATTTTCTTCGACCGGCTCGTAGCCGCAGCCGCCAATCAAATTCGCATATTCGTTCGTCTTAAAGTCGCTCAACCGCACGATGACATCCTTCGGATAGAATGCGGCAGCGATCATGGCTACGCCTTGCGCGAGTTTGTCCACGAAGAACTGCGCCTTGTCGTCGTAACCAGATGTTAGTTGGTCGATCGTGGCTTTCAATTTCTCGCACTCGGAGCATGACAAAGTTCCCAGTGGCGGTTTGGGATGGCCCCATTGATCGCAGCTCAAATTACTGAGCTTCGCGTAATCGATCAGCACCATCGGATGCACTTTGATGTAATTGCTGATGATGAATTCTTCTCGGGCTAGACCGACCCCGTCATTTGGAATGAACGAGAGGCGGAACGCCTCTTCAGGATTCGCCAGATTCATCATCACTTTCGTGCGCGGTCGCGGCAGATCTTTCAGATTTGTGCGCGTGACTTCGAATGGCAGCTCGCCTTCGTAAACCACGCCGACATCGCCTTCGGCGCATGACACGGTTACCATCTTTCCATTGCCCAACAACGCGGTCGCGTGTTCGGTGCCGACGATCGCGGGAACTCCAAGCTCGCGACTGACGATCGCGGCATGGCACGTACGGCCCCCACGATTGGTGACAATCGCGGCAGCCTTTTTCATGATCGGCTCCCAATCGGGATCTGTTTTGTCGGCGACTAGGATTTCTCCTGGTTGAAATTGGTCCAGGTGTTCCGGGTCAGCGATGACGCGAACGCGACCGCTCGCGACCTTGGCGCCAACACTGCGTCCGCGGATCAGAATCGTTCCGCGCGTCTTCAACCGATACTGTTCGACAGCCGCCCTGTCCGTACGCGAGTGGACGGTTTCTGGTCTGGCCTGAACAATAAACAGCTCGCCTCCGCGACCATCTTTGGCAAACTCAATATCCATTGGAGTCGGCCGACCTTTCTTGGCGCTGTAATGTTCTTCGATGACGCACGCCCAGCGCGCGAGCTGAAGGATTTCATCATCCGAAATCGAGAAGCGGTGCCGATCCTGCGGTGGGACTGGAACATTGCGCGTTCCGCCAGCAGCTGTCGAATCGTAAACGAGTTTTAATTCTTTGCTGCCGGCAACCTTTTGCAGGATTGGTCGAGAGCCGGTTTTTAGTGTCGGTTTGAAAACGCAAAATTCATCCGGGTTCACGAACCCCTTTACGACGTTTTCACCAAGTCCGTAGGACGCATTGATCAAAACCGCATCGCGAAATCCAGTTTCGGTATCAATTGTAAAAATGACGCCCGAACTGCCAACGTCCGAACGCACCATCGTTTGCAGCGCGATGGACAAACCGACCTTATTATGGGCGAAACCACGCTCGGCCCGGTACGAGATCGCACGGTCAGTGAATAGCGAAGCGTAACAACGCCGGCACGCCTCGATCACGCGATCGTGGCCAGACACATTCAGAAAAGTTTCCTGGGCGCCGGCAAAGCTGGCCTCGGGCAAATCTTCCGCCGTCGCACTGCTTCGAACGGCAACAGAAATAGGCTCGTCGCAATCCCGGCATAATTCGTCGTAAGCTTCCAAAATCTCCTGACGCAAATCGGTCGGCATCTTCGTCGCCAGAATCGCGTCTCGAACGGCCGCGCCGCGTCTTTGCAGCTGCTTGACATCACTCGCGTCAAGATCGAAAAGATGCTCCTCGATAAATCGATCCAGTTTAGTCTCGCGAAGAAAGTGCCAGTAACCGGCAACAGTGATGGCAAATCCGTCAGGCACCTTTATGCCTTTGGGAATGAGTTCCCGAAACATTTCGCCTAACGACGCTGTTTTGCCGCCCACAATCGACATGTCAGTGATCCCGATTTCGTGGAACCATTTGGTGTACGAACTCGTCTTCTGCGAGCTTGGCCTCCTTTCCAAAGTTGCCGTGTTCATCAGGCTTACTGATCAGGCGGCAGCCAGTTCTGGTTCAAACAGCCCTAATTTGCGAATCGTGCTGACCAGTTGTGCTGCTGAAACTGGTTTTGCCAGACACGCAGCAGCGCCATTCGTATACGCCACCGCTGCGACACGACTGTCATCGTCACCAGTGACCACAATTACCGGCAGATATCTGCACAGCGCATTGATTGCGCGGAGCAACGTCAGGCCCTCGGAGCCATGTTCGAAGTCAACTATTGCAAAATCGAGACTTGGAGCGCAACGCACAGTCTCTAAAGCTTCATTAACGTCGCGCGCCAAGTGGCTCACGCCGCCGATCTCCGAGAGCGCTTGGGCGACCAGATCTTTCAGTTCATTGTCGTTGGTGAACAGAAGAATAAATGGTGTCTTCATGGTTCGAAGTTCACGCACATACGAATTGGCGCTTCGCAGCAATTGCGAATTGCCGCGCATTTCTTGCTCGTGCCTGCGAGCGTGGTTCTACAGCTCGGGAGAATTACGATTTTTATGATGTTCGAGCCATCTGCTCGAAAAGGCGCTCGGCGTCCTCGCGTCGACACAGCTGCGTTCCGGGCATCATCACCGTGGCTGAGCCCACAGCGATTCCGAGGCGAACGGCATCGCGGAGTGGCATGTCGCGCGCCAATCCAAGCACGATCCCTGCGACCATACTGTCGCCAGCTCCCACCTTGCTTTTAACGGGGACAGCAGGCGCTCGAATCCGTTTGCAGTCTTTTGCTGTCACCAGAAGCGCTCCGGCTGCGCCCATTGAGGCGACAACGATTTGCGCCTGGCGATTTTTCACGATCTCCGTGGCCGCTTCTTCTTGTTCTTTTTCATGGACGAGTTCGCGCCCGACCAACGCACGCAGCTCGCGCATGCTCGGCTTCACCAGGTAGACGCCGCCGCTGCGCAAACCTTGAGCCAGCGCGGCGCCGGAACTATCTAAGACAAACCGGCTGTGTTTAGCAGAGACCAGTTTGGCAAGCTGTCCGTAAAAATCCGTGGGCGCAGCCGGCGGAAGGCTGCCGCTGGCCACAACGAAATCCGGCATCGGATCGAGGCTATCAATTTTTTCCAAACAATTTTTCCATTCTTCCTCGCGCAACTCTGGTCCGGGTGTAACGAAACGGTATTGCGCCCCGCTGGTCCGCTCCGTCACCACGAAGTTTTCCCGCGTCCAGTCTTCAATCAAAATGGCCTCGTGTATTAATCCTTCGCGGTCCAGCAACAGCCCGAACATTTGACCACTGGGGCCGCCAGCGAGATAAAAAACCGTCGATTCGCCGCCGAGATTTCGGATTGATCGCGAGACGTTCACGCCGCCACCTCCGGGTTCGTGACAAACAGGGCCGGAACGCAGTTTGTGATCGGGGAAAACGGCTTCGACCGAACAACTGGCATCAATTGCGGGATTGATGGTCAAACTCAGGATGGTCTTCATGGCCTCACCAGATTCTGCATTCGAGCCAGAAATTCACTTCGAAAGTAATCCGACATCGTTTCCAGACTTCTTTGCTTGTATTGGGATTCGCCGCGCATTTTTTGCCGCGATCCGGGCATTCCGATCTTTACCCGCGGTGGCCGATCACGCTAGCATGAGCGGAAGCCGACAAGGATGATACGATGTTTGGAAGACGATTTCGGTTGTTTAAGCTGCTTGGGTTCCAAGTTCAGCTTGACGTTAGCTGGCTGATTATCGCGGTGCTGGTCACATGGACGCTTGCCGTCGGCGTGTTCCCACATCGTTTTCCGGGTCTCGCGCCAGCCACGTATTGGATCATGGGCGCGGTGGGCGCATGCGGATTATTTGGGTCGATCGTGTTCCATGAGTTTGCGCACTCGCTGGTGGCCAGGCGGTTCGGAACGGAGATGAGCGGAATCACTTTGTTCGTGTTCGGCGGCGTGGCCGAAATGAAAGAAGAGCCG
>DATLJP010000062.1:0-5058 GCA_035538875.1 Chthoniobacterales bacterium | reverse complement strand
AACAGAACATCGACAACAAAGGGCGAGCTGCGCGGGGAGGCATCGCGGTGGTGTTTCTTCTGGCTGGCGGTTGTCTGGTACCACATTCCTGGGTGCTCGGCGCGATCTTTATCTTGATCGGGTTATTTTGTGCTTTTGAATGTTGGGTGGGTTGGTGCGCGGTCCGTGCCTGCGGAGTCAAAACTCCTCTCTAATGTTCTGTTCGACGTTGGGCGTTCAACGTTCAGCGTTCGGCGTTGCAGCTTTCTGCCTGAAAAACTTCATCTTACGCAGTCTCCGTGTCTGAATTTGTCCGAAATGGTTCTCGCTCGTAAGGCGTCACGAGAATAACGGAAAAGGCCGCTTGCACCTGCTGGTGCCGTAGGCAGGGTAACTTGCTTCGGTGGTCGGCATAGCTCGGCTGGTAGAACAGCCGATTTGTAATTGCCTAACGAGTTTTTGCGCACGTTTTCACCGCTTTGCGCGCGATCCGACCGGAAGTCCGACAGGACATTAGTCAAGTCGAGAAGTAACGGGCGGTTCGAATACTTCTTAAGTTTCGCGATAGTCGTCAACAGGGCGTCAACGATTTCGGAGCGCCGCGCTCCCTCGCGCACGCGCGTATCGGTTCGGCTACTGGAAATTCATCGGTGCTGGAATAACCTCCTTAAAGCCCGAGTTTTCGATTAGAAAGAAACCTAATGGCATCGGCGTCTCCCTCGGATCTGAAATTCGAGATCGGGCACGTGTTGTTTATCGACATCGTCGGTTACTCCAAGTTGCTGCTTCAAGAGCAGAGCAAGCGAATTCAAGAGCTGAAAGAGATCGTACGCGCAACGGAGCAGTTCCGCGTGGCAGAAGCGGAAGGCAAACTACTACGTTTACCCACCGGCGACGGCGGCGCGCTGGTTTTTCGCACTACCCCGGAAGCGCCAGTTTTGTGCGCCCTGGAAATCAGTAAAGCGCTAAAGGCTCATCCAGAACTGCGCGTTCGGATGGGAATTCATAGCGGACCGGTTAACGACATCACTGACCTCAACGAACAAGCCAACATCGCAGGCGCCGGGATCAACATTGCACAGCGGGTGATGGATTGCGGCGATGCCGGACACATTCTCCTATCTAAACACATCGCTGAGGACCTAGAACATTCGGCACGTTGGCAACCCCAGTTGCATGACTTGGGGGAGTGCGAAGTCAAACACGGCGTCCGCGTCCGCGCCGTCAATCTCTACACGAACGAATTGGGCAACCCGGAGGCGCCGGAGAGATTCAAAACGGTTAGGGCGGTCGCTGCGAAACCGTTACCAAAGTTGGCGACTGCCAAATGGGCAGTGATCGGCGCAGCGATCTTGATTCTCATCGCGATTGCTTTCGCTGGCTTTCTCTACCGACAACGAGAGAAACCGAAGGCGTCTATGCTCGCATCGGTGATTCCAGAAAAAAGCATCGCGGTCCTGCCGTTCGAGAATCTAAGTCACGATCCCGACAACGCGTATTTCGCCGACGGAATTCAAGAGGAAATTCTCACACGCTTGTCGAAGGTCGCCGATCTAAAAGTGATCTCGCGCACTTCGACCCAACGTTACCGAAACAAGCCCGACAATTTACTCGACATAGCGAAGGAACTTGGTGTCGCGTACATTCTGGAAGGCACAGTTCAAAGGGTGACCGATCAAGTTAGAGTTAATGTTCAACTGATTAATGCGCAGAACGATTCACATCTTTGGGCAGATAAATTTGATCGCAACCTGACAGATCTGTTTGCGGTCGAAAGCGATATCGCTGCGAGGATCACTGACACGCTCCAGGCGAGGCTCACCGCTCCGGAGCGACATGCGATTGCGGCGCGTCCAACCGAAAACAGCGAGGCGTACGAGCTTTACCTCAAGGGTCGATTCTACTGGAACAAGAGAACTGAAGAAGGAGTAAGGAAGGCTATTGAGTATTTCCAGCAGGCTATTGAAAAAGATCCAACGTATGCACTGGCTTACACGGGAATAGCCGACTGTTATTCCTTGGAGGGACTCCACATTGATGTCGGCTCACTATCGCCGCATGAGGCGATACCAAAAGCGAAGGCCGCAGCGATGAAAGCGTTGGAGCTGGATGACACGCTTGCCGAAGCGCACACGTCGCTTGCCTTCATTAGGCTGAATTACGATTGGGACTGGTCAGGCGCTGAGAGTGAATTCAGGCACGCCATCGAATTAAACCCAAACTCTTCGAACGCGCACCACTGGTACTCTCATTATTTGATGGCGATGGGTCAGACAGAGAGATCTTTGACTGAGAGTAAACGGGCCCTCGAACTTGATCCACTTGGTCTCATCATGAACGTTCACCTGGGATGGCACTACATAAACGCACGCCAGTATGACCTGGCGGTAGAGCAATTAAGGAAGGCGCTTGAGATGGATCCCAACTATGGGCTCGCGCACTGGTATCTTGGCCTGATCCATGCGCAAAAAGAAGAGTATTCCGAGGCTGAGGCGGAAATACGAAAGGCGAAAGAGCTGCTTAAAGGCAATATGATGCTTGAAGCAGACACGGCATATGTTTATGCCGTTTCAGGACAGAAGGATCGGGCGCTGAAGGTAATAGATGAATTGAAAGAGCTATCAAAGCGAAGATATGTTTCTTCATACCATCTGGCAATGATCTATATCGGTTTACGACAAAAGGATCCGGCATTCGAGTGGCTGGAAAGTGCCTATCGCGAGCGCTCTGACTTGTTGGTTTATCTCAATGTCGAGCCAAGGCTGGACAGCCTGCGTTCAGACCCGCGCTTCAAAGATTTGCTGCGGCGCGTCGGCTTACGCGAACAGCTTCAGAACTAATTCGTCAGCTCCGCGGTGGTTGAGAAAAGCATTGACCTTCGTCGCAAATCTTTGCTCGATGAAGACATGAAAACCAAGATCATCGCACTCAGTTTGGGATTTTTGTTCGCTGCGGGGACGGTATTTGCGGGCGGGCCATTGATAGGTGTTTGGAAACTGAACGAGGCAGGTTCCGAAATCGCGCCTGGAACCGGCAAGATCATCAAGGTTGTCTACGATGACTTATTGTTTGACCGATTCAAGGTCGAGGCATGGGGAGTCGATGCCGCGGGAAACAAGATACACACCGAATGGAAAGGGAAATTTGACGGCCAGGACTATGAGGTGAAGGGAGACGCGACGACTGATATGCGCGCCTACACCAAGATCGATGATCACACGTTGACGATGATCAACAAGAAGGCCGGCAAAGTAGTCAACACAGGGCGCGTGGAGGTATCTGAAGATGGCAAGAGTCGTAAGGTGACGTTGATCGGTAGGACGCCGAGTGGAATAAAATTCAAGACGGTCGCCGTCTACCAAAAAACATTGCTTTAACCATCAGTCTCAATATGAGGACGATAGACACGAGCTTGCTCTCACATGCTTTCGCCGCATCACGATAACTGAGAAATACAGTCCACTGGCGGACAATTGAGATAGCTCGCAGTGCAGTGCTGCAACCCTGCGCCAACTCTTGGGCGCGCGTGGAGTGGTCGAGCCTCGACGGAAAACGAAAAACGAGTTATTGCGGAGCGATCGCAGGCTGGCGTGCTCGCAAGATGTACTTCTGAATCTTGCCGGTCGTAGTTTTGGGAAGTTCGTTGATGAAGGTCACGCTGCGCGGTGCCTTGAAGTGCGCGAGGTTCGCCCGAGCAAACTCGCATAGCTCGCCCTCATCGGCGCACGCGCCACTCTTTAGAACAACGAAGGCATGCGGTGCCTCGCCCCAACGTTCATCCGGCAGCCCGATGATCGCGACTTCCTGCACGGCCGGGTGTCGCAATAGCACGCTTTCGACTTCGACAGAAGAAATGTTTTCTCCGCCACTTATAATGACGTCTTTCAGTCGGTCGCGAATCTCGACATAGCCATTCGGATGAACGACCGCGGCGTCGCCGGTGTGCAACCAGCCGCCGGACAAAGCCTGCTCGGTCGCTTGCGCGTCGTTGTAGTAGCCGGCCATGATCACGTTGCCGCGGGCGACGACTTCTCCTTGAGTAATCCCGTCGTGCGGCACGTCGTCGCCATTTTCGTCAACGACGCGTAACTCGCCGGACGTGATCAGCTCGACGCCCTGGCGCGCTTTGATCGCAGCTCGCTCGCTGACCGAAAGTGGAGCGTGTTCCGGCCGCGGCTCGCAAACGGTGATAAACGGGGCTGCCTCTGTAAGTCCGTAAACTTGTGTGATCGTCCAACCAAGCTCTTCTTCGAGTCGCTGGATGGTGGAAGCCGCGGGTGGCGCACCGGCCGTGAGAACTCGGATTCCTTTGGGCGCGAGACGACGGAGATCTTCCGGCGCATTCACCAACGAAATCAAAACTGTTGGTGCTGCACACAGCAACGTCACTTGCTCGATCGACATCAATTCGAAGACAGCGCGCGGCTCAACTTTGCGCAGACAAATATGGGTCGCGCCTGCGGCCGTTACCGTCCAGACGAAAGTCCAGCCGTTGGCGTGAAACATTGGCAGGGTCCATAGATAACGTTCGGCACAGGTCATGGGTTGATGGAGGAGGGTGCCGATAGAATTCATCCAGGCGTTCCGGTGAGTGATCATCACACCCTTCGGGCGCGACGTCGTGCCGCTGGTGTAATTGATCGTGAGCAGATCGTTTTCTCGAATTTCCGGAGGAACAAATTCCGCTGAGCTTGCCTCGATCAGCGATTCGTAGTTCAACCAGTCCTTACCTTTTCCGGTCAGAGCGACGAACTGGTTAACATCCGGAAGACGGGACCTAACACTATCGATCGCGTCAAGATAATCGCCGTCGGCGCAAACGATGCGCGAACCGCTATGATTAATGAGGTAAGCGAAGTCGTCGGCGGTCAAACGATAGTTCAGCGGCACTAGCACCGCACCGATTTTGGGCACAGCATAGAACGACTCGAGCTGCGCGTGAGTGTTCGGTGAGAGATAGGCGACGCGGTCGCCCGATTTAATTCCAAATCGCTGCAAGACTGCCGACCAACGATCAGATCGATCGAAAAACTGCGCATAAGTCCAGCTTGAATGACCATCGATCACGGCGACGCGCGC
>DATLJP010000061.1:0-40754 GCA_035538875.1 Chthoniobacterales bacterium | reverse complement strand
GATATCTTCCGCCGAGAAAAGCAGCAGTACTTCATTTGGGTCATCGGCGTTGCGGAAAAGATGTTCCTCCTTTAGTCCAGCCTTCTGCCGCGCCGACAGGTGCGCGTCATAGACCGGCTTCCATTTCGCGAAATCAGCGACGTTGCGTAGAGCCGTTCGTGCGCCCATGCGAGCTTGCAGTAAGCGTCGAAAACGAGGGATCGCGCTTCACCGCCTCATTCAAAAGCTCAACTGCCTTGCGCATGTCTGGGTCTTGCGTCGCGCTGGAACCTACTACAAGGAGAAGTGATTTCGGCCGGCTGTAAAGGTCGGGGCCGCCAAGTCCGTGGTGGGCGGCTGTTCGATCGCCTTTTTCTCGCTAGGCGACAGCTTCGCTTGCAACTGGTCAGCAATGGCCTTGGCGATCTCGCTCTGAATGGCGAAGACATCGGCCAGGTCCGGTCGTAGGTCTGCGCCCAAAGATGCGCGTCATTGCGAGCGTCGATTAATTGCGCGTTTACTCGAATCTTGTTAGCGGCCCGTTGCACGCTGCCTTCCACCACATGCGCGACGCCCAGCTCCTCGCCAATCTTGCGCAGGTTACGCGCGATTCCGGTCCTATACTGCAGTACGCTCGTGCGGCTGATGACTTTCAGGTCCGCGATCTTTGCCAGATCGGTTAGAATTTCGTCCTGCACGCCGTCCGTGAAGTAAGCGTTTTCCTTGTCGCTGCTCAGGTTTTCAAATGGCAGGACTGCGATACTCTTCTCAACGACAGCCAACGCCGAGTGTGTCGGATGACGTGAAAAGAAAAAGGTGCCGCCGACAATCGCTCCCAGCACGAGCACGGCGACTGCAACCGCCGCCCAGCGCACACGGGCGCGGTGTTTCTTAATTGACTCAAACTTCTTTGGCGTTGCGGCGTTGCCCACTCCATCGTCAAACAGATTTACGACACCGATGCGGACGCCATGCTTCATCTCGCAGTCGCCAAGATCGTGCAAATACGAACGCCAGCGCGGATAGTGTTCCAAGTCTTCCGCGACGTGCCGGGAAAGCAGAATGTGACCAGCATCGCCACAGTCCATGACTCGCTGCGCGGTGTTGATTCCTGCGCCAGCGATGTTGGCTTGCTCGTTTAGATCGGTGATTTCATTGACTGGGCCGCTGTGAATACCCATCCGCACCCGAAGTTCAGGATGTTTTTTAGTTCCTTGCTGATCTCGAGCGCGCACAAAACTGGCGCTTCTAGGCTGGTGCGAAAGACCAGTGCGCCGCCGTCGCCTGTAGGTAAGCGCAGCAACTTGCCCGCCGCTTCGGCGCTCCGAAATTGTTCGGTCGCGCGCACGATTTCCCGCAACTTTTGCATCTGCTCGCTCTGCTCGTCGATGAGCAACTTGGAGTAGTCCACGAGATCGATGAAGAGAACGTGCCCGATCTGAAACTCAATCTCTTTTTTAACCTCGGCGGCCATTCAGGGACTGATCTAAATTACGCGAGCTTCATTATTTACTCCACCTGCTGGTGTCGAGAGCAAAGGCGGAGTTTAAGTTCCCGCTATTGTTTCGCCGCGTCCGAGGCGGCGAGTTTTTGGAAACGGGGATCGATACGGCCCGAACTTCAGCGAGGCATTGCTGACTCCAATGCGTGTGTTCGTTCCCCGAATAGTTCGACCAACCCCGCTCGGGCACCGACATTTTTGAACATCAACCGAGCGATGTTGTCATGACGCTTCGTGAAATCCTCAATCTCTTACATCCTCTTAGTAACTTGTCTTTGCGTGTTGTGTTTCGTGGCTGGCGCGCAGCCGCCACCCGCGCCAAATCAAGCGCCACCGAATATAGCCGCTGACAGCTGGCTACCGATCACATCTACGTTAGGCTTCGTGATCACTAGCGGTGCTGCTCCGGGCATGCCACCAAGGCGCCCAACTTCTACTGTGACGGGCTATTTTATGGCCCTCAAAGACGGGACGTGGTTGCAGCTCGACATCGCGCCGCCGTCTGGACGGCCAGTCGACACGAGGTGACTACGAGAAAGACGCTCTATTTAGAGCGTCGCCGTAGAATCAAACCGTAGAATCAGCGGCGTCCGGAAAGGGAATTTGCCTCGCTGGAACGAGGGACAGCGCACCTGATTTTATGTCGTTTCCAGCGTTTTGAGAGCTCGTCTCGCCCGTTTTTACTGAAAGTTTTTCCTGCCTGTAGATATGCTGCGGTCGTCTCCACGGTTGGATTTTTATACTAAACACAAATCGATAAGATGTGTGAACCTTGGCTTTCAGTAATAACCCGCCGTAACTGCATTCGATTGCTGGATGATTTCGGTGACGGCAGCTTTCAAAATCTGCACGCTGTAGACATGTCAATGGCTCTTTCGGCAGTGGTGTTTACGCTAAAAACGGAAAAAATAGATCATTATTCCATATGCTGAAAACCAAATTGCATTCGATTGCCGGAGCAGATCGGCCACGTCATTCAGGCGCTGGTTCTGGTTTTGATAATTTGCGGCGCCTACTCAAATACATAAACTGACTGTGCCTGAGCGCACATGGATAATTCAAGAGGGAACGCCGCAACCTGCGCCTTGCGGGAAAAATTTTCTTTTCTTTGAGTCTTAGAGATCCAACGCAAACAAACGAAGCGATTCATTGAGTTGTCGGCGATGAAGGTGAACCCCTTATTGTTGCTGGTGACCCCGCTCTCGTTCTTGAGCGGACCGCTTGTAAACGCCGGTCCGGTAGGAGACTTCTTCAAGAAAGTTGGTCAATCGATGTCCAAGCCTTTCCAGTCTGAGTCTGAGTCTGAGCCTCAGCCTGAGCCTACGAAGACGCCACACGCGACGCGGCAACCCACTTCGCGAGCAGCACCTGCGGCCGCGGCGACGTCACCCGCAGGCGCACAACCATCACACCCCTCCAAAGAAGAAGAGTTTACTGGCGCTGTGCGGGGTGTTTCAGCCGCGGATTTGGAAAAAATAAAAGCTGGTTTGCCCTATGGAATTCCGGTCCCAGGCCGGAAAGGCATGGTCATAAGTCCTTATATTCCGGAGGACGGAAAGCAGGTCGATGTCACCGGTTTTGCGTCCGGGTCCATCGTGAAAGATCCATACACAGAAAAGCTTTTTCTGGTTCCGTAAATTTGGGAACAATAAGGAACTGGGCCGAGGCGATCAGCGACATGCCTGGATTCCAACGGGCGAAAGCGATACACGTATTAAGATTTCTACAGTTGGTTTTCTACGCCTGCGCGTGATTTTGGAGAAAAACAACGCAAAACCACGCTACACTTTTGCGCCTTTGCCTAACGACTTTACCTATGAAAAACACGCTTTGCAAAACTATGCAAAACGTTTGGCCTTAACAAGAAATAAGATTTCCGTACTGGCAGGCGCCTCGGCTCCAAGTTCCACCATTCGCAGCCGAGGGCCGCGTGCACAGAGGCTACGGTGTTCGCTCCGGAGAGGACTGCAAGTTAAGCGGAATCCCGCGATTCGAGAGTGGCGGTGCAGCGAGCAGCGGCGGTCTGGGTTGACTAGCCGGATGAAGTTCGGCCCGCACGTTGAAAGTAATCTTTTCGTTATCACGCACGACCGTGATCGGCACGACGTCCCCAGCGGTCAGAAAGAACGATGCGTCGAGAATATCTTCCGGCTCGTGAACTTCCGTTCGTCCGATTTGGAGGACGACATCGCCTGCTTTCATTCCCGATTCCGCCGCCGGCGTATCGTTCATTATGTCTTTGGTGACGGCGCGCGAACCTTCAACCGGCGCGGCCGCTTCTGTGACATTCGCGCCAATCCAACCGTGCCGCGCCTCGCCGAAGCGAACGAAATCATTCCGAATTTTTTCTGCGGCCTCGATCGGCAACGCGTAACACGCGTTATTTTCAAACGTGTAAAGCAGGATTGCCACGACCTCGCCTTTTACATTCAAGACCGGCGCTCCGCCCTCACCGCGTTGCGGTGGCAGATTCACTCGCAAATGCTTTGTGGCAAAATATCCGCCGAAACATTTGCGATCGAACCCCGAGATCATCCCAAAGCTCGGGGTCTCGGCGAGATCGAGCGGGTAACCGATCGCCACAACCGGTGTTGCAATCTCGAGCTGCGCCGAATTCCCGATCGGCAATGCCGGGCTGGCTAAATCCACCTTCAACAGGGCGATGCCGCTGCGGAGATCGGCCATCAGCTGGCGCGCCGGATACTTTTTTCCTTTAAACTCGACGTTGATGTTGTCGGACTCGCCGCCTACGGAGTAGGCGGTATAAAGCGTGCCCGTTGGATCGACAAAAAAGCCGGTGCCGGAGAGTTCGCCATGCTGGTCGGTTGCTTCAATCTTGACGACGGCTTTGGCGCAGCGCTCGAAAACATCTTTGACCTCACGGCTTAAAGTTGTCGCCGATTCGGGCGTTTGCTGCGCGGAAAGCGAAGCCGCAGCGGCGAAAAACGCGAGTTTTGCCAGCAAGGGAAATCCGGAACTAGAACTTGAAAGTCGTCTCATAACTCACTGGCACGCTGTCGAGCACGTAGCGGGGCGTGCCACTGCGGTGAGTCTGGGCGCTTTCCGTTATATTTCGAAGCGACCGCGTGTTGAAGACCCGTGTGGCCACGGGGGATGCCAGAGTCCATTCATCCTCAGCATTGGCGGGCACGGCCAACACCGGACGATCTTTCACAGCCACTGAGGCCGGTTGTGGCATTTGGTAAATCCGCAGGGAAAGAATGGCAGCGCAAACGAGCACCGCAGTCACTGCGGCTGGATAAGAAGTCAGGGTTGAAAGGTTAAACGAGAATGCGAAATCGCGTGCACGATCAACACAGATGCGCCAAAGCGGTTGCCGCAAAAGTTCGTCGCGCTGGCGGCGATGAAATTCGTGAAGGAAATCTTCAAAGTATCCGGGCGGTGGCTGCTCGTAACGTTTCAGGCGAAGCAGTTTCGTGATCTCGTTGTCGTTAAACTCGTCCATTTGTTGGGTGAATCAGGTGACTGGATTTTTTCGAAATTCGTCTAGATAGTTTTGCAATTGCCGGTTCGCGTAGAAGAGCCTGGATCGTACTGTTCCTTCTGAAACATTCAAGATCTTACTGATTTCGGCGTGGGGCATCCCCTGAATATGGAACATCGTGACCACAGCTCTGTGTTCATCAGACAACTTCATCATCGCCTCGTTCAACCTTTTTTGGAGCTCGGAGAGGTCCGCCTCCTTTACCGGGCTGCTGGAGGCCGTGGCCTCGAGGAATTCCTTGTCGTTCTGGATGCTGGCATCGACGTCGTCGAGGCTGAGCTGATAACGGCGGCCACGCTTTTTGAGGAAGTTCAGGGTCATGTTGACCGCGATCGAATGGATCCAGGTATAGAACGACGATTTGCCGCGAAAGCCGCGGATCGCCTTGTAGGCCTTGGCGAAAATGTCCTGGAGCAGATCATTCGTGTCCTCGTGGTTCGAGGTCATGTTGTAGACCAGGCCGTAGAGTCGTGGCGTATATTTCACGACCAATTCATCGAACGCGCCCGCGGCGCCCTGCTGCGTGCGCGCCACCAATTGCTGGTCTTCGTCCTTCCGGGCTTCGTCCATCGCCTTCTTTTTAGACTTAACACCGGCATCAGGCCCGGACGACAACAAATCGGTGATGCGCCGAGCCGGCGATAAGGCGATCGCGGGATTCATTCTCTTCAACTATAACCCAATCAATCGCGCCGGTCGCGCATCGACATCAACCAAAGCAGGTTCCCGATCGCTGCGATAAAAGCGGCCACGTAGGTCAGCGCGGCCGCGTTGAGCACATTGTTCACGCCGGCGACTTCTTCGCCCGGCTGCACAATGCGCATCTGCTGCAGAATGATTTTCGCGCGTCGCGAAGCATCGAATTCCACTGGAAGTGTGATCAATTGGAAGATCGCGAGGATGAGATAGCAATAAATGCCGAGAGTGATTAGGCCGGTGATGTGAAACCAGAGACCGCCGATGATGATAAACGGCAGCATTTGTGACGCGACCATCGTCATTGGCACAATTGCCATTCGCGCTTTAAGCGGCGCGTAGGCCTTCGCGTGCTGAATTGCGTGCCCGGTTTCATGCGCGGCAATCCCAAGCGCTGCGACCGACGGCGTGTCGTAAACATTACTAGAAAGGCAAAGCTTCTTCTGCGTCGGATCGTAGTGATCACCGAGAAAGCCGTCCACTTGGACGACATCGACATCGTGGATTTGGGCGGCCTGCAAAATCGCGCGCGCGCATTCCGAGCCGGTGATGTTCGATGAAGCGCGGACTTTCCCCCATCGATTGAACGCACTCGTCACGCGAATCTGCGCCCAGATGCCAAGAATTGCCGGCACCAAGATATAGAGAAGAAAATGATGGCCCCCTAACCCGACTGGATAGAACATGCCTGTAGTCTAGTTGCCTAATTTAGACGTTCAACTACGCGTCGCGTTCAGATTTCCGCCTATGTCTCAGATTTCCAACTGCTTCGGAAAACGTGACAAAACTCTACAGCCCGTCTTTGCCACGACAACAACGTCTTCGTGCCGAACGCCGCCGAGCGCCGGATAATAAAGACCCGGCTCGACCGTGAGGACCTGTCGCTCTTTGAGCACAACCTTTTGCAACCGCGGGTATTCGTGAATCTCGAGCCCGAGTCCATGACCGGTGCCGTGGAAAAATCCAACGTTCTTTCCGTTACGCACTTCCGTCGGATAACCGCGCTTCTTGAAGAGTGCCTGGATCGCCTTGTGGATTTTCATTCCATCGACCCCGTCTTGGATCTCGCGCAGTGCGAGTTCCTGCCCCTCTTTGACTGTCTCCCAGAGTTTGCGCTGCGCATCACTCGCGCGACCACGAACAACCGTTCGCGTCATATCTCCCCAATAACCGCTGCGTGGATCGCGCGGGAAAATATCGAGAATGATGAGCGAGTTCGCGTAAAGCGGACCGGAGCCGCGCTCGTGTGGATCGCACGCCTGATCTCCACCGGCGACGATTGTGTTCGTCGGCGTTCCGCCCGCGCACAACATCGCCGAGTCAATTTCAGCGCGTAGAATTTCGGACGTCAGCGTTTTTCTCGACCAGCTCAATTTTTTTCCCTTCGGTTTCGACGCTTTCAAAACTTCCATCGCGCGCTTCAAGCCAGTCTCTGTGATGCGCAGCGCGCGACCAATCAGTTTCAATTCTTCGTCCGTCTTAGCTTCACGCTCCGGCCAGAAGAGTCCGTTGGTCGGGGCAAGATCGACGTCGTTCGCGAGAGCGCGAGCGTAGCCGAGCGGAAAGTTCGCCGGCACCACCGCGCTCTTCACGCCGCGTTTGCGCAAAAAATGGCCGAGGATTTTGTCGAAAGCTGGCGCTTGTTTCGATTTCCCCTGAACTTCACGTTCAAGTTGGTTCAACGAAACAAACTCGTCGACCTTCGCCGTTCTTCGGCCGCGACCCATCTCGAGATCGCTCAAGACGATCGTGCGTTTGCCGTTTTGCTGGAGAAAAATAAACGGATCGCCCGCCCAGAATTTTGTCGCATACAGCATGTCCGCGTCGATGTCGCTCGGCGCGACGATAAGTCGCGTCTCATTATTTGTTGTCGTCATGGTAGTTTGGAATTGTATGGCAAGCGCTCCGATTGCCAACCAAAGATCGGAGGCGAGGCGCCTGCCCAACAGCTTCGATGCTAGCTTTTTCGCACTTCGAGCTGGCGGCGCAGGATCCAATATACAAGTCCGAGCATACCGAATGTCGATCCGATTAGAACAATCGTGTTGAAGACGAAAACGCTGATCTTCACTCCGAAGAAGTCCTTCCGTGCACCAAAGAAGACATTCGGCCGGGTGCCGCGTCGATAATCCATTTGCTCCATTTCGGCGTTCGAGATCAAATCGGATATTTTTTGGTTCACGTAAATTTGCTCCGCGGTGAGTTCGCCCTTCGCTTCTCTAAAGTCCTTCGGGTCGAACGCGCGCTTGCGATCGAGCACCTGATCGACCTTTTTGAGATAGCGGTCGAGATCGGCTGCTGATTTCGCCTCGAGGCCGGACAACACCGCGAGCACTTCCTTCAATTCATCGAGCCGCTTCCCTTTGGCTGGATCTTGCCGATGCTTCGCGACGATTGAATCGATCTCGCGTTGAGCGCGTTCCTGTCTTGAGGTCAGCGGATTCAATTTCGATTGCGCGACGATCATTTCCTCGTAGGACCAGCGCATCGGGATAAACTGGCAGACGAATGGCACCTGCAATTTGCTGTCCATTTTCTTGCTGCGGTCCTTCGTCGGATGTTCCTGGAACCAGCTCTTCAGCGAATAAACCAGGGTAAGGTTGCGGTTCATGTCCTCGTATTTGATCAGCGCGCCGCTCATTAAAATCTGCGGAATCAAAACCAGCGGCACGATGTTGGCCGCCGTTTTCGCATCCGACACCAGCGACGAAACGAGCAGACCGAGCGCGAGACTTCCGACCGCGGTCATGAACATCAGCGCGAGATGGACCCAAAACATTCCGCGAATCTCGAGAATGTAATTGCCGATCAAGACGAAAAGGATGCACTGGATCAGCGCAAAGACAGACAACGACGACATCTTCGCGAAGATGTAGTACGACAACCGCACATCGAGATTGCGTTCGCGTTGCAACACCGGTCGGTCGCGAATGATATCGTCCGCGCTATTAGTCAGCGACAGGAACATCACGACCAGCAGTCCGAGAAACAAATAAGTCGGAATGTGAAAGGCCGATGCGAAATCGTATTTCCCGCTTTCCGAGTAACGTAGCAGCGTGCCAATCAAAATCGCCAGCACTGGCGCCGCCCAGGTCGTGATCAAGATGTTCGCGCGATTGCGTAATTTGCTGATGAACGAGCGCCGCAACAGCGCGCGAAACTGAGTCCATTCATCGTGCCAGCGAATTGGCGTCCTCTTTCGTTTCGCTGTCGGCGCCGATGCCACCACGGTAGTTTGTTCGCGCCGCAACGAAACTTGTTTGACGTCTTGGATGAGGCGGAATGCTTCGTACTTGTCGCGCCAGAACTCGGGCGAATAACGTCGCGCCGCAACCAGTTGGCCCCGACTGTTCTCCTCATAAATAATGTCGCCGCTCAGATCGCGTAGCGGAGTTTCCAAAACATCGAAGATAAATTCCGGTCGCGTTGTTCCGCAGGACGGACAAGCGCCGAGATCCTGGCCGAATGCGTGTTGATGCTCCGCCTCAGCGAAATACCGAAGCATTTCGGTCGGCGTTCCGAAAAAGACCAGCCGGCCGCCTTTGTCGAGCAGGATCGCTTTGTGAAACAATTGAAATAGTTTCGAGCTCGGCTGGTGGATTGTGACCATGATGATTTTGTTGTGCGCCATCGACCGAATAATTTCGATGACGTGCTCGGAATCCTTGGACGACAAACCCGAGGTCGGCTCGTCGAACAGATAAACATCGGACATGCCGATCATATCGAGACCGATGTTGAGCCGTTTGCGTTCGCCGCCGCTCAATGTTTTCTTCGCAGCAGCACCGACAACCGCGTCGCGACGCTCGCCCAGGCCGAGCTCAATCAACTTCGCTTCCAATCGCCGCATTCGATCGCGTCGCGACAAATGTGGCGAACGGATCGCGGCTGCAAATTGCAAATTCTCACCAATCGTCAAGTGCTCGTCGAACGCATCCTCTTGCGGAATATAGCTGACGTATTTCTTGAGCTCGTCGAGATTTGGATAAAGCGAGCGGCCATTCAAATAAACTTTGCCACTCGTCGGTTGAAGCTGGCCAGCCAGCACTCGGAGCAACGTGCTTTTGCCGCAACCGCTCGCGCCCATCACACACACCAGCTCGCCACGCGAGAGGGCAAACGAGATTCCATCCAGGCCGGTATCGCCGCCGCCGAAGCGATGCGTCACTTCGCTCACCTCCAGCGTGCGAATGATGTTGCGCTCTTCTTCGATGATGCGCTCGGAAAAGTTGCAGCGCAGAATTTGTCCGATGTCGATCCGGATGGTGTCGCCGTCTTTCAGCGGATGGGTCGTCCGGACCGCGACGTCATCAACCATAATCGGACGGTCGGCTTCGATCACTTCCAGCTGCCCGATACGCTGCTCGTAATCACAGAAAATCTTAAGCAACACGTCGCCGGCCGTTCCGGGCGACAGCAAAATGTCGTCCGCTTGCAGCTTGCTCGGATCGTTTGAGACCAAATACTCCGACTTTGAGGCCTGAAGTTGAAACCGGCCACCGAACGCCCGCGCGCGACGGCGAAGGTCGCTCAAATCCATTTCGCTGTCGTTGTGAAACAGAATCTTGTCGTCGAGCGCGACTTCAACTTGCGTACCGGCTTTCAGTTTTACACCGTTGAGTACCGCGTCGACGTCGCGCAACGCTTTCACGCGCACCTTCAATCCGAACGCAATCTCCAGCGCGCTTTCACGCGTCCGTGCGCGCTCCAAACTCACCTCGTCCGCGTCCTTGCTCACGCGCACGAAAATTTGCGGGACAGAGACGTTTTTCTTGGCGTTAAAATATTGCGCGAGCTCCTGATAAGTGAGCACCGTGTCACCGACCAAAATTCGCTGGCCGGGATAGATTCGGCAGAAGCCGCCGCGCATCAGCGGGCGGCCACGCACGGAAACATTTTGGCCGCTGTAATTCTTTAGCAGGATGAGATCGTGATAGCGAAACGCCATTAGTCGATCCGTCTCAGCCAGATTCTTCATCCGAACATCGGCTTTGCCGTTGTTTCCGAAGGAAAGCGATTCCAACGGCGACGCGCCGCGTTGATAAATCGACGGATCGGCATCTTCCGACGCGTTGAGTTGATACACGATGTCGATCGCTTGCGCGGCCATGCCGAGTTGCGACATGAACGAATAAAACGCGACCACTTGTCCCTGTTTCAGTCCGGCTTGCGAGATGAGATCGTAAAGTTGAACGCCGAGCATGATCTTGCGCTCGGTCGTAAGCTGCATGCTCAGCTTCTGAGCCATCGCCGAGAGATCCTGCTGCTCGTAAAGCGCTTGCCGGAAAAGTTGGCGCAGCTCGGAGTAAACGGCTTCCGGGTAGTCGTAACGCAGGAATCCGAGACTCGAGTCGATTTCCTCTTCGAGCAGAACGCCGTCGGCTTTGGAAAAGCTTGCCAACACTTGAATCAGCAACGGCAAAAGGTTCGGGCCTTCCGAAACGCTGCGCGGCTTGCGCAAAGCGCGTCGCATCAGACGACGACTCTGCCGCCGCATGCGATACGCGAACGGCGTCACCTTTTGGACCGCGCGGTCCAGCTTTTCCGCGACCGTTGAAACCAGTTGAGTCATTCCACGATTTGAAACCCACCTTCGGTCGCCGCGGCGACCTCGGGCGTGGCAGGCTGGAATTTTACAGGAATCGCGTCGTTAAGCAACGCAACAACGGGGGCACTGCGATGAACGAAGTCGCCCTTCCGGTGTCGATCTTCTTGTCACTTATCATTCGTCACCCCTCACCTTTCGCTTGGGAACGCACCCTGCTTTTTGCAATGCCACACCTTCATGGTAACCTCTCTCTTCGCGACTAACCGCACTCCTTTATGCCAAAAAACGATCGTAACTCCCAGCGCGACAACAAGCAGCGCGGCAACGAGCCCAGTTTCAACTGGCGCGGCGCCCTCCTAATCGCAGTCGCGTTCGGCTTTTTCGCTCTCGCGATGCTCTTCTGGCGCGGGAACTATCCGCAGTTTGAAGACGTTCCGTACAACCGTTTCCTCGAGCTGCTCGATAACAAGCAGATCGTGAACGACAAAAGCTCGCCGTTGAAACTGTACGTGGAGGAAGGTCAGCCAACGCAACAGCTGCGCGGCAAATACATCCGGCAAGGAACTGGCGGCGCGCAGAACATGGAAGTGCCTTTCCGGACGACCATCTATCTGAATTTCACGAACAACTTGCAGGACAAGCTCGCGGCCGCGGGAATTCAGCCTGACATCCGCTCTGAATCGCATCCGTGGACACAAGTCTTCGCTAGTTTCGCGCCGGTGCTATTGTTGTTGCTGCTTCTCTATTTTCTTTTTCGTCAGCAGATCCGCATGGCCGGCAAAGGCGCGCTCAACTTCGGCAAATCCAAAGCCCGCATGCTCGCCCGTGACAAGAACAAGATTACGTTCAGGGACGTCGCCGGCGTCGAGGAAGCCAAGGACGAAGTCCAGGAGTTGGTAGAATTTTTACGCGACCCGAAAAAATTTCAGAAACTGGGCGGCCGAATTCCGAAGGGCGTGCTGCTAGTCGGACCTCCGGGAACTGGCAAAACGTTGCTCGCTCGGGCGATTGCCGGCGAAGCGGATGTTCCATTCTTCTCCATTAGCGGATCTGATTTCGTCGAAATGTTTGTCGGTGTCGGCGCGAGCCGCGTGCGGGATATGTTCGAGCAGGGCAAGAAATCCGCGCCCTGCATTATTTTCATCGACGAGATCGACGCGGTCGGCCGTCATCGCGGCCACGGCGTGGGCGGTGGACACGACGAGCGCGAACAAACGCTGAATGCGTTGCTCGTCGAAATGGACGGTTTCGACACGCAAGAAGGTGTGATCATTATCGCGGCCACTAACCGGCCAGACGTTCTCGATCCGGCATTGCTGCGCCCAGGGCGCTTTGATCGACAAATCACCGTTAATCTTCCCGACGTGAAAGGCCGCGAGGAAATTTTGCGCGTGCACGCGAAGAGAGTGAAACTCGCGGAAGGTGTCGATCTTGCCGTAGTCGCACGCGGCACGCCCGGTTATTCCGGCGCTGAGCTGGCGAACGTGATTAACGAAGCAGCATTGCTCGCCGCGCGTCGCGGATTGAAAGGAATCACGCTCAACGAATTGGAAGAAGCGCGCGACAAAGTCCGTTGGGGCAAGGAACGCCGCAGCCTCGCGCTTAGCGAAAAAGAGAAACAGAACACCGCGTATCACGAAGCCGGCCACGCGCTCCTGCTTGAGCTACTGCCGAACACAGAGCCGCTTCACAAGGTCACTATCATTCCGCGCGGGCCGTCGCTTGGATCGACGATGTGGTTGCCCGAAGAAGACAAATACACCAATCGCAAAAACGAATTGCTCGCGAGTCTGGCCGTGAAAATGGGCGGCCGCGTCGCGGAAGAAATTGTCTTCGGCGATGTGACCAACGGCGCCGCTGGCGACATCAAGATGGCAACGGCGATGGCTCGCAAGATGGTTTGCGAATGGGGTATGAGCGAAAAACTCGGCATGGTCGAGTACGGCGAGCACGAAGATTACGTTTTCCTCGGCCGCGAACTGACTCGCAACCGCGATTACAGCGAAGCCACCGCCGAGGAGATCGATCGCGAAGTGCGCCGCTTGCTTGATGACGCGTACCAAACTGCGAAACAAACGCTCATCGCGAGCCGCGACAAACTTGACGCGATCGCGAAAGCGTTGCTCGAGTACGAGACATTGGATGGTTCGCAGATCAAGGAATTGATCGAGCACGGGCAGATGCTGAACCCGCCGCGCGCCACAACTCCGATTTCGGGTGAAAAAATGCCGCCCGAAAAACCGCCACGCCAGGTCGTGGTCGGCCCAGAAGCCCCGCCCCTGCCCGGCGCTCTCGGCGGCGCACCAGCATAAGTCCGAACCGTTAGTCGAACAGTTTTCGCTTCGCTCCAGCCTAGAGAACGCGCTTACTCACTGGGCGAAGGCTCGGTCGTTGTTGGAGGCGGCGAGTACGGGTGATCCCTCAGAGTCGGATAGTTGTGAGTGTTGTAATCACCGTTCCCGCTCGGATGATCGTGCCGGTAAGCCTTCAACGCGTACTGGGTACGTGGGCCGAAGATTCCATCGATCTCACCCCGATAGTAGCCGGCGTTTGCGAGTCGGTGTTGCAGCTCGGCAACTTTCGCGTCGTAATGGTTTCCGTACCCGTAGGCGTAGCCATTGTCGTATCCATTTCCGTAGCCGTAACCATAACCGGGATCGATGTAGTAACCGCTGCCATAGTACCCGTACGGATAACCATAGGGATAACTATAATAGTACGGATAACCCCACCAGCCCCAGAATGGGAACCCGAAGTCGCTGGTGAAGACGACATTGTGATCGTGATGATGATGATGCCAGTTCCAATTATCACTCCGATGGCCGTTCCAATGCTGACCATTCCAATGTTGGACAGCCCAGTGTTGACCGTCCCAATGTTGACCAACAAAATGCTGGCCGTTCCAGTGCTGGCCATTCCACGCAGCGATTCGGTTGCCGCCAGCGAACGGCCGCGCGAACCCGACTCGTGCCGGTATAGGGGCGAAGTGGTTGGCGCCCCCGCGATGGGGCCCAGCGCTAAGTGTCGATGTAGCGAGAGTTGTCGCCAGGAAGCAACCCAGGTAAGACAGGGGTTTCGTATTCATAGGGTGTCAGGATCCTAAACGTTACACACCGCAGAGCGGCCAAGGTTGCGTACGGCAATACCCTGCAACATTCGCGGGGCAAGATCGCGCTCGGGTGGCGGCTTGGTTCATCCTAGTCAATGTTGACCGATGAGGAGCAAAGAAACTGATATCACTCTGAAACGGTTCGAATCACCGGACGAAACCGGTGTCATGTAGAAAGGAAAATTTGAATTCGTAAACATCGGCGGAATGACAATCGCGCGCGACCTATGATCCGGGCTGGAAATGGAGCAACGATGTCGGTCCGCGCGTCGGCGCGAGGCGTTGTCCGGTTGAGCATGTCGGTCTCGTAATCTCCAGTTCAGCCGCGGTCACGTTCGATGACAGACGCGTGGTTGAATTGAAACCCGGCGATCTTTTCTATGTTCCACCAATTCCGCACGACAGCTGGGTAATCGGCGATCAGCCGATCGCTGCACTCTCTCGGCGCTGAAAAATAAACGAAAAAGGGCCGGTGAAACGATTGATCTCATAGCGGCTTCATTATTTTCAACGTCTGGATCGAAGTGTATTCCTCGGGCCCATCCTGTCCGAACTCGACGCTGATTCCGGACTGCTTCGCTCCGCCAAAAGGCGCATTTGGTTGAACCGTTCCGTGCTCGTTCACCCACGCGGCTCCGCATTACACGCGCGCCGCCAGCCCCCGCTCGCCTACTCGCGCCGTTGTTTCTCGACGAGGTGGCGCAACTGCCGCTCCATCGTCTTGAACGCGTCGTGGATCACTTTGTTGAGCGGCTCGTGCGAACCGTTGTCTTTTTGTTGTTCGTCCGCGACGAGTTCGTGACGCGGTCTGACGGTGACATCGATTCGGCAACGATAGGGATTTCCTTTGTGATGCGTGTGGTTGGTTTGCTCGATCACGACGTCGCAGCGGTTAATGTGATCGCAAAATTTGTCGAGGCGCGCTGCATAAATCATCACGAGATTGTCGATCTTCTCTGATTTCTTTAGGCCGCGGTACGTGATGTTAACGGGCAATTGCATAATAAAATATTGAGCTTAAACCGGACGAAGGGAACGAAAATGATTTGGTAATTTTGCGGGCTCGACTTTCACGAGATCGGATTTCACGTGCTCGATGAGTCGATTTCTGACGCGATTAGGTAAAAGATCGACAATCGCGGAATGAATTTCCGACGGCGCGGCGAACGCCCACCCTTTGTTTCCGCTACCATTGATGAGTTTCGTGATTTGATCGGCCAGCTCTTTATTGATACGCCGTTCGGTTTCGGTCTGGAGTTTACTCTCGGCGATTGAGGCGGGTCCGCGATGTACGCCGGCGCCCTCGCTCACGGGAAAGCGCCCCGCCAAGTCAGTCACCTTGTCGATCAGTCTGCCGTGGGCATCCGTGATGTCGAATGCCTGAATCAATTGCAAGCTCGGCCCGCGAGTTGGAGTTTCGTTGACCTGGTACGCCTTCAAACTGCCGCGATCCGCTGCGATGACGAGTGAAGCCGGAATCATAACTAGCTGCGGCCCTGGAGCGTCGAAAACGCGCTCATCAATTCTCTATAAATAGAATCGCAACGGGTTGCAATCTCGCGTTGAGCAAAAATTCGGATTTATTTTTTGCGGCCGGCGCGTTCTTCCTCGCCAGTGATCGCGGCGAGCCCTGCGACCGCGCGTTTTTTCCACGATTCGACGCGAGCCCGCGGCTGTTCACCCTGAGTGAGAACAAATAAAGTGGCTGATCGCGGGCCAAGATCGACATCATCACCCGAGGGAAACTTTTTCAGCGCCTTAAGGAAACCATCCTCGTTCGTGGTATCGAGAATCTGGGCCCACTCGAGGTGTTCTTCGCCAGGGAGAAGAAATGGAATCGGCTCGTAGTGCGCATTGATCAGAAGAAGAAAAGTGTCGTCGTGCAGCGGTTCGCCGCGCTCATCGATCAAGTCGTCGACGTCGCCACTCACTAGCATTCCCAAACAACGCACAAAGGGGGATTGCCATTCTTCTAAAGTCATTTCGTTGCCCCCCGGATTAAACCACATCACGTCGCGGATCTCACCCGCCGGCACGGGTTTGCCCTCGAAAAATTTCGGCTGTCGAAAAACCGGGTGCTCCCGGCGCAGGTGAATCAGTTTGCGTGTGAACTCAAACAAACGTTCTTGCTTTTCATTCCACTGCCAGTTGAACCAGCTGATCTCGTTGTCCTGACAATAAGCGTTGTTGTTCCCCTTTTGGGTCCGGCCAAACTCGTCGCCGCCCAAAAGCATCGGCATGCCTTGCGACAGAAGCAGCATCGTCAAAAAATTGCGCTGTTGCTGCCGACGCAAGCTCTCGATCTTCGGATCGTCGGTCAGACCTTCCGCGCCGCAATTCCACGAACGATTGTTCGGATCGCCGTCCCGATTCTCTTCGCCGTTAGCTTGGTTATGTTTGTCGTTGTAACTGACCAGATCGTTTAACGTGAAACCGTCATGTGACGTGATGAAATTCACGCTGTGATAGGGTCGACGCCCGTCGTCCTGATAAAGATCGGGGCTACCGGTTAATCGATAACCAATTTCGCCGATGAGACCTTCATCGCCGCGCCAAAAACCACGCATTGCATCGCGGAATTTCCCGTTCCATTCCGCGAACGGCCGCGGAAAATTTCCAACTTGATACCCGCCATCACCAACGTCCCACGGCTCGGCGATCAATTTTACCTGCGACAGAACTGGGTCCTGCTGAATCACTTTAAAGAATGCGTGAAATTTGTTCACGCCACTGCCGTCGCGCGCGAGCGCAGGCGCGAGGTCGAACCGAAAACCGTCGACGCGCATCTCGGTCGCCCAATAGCGCAGACTGTCCATCACCAACTGCAACGTGCGCGGACGAAGGGTGTCCACCGTGTTGCCCGTGCCTGTGTAATCTAAATAGAAACGCGGATCGTCCGCGAGCAGCCGGTAATAGACGGAGTTGTCGAGGCCGCGAAAACAAACGGTCGGACCGAGATGGTTTCCTTCGCCGGTATGATTGTAAACAACATCCAGGATCACTTCGATCCCGGCAGCGTGAAGATTGCGCACCATTCCTTTGAACTCAGTCACTTCTGCGCCGGGCTCGCGATTGCTGGAGTACGGCCCGTGCGGCGCAAAAAAACCAATCGAGTTGTAGCCCCAGTAATTCGTTAGGCTGCGATCGACCAACGCTTTGTCGTCAAGATGAGCGTGCACTGGCAACAGCTCGACAGCGGTCGCGCCAAGATTTTTCAAATAACGAATCGTCTTCTCATTCGCGATTCCCGCATAGGTGCCGCGCAAATTTTCAGGGATCTCTTGCCAGAGTTTTGTGAATCCCTTCACGTGCAACTCATAGATCACTGTTTCAGAAAGCGCCGTGGCTGGGCGTTTGTCGTCGCCCCAATTGAAAGCGCTATCGATCACCATCGACTTCACCATCGCCCACGCGTTGTCACGCGAATCGCGAGAAAGATCTTCCGCCGGATCCCCGACGGTGTAGCCGAACATTTCATCCGACCATTTGATCTGCCCTGGGATCGCTTTCGCGTAAGGATCGAGCAACAGCTTCGAGTCGTTGAACCGCAGTCCGCGATTCGGTTCGTACGGACCGTAGGCTCGGTAACCGTAAAGTTGTCCCGGCCGCACCTCGGGTAGGAACGCGTGCCAAACTTGTTCGGTTTGTTCGCGTAACGCTACGCGAGCTATTTCCTTCGGCGCATCGATGTCGTCGAACAAACAAAGTTCGATGCTGGTCGCGTGCTCGGAAAAGATTGCGAAATTGACGCCTTCGCCGGTCCACGTTGCACCGAGCGGGTACGGTTTTCCGGTCCAGGCTTTAACGGTTATCATGACGCGCGACAGTTCTTATCCCTCACACCGTGACAACGCGCAATCCGCGATTCGGCGCCGAGCGCTAGAATAATCGTTGGACTAGTGCTGAGGGTGATGACGTTTCGCACCCGGAAGAAGCGATCGAGCAAGTAAACAACACTTCATACGGGCGTTGATTCCGGGTTCGAGTGCTGGGCGATCCAGTCTCACCTTTTGCCATCGGCTGGCCGATTACCTGGAAACCTGACCAACGGGGTCAAATCTAAACATTTGGCATTTCTGTGGGTCGGCACCCGCAAAACCTAGAGCTCGTCAAAACGCGCCTCCTCGTCCAGAACGCGCTTCGTTTCGTCGAAGATGGAACACGCCTCTTGGGGCGAATTGCCGACTGCGGTAAGGCCCAGCCGTCCCGCGCTGCCAAGACCGCTGAGCATGTGAAAAACGACGCCTGTCTGCCGGACCTGTCCGAAGTGCAGGCCGCGGCGGACGAGGACATCGAAAAGATCATCCAGTGTGAATCCTCGATACCGTGGTGATTCGAGATGGTCGCTGGCCACGAGAAATTTTTTGCGCCCGTTCGGCGCGATGAAGGTAGCGCTTTCCGCATCGTAGACGCCACCAGTCAGAAATTGCAGGGTGAGGAAAGGGTGGGTGGTTCCGCCTTTCCGAAGATTGATCTCGATTGCATAAGCTTGCCATGGGGCGGTATCGTGCGCGCGGGCGACGACGAAATCGAGCGCGAAGCGACCGATCACACCAGCGTCTCGCAAGAGCTCTCCGACTTTTGCAGCGTCGCGCGTGATCGCGCTCGCATAAGTTGGGTCGGCTGGAAAGATGCAGCCGAGATAGCTTTGTCCGGTCGGACCACCAAGCAGTTGGTCGTGCGTTGAAAGAAGTTCCACTTTGCCCAGCGGCGTGATTCGCAGCTGCACACTCGGACTGCGCACTTCTTTCGCTCCGACGCCGACGCGTTCTTCGACAACTCCGCCGCGGGCGCGAAACTTCGCCGCGTACTCATCAAAGCCAACTTTGCCGAGTTCGAAGCGCATCCCTCGCACGCGCTCGGCGATCGCGGCCTCAGTGGGGTCAGCCAGATCAGACAGATCCACAATCGCATTCCCTTCGCCGGAAACGCCTTCATTCAATTTCACTACGGCCTGTGCCATCGAAGGTCGCCGGGCGCGCATTCGAACCAGTGCCGTGACGACGTCGTCGATGCTTGTCAAATTGTCGAAGCCGAGCGGGTGATTGATACCCGCGCGGGCAAATAGCTGCCGGCATCCGCTCTTCGTTCCAAAGGAAAGATGGCGTGGGTCCGCGCCATACAGCGGGATTCCAAGGCGCAAGGCGAGATTTCGTTCCAGGAAGGTTGTATTGTAGCAGACCAAATGAGCGCAGTCTTTATCCAGGATGGCGGCTTCGATGCGCTCAAGCAGGCGCGGCCGCTCGAGTAGCTTGAGGGAGAGAGGGCGGGCGGATTCATCATGCGGGGAGAGCAAAGTGAGTCGACGCATTGCGTGACTCGGGATGACGCCCGGAAGAAGATTGAGGTAATATTCGATCACGCTGGGGTGAATTGCCTGAGAAGTGACATAAATCATGCGTGCGCGGGGCTGCGCCAGGAGCAAAAGAAGGAAAAGGAACCGCTCTTCGTAGCCTTGAAGCCCGAAGCCCGTCAATGCCACATCGACTGAGATTGACGGAACGACAACGATGGTTTGTTCATTTTGATTGAAAGACTCGATTAATCGCCAGAGCGGAACGAGTTTTCGCTGGAGTTGATCGAATTGTGCTGCCGCTTCTTCAGCGGAGAAGCCAGCAGGAAGTCCGATTAACGCCGGATCACTTGTCATATGCGACGGAAAGAAATCGACGGAATCAAGATTGTCCGAGCTGCGCCGCGAGGCCAGCGGAAACTCAAGAGGGCTCAGCGAACCGAGACGGGGTCACATCTAAACGTTGTGAAAGGGGTCTAACCAATCGATGAAGCCAACGGTCCTAAATCCAATGAGCGTGGGCAAGACTGCCATGTCCTCAGCCGTCCCTTATCTTTTTCTCGTTAGGCGCTTGCCAGCTTTCACCAGAACAACCGAAAGCATCAAAGTTTATGAAACCAACGCTATTCCTAACTGTAGCGGTAACATTGATCGCCGCACCGAACTGCTGGCAGAATCCAAGTATCAATACCTTACAGCGGCTTCGGTTCGGTCGCGAAGGCGCGGGAGGCACGGTCTTGCGGCGTATCTCGCGCTATAAATGGTGAGAATTATTCTGTCCCTTGTCATCTTTTGCGCGGCGGCCGTACACGCACAGGATTATCGCCGGCTCGGTTACCCGACGCCTAGGAAGTGGCGTCGTTCTAGTTGATGTGAACAATGCTGGCAAGGTACCGCCGCAAAAATGTTACAGATTACCGCAGACGCTTACTTGGATGCGCTGGCGTTAGATAAATTCAAGCAGTGGCGCTTCAAACTCGGCGTGACGATCCCTAAAGCAAAGATCCCGTGACGTTCTCAATCGCCGGCGGGAAATATTAGCCCAGATCGCTTTGGCCTTTGCTGCCGAGATACAGAACAACAAAGGCGATACCGAGGAGCGGTTGAAGAACTCGTTCCGCGATGGTCAAAGCCAGCCCTCGATAATCAAATCCATGTGACGTTTGCAGACTGGCGTTGATTTTCTGGAGAACCGCCTGCGGGTCCTGGCCCTGCGTTAGCTGATTGAAATAATGCTGAATTACCGGCCATTCGGCAACCAGCCTCGGCCACAAGATCGCGACGCTGAGCCCAATAATAAACGCGTACCAGATTGAAACAATGAGCGCGCCGCGCCACATCGGGCGTTGATGCCATGGCAGATCTTGGCCGCCGCGCGCAAGATTTCTGCTTTCGCGCAATGAGTCAGTCGCACTCAAATTTCCAAGCACAGCGAATTGCTGCCAGAAAAGCACGTTGATAAAAAACCGCCCGAATAACCAAAGCTGAACCGCGAGCAGACCTAGCGCAATGACAATTGAGAAGAGCGTCGATGAAGTCACAACCATGATCGCGATACCCAACGCGAAGACGAAGAGCAAAAAGAAGACGCCCCAGACAAAGAGGCCGACGCCGGCAACGCGCGGCCAATATTTGATCGCGCCGTTGAGGACGTTGAGGAATCCGAAGCGTTGTCCAGTCACCAGCTCGGCCGTGAGGATTTGTATGCCGGCGATGTAAACCGGAATAAGGACAATGCGAAGAACCAACATGCACATTCCGAAAGCCCAGGGGACAAGCGTTCGCAGATCGAGATTCACGCCCTGCGCCGTGTCGACGAACCGGCTGGTCAATTCGGCGCAAAAAATCGGAACGATGCTCAATAGCGACAGCGCAAGGAATTGGAAAAATCCGCGAAAATAAATTCGAAACGTTTCGACAAGGATGTTTCGATTCAGTGGCTTGGCGGCTGGTTGCTGATCGCTGACCTCTGTTTGCTGACTGCTGATTTGTGATCTCTGACGGCTGACCGCTGTCTGCACATGTGACGCTTCGCTTCGAAACAGCCCTGGAATCTCGCCCGCCGTCTTCCACGAGTCGACATCCACGAGGCGTGCCGGATTGCTCGGCAGCAGGCGCCCCTCCGCTTTCCATTCACGCAACGTCGCGAGATCAGCCGGACCATATTCCTTTCCCTGAACGCGAATCATCCACTGCTCGGCCATCGCTTGATCATGGAGCAAGCCGCATCCAGAATCCAGATCAGGGATGAAGCTCCTTTTGATTGATGGACATTATTACGTTTACCGGTCGTTTTTCGCGATCCCGAACCTGTCGAACTCCAAGGGCGAACTGACAAACGCAATTTTCGGTTTCACCAAGACGCTGCGTTTGATGCTGAAACATCTGCAGCCGGCGCTCGGCGCAGTTTTTTGGGACGAAGGAATGCCGGAACGGCGCGTGAAATTGCAACCGGCTTACAAGGAAACGCGCAAAGAAATGCCATTGCCGATGATCCCCCAGCTCGAGTTCATTCAAAAACTAACGCCGCTGCTCGGGTTCAAAAACATTTCGCTTCCAAACACGGAGGCTGATGACTTGATGGGCTGCTATGCGATGGCGGCGTGCAAGCGCAAAGGCATTGAAGTCATCCTCGCGACGAACGACAAAGATTTGTATCAGCTCATCGGGCCGTGTGTGAAAGTTTATACGACGGCCAAGGCCGATCTCTCGTCACCCAAGGATGCGTTCGCGTTGCTCGGTGAAACCGAAGCTATCGCCAAATGGGAAGTGCCGCCGAAACTGATCGGTGACGTTTTGGCGTTGACCGGCGATTCGGTTGACAACATTCCCGGCGTCACCGGGCTCGGGCGCAAGACCGCGGCGTCGCTAATCAAGGAATTTTGCGGACTAGAAGCGCTGCTTTCGAACCTCGACAAGGTGAAGAGCGACAAGATGCGGATAAAACTGACCGCTGCGCGCGAGCAGATTGAGCAGAACCGGAAAATGGTCACGCTCGATTCCCACATGGAGCTGCCGGTGCCGATCGACGATCTCAGAATCACGCCGAATTATGCCGCTCTGATCACTCAGCTTGAGAAATGCGAGTTCAAGTCACTCTTGCAGGAAGTAAAAGACGAGGCAGCAAAGGCCGGCGTTTTGGTCCAGCAAAAGATGCAGTTGTAAGTCCTTGGACCCGTTGGGACTACTCAGTCCGAAAAATTCGTAAAAAATTCGAACGCCGCGCTGCGACCGCTGTCTAATTTAACAGGTTAAGGCGATTCGGGCGGTTGCACGTTTATTGTATTTGCTGTTTCTCCTTGGCGTGCGCTGCCCGAATCTTTTTCTTTTTTGTACAGATTTCTGGGACGACTCCTGCGCCGGACTCGCGAGTCAATCGCCCTACAGGTGCGTGGAAACTGCTGTCAACTGCGGTGTTGCGGCCACCCCAACCAAAGTGTTTCATAGCGACCGCGGTTTATGGAGAGCGACACCAGCCCGTTCGGCCTGCGCGGCTTCCTGATTGATGCGCCAGAGTTTGGCACTCTTCGCGGCAGACCCAACGGCGCCCTGTTGATCGAAAACGGAAAGATTTCGGAGGTCGGAGATTACGACGATCTTCGCCGGCTTCGGCCAAACCCGATTCGATGGATCGATCACCGCGGCTCGGCGATCTTTCCCGGTCTGATCGATTGCCACACGCATCTGCCGCAATATTCGGCCGTCGCGCGTGGTGAAAGCGAGTTGTTGCCATGGCTAAGACAGCACATTTTCCCTGTCGAACGCGAGTTCACGGGACCGAAAGCACGGGCCGAAGCGCCGCTGTTCTTCCACGAGCTGGCGCGAAACGGTACGACGACGGTCATGGCCTACGCCGCGATTTACGAGGATAGTTGCGAGATCGGATTCGGAGCCGCTAAAGTTAGCGGTATTCGCGCAATTCTCGGCAAAATGATGATGGACATCGGGTCGTACGGGCAGCTTCAACCGAAAAAAGTGCTCTCAATTTCGCTGCTCGAAAGCGAACGACTCTGTCGAAAATGGCATCGCGCCGAGAATGGACGGCTCGAGTATGCGTTTAGTCCGCGTTTCGCCGTCACCTGCTCCGAAAAGATGATGCGGGGCGCGGCGGAGCTTGCGGCCCGGCTCGGAGCTTATCTGCAAACGCACCTCGCCGAAAACCGCGAGGAGCTCGCGAAGGTCCATCACCTTTACATGACCGCGCGTGATTACGCCCACGTGTATGAAAGATGCGGAATGCTGACCGCGCACACGATGCTCGGGCATTGCATTCATCTAAGTCCGCGCGAGATCGCCGCCATCGCAGCTGCGCAATCGAGCGTGGCCCATTGTCCGAGCTCAAATCTCTTTCTCGGGAGCGGTTTGATGAAGCTCGATCAACTTTTGAAAGCGGGAATCAATGTCGGACTCGGTTCCGATGTCGCCGGCGGACCGGAATTGAATATGTGGCAGGTGATGCGCGCCGCGATCGAAGTGCAAAAAGCGCGCAGTTCTTACGAATCAAACCTGAGGCCGCTTCGTCCGAGCGAAGCTTTCTATCTCGCCACGTACGGTGGCGCGCGAGCACTCGGCAAAGCGAACATCATAGGCACGCTCGACGTCGGAAAAGAAGCAGACCTGACGATCGTCGATCTAATAACGCTCCTGCCCTACCCCCGCGCGGATGCTCTGACGGGACTTGCGCCTGAAGACGTGGTCGCCCTCTGCATTCATCGTGGAGGTCCGCAAGCCAACCTCGAAACGTACGTCCGCGGACGTTGCATTTATCAAGCGCCGAACCTCCCGCCTGCGCCATGAAACGGCAGATAGTCGATCCGATTGACGTCGCACTGCGAGAAGACATCGGCGAAGGCGACATCACGACCGATTTCTTTGTCTCGAAAGATCAGGAAGCAACCGCGCGAATTATCGCCCGGGAGCGCGCGATCCTCGCCGGAGCTGAAACCACCGCGGAAGTTTTCCGTCGGGTCGATTCCAAAATTCAAATAACAAGCTCTCGAACAGACGGAAGCGAAGTGCACGCTGACGAAAGCGTGATGGAACTTCGTGGCGCCGCACGCTCAATCCTGAAGGCGGAGCGTGTAGCCTTGAATTTTTTGCAGCGACTGTCCGGCATCGCAACCATGACGCGCAAATTCGTTGAAGCTGCCGCGAGCAAGCACGTGAGGATTCTCGACACGCGCAAAACCACACCCGGTCTGCGGGTACTCGAAAAAGCGGCCGTCGTCGCCGGCGGCGGCCACAATCATCGCTTCGGTTTGTTCGATATGGTGGTGCTCAAGGACAATCACCTTGCCACGAGCGCGGGATTCGATGCATTTGCAAAAGCGGTCCACAAATTCCACGAAGTACGACCGAATGTCCGAATCGAAGTCGAAGTGGACACGCTCGAACAGGTCCACGTGTTATTGGAGGTCGACGAAATCGACATCATTCTGCTCGATAACATGACGTCGGCGCAGATTCGCGAAGCAATCGCGCTCGGCAAAGGCAGAGTGAAATTCGAGGCGAGCGGTGGCGTAACGTTGAAAAACATCCGGCAAATTGCGGCGACTGGCGTCGATTACATTTCTATCGGCGCGCTCACCCACTCGCCGCGCGCGATCGATTATTCTCTAGAACTTACGCCGACCGCCTCATGACTGCGTTCGACGCGCTTACTGCCAACAAACTGCGCGCGGAACTCGGCCCATCAATCGTCGGACGCGAAGTTGTTGCGCTCGAGGAAACAACGTCGACCAACGATTCCGTTTTAGAGCGCAGTTCCGCATCGACGCCGGAAGGTTTGGTCGTGTTTGCCGAGCGCCAGACGGCCGGACGTGGCCAGCGGAGTAACCCGTGGGAATCTGCTGCCGGCAAAGGACTTTGGTTTTCAATTTTGCTTCGACCGAACATCAACATTGGAGAAGCGCCGCGCTTGGCGGAATGGAGCGCGCGGACCGTCGCTGAGACAATTTCAAAGATGTTCGCGTTGCACGTGACGTTGAAATTGCCGAATGACGTGATGGTTGCGGGGAAAAAAGTCGCCGGCGTTCTCGTCGAAATGCGCGCACAACCAAACGCGCCGCATATCGCCATTGTCGGCATCGGCATAAACGTGAATCATCAGCCGGAGGATTTTTCGGTTGAACTGCGCCCCCGGGCGATTTCTTTGGCGATCGCGTTGGAACGCGACGTTGATCGCCACCAACTCGCAGTCGAGCTTCTAAAGAATCTCAATCGAACTTACGCCGGCTCTTTCGGGCGGTAATTTTGCAGCCCGCGCAATTTTTCAAACGCCCGCCCGCTGTCGAGTTCTTCCTGTGCCAACTCGATTCCCTCTTTCAGGTCTTTGGCCAAGCCGGCAACCACGAATCCGCCGGCTGCGTTCGCAACCGTCATGTCGCGCTTCGCGCCAGCAATCTTTCCCGAAAGAATTCCATCGATCGTCTCAGCGTTCTGAGGCGCATTCCCCCCTTGCAAATCGCCCACAGAAGCGCGCGGAATACCGAGCCAACTCACATCGAGAATCGCGCAGTTAACTTTTCCCTCATTCAGCTCAGCGATTGTGGTTGCGCCGCTGATCGAAATGTCGTCCATGCCAGCGCCGTCATCGCCAAGACCATGTACGACCCAGACATGTTCGCGTCCGAATTCCCGCAACGCCTCCGCGAAAATTCCGGTGAAACGTGGATCGAAAACACCGATCAACTGTCGCGATGGTCGTGCCGGATTCAGAAGCGGCCCGAGGATGTTGAAAATCGTGCGCTGATTTTTTCGGGCCAGGCGCTGTCGCATCTCCGCCAGCGCTCGAAACGCCGGATGATAACTTCGCGCAAACAGAAAACCGAGTCCGTGACGTTTCAGGCTTTCGTTCAATTGCTTTGGCGTAAGATCAATCTCGACCCCGAGGTGTTCCAGAACGTCCGCGCTTCCGCAACTCGATGTCACGCGGCGATTGCCATGCTTCACCACGACCGCTCCGCCGGCTGCGACGACGAACATCGCGGTGGTTGAAACGTTGAAGAAATCGAATCCGTCGCCGCCCGTTCCGCAGATGTCGACCATCGGTCCAGGCAATTGCGCCGGATCAATCATCGGATCGACCGCGCGCTTCATCAGTTGCTTCACGAACGCGACAATTTCTTCCAAAGTTTCACCTTTCCTGTGTAAAACGGTCAGAAACTCGGCTTTCAGTTCGTCAGTGACCTGATCGGAGAGTAACTGCGCAACGGCCGATTCGACATCGCCGCTGTTGAGATCGTGGCCGCTGCGCAACCTCTCGATGAGCGCTTTCAAATTAGCAGAACCTGCAAGCTCATGCCGCTTGCGCGAACCATTCACGGTAAACCCTCGGCGAAATCTCGGAGGGTTTGATCTCGCTTCGTCCGCCCCAGAAAACATTCGTGTAGGAAACTGGAATGCCACACGCCTCAAGATGTCGATCGATCGCCACCTTGTGATCGAGCAATCGGCGTTTATCGGCGCCGTGCGCCACGGCCATGACGTTTACGTTTCTAAATTCCGTGCCAGCTTCGCGCCAGTAACAGTGCGTTAGGATTTGATGCCGTCCAACCTGACCGCCGGCTTCAATCTCACGGCCCGGGGGCACTGCCCAATGAAACAGCGCGTTGAATCGCGTAACGCGAACGCCTGTTTGTGACGGTTTGACGTGTTCAAGGAACGTTGAAAAGCGCCCGATGATTTTGCGCCCGCTCAAATCTTCCGCTACGCGATAAAACTCATCCAAATTCACACCCGCTTTGCTCGCGCGCGACGCCCATGGGGTAGGACGAATTTCGTCCGCCGCGAGTTCGCGCTTCAGCGTGAGCAAGATGTTCCATTCGTGCTCACTTAGTTCGACAACTTCCACGCGAATCATCTTGGCCGGCGCGTCCGCTTTTTCGCCGGGTTCGATCGTCTTTCGGCGAACGTGCCCGACCCCAAGCGCGAAAATCCCTTTTGCCGGCATGATCCGGAATTTCTCGGCGTTGACCTTTTTCGTGAGCAACTCGCAATGTTTCTCCAACGAAAAACCGTGCGGCACTTTCAGTGTGGTCCAAAGTCTGTATTCCGAGCCGGCGGTCACGGTGTCGGTTGAGCGCACGACGACATGACCCGAAAACGGGTCGCGTTGAAACATCCAATCGAACGCGCTGTCGATTTTTGCCTCCGGAACCTTCCACGCGACCAGCGCGCCATGGGCAAGGTTTGTCGCGAGAAGCGTTTGCCGAACGCGTCGAATGGTTCCCGCGCGCAACATCGCCGCGATCCGCGACATTACACCGTCGACGTCAACACCGGAGCGACGCGCAATTTCCTCGAACGGTTCACGTACAAAGCCTTCGATTTTGTCCTCCGAAATCGCGAGGATCTTCGCGTTGATCGGATCGTTATACTCGACCGGTAGCATCCAAATTAATCGGATGACGGAACGAAATTGTCCAACGCGCTCCGAAAAGGATCACTCCGCTTTCTTTTCCTGATCGTTGACGCCCAGCCAATCACGCAGGCGTTGCCGACGCAGCTCGAACGTCTTGCGCAGCTCCTCGCGCTGTTCTGGTTTCAGGATTGGCCCGATGCGCTCTTCACCGCGTTGAAGAATTCCTTCCGTCTCGCGCAGGTTAACCGCGCGCTGATTCGTGAGCTCGCCGTCGATCTGTTGCAAAATGGGGCGGATCTTTTGTTCCTGCTCCGGCGTTAATTTCATTTGCGAAACCCAACGCTGCGGCGCATTCGAAAACCATCGCTGCGGGTCGCGACTCCGGCGAAGCTCATCTTTCGCCGAGCCCATAATGAAAAACGCACCAGTTACCGCGCCTACAACAAAAGTTGCAACCACCAGGAAAACGACTTTCCATCGATTAACGCCGTTCATTGTGACTAGAAACAAAATCGAGCCGCAGCTAAAAGCCATCTTTTTCGACGCCGCCGGCACACTTTTCTATCTGCCGCGTGGCGTCGGCTATCATTACGCGCTGGTCGGTGCCCAACTCGGATTAAAATGGGACTCTCGAGAGCTTGATCGCGCATTTAACAACGCCTGGGACGCAATGCGTCCGCGCGGACCAGCCGACGGCCCGCGCGAAAATGACGACAAAGATTGGTGGCGCCAACTCGTCGACCTTGTGCTGAACGAAGTCGCGCCTTCGCTCAAGGAGTTCGATCGCGACAATTTTTTTGAAATCGTTTACGAGCACTTCGCCGAGGCCAACGTGTGGGAGCTTTATCCCGAAGTCGTCGAAGTCCTTGAAAATCTGCATCCGCGGTTTCAACTCGCCGTCATTTCAAATTTTGACGGACGCCTCCGCATCATTCTGGAGCAGCTCGGGGTCTCCAAGTTTTTTCCACACGTTTTTGTTTCGAGCGAGCTCGGCGCGGACAAACCCGATCCAGAAATTTTTCGGCGCGCCTTGAACGTGATCCATCTCAAGCCGAACGAGATTCTTCACGTCGGCGACGATCCGGAGCGCGATTGGAAAGCGGCGACAAGCGTTGGATTGTCGATTTTTCAGTTGGAGCGAGGGAGGAATTCCCTTTGCGACCTATTGTCGATCCCATGACGGAAAAATAGGTCGGCCGGCACTCGACAACGGCCGTGGGCCGCTCGTGATCGTCTTTGCTACGGCCAGACTCAGGGGCATTCGCCTCGCAAAAAGCTGAAAGCGGAAAACGGAAAAGAAAAGTGACGAGCCACGAATGGCCCGCATGCGATCAGATTGACGAATGGAAATTAAAAGAGTTGGTTCACAACCGTCGGCTAAGGGACCGGCGGACTGGTTCACGGGCACCGTGCGGATTGATCCGCTGTTCCATGGGCCTAACGAGACCAAGCTTAGCCACCGCTGACGAAAGCGAGCGTTGCTGTGGATTTAGTTGTTGAACCTGTCATGTGGAGATTTTCCATCCGGTCAGTGGTTGGCTGGAGGGCATGGTTAGCCTGTTCTCGCGGAGTTCGTCATCATTCTAATGCGCCCAGCCCATAAAGACGACAAACACTGCAACGGTGTCGGCAATTCCGTGTGCTAAGATCGGAGCCCAAAGATTTCGTCCAGATAGCAGATAGGCGGTCCCAAGCACCAGGCCAGAATACGTGCTGTCGAGCACGCCCGATGGACCTTTATAGTAATGACCAAACCCGAAGAGCAGTGAAACAAGGACCATGGCCGCCCAGTAGGCGAAGTTCGAGCGTCCCAACACGTCGGCCGCGCGCATGAGTAAATAGCCGCGGTAGGATAACTCTTCACCGAACGACGCGAACGTCCAAACAATTAGGAGAGCGATTAGCGTTCGCCTCCAGCCCGATGCTCCCGATTCGATGACATTGGACACATGCTCCGGTCCTGGCCAGAGGTGCTGGGCGAGCGGTTCCACAACTAGTTCGCTGCCCAATAGCAGGATCGCCGCCGTAACGACAGCCAATGTCACAGTTTTCCACCATGACTGTGGTCGGCTCAATCCAGCGTATTTCCACCCACCATTTCGCCGTCGCAGCGAAACCCAGCCAAGAACGAACAAGATAGGAACTTCATTCGGCAAAATATGAAAGATGTTGTGCGCAAGAACGATGAAGACGCCTAAGGCAAGCTCCAGAGAAGAAAAGGAGCGCGCGCGCGGCGTGAGTGTTGACGGTGGTATATTGATCGCTCTGCGGCTCTGCTCGTTATCCAATGACACGTCACCGGCCCAGGAGGTTAGTGGCACAAAGAGCAATCAAGATTACAACGATTCTTTCTGCCGCTCCCAATGTGTACATTATTTATGTCTGGTTGTTTGTTCCCAAGACGAAGATTTGACCTAACGAGAAAGAGATAAGCCTCGGCAGCGTGCCGTGGCAACGCGGCCGGCGTCATGCGATCAGGGCTATGGCTTTATCGTTTGGTTAGGTGTCTGAAGCGCAACGACCGATCCCCATGCTATGCAGTGGCCAAAACAGGCCCTCGATCGCGTTGATCCTTCGCACCCCAGATCAAAAGCCAAACAATAATCGGTAACTCGCAAACCGTGAGCGGCGACGCGAACTTATCAACGACATCGCCATAAGCTGGCAAAAGTAAAAAAGTCACGCTGGTGGCGAGATAGCTCAACCCGGCAAGAAAAAGCAAATAGCCCAGAAAACGTGGAATGAAACCTGATCTAATGACAAGAATCCCGAACGGAAATAGCCACAAGCCCCAGAAGATTTCGGCAACCACGATTGCCCGACCGTGCAAACGCATGAGAATGTATGTCAAGACGTTCAGCTGAAGGGTGTCAAAGACCGACAAGAAATTGGCTCCGCTAACGACGATTGAGGCAACAATTTCGTTCACCACGCTCAGAAGCGAGATCGGAATGGAAACTAAAATCAGGATCATCATCGCCAGGGCATGTGTCTCATTAACCGCTTTAAACAAGCGGTAAAGCGCCACAGCCACAAAAATGAAAATGATGGAGCCCAACAGTTCGCATCCGATGCCGAAGCGGAGAAGCGACTCAGAAGCACGAATGTGATTGGCGGTCGCCGTCGGATCGTTAAGCACAATCAACTTGTTCGGGACATAGATAAGTCCAAAAGGTGCCGGGACGCTGGCCAAAAAATATAGCAGTCCTGCCAGTCTTGCCTGCCTCTTGGTTTGGTTCATGTCCATCTTCACGGTATGCAGAGCAGTCACCTAAGGAAACAGAGATAAGCCACGGGGGAGGTCGGGGGCTAACACGCTGAACTTGTTTCGCAATCGGGCCGTTGGCTTTATCGATTGGTTAGATCCGTTGTCTCGGCACGATTTCATTTCTTTGTCCACTTTTCCTCGGCGAACGTTTTCCACTCGCCTTTTTCCACCTGACGAATCAGCGATGTCCACGTCTTTGCCTGCGAGTCGAACGTAAACTTGTTCGTCAGTGCGCCATCCCTCGATTCCCAACGAAGTTCGATAGCAAGCAACTTGTCGTCGAGTTTGCCGCGTCCCGGCGCGTCATAACCCGCACCATAAACATCTAGCCAATGACAAACGTAGGTCTTGTCCGCAGCAACAAAGCTGATGAAGACTAGCGCTTCGTAATCGAGCGATTTCTCACCAGCACCGTAGTGCAGTTTAATGAAATGATGCTTCAACGCCCATTCACCACGCACCGTGCTTTCGACGATGCGGCCATTGCCCATTTTGCGTTCGACCTTCCAATCGCCGACAAAGTTATCGAGGAATGGATCCTTGAGCTCCGCCGGCGGCGGCGCCTGAGCGAAAGCAATAGTGAGCAACAAGGCAAGAATCAGCAGATATATCGATGTTTTCATCAGTTGTAGCGAAAACATCCTTGTCGTTTACTTCTTGCCTTCCAGTCTGAAGCCATATTTTCTCGACACGAGCAGTTGTGTCAAAGTCATTTGCGGCCAATACAACACGCTGTCGGCTACCGGATGCACTACCGATGTGCAGCGCAACACCAACACGTAACCCAGTTGCGTTCGGAAAATGAAGTGATACGGCCGTAAATTTACTGGATGTGACTGCAAAACGAGACGCTTCGCCGCAATGCTCTCGGCAATTTTTGCCTGTTCGGATGTCGATGCGATGGTAGCCAATGACCAGAATTTTGTGCGTGTTAGTCGCGCTCGCGAGCGTCACCTCGATCGCGGCTGAGCCGAGTGCGACGCCAGCGGCATTACCTTCGCCTTTGCCTGCTGCGCCCGAATCCCCTGCCCCGACGATCGCACAGTCGGTAACGGACTTATCGGCGCAACGAGCAGCGGCCGACCGCTCGAAGATTTATCGCGCCGGCGTCGCCTACAGCAAATGGCTCGATGAGATCGCCAAAGATTCCGGCAGCGCGTTTTTGCCGCAGCCGGTGTTTGAACGGGTCACCTGGATGCGATTGCTCGGATCTGTCGGCGCGCTCGCGTTGTTGTCGATCTTCGCGGGCACGTTTGTCTGGATCATGAGACGACGTGCGGGCGAAATCCGATCGAGAAAACATCAGTCCGCGATTCAGTTGAGCGCGTCCGCGGTGCGCAAACCGTTCGCGTTTTTTCTTTGGATGTGCGGCGGCGCGTTTGCTCTGATGCCGATCGCGACCGGAATCATTGGCCGGCCGACTCGCATTTTCTACGTCCGCCTGCTCACCGCGATTCTCTACGCGGGCTGGATCATTGCCTTGCTCTGGCTCGTAATGGGCACCATTCGCGCCGCGGAAAAACGAATGAACCAGTGGGCAGATCGGACCGGTAGCCTCGTTGGCAAAGTCATTATTCCGATCGTCGGTCACACTGCGCGTCTGGCGGTGCCATTGCTCGGTGTCATTCTTTTGCTGCCGCTCCTGCGATTGCCTGAGAACTGGATCTGGGTGACGCAAAAAGGATTCGGCATTTTGCTCATCGCCGCGTTCTCGTTTCTGGTCATTCGCGGTGTCAACGCCGTCCAGGCTGCGCTCTTGAGCCGGTATCGAATGGACGTTCCGGATAATCTTTCCGCGCGAAAAATTTACACGCAAGTCTCGGTCATTCGCAAAATCATCGTTACCGGGGTCGTGATCATCGCCACCGGTTCGATTCTGATGTTGTTCGACCCGGTGCGTCAGTTCGGCACCAGCATTCTCGCGTCGGCCGGGATCGCTGGCATCGTGATCGGTTTTGCCGCGCAAAAAACGCTCGGCAACGTACTAGCGGGAATTCAAATCGCGCTCACTCAACCATTGCTCATCGACGACATCGTGATCGTCGAAGGCGAGTTCGGCCAGATCGAAGAGATCACGCTAACATATGTCACGGTGCGGACGTGGGACCTGCGTCGCTTGGTATTGCCCATCACCTACTTCGTCGAGAAACCGTTTCAGAACTGGAGCCGCGTTTCGACAGAGCTGCTCGGCACGGTAACTCTCTATCTCGATTATCAAGTGCCGATGGGTGAACTGCGCAAGGAATTGAAACGTCTGGTCGAAAGCAATCCGAAATGGGACCGTAAAGTTTGCGGGCTCCAAGTGACCGATACCAAACAAAGCACAATCGAAGTACGTGCCCTGGTGAGCGGCACAGACCCCGGCAAAACGTTCGATCTCCGCTGCGAAGTAAGGGAGGGCCTGATTCAGTTCCTTTGTCGCTACTATCCAGAGTGCTTGCCTCGCTCACGCAACGTCAGCGTCGAGGAACTCTCGGCAACGCAACGCCGGGAAAGAAAACATGAGACCGCGATGCCCGGTGCGGAGCACGAGCGCGGCGATAAGAGTCCGGGAGTCCACGCCGAAGATAAAAGTGACGGAGCGGACAACTGATAGCTGGCGAGCACCGCAAAATACTGGTCGAGCTCCTTTATTGGTGCTATCCGCCCGACGCCGCGCGAGCGAACGCGCCGCCAAACCTCAGCCGACGCAGGTATGCGCCGCGTCCCGCCTGCTGGTGGGGCCCGACCCTGAACTAAACGCATCGTTCACGCGCCACCAGTCAATCACATTTGTTCGCGCCGATGTGAGGTTGATGTTATACGCATCCGCTTGCCGGGAAGTGATGATTGCAGTTTCAGTATTTCTGAATCCGTGCGAAGAACTGCGCTGTTCTTGTGACTAATGGCTGGAAGAAAGCGACTTCGGAACGAGCAGTAACGATCATGCGGTCGAACCAAGTTAAGAAAGAGGAAAATTTTCAGCTCATTCCTCGTCATCGTCCTCGCAGTTCGGCCGCCACTAGGCAAACATCGTCGGCAAGTGTGCGCGCCCCTGCGAACGAGCACACTTGATCTACAATCGCATCTAGTAGAACGCGCGTCGGTTGGTCGAGGGCCGCTCGAACGCTGCGACACAAACTCTCTATACCGAACTGGGCACCGGACTCCTTTTCAACTTCGACAACCCCATCGGTAAAGAGCAAGAGAAGATCGCCGGGAACGAGCCGAGTGCTGCTCGCATGGTACTGCGCATCTTTGATCAGACCGAGTGCTGGCCCAACGGAGCCTTTGGAAGAGACAAGCGGTTGAACGTCGCCCGCAGTTCGACGCGCGTGCAGCGGTGGTGGGTGACCGGCTCGGGCATGGCACATTTCGCAATTCCCGATGTCGATGACACAGTATAGAGCTGTCGCAAAAACTAGCGTGTCGGTTTGCTTGAGAATGCCGGTAAACTGGTGATTTAGATGCGTTAGCAAAATACCCGGATCAGCTGCTTTTTTGCCGAGCGCTTCGATTAAGGCGCGTAACATCGCCGTGACCAGCGCCGCGCGCACTCCATGCCCCATCACATCGCAAAGAAAAATGCCGGCGGCGTTGTCTGACAAACGTGCGATGTGAAAGAAATCTCCACCTACCAAACTCGCGGGTAGGTAGCGATGGCTGAAACGTAACGCGGTCGTCTCCTCCGTCGCGTCGTGCGGAAAAAACGGATACACCACAGGCAACAATGCTTGTTGCAATTCCATCGCCATGCGGAGATCTGTTTCCATTTGGTCGTTTTTCTGTTGAATCTCGCGATCTTTCTCTTCCAAGTCGCGAATATTCGTTAACAGGAGCCTGTTCTGGACATGGAAGAGTGTCTCCGTGGTAATAAAGCCAAGGAATCCGGATTCCTCGTCGACGAGTAAGACGTCGTCGTAAAAGTTCTCAGTTCCGCGCGCGAACACCTTGTGCAAGACGTCGCCGATCGGTGTGGTCGCCTCGATACGCGTCTCTTTTTGGCACAAATGCTCCGCGATGTGTTTGCGGGCCCAAAGAGAAAAGCCGTAGCGACCGCCCAACAGTGCCACGATTTCTTGGCGGGAACACATACCAAGCAAGCGCTCTCCCTCAAGCACGGCAATAAAGTTGACTGAGCTCCTTTCAAACACATGGCAAAGGTTCTCGAGTGAATCACCGCCTTGCACAGACGAGCGATGAGTAATCAGCTCATATAAATCGATCGACTCGGCTCGGGTTGGTACCTTCAAATCAACCTCCACGGAAAGTGTGGGCTCCTTGGTTGGCGCCGGCGAGTACACAGAACTGTACGTAGCAGCTTTTCCAGAAGACGCCGGTGACATTTCCGTGACAATTGTCCTTCGGAGCACTCTCCCGGAGTGAAAGCGATTTAAAAAGATTGCTGGGAGGCCCCGCAAGTGAATACTACTCGCTCCTCTGTGCAAGGCGGTTTTTTTGGCACAAATGTTCCGCGATGATGGAACTCGCGGGAAAAACAATCACGGCCGAAAGCAAGGTGGGGAGCCATCACGAAGTCCGCGGAACGATATTTCCTCCTCGGGTGGTCTCACAGTCAAGACAAAGAGTTCCAACAGGCTATGCGGCCGGGCCGCAGCGGAGTCCTTCACGATTGCCACTCTGTCGGTATCTACAAAGCGGGCGTCACTCTCTAGCGGGAGCCCGGAGCCCGCGCGGATACATGGTCAGGCCATTAGCCAATCGTTGGGCCGCCTCCGGATCGTGAGCGGGTAGCAGCACCGTCGGCTCATCCCGCGCGAATTGTTTCATCGCCCGCCGACTTGCAAGCGACACAGCCGGATTCTCGGTCATCCCATCGACGACGTCGTCAAGTATGAGGTACTGACGGTAAGTCAGGTCTCCGGCGAGGACATAGGTCACGTCCTCCCCGCGAACGACGACGCACACATGACCGGTCATGTGACCAGGCGTTTCGACGGCGAAGATGGAGCCGTCTTGGGTCAGAGGTGCAGAGCGCGCGAACGGACCAACTGCGGGACCGAGAAACTCCAGCGGTTCGGGATCAAACCAAACGGGCCACTTGCCTGGAATCGCGCCTACCAAGCTGCCCTTGCGCTTGGCAAGTCTGAAGCCTTCCGCAGAAGCAAGGATTCGGTTGTGCGGAAAATAGAGGAGACCCCCGGGTGTGATCGTGATGCAAGTGCGTCAAGACCACGAGCCGTACGTCGGCCGATCGAATGCCCATTGCGTTCAACTGTTGCCCGATCTCCTCCTCCGGTGCGACCCTAATGTCGATGTTGCGAAAACCAGGGTTGAGCCTGGGCATGTAGCCGCGGTCTGATTTGCGCGCGGTGTCGCCCGTATCGACGAGTATCAACCCTTCGGCGTGGTCGATTAGATAGCCATTGATTGGATGCGGGCCGGTCCGCTCACGACAGAAAACGATACCGAGTCGTCGCCGCAACGTGCCGATGTTTTGCGGACTGGCGATTAACCGAGTGGGCGGATTGCCAGTCCCAGTCTGCATCGCCGTGATCTTTAGCTTCGAACGCACGCAGGTCGCCGCACCGGGGTTCTTGTCGCGAAGGGAAATATCCATCGCGCATTCCTTCTTAACGCAACTATTCTGTCGTTAGCCAGTCCGTAATTTATTGGTGCGCCTACGATGCAAGCTCGCCGAGCGGCCAGATCCGGCGCACAAAACGAATTTATGCTCTTTAGCAGAATGATCGGCCAAGCGAGTCCCGCTTTTGTAACGAACAGTACCAACTTTGGCTTTACAAACCGGGCAAGTGCGCATTTCCCGCCAGTAAATCGCGAGACTCTGGATACGTAAAGGAAACAATCCGATTCTGGGGCCGATTGGTGACGCCTCGTCAAGATTCCGACGCTGAATTGTCAGATTTCGGAAAAGGGTGCGCGGGCTTTAAGAGTCGGAATCCCCCACCAGTCGGTAGCCAAAGCCACGAACCGTTTCAATCGAGTTGGCCGCTTTGCCGAGTTTATCGCGCAGTCGTCCAATATGGGTGTCGACCGTTCGCGTATTGATGAGCGCTTCATAGCCCCACGCACCTGTGAGCAAGATGTCGCGCGAATGCACGCGCCCCGGCTTTTTCATGAGCAGGCTCAGCAACTTAAATTCAGCGGTCGTTAGACGAATAGGTATCCCCGCAACCTCTACCTGATGTCGAATGGGATCAAGAGTAATCAAGCCGCAGACCAACCTTTCATCTTCGATTTCAGCGGAACGTCGTCGTTCGATGACCTTGATTCGCAACAGAACTTCACGGGGACTGAACGGCTTGGTTACATAATCATCAGCACCAACTTCTAGGCCGATAAGCCGATCGGCTTCACTGGCTTTTGCAGAAAGGATGATAATAGGAATTCCTCTTGTGAGGCGATCGCTCTTGAGCATTCGACAGACCTCCAAGCCAGACATTTTCGGAAGCATCAGATCCAGGATGATGATCCAAGGCAACTCAGCACGCGCTTTTTCCAATCCGGCAACACCATCGTTTGCCGTTGAGATTGTGTAACTGGTGTCTTTCAACAAACGAATCGCTAACAAATCGATCACGTCTTGTTCGTCTTCGACAATCAGGACCGTTTTGTTTCGATTGTGCTGCATTTTTGGAGGCGTGGAGGATCTACCATCCGGGTGCGACTTTTGAATGAGTCAGTGTCTGCAATTCGCTGAATCATTGAAACGATAACTGAGCGCCTTCATCGAAAGCCTTGCGCGCGAAGATGACATTTGTGTGACCATCGCGTTAAAGTTGCGTTACGTTTCCGGTGCGTTTGTCCGTCAAAAGAAAAGGACGCCAAAGTCTTTTTACCGCTGCTACAGTTTTGTCGCGGAAATGTAACGACGCATGCCTTGAAGCGACATGGTCCCAGCGTCCACCGTTTTCGTCATAAGTGACTCTGATCGCCGTGTCGTTCCAAATTTTGCTGTTCTGAACTGCATGAACGATGTCGGTCACGCGTTGCTGACCTTTGACTTCGTCGGTGTAACCGGAATGTTCGTTGTCACGGCCGGCCGGCTTAACGAACACCACTGCCGGAAACTTGTCGGACGGTAGGTTCTGCAGGTCAGTGAAAAACTGCGACTCATCCTACAAGTGCGCGTTTGGTCCAGTTGTCGCCGGGTTTAACTGCGGCACGTTCGTGTAATTCGATATCGGAGCCGTCAAAAACGGCGCATACTTTGTGTAGTAGGCAAAGGCTTGATGATGGAACTGAAAGATGATGTTCGGATCGCTTGCCGCATTGACGTTGTTCTGCAGCGCGGCATTTCAACCACCGGCATACCACTTCCAATTGATCCCCGCGTTATCGAGCAGATTGCCGATGTTCAGCATGTAGCCCGGCTGCGATGGCTCCGTATTATTAATTAAGAGGCGTTTCGAGGTCGGTGTGTTACTGAAACGCTAGCAATGTTGCGAACGCGGCTCCGCTCTTTCCGAACGCAGCCACCGAATGTCGCCCGATTTTTTTCATAGACTGTGCTTCGCCAACTATTTTCATTTTACTTAGGTTGATTTGGTGCGCGCTGAATCATTTCAGCGTGCACTGCTAAACGATGGGCGAACGCTCTAAACGTCATGTCATAAGCTGGTAACGTTTGAGTAACGGACAGTTGAATCCGATACAACGACCCTGTGACCAGAATGCTTCGTAAATGTCACCTGGAAGTCGTCAAATTGTGACGGTCTAGTGCCGGACTTACGTCAGCGATGAACGCTCTACGCGCGGCCGCGTGCTGAACATTCAGCGGTCTCTTCAAACTACACTTTCCTGCGATGGTAGTTAAGGACGCAGTTTGTTGGCCCAAGCAGCCGCCGCGCTCGAGAAAGTTAATCGCTGCTACAGTCCGCAGCAGCCATTGCGGTACCGGAGAGTTTGGATCCAGCAGCGCGGCAACGGATTCGCGCCACAGTAGATGAATCGTTTGGAGATGGATTTCGATCCGTGACAGCAATTGGCGCGGTTTTGGCCGGCGCTAGCGCACTGATTACGTTGATCACTCTCGGGCACTCGCGGAAGTGATTGGCGTCACCCACTTGCTTTTGATCAGTTTTTCAGCTCACGAGGCGTTACGATGAGAAAAAGTCTCTCTTTGCCGCGAAGGATCATGATCGGTGATGCGATGCTGATCTCGGAGGCGACGAGTCGTTTGTGCAGATCGTCGATCGTGGCGATTGGTTGACCTTTGAAGCCAACCACGATGTCGCCTTCTTTTAGTCCACCAATCTCAGCGGGACTGCCGCGGCTGATTTCCGTTACCTGTACGCCGCTCTTAACCGGCAGGTTGTGGAAACGAATTAGGCGCGGATGCAGCGGCACATTTTGACCGGCGAAACCGATCGAGCTTCGCCGAATTCGCCCATCGCGGATCAACCAACCCGCGACGAAGTGCGCAGTATTGCTAGCAATCGCGAAACAAATTCCCTGGGCAGGCAAAATCACCGCAGTGTTCACCCCGATGACTTCACCCGCGCTGTCCAACAGCGGTCCGCCTGAATTCCCCGGGTTAAGCGCCGCGTCGGTTTGAATGACGTCGTCCATCAAACGGCCCGACTCTGAGCGCATTGTGCGACCGAGAGCGCTCACGATTCCAGCGGTGACGCTTTGACGGAAGCCATAAGGGGAACCAAGAGCGACTGCAATTTGGCCGACGCGAATGGTCGCGGAATTTGCGAACCGGGCGTGCTGCAAATCGGGCGCATCGATTCGAATCACTGCTAGATCGGTGTCGGGATCGGTGCCGACAAGTTTCGCGGGGTAAGCGGCACCATCGTGCAGCGTCACCTCCAATTCAGTCGCGGACTGCACGACATGGTTGTTCGTTATAATAAAACCGTCCCGTGCGATGATGAATCCCGAGCCGCCGCCAGCGCGGCCTTTCGTCGTCGTCACCCGAATATTCACCACGCTCGGCGCAACGCGACTGACCACGGCGGTGATTGTTCTTGAATACGAGTCGAGTAACTCTTCGTCCGACAACAAGGCGGGTGAATTATCTGTTACCCCTCGATTACCATCGCTCGGTGATGGATTGTCTGAAAGCAAAAGCGTTCTCATAGAATTCTGCGACGGGTCAACCTAGCACCGTCGTCAAGGATTCGGACGCGATCTTTCCAGAACGTAACCTTCGCTGAGGCGCCGCTTAGCGCGATTTCCAGATTCAGCGGAAGACCCGAGCCCACTCGAATCGAGGACGCGCCGAAGGCAGCGCATCTCGTTGCTCCATTTGATGATCGCCTTCCGACCTTTTGTGCTTGACGGGCGGCATTTTTGCTCGCCTATCGTCAGCGCACGGATGTGCCCTCACGCAAGACGAATGGATTGACTACGAAAACAAACATGCGGGCGCCGACTGTCTGATTGAGATTGTGCGAATTTGGTTGCGGTGGTGGCGCTAAAACATTAATCAAAGACCATGCCAAAAACCCGATCTAAACGTCAGCCAAACGCCGCTTTCATGCGACCAGTGCAACCCGATGCAAAGCTTGCCGCAATTGTCGGT
>DATLJP010000060.1:0-12867 GCA_035538875.1 Chthoniobacterales bacterium | reverse complement strand
CTCGCCCGCTGCCGGACTGCTGGTGGTTTTGGAGTTCGTGCTGCTCTGGGCGTAGGCCAAACTCGCAAAAAGGAATGCTGGTAAGATTAGGAAAAACTGTTTCATAGACATTGGTATTCAGTTTGGTGATCAAAGAACTTGGGCGGGTTCTTTGCAAGCCGATTGCGACGTCAGACCGCATGAGCCGCATCGCCGGTCCGATTCTGCTGTCGCAGATTGGCTATTGTCGCTTCGGTTAGCCTAACGAGAAAGAGATAAGCCACGGGCGGGGTCGGTGGCAAATGCGCTCGCGATCATTTTGATCGGGGGCCGTTGGCTTCATCGATTGGTTAGGCCTTTTCACCGGGGAACGTGCCACACAACCGTGCACTTTTCTGATGATGTATCGCCACGGCCGGAAACGACAAGTCGCGGGATCATTGGGGCAAAAAAGGCCGGTGTAGCACGAACACGACCGAGATGCGCCCTGCAATCAAAATGAGCAGTGCAGCAAGAAACTGCACGTGCGCTGAAACACCGACACCGCTGTATCTTTTCAGTAGCCATGCGAGGAGAGGGCATGCTGCGATGCCTGAAAACATTGCAAACCAGCCGTTCGTTATTGGCAAAGGTCCTTGTTGTACGAGAAGAGCCAATCCGCCAATACCTGCGACAAAGAACCACGCCCACCCGGCGATCCATGCAGCCACGATCGTCACCGTTCGCAGATACATGTTCATTCCATGTGCGAACGCTGAGCTGGAAGCGATGATCGGGAATCCGAGGATAACCAAGCGCATAGACCTAACGAGAAAGAGATAAGCCACGGCAAGGGTGTCGTGGCAACCTCACGGAAATTATTTCGCCAACGGGGGGCGTTGGCTTCATCGTTTGGTTAGGCTCTGCGTTAGTCATGCCTATCGTGATGGCGCCAAATGCAATAAGTCGCTGCCAACAATGATTTCCCCTTTGAAATTTCTAGCAGCGAGCTCACGCATTTTCTCCCCGTCTTTGGGCGGAATGATGTGCGTCAGGACGAGCTTCTTCACCTCTGCAGCAGCGGCGATTTTACCGACCTGTTCTGCGTCCGTGTGGTAACGACTTAGCCGCTGCGCAACTTCAAACGTGTCGCGGCGGCCCTGATCGGCAGAACGCACATTCGTGAAGTAGCCAGGCATAAAGACTTCGTGGATCAAGATGTCGGCGCCATGCGCGAACTTCACTAGGTTATCGTTTGGCGCAGTATCGCCAGAAATCACCACAATCTTCCCACCGGCTTCGAATTTATAACCGAACGCCGGCTCAACCGGCCGATGATCGACCTTAAACCCAGTGATTGTGACGTCAGAGTCTTTGTAAACAGTGCCTTCTTCCACGATGTGCACATCGATCTTGGCACCATCTGGCGCGAGATTTTCGACTAGATCGCGTCGAATGTGAATGTCATCCGCATAAAATTTTAACAGGCCATCGACCATTTCTTGCGTTCCGCGTGGTCCGTAAAGTTGAAGCGGATATTTGCGTCCCATCACCCAGCTTGTAGCGAACAGATCTGGCAGACCGCCCGTGTGATCGGAATGCAAATGCGTAAGTAACACTGCCGCGATTTCGGGCAATGGCTGTCGAAGCGCGCTTAGCCGCAGAACAACAGCGCGACCTGCGTCGACGACGAAATAGGTGCCGTTGACGATTACCGCGGTGGAAGGTCCGGCTCGATCCGGGAAAGGGCGAGGATAACCGGTTCCGAGAAGCACGACCTCCATGCTCCGCACTGGCTCGGCTGAAGTTTGAGCCAGCGCATGTAGTTGCAAGCTGAACAGCAGCGCGATCCCGAGCAATCTCATTTCTTTCGTCAGAAAACAGCTAATCGAGCATGGGGCCTAACGAGAATTATACGTCAACTTGACGTATCGGGCCCGTTTTCCAGTCGCTTCAACTCGCGTTCATGACCGTAATAGAGGATCAACGTCTTTCTGTCTTCCAACGGACTCGTCTCTAATTTGTCCGGCACTTTCCCAAAGGCGTATTCCATAAAGGCGCGTTGCAGGATCGGTTCCTTCGATTCCGCCCAGCTCCGTAGAATCGCTTCGGCAAGCGTTATCCTCGCGCCCCGATATGTCGTGACCGTCTCCGCCGCAATCGCTTGACCCAGTTTCCGCAGTTCATCAAAGCTACGTGGTCGCCCTTTGCGGTTAATCCGCGGATCGCCTTTGACGAAAGGCTTTTGCAAGAAAACCTCAGCGAGTGCTGCTCGGCGTCGGCTGCGGCGCCTAAATTTGGCGCACAGCTTTGGCTAGAGAAAATGGCTGCGATTACGGCGGCGTTGTTATCCTTTTCTTTTCGCTAGTGACTTTGCCGTCCGGCGCAATCGTTATTGTGGTTTCGTATTTTCGCTCGAAATACTTGATCGCATCGGGGGGCGCACCGGTTTTCGTGTAAGTAGAGGTGATCTCGCTAACGAGGATGTTTGGCTTAGTCCAGTGGACCGTTGGCCAGCTCGAGGCGAGATAAGCTGCGTCTGCGATCTCTGCATCTTGTTCAGCCGGTAGTTCAAGATCCCGGGGTAAATCGATTTTGCTAAACGATTTGCCTGACCAAAAATACAGTTTTATGTCCGGCTCGCCGTGAGTCCCAATTATTGTAAACAAGAAACCTTTCGAGTCTGGCGCCCACTCGACGTCGCCTTCGCGAAACCGCCCGGCGCCGTGATCTTCCTTGGTCAGATCGAGAACGCGCTTCCCGCTCGCTTTGTCAATCAGCTCGGATCGCGTAACTGTGGAATCTTCGTCGGTGTATCGGTCCGAAAACACTTTGTGAAACGCATACTTGCCGTCCGGTGATGGCCAATCCGTGATTTGACGGCGAAAGAACAATTTCGACGTCTTCGGAAAATGGTGCTGCAGATATCCGGTGCTGTGAAAAGGCCACGTCACCTCATCTTCGATGGAATTCCTGACGCCGACTTGGAACGAAACAGGCTGGCTTCGCAAGAACGCGGCCAGCGCATCATCGCCGATCAAATGGAGGGCGACACCGAGGACGCCGGCGTGTTCGTCGCCGCCGGCGCCATCGGCAAAATCGCTGACCTGGAAAAATTTCTTTCGCGCTTCGACATCGCCCCGCACTGCGCCCTGAGTCACTTCATAATAATCAATGCCGTGATGCCGCGCTTGCTGGTCGATTTCGTCTCCCTCTTCCGGTTTTCCGGGCAAATCATCTTTTGTGAAAGATAGCAGAATGCGTTGCGCATCCATCCAACCGGTCTTTCCGGAGTCGAGTTTTACTTTGCACCATGGATCGTATTCGTGGCGTTGAAATGTGAATCGCTCGCCTTTTTTCACTTTGGCAATGATCGGCGACCCGGCATTCGGTTTTGCTCGCAAATTGACATAGCCATCGGGATCATCGATGACGCCGCGAAACGTATGGCTATCGGTAAATCCGAGAAACTCGCGCGGTACCGTTTCGTCGGACGCAGTCGGTGTGCTGGAAGGCGCAGGCTGATTTTGCGCGGCAACAACGCCGCCGGCGACAACGCAAGCAAACAACAAAAAGAGTCTCAAGTTATTCGCCGCCTTCTTTTTCATTTACGGATTCGGAGTAAAAGTCTTTTTCGGCGAGGGTGCGTTGACGTGATGATTTTCCCAACCATTACTCGGCTTTAGATCCCAGAACATGCGCACCGTCGGGATCCTGCCGTTGTCGTCCAGCTCCACAACGCGATTTTGGTAGGTCGCGCGCGCCGCGTCAATATCCCCGGCGCGTTGCTGACCCAAATGTGGCGCAATCTGCGCATTATACTATAGAGTAGAGAGGAGGAAAGTGTCCGTTTAGTTCGGGACGTTAGCCTAACGAATTGACTCACGCGTCGTCAAATGCACTGACGCGCTTTTACCTCTGAAGTCTTTTCAGACGCCGACAAAATAGAAAATGAGCGTTCTTCAGCCAAAAGCGATGCCCCGCGCGGCGTTGGTTGAACCCTCGATAGAACTTCCGGCGGTCTTTAAAACCTTTGCCACTGTTAGCCTTGGCGCTGACTTTACTCTTCCGCCTTCGCCACCATACGGTGTGGCAATGAACTCGCCCTCGCCGTGGTATCTCAACCCTTTATTCTTAACTCCCATATTCGGCTTGGCTGGTGCAGTCATCGGCGGATTGATCACTTTTCTTTCTCCCTACTTTATTGAATCAAAGCGGATCGAACGAGAACGGCTACGTGAAGAATGCGAACATACCGCTGCGTTAAGACAAGCCGCTCGCCTAGTGCAAGTCGACCTTGCTAATGTCGCAGCCACCTTGAACGCCGCGGTCGAAGCTGGCAAGTTGTGGCCGAACCCGAAGTCCACTTCCATTCCCAGTTGGGATATCTGTCGGTCAATTCTCGCTCGTGAACTCTCCGGAGATACGTGGAAGGAAGTTTCGCTCGCCATCATTACCGTTGATACCGTGCAACAAGCCTATCAGACGTGGACAAACACCAACCCAATGAACGACGCGCAAAAAGCGTTCCTCAAAGATCTCATATCGGAAATTGAATCTGGACGAGACGCCCTTAGACCGTTCTCGGCCTGAAAGTTAATCGGCCCGAGTGCCGGAAAGATTGCGGTGCCTCGCTGTCGCAGCCGGCTGCCATTATGTCGCGAAGTAGCCCAAGGCGCGGCGTTGGTTGAAGTGTTCGCCGGGGAATGAAAGCGCGAGTTCTCGAGAAGGCGCTCAAGTTCGGGCCGTAGCGGATGCGCGTGGGGTCGGGGATTGCGCCGGTTGCAGGTGTCTTGGCTGCGTGCAGGGCCAACGCCAGCGCTAAGCATCCACACGGTGGAACACCTCGGCGCTTACAACGCGGCCATCAGCACCAAACGTCAGGTTCTCTGAGACGCGCCGCTTTCGACCGCCGATGTCGGCAATGTAGATGATAGCCAACTCTCCGCTGGCCTCGTCCCACACGACGCGATCAACGATGAACCGCAGTGACCCCACGCGTGCTAAGGCCTTGTTCCAGTAGTCACGCAATGCCTGCTTTCCGCTCACCGTTGGCAGGCCAACAACGGCGGCCGCTGTCGGACTCGTGAAAGCCACGCGATCATCGAAGTGCTCAAGGACACGCTCTACCGCGAGCTTGTCCCAGTCCGATGCCCATTGCTCCGCAAAAGCCCGCGCTTCTTTATGTGTCATTGCCGTTCCTCGTGTCCGCCTAACGAGAATTATACGTCAATTTGTCGTGAACCACTCCCGTTTTCCAGTCGCTCCCGCTCATCCGCGAAATGCAGGACGAGCGTCTTGTTCATTACGACAGGATAGGCGAGCTGTTGAGCATCCGAACGGACTGAGACTCATTTAACGTGAGCCGAACACCATGAGACGCACACTTCTAGCAATTGGAATCGCAGTGTTGTTATCGCTCTTGTTTGTTCCATGGGGTAATCATTATGGCCGCGTCCCTCTTTGCATCGCCGCCGCGTTGGCTGCATCAACAGTCATTTGGTTGTCCCTGCGTAAAACCGTTTCGGATTGGGCCGAGGCGGCAGAAGCTTTGGTCGTGTCTGAATTAGCCATCTGATTATTACTCGCGCATCCGATCATCAGCGCGAGGCTGAGAAATAACGGAAAAATACCGATATAACGCTTCATGTTGAATGGGGTTTCAACCTAACACTTGTGCTTAGGCTCAATTAGAATATGCGACCGCGATTTGGTAAAGCAAACTGGTGTGGCTAGTCATTAAAGGCCTGCTCTTTCTCGCTTTGGCGGCCTTAACCGGCGCAAGGCGCTTTCGGTCTAACGAGATCGAGATAAGCCAGCGCGGGACGTCGTGGCAAGTTTACTGGCTGCGAAATAGCTCTCCGCTTACGCCGAAAACTAATCGTGACTTGGTGGGAACATTTTGTTAATTATCACTAATCCGTCGGACAGATGCAGCGCACCCTCATCCTACTTGTGGTGGTGTCTGTGGCTCTTAACGCGGCTACGGCTGCTCAACATGAACTCGTGATTCGAGCCTCTGACATCGGAACTGTTTACTCTAACGGGTTTGGACTGGTGTCGGTCTCTTTCAAGGGCGAGAAAGCAAGGGAATTTGCTCGGTGGCCAAGGGTCGAGCAGGAGATCCGTCTCTTGATTCCGCATGAGGGACTGCGGAACGCGCAGTTTACGATCGACGGTATCTATTTCGGCTTTTCCGATTCTTCCTCGGCCAACCGATTCTACAGAGCGGTCTTAGCCGGTTGCTGCCGATAACAGGGTGTTAGGTCAATCGCTCCCGTTCTCCAGTCGCTTAGACTCATGCCCATAATGCAGAATCAAAGTCTTCCTGCCTTCCAAGGGATTGGTTTCCAATTTGTCCGGCACTTTGCCGAACGCATATTCCATGAAAGCTTTTTGAAGTATCGGTTCCTTGCTTTCCGCCCAGCTCCGTAGAATCGCTTCGGCAAGCGTTATCCTCGCGCCCCGATTTGTCGTGACCGTCTCCGCCGCAATCGCCTGGCCTAGTTTCCGCAATTCATCAAAGCTACGTGGTCGCCCTTTGCGGTTAATCCGCGGATCGCCTTTGACGAAAGGCTTTAGTCCGTGTTTTTGTGTTTCCATATTTGTTCCTTCTCTTGCTTCATTCGCTAGGCGGTTTTCTTCCAAGCGCCGCTTCGACGTCACTGAGCGCGTAACGAATCACCCGCGGATTGATTCGCCAAAAGGGAACCCGACCTGAAGCCCGCCAGTTGGCAATCGTTCTGGTAGTTACCTTGAAGTAATCGGCCAATTGTTTCGTGCCAATCAACCACTCCTTGCTGCCCAGTGGATGGTCCGCGAAATAAAAGTCCGGCCTCTTCATAGGCTGCCCAAGTTTGGATCGTCACGCACGCCGTTTCGCATTGCTCCGCGAAAATTGTTCATCGTTTGGCAACCAGATGGCACCACGGCAAAGCTTACCATACATGCATTTGGCGGTGAATCGAAGTAGATGTTAGATGCTCTTAATAGGTAAAGATTCAAAGTCATAACCAATCACTACGTTGGGTCATAACACAGTTTTCAAAATCCTTCAACATAATTGAACTGATATGGCGCTGTGCCGGCGAACGATAGCTGACGTACTACGTGCGCGCGTACGCGTGGAATGGGTCGGCCAGCGCGTAGAGAACGCGATTCGGTTGCGCGTCAGACGTTTTTAATTCGCGGCGACGGATTTGTCAGTTGGGGGCGGGGGGATTTTGAAATGGAGTTGGTCGCTCAAATAGCGCTGGAGGTATCGCAGCGGATGGGTTCGATCGTTGGTGGCGGCGCTGAGATATGCCGCGAGGTAGGGAATAGAACCGGACCGGGCGCGAATGGCGTCGAGCAACTGCGGGCGATGTTCTACGTTGGCTAGTTCGGCAAAAATGTTGGCCAGGCGCGTTTCGGCGCTGCCTACCAAATCGAGTTTCGTCTTATCTGAAATTTGCGCCATCGTAACGTCGAGCGCCTTGTCCCATTGTCCGGTCCGCCAAAAGATGGCGGCGCGCATGTCGCGGATGTCGGCGGCGTAGCGCCCATTTGGAAATTCACGATCGTAATCGTCGAAGACTTGCGTCACCCGCTTGGCATCGAAAGGTTCCTTGCGGAAGGTTTTTTGAACCACGTCCTCGAACTCGCCCGACTCGACGCAGAGAATGCGAGGACAGGAAAGCGAATAAACTGCGCGCGCTAAAACAAACATGGCCGCCTCGCGTTTATGACTGTGCGGGTATTTCGCAAGAAATTCGCGGGTCATTTTCTCGAGCTTCGGAAAATCGCGCGAATGATAGGTGGTGCCCTCCGGTTCTTTGGCGCTGGGAACACTTGATGTTACATCGATCCGTTTGGCCGCGACCAGCCCGATGCGGCACAAATCGAGATAATCGTGAAAGGAATTGAGCTCCGGATTTTTGCCGGCCGCGTCAATTTCTGCTTCGACTGCATCATCGCTGTCCGTGCCGGAAATTCCGGGATCGACCGGCGTGTCCGGCCAATGCGTGCGATGCAAAAGGTCGAGGCGAAGATTGACATAAGCGACGCGCGCCGCCTCGGACGGTGGGTTGGTTTCGGAGAGAAATTGCACCAGATCGTCCAGACAATTGGCGGTGGCGACATCTTCGTCCTTCGCGATGCTCTTGTGAACCAACTGGGCAAGATCTTTGACTTCAGCGGCGTTTGGGTTACCGCGCAAAGCCTTCACTCGCTTCTCGATGTCGCCCCAGGCGCGATAGGTTTCTTGTTCAGTCGGCAAATTTCCACGAGTCAAGGCGTCGAAAGCATGGTTGTCTGAGAATGGGTAACCCAAAGGTGCGGCATCATCTTCGCAGGCGGCGGAAGGGGTCCTGTCCGGGCCCTCGACTGTAGTGGTCTCCTCATCCTGTTTGGCAACCGGTGGCACGCTCCAGTAAGCGGCGAAGCGCTGCGCTTCCGGCGAATTCGGCGATTCGGCGCGCAGTTTGTCGTAAATTTCCCGCGAAACGGCTTCGAGTTTGATTTCGCGCGCGCGCTGTTCGCTGTACAAAGAGACCCGCGCCACTTGCGGCAAGGCTTCCAAAATTTTCAATCGCGCTTTCGTTGCAAGCGGAGTTCCGGGAACAAGACGGGCTCCGCGCAGCCACCAGCGGGTAGCGTGGTGAAGCTCATCGCGATCGTCCAGCTGATCTTCCACATTCGGCTGGCCCAGGGTGTGACCGTTATCACGTCGCAGCAGCCCGGGGAATGACGAGCCGGCATGGGTATCGCTGTCGAGCGGAGCTCGCAACAATAGACCGCGTGCTTCGGCCCAGGTATCGCCGAGTTTTACCATTCGCTCGGCTTTTTCTTGCGCCGTCCCACTGTTGTCCGCCGTCAGTTGCTCCAACCGGGTGATCAGATTCTGATATTTCTCATCAACCAGGTACTTTTTCGCTTCGGTAAAATTTTCGGTGGCCAAATAACGCTCGGCCAGAATCGCCCGTGCTTTTTTCTTACCGTCGGCGTCCAGGTTCTTGTCGTCCGGTACGGAAAGTAGTTCAGGCAGCGGCGCGAAATTTAGCAACGTGTCGATGAATTGATTGATCTGGTCTCCATCGGCGCCCGAAATGTTGTCATAAACCGCGCTATCGATTGCGTTCCATTCCACTTCGCCGGTTGGGTATCCATTGCTGTCCGGCATGTAACGCGCCGATAGCGAACCACTGTAGAGAGGTCCGAATCCGGTTGCGCGGCCTTCCCCAGATTCGGAGCCAGTATCCTTGTTGTTTTCTTCGTTGTGATTCGACTCGGAAGCATTCTCATCGCCATTTTTTTCTTCGTCTTTCGAATTGGACTCATCCTCTTCGTCAGCGTCCTCTTTTTCGTTCTTTGTTGGCGTCGTTTCTTTTTGAGAAGCTTTCGCCAACAAATCGCGCAACGTGGCGATGGCTTCGCCGGCCTGGTGATTGTCTTCCAATGCCATCGCAAGTCTGACTTTCACCCCTGGAGTCATCCGCGATTTCGGGAACGCAGTCAGGAACGTCTGAAAAGCTTCGATCGCCTCGCGCGTTTTGTTCGCGCGCTGCAAAGCGATTGCGCGTGCGAACATCAAATCGTCACTTTGCTTCAATTGGTCCGGTGAGATTTGTGCCAACTGCAACGCCTGGGCGTGATTTCCACTGGCGCTGGCCGCGTGCACCAGCATGGCGAGATAACGCGGACGCCAATCATTGGAATTGTAACTGTCCTTTTGTTTCGCAACCGCGGTCGCGATGCGCGGTAAAATCGTGCGGCGCCATTTGCGCACCTCCGCCGGATTGTCCCACTTCCCGTCGTAATTGTCCGCTTCCGGCGCGGAGAGAACCAGATAGGTGAAGGCCATCGCGATCCGCGGATGCCGCGCAATCAGCGCAAAGGCGGCATCCCCGCCCGGTTTCGGAGCCAAATGGGCGAGCGTTTTCTCGGTATTGTAGATTGCGCTCATTAGCGTTTCCGGATGACCGGGGGATTCCGCCTGAGCGATGTAGTAGTCGAGCGCTTTCAGATAATCTTGCGAATCGAACGCCAGCGCGCCCAACCATCCGAGCGCGTCGGCATCGAAGCGGCCGTGCGGATATTTTTTGCGAAGCGCTTCAAATTTTTCAGTCGCCGCTTTGCGTGCTTTGATCAGCTCCGGATCTTTCTCCGATTCCTCGCTCGAGTCACTCGTTAGGTTGCGAGTTGCGGAAAATGCGCAACGCGCGCTCATAAACATCGCGATTTCGGCGCGCGGACTTTTTGAAAATTCCTTAATCACGCGGTCGAACCATTTTTGGCATTCGGCCCGGTCGCCCCCGCTGAATCGCGTCGCCCCGCACAGATAGAGCCAGTTGGCTTTGATCGCGCCCTTGGCCGATTCCGCCCGTTTATCGAGATCATCTCCGAGAAGATGTCGATCCAATCGTTCCAGGATGTATTCCCGGGCAGCTGCCGGATTTTCGGGCGAGACTGCCACTGCGTCGCGAACGTCGTGGGCGATGTTACAAAAATCGCTTCCCGGTGTGTAAGCGGCCCGCGCTTGTGCGATCAGATCGTCCGCCGCTTTGAGGAGTTGCGGCAGCGGGTCCTTTCCGAGGCGCTCCGCCAGTTCGCGCGCTTTGCTTGAATCCCATGATTCCGCCGGCGGATGGATGGTCGATGTCTCGAGAAAAATTTCACCAAGCGATTTGCCTGGTAAGATATCGAGCGTGTCCGATAACTTGGCCGGAAATTCGTAAGAATCTCCGCCGGTCGCGTAGCACGGACTTGCGGCGAGAAAAAAGAGGCCGGCGATCGCGGCGAGTTTCATTCCAGAGATTTCCATGAGAGACCTCCTTCGCTATTTAGAATTCGATAACGAGCCTGACCGAAATCTGCCCGGGGCGCGAGCTGAATTAATCCGGTCTTCAGTTTTTCCCCCGCGCGAAGTTGAGCGAATCTGAATTGCAAACGGGTGGCAAAAGGCAGCGCGGCCGGCCTGTCGCCGGCCGAACTGCTCACGCTCACGAAATCGCCCGGTTGAGCTTCGCGAAAAATCGGGGTCGGATTTTCAATTTCGAGACGATATCCGCCGCCTTCGGCGGCATTTGCCACAAAGCGCGGTTCGAGATCCCCGTCGCCCAAATTCGATAACTCGAGGGCTTCAGCCGAATCGGATTTTCGAACAACGAGTTGAGAGCGACCTTCCAGATGTCCGAGCTGACGCAACGACCAACCGCTGGAAGCGCTTGAATCCGGCAGCCGAAACAGGACTGCACTCTGCGCCCCGTCCCGCGCGGCGGCGGCGATCGCGTCGCGCAAGACGGCACGATCTACTTCGCGGACGATGACTTCCTCGTTTGAGCGGATCGGGGTGTTCGCGAGCGATGTCGATTTTGCTGCGCGCAAAATGAAACTACACCATTGTCCGCCACTCGCAGTTAAGAGATTTCGATTGAAACAGAGCTCGTCCCAATTCCAGTTCCGGATTTGGCCGCGGAGTTTTTGATTCGCATCGTAAACGCTAAGCCGCGCAAAAGTGGGAAGCCCGGCGCGCCACGTGTTGGGGCAACCGCGCCAGTCTCCAATCAGTTTGGATATTTTATCCGGTGCGATTAATGGAAGCGGTGCCTGATCCTTCAAGATTGGCTCAGCTTCGTAATCATAAAGCATCGGCAGCAGCTCATCGACGCTCGGCTGCAGAACTTTGAGATGATCGCTCCGGCTCCAGTGCGGCAGAGCCGTGATCGTCACCTTCGGGACCGATTGATGGAGGCGACGTAGAACGGCGGAATAGTCAGCCAGCAACCGGTCGGGCGCATCGTAATCGAGTTGCAATTCACCCGGTTTCGCGCTGATCGCGGTCAATTGCGTAATCAATCCCGCACTCGAAACTTCGGAGAACGGCTCCTTTTCGCGCGAGACCAGCCTCACTACCGGCACGAAATGGATTCCGTTTGGGTTTGAAGTTGGGAAATTGAATCGCGTCTTCCATCGCCAAGTCTCTCCAACATTCTCCAATTCGCCCACTTGCCAGTAGATTATCTCGACGCGTTGGGCGGCTAATTCCGTTAGCTCGTGCTCGTCGAGCGGCTCGTCGCGTTGCCAAACCCAATACCGAATATCCAATGCAAGCGAAGATGAGGCAATCGCGGTCGAGATCGCTGCTGCGACCAGACTCTGGCGCAAATGGAGAGCGTTACGGATGAAGCGCGCTTTCACGCGCGATCGGTTCTAAGACGCGCCAGCCGTTCTCGGCGAGAATTTTTTGGCCTGCCGCGTTCGGATGGATGTGATCTGGCTGACTCGTCCGGTTCGCACGCGCCTTCAGAGCAAATGGCAGTTTTTTTCGAACGAATGGCAGGAAAACAAGCGTTCAACAAAAAATGCAGGATTGAACAAAATAATTCATCTTCACCCGCGTTATGACTACGCCTGAGGTATGGCGTTATGACTGATTGAATTTACGATGGGCAACTCTCTATTCGCGGGTTCGATTCCCGCCCCCGCCTCAAGTCTTATGCAATAAGGTACTTACGACGATTACATCGGCTGGAACTGGTCGAGTCACAACCAAAGTCACAACAAATTCACTGATTTCATTGCCGTGTGATTTTGTCCGTCAATGTCACTCAGTTCTCCCGCGCTTGCGTGTAATTGCGCGGTCCAAGCCCCGTCGCATTTTTCGTCCGATATTGTTCGCCAACATACTACGCGCGCGCGCGTTTGGGATGGTTTTATGAGACGAACCGGTGCGGCGTCAAATCGATCTATTGCCACAACGCAACAGTGCCAGACGCGATAGAGTGGGGAGTTGAATCTTGGATGTTGCGCGATGAACGTTGCCCTCATGGGAAGTGACAAGGGAATTCAAGTGTTCGCGTTGATTGGTCTGTTCGCAACCGCATTGGTTGGATGCACCTCAAGCGAAGCAAGTGAGCCACCTGCTATCGA
>DATLJP010000059.1:0-19749 GCA_035538875.1 Chthoniobacterales bacterium | reverse complement strand
CGACGTTCACGCTGCTCCAGCACAGCACGGTCGTGTTGGGCCCGCAGCCCGGGCAGATGTTCGAATCGAGCTTCGGTTCTACCCGCGGTGCGACTGATGTCGCTGTTGATCCGACGCATCCCGGCGTGATCTACGCGTCGGCCTACAACGTGGGCGTCTGGCGCTCGACCAACAACGGCGCGACCTGGACCAACATCCATACGTGCCAGACGTGTGGCGGCGGGGCTTCGCGCAGCGAGTTTGCGCTGGCGACGACGGGGAACGGGCACACCCGCATGTACCAGACCGAAGGTGACAGCGGCCCGGGCGGGGGCAATCCGCCGAGCCAATTTTGGGTCGCCGACGCGGTCGAGTCTGGCACTCCAACCTTCGTCCTCAAGACGAGCGCGAACGTGGCCGACCTTGGTTACGCGACGTTCAACTTCTGCACGGGGCAATGCTGGTACGATCAGCGGGTCGTTAGTCCAGCTGGCCACCCGGACATGGTCTACGTCCTAGGCTCATTCACCTACAACGAGTCGCACATCCTCTCAAACGCTCGCGCGGTCCTGCTCTCGCAGGACGGCGGCAACAGTTTCACCGACCTGACCGACGCTGCTACGGGGACGGACAAGAGCCACGACGGTCTGCACCCGGACCAGCACGCGTTGGTTGTGAATCCGAACAATCCGCTCCAATTCTGGGAGGGCTCGGACGGCGGCCTGATGGTCTCCGACGGCACGCTTGCCGACATCTCGTCGCGCTGCGACGGACGCGGGCTCGACCCTGTGAGCCTGGGTCGCTGCAAGCAGCTGCTTTCGGCAGTGCCGGGCAGCTACACGGACCTGAACAACGGCCTCAGTACTTTGCAGTTCCAGAGTCTATCGGTAAACCCGGCGAACCCGAGCGATGTGCAGGGTGGCACCCAGGACAACGGTACTTGGGAGTCGTCCGGGTCGGCGGTCGTTTGGCCGCAGACGATCTTCGGAGACGGCGGTCTGTCCGGCTTCGACCCGACCGACAAGTCATTCCGCTTCCACACCTACTTCCTCCAGCAGGTCGACGTGAACTTCCAGAACGGCTTCGATCGTGCTTGGGATTGGATCGCCGATCCGCTGTTCACAGGAGAGTCGGCGCTGTTCTACTTCCCGATTATCACTGATCCGACCGTGCACGGCACGATGTTCTGTGGGCTCAACCACGTGTGGCGGACACAAGACAGCGGCGGGCCGCAGGCCTACCTCGACGCGGTGTGCAACGAGTTCACCGGCACGTTCGCCACGACTTGTGGCGACTGGGTTACGATCGACGGCTTGTCGCTGACAACCTCGGGACGCGGCAACCGCAGCGGTGGCAATGTCGGCTGGCTCGCACGCGCTTCGAGCGACAGCTCGACACTGTGGGCGTCGACGACGCGCGGGCGGCTCTTCGTCTCGAAAAACGCGGACGCGGCCTCTGCGTCGGCGGTGGTCTTCAACCGAATCGACACCTCGACGACACCGAACCGGCCGATTAGCAGCATCTCCGTCGATCCCACGAATCCGAATCACGCCTACGTCTCGTTCCTCAGCTACAACTCGCTGATCACGAACTCGGGCCAGGCGCCGGTGTCGGGTCACGTGTTCTCGGTGACGTACAACCCGCTTACGATGACCGCGACCTGGACTAACCTTGAGGGCACGGGAACGCCGATCGGTGACCAGCCGGTCAATGCCGTCGCTTTTGATAATGTGACAGGCGACCTTTATGCATCGACTGACTTTGGTGTGTTTAGGCTCGCAGGTGCCAGTGGAGCACACCCGTGGACGATGGCCGCTCCAGGTCTGCCGGTTGTCACAGTTGCGGGCTTGACCATCAACCCGGGCGCACGCCAGCTACTTGCGGCCACGCATGGGCGTGGAGCATTTCAGCTGACGCTTCCGTAGAGTTTCGTTTGCGTCGGGCGGGATAGGTGAAGATCTATCCCGCCCTGCTTTTTTCTAATCAGGTAATGCCCCTGTCCCTCAGGTACCTGATCGCTGCCTACACTTTTTGGGTTCTGCTCGCGACTGCTCAAATTGACGCGGCGCCGCAAGGTTTTCTCGAAGGACATTTGAAGATTCTTTCGTATAGGCCGGTCGAGCTGGCCGATGAAAACGCAGCGACGGTCCCAGCGCAAAACTACGCTGACTACCCACTAATCATTTTGAGCCAACGCGAGAACAAACAAATCGCGCGATTCACTGCCAACCGGGACGGAATTTTTCGCGCTGCGCTTCCGCCGGGCGGTTACGTTCTGGATGTGCAAGGGCGCGCGACCAAACGCCTGCGCGTCATCACACGGCCGTTCACGGTCATTCCCAATAAAACCGTTCGTGTTGATATGACGATCCTCGCTGGACTAGCCAGCGAATAGGCGATTTCCACGCATCGGCGTCCAATCGTTTGACGTTCAGGAATGTGACGGCCAAACTCCTCGGCCTTTGATTGGTTGTAGGGCGACCGCCCGTGTGTCTGCATCTTCGTCAAGGCCGCTGGCGATCACGGCTCCGACTGCTAATTGGAGCTCTGTCGTAGAGGACTGCACGGATGAGGCGACTCCGTAGCAGTAGGCGACGACCGCAACTGTTGCGACGCGGTTACACGGCCTAAGGGCGGTTTGTATTACATCCACGGCCCGGGCCACTGATACGGCGAAATCTACTATGTCTGGAGTCCGGGCTACTGGAACCGTCGTCACACGGTGTGGATCGACGCCGATTACGCCAAGCGCGGATATTGATCAGACGGTTTTAAGACAAGCAGAAACGCGTTCGCGCGCTTGTTAGGCCAATGGTTAGGCCAATCCGTTCTTGCGAACGGAGCTTGGTCGATGCGTGCGTCTGCGCATCGGAAGATCGAGAGAGCTTCGCATTTTGAAGCCCGAGTTTTCACAAATGTGAATAACTTCCAAAAATCTTAAAACACTCCAAAAATGTTTTCTTGACGCTCGGCTTTAAGCCGGCAGTTTTGCGGCTTCAGTCAAACGCTCATCCGTATTTCTAAGTTTATGAAACCTACTCATTTTAGTCGTTCAAATTCTGTTCTGCCGCAATTTCGCACCATATTTTCGTTAGGCGCGCCCATCATAACCGCGCTCGCACTGGCGTCGCCGGTTGCCGCGCAATCGGATGCGGACTCAGTTGTGTCGCCAGATGCGCTACCGCCCGGTTTGCAAAAATCTGTGCAGGTGATGGTTGAATTCACTGACGTGCCGGCCGCGGTTCTGCATGCCCAGGCATTAAAGGAAGCCCAGGCACAAGCTGACGCGGCACGGAATTATGCCTTGGCCCATCCAAACGCTCCGGGATCACAAGCGGTGTTAAAGAGCACCAAGAAGGTCGAGATCAGTCAGACGGCGGCGGGCCAAGTAGAAAGTCACGCACAGCATCTCGATCAGGTACAGCAAGGGATGCTGCCCTCGCTCACAAGTGGTAAGATAAACGGTCGAGTGCTTTTTCGCGTTCAGCACGCGTACAACGGTATCGCATTGGTTGTTAGTCCCAATGCAGTTTCGGAAATCGCTCAGCTTCCTGGAGTGAAGGCTGTGCACCCGATGAATCCGAAATATCCGAACGCGGCTTTTTCCGACATCGATTTTTTGAGAGCCCGCGGCACAGCGCCGGGCGGACCGTGGACCGCGGGGGTTCATGGCGAAAGCATCAAAGTCGCCGATATCGATACTGGGCTGGATTATGTACATGCGAATTTTGACGGAAATGGTGATTACAGCGGCGTAACGGATACGAATCCCAACGGCCACTTCCCGAACGCAAAAGTGCCAGGTGGTACTGATCTCGTCGGGGACAGTTATAACGCGGATCCGACCTCTCCCGCGTTTCAGCCAGTTCCACATCCGGACGACAACCCCTTCGATTGCAATGGTCACGGAACAGCGACGGCCAGCCTCATCGCCGGATTCGGCGTGAACAACGATGGCACCACCTACAAGGGAACGTACGATGCGACTAATCCAGCCATGAGCGCGTTAAAAATATCGCCCGGCTTTGCGCCGAAGGCGCTCCTTTATCCGGTGCGCGTCTTTGGTTGTGCCGGGTCAACGAACGTAGTCACGCAGGCGATCGATTGGGCAATTACACATCACATGGATGTGATCAACATGTCCTTGGGTGCAAACGAAGGTTTTGCGGATGACCCGGACGATGTGGCCGCTACCAATGCCGCTTCGGTCGGAATCCTCGTTTGTTCCGCTGCCGGCAACGCGGGCGATTCCTATTACATTCACAGCAGTCCGGCGGCTGCTACCGGAACACTGGGCGTGGCGGCGACCTTTAACAGTCAAGGCGGCTTCATTTTTGATTCTAACGTCACATCGAACACCGTTGGCGGCGGCGGAGTTGGAACGAAGTATTTTTCAATCAAGGGGTCTGCAAGTGCCCCCATTCCCGCAGGCGGTATAACGGGTGACGTTGTTTACGCGGTGCCGAACAACGCCTCCGCCACGCTAACCAATAACGTCAGCGGCAAGATTTGCCTAATCGATCGCGGGACTAACACTTTTACGGATAAGGTTACAAAGGCCTTCGCCGCCGGCGCGCTCGCAGTCATTGTCGACAACGCCACCTGTAACCCGAACTGCTCTGTTCCGATTGTCATGAGTACGGCAGGCCAGCCGGCGATTGTCGATGTGATGATTTCCAAAAATGACCGCGACACGATCAACACGGCGGCCGGAGGGTTTGACTCTGTTACCGGCGTGCCAGTACGTGCGGTCAACGTTACGATTAATAATGACAGTGGCGCTCAAAATATTCCCGCGTTGGCCGCGGGCGATACTATCCCGTCTTACAGCTCACGTGGCCCACGGCTTCCTGACAGCGAGATTAAACCCGATATTGCGGCGCCGGCCGAAGTCGTCGGCGTTGCGCAGCCGTTTACCGGTAGTGGCGTTGAGAACTTTAACGGTACTTCATCGGCCACGCCGCACGTCGCCGGATTTATGGCGTTGCTCAGACAACTGCACCCGAGCTGGTCAGTGACGGAGTTGAATGCACTGGCTTGCAATACCGCGACGCACGATCTCTTTACTGACACGACTCACACGACTCAATACGGCGTGGGCCGAATCGGGGCCGGTCGTATTGATCTCACCAATGCCGCCAATGCGAACGTGGTTGCATTGAACGGCAACCCCGGCAACTCTGGCGCGGTTCCGAGCCTGAACGGCGTCTCGTTCGGTGTGGTTGAGACCCCAGTCAACAGTACGAGTAGTCCGACGATGTACATTACCCTCGAGAACAGGGGAACGACAGACGTCACTTATAACTTGACGATCCAAAACGATCCAGCTCTTACCGGCACAAGCTTCTCATTCCCGAATGGGAGTCCGGTCACAGTAAAAGCTGGCAATAGCAAGAATATCCCAGTCTTGTTTACTGCCACGGGCAGCGCTCTGAGGCATGCCCGCGAAACTAGCGTGGCTTCTACTCAATTAGGCCTCTCGCGACAGTGGCTCACTGAAGCCGCCGGCTATGCTTTGTTTACGCCTACCGATGGGTCGCCAACACTGCGCGTGGCGCTCTATGCTGCGCCGAAACCGGTTTCGGCGATACATTCAACGATCACCAACTTCAAGGCGGGGGGTTCAAATACTGGATCATTTACGATCAATCTGTCCGGTTCAGCGGTGAACACCGGTCTCAGCCTCGGAAACGGCTTCGATATCCTAAGCCTAGTGAAGCCGTTCGAGCTGCAATTTGTCGCCAAGACCTTTAACTCCACTGATCGCAACAAGATCAAATATGTGGGTGTCACGAGCGATTATCCGAATCTCGGGGATAAACGTCTGACCAGAGTGGTCTTCGGTATCGACCGCTTCGGCGACGCGGCCGAACCGGATTTTGCCGGCTCCGACACGGAGATTTTCTTCGACACGGACATGAATGGCTTCTTTGACTCGGCCATCTTCCTGACGACCACAGGAGGTACCAATACCTATGTTCCAGAGATCGTGTTCTTCGACAATACGGCGGCTATGAACGTGGTCGGCGCATCGCTCCTGACCAGCGTTCGTACCGACAATCTCGATGCGTCGGTCGCGGACACAAACGCCTTTAACAATAGCGGCGTTGTGATTCCGCTGAAGGCGCTTAACCACCTCCACCTCATCGGTGGGACGGGAACTGGTCCGACCAAGTTCAACTACCTAGTCGCGACATTCGACCGCATGGGCAACTTAGTGGATCAGACGCCCCTTCTTACCTACGACCTGGCAAAGCCCGGCCTCGAAGTGGAGAACTCCGGGTCGGTAGCTGGCGTCACAAAGACGCCGTCTGGCGGCGCCTTCACCGAACCGTTCTTCTACAACGACCTCTCGACCAACTCGATCCCGGTCAACTTCAATGTCACGAACTTCCAAAATAACGGCTCGCTCGGCGTGCTCTTGCTGCACATGCATAACGGCGACAAGGCGCGCTCGGATGTCGTCACGTTTACAACCAAGTAATACGGGTTAAGCATCTAGCACTCGCGCCCGCGTCAAAAGACGCGGGCGCGCTTTGCTTCGTCGGTGTAACCGATTCCGGCAGCATGATCGACGTCAAAGAAAGCTTTTCCGACGGCAGTCATTACTGGCGCTTTGCGATCATTTGGTCGTTGTTTTATTTGACTCGAATAGGCCAACAGAAAATCGATCTAAGATCTAATCATCTAAATGTGAAAAAATTGTGTGTCTTATGGATGTTTATAGCGCTAGCGGCTTTCGCTTCATGCCACAGACAGCAAGCGGAAGAGCAAAAGAATGCTGAAATCGACGATCGAGTGCGGCTGCCCGTGACCCCGGGACGTCAGGCGCAAGAGCAGCAACAGCTAGCGCAACACGAAGCTGAACTGAACGCGCGCGAAAAGGTTCCTGCGGTGATTATGACGCCTGCTTCTTCAGCGTCTCCAAGCGCTTCTGTGGAAAACCGCCACGCCCTGAAATCGCAAGCACAAAAGTTTCGACCGCGCCTGATCGTGCCCATGACTTCGCCGAGCATAGAGACGCCTACTGCAACGCCGAAAACTACGCCGAGCGTCCAATGATCATCCGGGGATGGACGGAACGGAATTCACGCACGTGGCAGTGAACCGAATGGGAGATTATGTTCTGAACACGCAAGGACCCGAATCCAGGCATGTCCGCGCGAAACCGCAACACTTCACCATTGTCTCAAATCAGACCGCGCGCATGGACATGGATATCGACACGGGCATTCGCTAAGCCGATTTGACGCATCGGGTCAACGCGATCATATTCCTCGCTCTTTGATTGTGGAGTAGGCGCTTCGGCTGCCGAACCTCGGCAATCGGAGCGCTCGCCCCTACAAGAACCTCGAGAATGCAGAACATCCGTAACATCGCCATTATTGCGCACGTTGATCACGGTAAGACTACGCTGGTCGATCAGCTTTTGCGGCAATCAGGGACGTTTCGCGCGAATCAGAAAATCGAGGAGCGGGTGATGGATTCGATGGACCTCGAGCGCGAAAAGGGGATCACGATTCGCGCTAAAAACGCGGCGTTCCGGTGGAATGGCTACCGCATCAACATCGTAGACACTCCAGGTCACGCCGATTTCGGCGGTGAGGTTGAGCGGATCATGAAGATGGTGGACGGCGTCCTACTGGTGGTCGACGCGCACGATGGTCCCCAAGCGCAGACGCGGTTCGTTTTGCGCAAGGCGTTCGAAAATCATCTGAAAGCGATCGTTGTCATCAACAAGATCGATCGCGAACACGCGCGTCCGCATGAGGTTCTCGATCTGGTCTTCGATTTGTTCGTCGAATTGAAAGCGACGAACGAGCAACTCGATTTCCCAATCATTTACGCGAGCGCGAAAGAAGGATTCGCAAAGCGCAATCTAGCTGACGATAGCACCGATATGACACCCCTTTTTGAGACAATCGTTGAATCGGTGCCGCCGCCTCAGATTTCAAATGAGCCTTTCTTTCAGATGCTGGTTTCAAATCTCGACTATAGCGATTATCTCGGCCGCATCGCGCTGGGGAGAATCGTAAGCGGTCGAGTACGTGTCGGCGATTCGGTTGTCTGTCTTCATCATGGTGGATCGCCGGAACGCGCCACCGTTACCGCGATTTTTACCTATTCCGGTCTCGAACAGGTTCAGATCAAAGAAGCTTCAGCCGGGGACATTATCGGGCTCACCGGTTTCGAAGAAATTCGGATCGGCGAAACCTTGACCGATTCGGAAGAACGCGCGCGGCTTGCGTTCGTCGATATCGATCCGCCGACGATTCGGATGCGCATGCTGGTGAATGATTCACCGTTCGCGGGTCGCGAAGGAAAATTTGTCACCGCGCGCCATTTAAAGGACCGGCTCCTGCGCGAAACGCGCACGAATATCTCGTTGCAGGTCAACGACACCGATTCCGCCGGCACCTTTGAGATCCATGCCCGTGGCGAAATGCAAATCGCCATCCTGATCGAGCAAATGCGGCGCGAGGGTTACGAGATGATGGTGTCGCGCCCGGAAGTTATTTTTCATCGTGACGATTTGGGCAATGTGCTCGAGCCGCTCGAAAATCTCTATGTCGATCTTCCAAAAGAAGGATTGGGAGACGTTTTGCAATCTCTGGCCAATCGCAAAGGCGAAGTTGTCTCGGTGCATCATCACGGCGCGCGGGTTTCAGTTGAAGCGATCATTCCGACGCGCGGGTTGATTGGTTTTGAGACTGACTTAGTCAATCTGACGCGCGGCGAAGGTCTTATGAGCCACCTGTTTCGAGAATACGCGCCATTCAAAGGCGAAATCGCGAATCGCGGGCGCGGGGTTCTCGTTTCCATGGAATCCGGAACCAGCACCGCCTACGCGCTGAACAGTATTCAAGAGCGCGGACGGTTGTTTATCGGACCGCAGGAAAATATTTACAAAGGAATGATTGTCGGCGAAAACGCGCGACCCGAAGATTTGCCGGTCAATCCCTGTAAGGCTAAGCACCTGACCAACATGCGCAGCCAGGGTGAGGGCAAGGGCATTCAGCTGGAAGCGCCGTTGCGAATGAGCGTAGAACGCGCTCTGGAGTACATCGACGTCGACGAGTACGTGGAAGCGACGCCCAAATCGTTGCGTTTGCGAAAGCACATTCTCGACGCCACCGCTCGGAAGCGGGCAGCCAATCGGGCTGCTTAGTTGGATTGACAAAGCGCTCGGGCGCGGCTTGAATACGGCTGGGTAGCTTCTCCACGTTGGCGGTTCTCGCGACGTGCTTTTGGAATTAAGAGTTACTGGTTTAGGCAAGATCGAACATCCCCAGATATGGCGGGACATAGCAAGTGGTCGAAGGTCAAGCGTTTCAAAGGCGCGATCGACGCGAAACGCGGTCAGATCTTCAGCAAGCTTTCGAAGGAGATCAGCATCGCCGCGAAAACCGGCGGTGGCGATCCTGCCGGGAACCCGCGCCTGCGCAGCGCAATTCAGGCGGCGCGCGCCCAAAGTATGCCGAACGATAACATCGAGCGCGCGATCAAGCGCGGTAGCGGCGAGGGCGTCGAAGCCGCGAACTTCGAGGAAATTATTTACGAGGGTTACGGTCCAGGCGGAGTGGCCATTATTGTCGAAGCGGCGACCGACAACAAGAATCGCACGGCCGCGGAGGTGCGGAGCATATTCACCAAGAATAATGGCAACCTCGCCAGCGCCGGCAGCGTTTCATACATGTTTCACAAGAAGGGGCAGATCATGGTTCCGCGCAGTTCGATCGACGAAGACCGCCTCCTCGAGCTCGTTTTGGAGGCCGGAGCTGAAGAGTTGACAACCGAGGAAGATCAGTATGTTATAACTACTTCGCACGATCGGCTCTACTCCGTAGCCGACGCGCTCAAAAGAGCGAATGTTACGACTGATGGTCAAAAGTTTACCTTCATCCCTGATAGCACGGTCCCGGTGGCCAATGAGGACGTGGCCCGGCAGGTGCTGCGGTTGTGTGATGCCCTCGAAGACGACGACGACGTGCAGAGCGTCCACTCAAATCTAGATATTCCCGACGAAATGCTGGCCAAGTTGCCAGCCTGAAAAAGCAATTTCCTCGAATCTTGGCAGTGCGCTCGCTCCGGCGAGCAATCCGCCACCGTACTTTTATGAACGAAGAAAACGAAAACCAGCCGCCGCTGGAACCGCTGGAAACCGAATCGACGACCGCTCCGCCCGAGCAGCCTCGTCATCGTGGGCGCCGCCGTTATGGCCGGCGGCGTTATTACAACCGCGGCGACCGCAACGACAATTTTAACGAGCCTTACAACGAGTCCCGCAACGACGCGCCGGGCGGTGCCAGTGGCGATCCGGTCGCGACCGAGACATTGGAAGGCGCGCCCGAATCCGGCGAACAAGTTGAGCGTGAACCAGAGTTCGGTGAAGGCATCATCGAGATCTCCGGCAAAGGTTTTGGTTTTCTGCGCGACCCGAAACGCAATTTCGTTCAGACGCCGCAGGACATTTTCGTCACACCTGAAATCGTTCGCCGTTATGCGCTTCGCGATGGCATGTGGATTTATGGCGAAACGCGTCGGGGCAGTCGCGGTCCGCAGTTGATCAAATTGCTCACGATCAATGGGGCGGATCCGGCCAAGTATCACGCTCTGCGTCCGTTCGAAGAATTGACCACGATCAATCCCAACAAGCGGATCAAGCTCGAAACCGTTCCTGATCGTTACACGACGCGGATTATGGATTTAATGACGCCGCTGGGCATGGGTCAGCGCGGGTTGATCGTTGCGCCGCCGCGCACGGGCAAGACGACCCTGCTTCACCACATTGCCGACGCAGTGACAAAGAATCATCCGGAGATGAAGCTAATCATCCTGCTGGTCGATGAGCGGCCGGAAGAAGTGACCGACTTCAAGCGATCACATGCGAAAGCAGAGATCATCGCCAGCTCGAACGACAGCGACATTAAGAGTCACACGCGCGTTGCTCAGCTCGCGATCGAGCGCGCGAAGCGCTTGGTCGAAGCGAGCCAGCACGTTTTCATTCTGCTCGATTCGATCACACGAACGGCTCGCGCGTTCAACAATGCGATGTCGGGCGGCGGTCGGACGATGAGCGGCGGCATCGATGCTCGCGCGATGGAAATCCCGCGAAAAATTTTCGCGGCCGCGCGCAACACCGAAGAAGCCGGCTCGCTGACAATCGTCGCGACTGCTTTGATCGAAACCGGAAGCCGCATGGACGAGCTAATTTTCCAGGAGTTCAAAGGCACTGGTAACATGGAAATGGTGCTCGACCGAAAAATCAGCGATCAGCGCATATATCCGGCGATCGACATTTTCCTTTCCGGCACACGCCGCGAAGAATTGCTCCTTCAACCGTGGGAGTTGGAGAAAATTAATTTGATCCGACGCGGTCTGGCTGGCCACAAACCGGAAGAAGCGATTCAACGTCTGCTGATGTTCGTGAAAAAATTCCCGACCAACACGCAGATGCTGAAAGAGATCCCCGGCTAAACTGTGGCGGCCGTCTATGGCCGCCGATCGCAAGTGACAGCTTCGCTACATGAAGGCGGTCGGCAACCGCCGCCGCTGCGCGAAGTCGAATGGGAAGTTCTCCCGCCTGAAGATCGACGACCGCGCAGTTCGATAGAAGCGGTTTTTCGGTTGGTCTCGCTGGTAATGGATCGATTGATCCGGATCCCGGGGGTGAAGAAGCGGCTCGGTCTAAATCCGATTGTTGATCTTGTTCCCGGGTTCGGCGATATCGCTGCTGCCTTGGTTTCTGTTTCAGTTATCGTTTATGGCATTCGCCGGGGCGTTCCAAAAATCCTGCTCGGCCGCATGGCCCTTAATGTCTTGATCAACGAGGTCGTCGGTATAATTCCGGTCGTCGGCTCAGTTTTCGCTTTTTGGTTTACAGCCAATACTCGGAATTACGAGTTGCTTCGCGAACATCTCGACATTCCAAGCCGCTCAACCAAGAGCGACAAAATATTTGTCAGCGTGATACTCGGGCTGGTCATTCTCACCATCGTCGGTGGGCTCTTCGGCACGTTCCTGATGTTGCACGAGCTCGCGAAGCTGCTCGCTGGCGTCTAATTTAGGCGCGCTTTGATGTATCTCTCATAGAGAACGTGAATCAGTTCGCGCGCAGTGTGATATTCCTTCGCAAAACGCTCGATCTCTTTGTAACCAATCCGTCTCCCCAGTCTTGCTTGCTCCTCCGACGTCGCCGGCAGTGCCGAGGTATTCTTGTTTTCGAATCGACGCAACGCCGTTTCAATTCGTCGGAGAAAATCATAGCTTGCGGCCGCCTTGTTCCGGTCCGGGTCTGAAATGACATTACCTTTCCGCAAAGCGAGCAATGCCTTCTCCCAGTTCGGTTCCAAAATTCCCGACCGCATCTGCAAAGCTTGCACGAGAAATTCAGCTTCGATCATCCCGCCGATCCCGGTTTTAAAATCGCGAAATTCGGAACCGCTGCTGCGGTCACGCTGAATTCTCTCCAGCATGCTATCGATCTTCGCGAAAAGATCCGGCTGTTGACCAACGTGGCGCCAAATCTTTTGCACAATGTCGACGTAGGCATCTTTAAGCGGACCGCCGACTGGTCGGGCCCGCGTTAGCGCCTGAATTTCCCAAAGTTGGGCGCGGTCGCGATAATAAGATTCATAAGCGGCCAGGGGCGCGACTAGCGGTCCCTTTTCGCCGTCTGGTCGAAGTCGAGCATCCAGTGAAGCAATCGTTCCCTCAGCGCTTGGCTGCGTCATCGCCGCAACCAAGTTTTGAGCGGCGCGGGTGTCTTCGCCGACAAAAACCAGGTCGAGGTCCGCGCCGTAACTTAATTCCCGACCACCGAATTTACCGAGCGCGACAATCGTAAGATTTTCGCCGCTCACCAGTTTGTTCGTAAAAGCGAGACATGCCTCGGCTAAATCGGACAACTCCGCGAAAATGATCGACGCGTCTGCGACACCGAGCACGTCGCGCATGATGATGCGGAGCGTTTGCCGTTGCCGATAGGCGCGAACGGGATCGAGATTTGTCGAGCTGCAGCCGAAAGATTCCAGCCGGGCAAGGTGCTCGGGGATCGAGCGAGGCTTGTTAAAGCTTTTATCGCGCGTAATTTCCTCGAGCAGTTGCGGACGTCGAATTAGCAGATCGCCGGCAAACCGACTTAGATCCAGGGTCTTAGTTAGTAATTCGAGCAGAGTGGGATTTGTCGCCAGCAATTCAAAGAGCAGGCCACGCAGTCCGTAAGCTTCGACGAAGCGAACGAATTGATTCAACGTTGCGTCCGGATCCGCGGCTCCCGCAATTTGCTCGAGCAATGCGGGGCGCAATTTTGCGAAAATCTGTTTGGTTCGCGGCGCAACATGAGAGGCGGAGGTCGGCCGTAGCAAATCGCTCAGCAATCGCGCGGCTGATTTTTCGTCCTTAAACAATCTCAAATCCGGCGCCGTTGCTTGCGTCGGGGTGGACGAAACGACCCGATCGAAGATGGAACGAACATTTTGCATATGCTCTTTCAACTCGGCGTTGAAACGCTTGGCCGATTCAAAACCGAGGCCGCGTGCGAGTCTCTCGAGCGCTGCGCAGTCGCGCGGGACGATGTGGATTTGTTGTTCTGCTTCGATTTGCAGGCGATGCTCAACCAGGCGGAGAAATCGATAACCTCGATCAAGATCGAGAACCTCGTTTCGCGGAATCAGCTCGAGCCGCGCCAGAGCTTGCAGGGCCCCGAGCGTGCTGGTGTTCTGGAGGAAGGCATTTCGTCCGCCGTAAATGAACTGCAGCGTCTGGACGACGAATTCGACCTCGCGGATTCCACCCCGGCCGAGCTTGAGGTCGCGCTCCACTGAGTCCGTTCGGACCACGTCGCGTTCGATCCTTCTTTTGATCTTTGCGATTTCGTCGAGCAAATCCGGCGTCGGGCTTCGTGGATAAATGAACGGCTGATGTTGGCGGAGGAACTCGTAAGCGAGCTCGCGATCGCCGGCGATGCCGCGCGCTTTAATCAAGGCAATCCGCTCCCAGGTTTCGCCAAATCCGGCATAATAATTTTCCATACTCTCGAGTGAGCGGGCCAGCGGGCCAGCCCCTCCTTCCGGTCGCAGACGAAGGTCGACTCGAAAAAGTGCGCCCTCCGGATCGGGCGTGGAAAATGTTTCCAGGATTTTTTCAGAGAGCCGATTGAACCATTGATGATACGAAACGCGCGGCGAAAGTTCGCCTTCTTCGGTGTAAAGAAAGATAAGATCAACGTCGGAACTATGATTCAGTTCGCGCCCGCCGAGTTTGCCGAGAGCGAGGACGGCAAATTCGGCCGCGGGCGAGCCCGACAATTCGCGCAATTTTGAGTTCCAATGTGTAAAAACCTCCCGCACGCAGATCTCCGCGAGTTGCGACAATTCGAGAGTCGTTTCTTCGAGCGCCGCAGAATTCGCCAACTCGCGCAATGCGATTCGGGTCATTTCCCGATTTTTCCAATGGCGCAGCGCGCGAAAGTTATCCGCCCCGATATCATCTTCGACGAGGCGGTCAAGGGCTACCGCCATTTCCGCACGGCTTCGCCCCCGTGTGCAAATTTCCGGTTCAGAAAGCCAGAGCACAACCGACGGTGTTCGGAAGATCCGCGCAGCGCAAGTGCTTGAAAGAGCGAAAAGGCGAAGCAGCGCTTCTTCGCCCAACGGAAAATTTTCAATTGTTTCCTGTAATTCGATCGCGTCTCGTGGCCACGCCGTATTCAGTTGGATCAGTGTTGTCTCAACCTGCGTCGGGTAAAGCGAAGCCGCAGATTTCTTCTTGATCCATGCCGCGGCTTCCATGGAGCGAAAGATGCCGCGAAACTTGGCGAAATTCTAATGAATCGCTCGCTGCGTGATCAGGCAACCTTTTCCGTCGCCTTGGAGAGGAACGCGACGCTCCGCGCGGGTCAAAACTTTGCATTCGGCTCCGCGAAATTTTTACCGACAGGGGGATTGATTTCCTGTTCGCTGAATTCAGCCCGCGCTCATGTTCGGCAGCATCGCGCCACCGCCACGCCACGTCTGCATTCCTGCCACGGCCGCGCAAACAAAGATGGTTTTCCCCGCGAAAGCCGCACCATTTAAGAATATCGCAACGCGATTTTCTTGTCAGCGGAATTTCAATTTTCCGCGCCGTCCGGCGCACCCGCACCTGTCGATCTAAGCCGGAGCAAGAACGCGCAGCGATCGCTCCTGCAGGCTGAATTCGACCGGGCAATTGCCGACCAGTTCGCCGTCGAGCTCGACTGGAACTGTTTGATCGCTTTCCACCCGCAGCCTCGGCGTCTGGAAATATTCGATCTCGGGAACACGAATGTCGGAGCTAAACACAACATCTTGGAGATATTTGATAATCTCGAGGTAACCGAGGCTCTTGAAAACAATCACATCCAATTTTCCGTCATCGATGACCGCGTGTTTGAAAAACGGGAATGGGCCTCCGTACATACGTCCATTGCCCACAAGAACGAACGATCCTTCCTTAACCAGCGTGTCTTCGGATTGAATAAACAACCGTGGCGGCTGACGCGCCGCGATTTGAGCTGCGGAAATCAAGTAACTGAGCGGTCCAAAATTCCTTTTCAATTGCGCGCTCGTTTCCTGGACGACTTGAGCGTCGAGCCCGACCCCGGCCAGTTGCACAAAAAATTTCTGGTTGGCTTTTGGCAAGTCGACAGCTCGGGTGCTGTCGCTTTGGATGACGTTCCAGCAAAGTTCGAGATCATGAACCGGAAGACCGAGCTCATTTGCAAAAACGTTCATTGTTCCGATTGGCAGAAGACCAAGCGTGGCGTCTGTCCCGGCCAAACCGTTGACCACTTCGTTGATGGTCCCGTCACCGCCGGCCGCCACGATCTTTTTAAAACCTTCCGTCACGCCGCGCCGGGCCATTACTTCGGCTTCGCCGGTGCGAGTCGTGGAGTAAAAGGCGCAACCTCTGGTCAAGGATTTCACCTGGGCGCGTTTTCGCTGCGCCCGCTCGCTCTGCGCCGCCGGGTTCAGAATGATGAGGGTGTTACTCATCTCGGGCCAGTTCCCGTTTCATCTTTTCTTCAAACATGCCTTGCGTAACGTCTCCGCGTGCAAAAATTTGGACGCTTCGTACTGATCCTGCTCGGTGGATTGTCGATCTTGGCCGCGGCCGTTTTCATCGCTCTCAATTTGTATGTCCAATCGCAAGGGACTCAAGCAAGGATCGAGCAGGAACTTCGCCACCGGTTTGGCGCTGCGCTGAAAATTGGCCGAATCAGCGTCACGCCCTGGAGCGGACTGAAACTCAGCGACATCACTATGGCCCAGGTAGCTACGAGTAGCAGCGTGAACTTTCTCGAAGCGAAAGACTTCGGGCTGCGGATTGCCCTCTTCTCGCTTTTTTCGAGAAAACTCGTGGTGAGGGAACTTTCGCTGGTCAATCCGAAAGTAGTTTGGCCGCAGAACGCTGATGGAAAATGGAGATTGCCAGATTTGCGCCAGGAGCGAGCCCAAAACGCGCCGATCGTTGCGGCGGAGCCTGAAGACGCGTCGTCCGCGGAACTCAAAAGTGTGCAGACTCGCGCCGAAGGGGCCGCGACTGCAGCGCCCCCAAAACAGCGCCCGCTTTCGGTTGGTCACAAGGGAAATGCGCCGGCCGCGTTCGTACCCGAGATTCACAAAGTTAGTGTCAGCGACGGCTCTTTTCGTTTCGTCGACCGGACAAACGAACCGGTGGCAAACTTCGAAGGTGTTGGTTTTCGCGCGAGTGTCATCAGCGCTGCTGCGTTACATGGCAACGCTCGCGTGGCCAGGGTTTCGTTGCGTGATCGTTTTTTCCTGCAGCAGTTGAGGTCGCCGTTTCGCTACGATGAAAACGGACTCGATGTGGCGCAGATTTCGGCGCACGTTGGCGGCGGTGATCTTAATGGCCGCTTTACTATGCAACCGGAAGCGGACGAGTCGCCGTTCCGCGTTGAAATGAAATTTCGCGGCGTCCAGGCCGACCAGATTATTTCGGAAGCCGGTGGGCCGAGCGGCGTGCTTCAGGGGAAATTGGAGGGCAGTTTGCAAACCGAAGGAAAGACGACCGACCCAGAAGCGCTGGCCGGCAGCGGTGAAGTTTTTTTAAGGGACGGACAGCTTCGACAATATAATTTGCTCGTTGCGCTCGGGCAGCTCTTTCAAATCGAGGAACTGACGCAACTCCATCTCGATCAGGCCGAGGCGAAATACCATCTCTCGCCTGGCGTGGTCACAATTGATGAACTGGTCTTGCGTTCCCAGAATATTCATCTTTCCGCAACTGGTACGGTGAGTTTTCGCGGGAAACTGCACTTGAATTCGCGGCTTGCCATTAATGAGAAAATTCGGGCGCAGTTGTTCAAACCGATTCGGACAAATTTTCAGCCGACGGAAGAGCTTGGTTATTCCGCAGTCGATTTCGAAGTGACCGGAACGCTCGAGCGGCCGAAAACGAACTTGCTCGAAAAAGTCGTGGGACGGGATTTAAAGGATTTGGTGAACAGTTTTTTGGGTAGTGGGAAAGGGGATAAGCCGAAGAAGAAGAAGGAAGCGCGACCAAATGTCGGCGAATCGGCGGCGCCGACTCCTGACGTCAATGCGTCGGCGAGTCCGGCCAGCTCACCATGAGAGTCATCGCCGGTTGTGCCGGCGGCGTTCGGCTTTCTTCCCCGAGGCGCGGCGTTCGGCCAACCATGGATCGGGTGAAAGCAGCGATTTTTTCCAGCCTCGGCGAAATGGTGATTGGCGCGCGTGTGCTCGATCTTTTTGCCGGCACGGGCGCGCTCGGGATCGAAGCGCTGAGCCGCGGGGCTGATTCCGCGGTGTTTGTCGAAAGCGATCGGCAATCGCGTGCTGCGATCGAGAAAAATCTGGCAAAAGCGAAACTCCTGGGACGCGTTCGCCAGCAGGACGCTTTCAGTTTTTTGAAAAACGCAGGAGCGATTGGTGGCAAATTCCGAATTATCTTCGCGGATCCGCCTTACGACAAAATGAAATCCGGCGAGCGGTTCACTGATAAGTTGTTGTCACACGAAGCATTACCGCGTTTGCTCGACGCGGACGGAGTTTTTGTCTTGGAAAAACGCCCGGGGGAAGAAGTCCCGAAAACAAAACTCTGGCGAATCGACCGGCAAAAAACCTACGGCGCGACCGAAGTTCTCTTTCTTTCCGCAAATCGCGAATGATCCGTTTCATCTACAATCTGCTCTGGCCGCTCGGGCTGATCTTTTTCCTGCCTGGCTACTTGGTGAAAATGTTTCGCCGTGGTGGCTACCGCAAAAAATTTGGTCAGCGGCTCGGAATCTACAGCCGACAACTGTGCGTGCGGTTGTACTGGCAAAAGCCGGTTTGGCTACACGCAGTCAGTGTCGGAGAAGTGACGATTGCGCTAAAGCTAGCCGGCCAAATTCGCGCTCTGAAGCCGGACCAGTATTGTGTCCTTACAACGACAACGACAACCGGGTTTGCCTTCGCAAATCAGAACGCGCCGGATTGGATCGAAGTCATGTACAGCCCGCTCGACTTTTGGCCGATTATGCGCTGCGCCTTCCTCGTGATCCGGCCCCAAGTAATCGTCCTGGTCGAAGCCGAAGTGTGGCCGAATCTCGTGGCCGAAGCGCACAACCGAAAGATCCCGGTCATTCTCGCTGGCGCCCGTTTGTCGCCAACGTCTGAAAAACGGTTTCGGATGTTTCGCAGTTTTGTCGCGCCGACTCTTCGAATGTTGGATGCGATTTGCGTCCAAAATCTCGAAGATATCGAGCGGTGGAAAGCGCTCCTCGGCCTCGAGCATGGCAGAATCCAACACGTTGGCAGCATCAAGTACGATCCTGAAAATGTGAAAGTGGATGCGAAGCTGCCCCGCGAGATTTTGGCCGGTTTTGGCTTGGACAAGCGAACGGTGATTTTCGGAGGAAGCACCCACCGTGGAGAAGAAAGAGTTCTGGCTGACGTATTCCGCGCTTTGAAAGAGGACTTCGTTGATCTTCTCCTTGTTCTCGCGCCACGCCACACGGAGCGCACCAGCGAAGTTCTCCGCGAGCTTAAAGAAATTGAGCTCCCCGTTGCACTCCGGAGCCAATTGCCGGCCCCCGATCCATTTCTCGATTGTTTACTGATCGATTCCACCGGTGAACTCCGTGATTGGTACGGCGTCGCCACCGTTGTCTTCATCGGAAAAAGCTTGCTCGCCTGCGGCGGGCAAAATCCAGCCGAAGCGATTCTGGCGGGCAAACCGGTCTTATTTGGCCCGCATATGGAAAACTTCGCGGCATTGGCGAACGCGCTTGTGGCGCGAGGTGGAGCGATCCAGGTAAACTCTGCGACTGAACTGCGGCGGTCGATGACCAATCTTTTGGCGAACCCGTATGATCGTGAGAAAATGGTCGAGAACGCGCGAAAGATACTGGACGTGCATCGCGGCGCGACCGCGCGCACCGCTCGGTTGATTATCGATCTTGCGCGGCGGGCTGATAATTCCGCGAAGTTGCCTTGAGGCAATCGAATGGAATATTGGGCGGCTTTACGACCCTATCGTCTAGAGGCCTAGGACATCGCCCTTTCACGGCGGTAACACGGGTTCGAATCCCGTTAGGGTCGCTTCCCTTGATTTTGAAGGACTTACGCTAGCGACACTTATTTTGCATAAAGAAACTGCATAAAAAGAAACGACCGTGTTTTAGTCGGGGCGTGCTTGTTTATTCGCTGCTCCGATGGCCGTTATCCACCCAAAGCGCGGGGCAGTTGCAATCGATTGCAATTCCAATGCTGTTTTTATGCGTTG
>DATLJP010000058.1:0-11934 GCA_035538875.1 Chthoniobacterales bacterium | reverse complement strand
ATCGGCCCAGGGGAGCCTGCTTCAATGTCAATTCCTGCTGTTCTGGCCGTTCTACATATCGGACGTTGCTGATGACGCCGGATAAAATCCACTGGGATTTGAGCGGCGTAGGTTCATCTCCTCGGCACACGGCAACCCTTGAGGCTTGAGGCAAAGTATCGCCCAGAACCGGCCGAATGGCCAAAACTCGCCACATCCCTGTATCCCCTCCTGTAAACCGAACCAACCGATCGCCTAATTGCTTGAGCGCCATATAATCGTTTGTGTGCAGGAACCCCGATCCATTACCTCGATCTACTGACAGAAAGTGTGACCCCGATCATTAAAAACGCTCCACGCGATTCCGCATCGTATCTCCTTTGGCACGAGGTGTCACGTTCAGGCGGAAAATTCTATCCTATGCGACTGTTCGCATTAGAAATCAGCAAGGAACTAAAAAGGCATCGTGTCATCGGCGTAACCTGCTTTGTTTGCTAAATATTTGAGTCGTTTTGGCTTGTCCAACGTTCAAAACGACCTCTTGCTCACAACAGTAATCGCCGAGCGAGCTGGCCTCTAGACTGTTAAGCATTTTGCACTGCGACATCGAGAAGATCCGCCAGGGATTGCGCGTCGAAGCCGACTACCGGCAGCCGATCGGACCTCCCGCGGAGAACCAGATTGTGAACCGGCAAATCGGTCTTCAGTCGAGTAGCCTTGAGTGCATCGGCGGATATCGCGATCGGAGCGTTTAGTTCCTTGGTCGAACCTTCGAGACGAGCCGCGGTATTAACCGCGTCGCCGAGTGCAGTTAAAATCGGAGTTTTCGGTGGACCCATCTGACCAATGATAGCTTCGCCCGTATGGACGCCGATGCCCACTCGGAGCGGTTCAGCCAGTTCCGAAGCGAGCTGTCGATTGAGATCTTCCAACCTTGTCAGCATGCGCAACGCGCACCTCAACGCCGCCATCGCGCCATAGTCATCGCTTTCTTCGAGACCAAACAACGCCATCAGACCGTCGCCCGTAAAATTGGAGTAGTGACCACCAGTTGCCTCCACCGCACTCGCCATTTCAGCGAAATAGTGGTTAAGCAGAAAAACGACGTCGTAGGGCAAGCGCGCTTCGGCCAGCCGAGTAGACCCGCGGAGATCGATAAACAAAATCGTCACGCGACGTTCTTCTCCGAACTCGTTGCGACGAAGAGGGCGCGATCGTGTGGACAAGTCGGGATGGAGCAGCGGATACACCGACAAATCGTTCTGCGGCCGGAGCTGACAGGCCAGACGAACGCCGGCCGGCGCACCGATTCGCTTTAGAGCATGAGCTTCGAGATCGTTAGGCAACGGCAGCTCTTCGGCGGTATGGTCGATGCGAATCCGGCAGGTAGTACAGCGAGCACGCCCGCCACAAACCGAGACATGCGGCCGGCGCGCTCGCCGACTGACTTCCAAAACAGAGAGACCGACCGGCGCGTCGACGGCCATGTTGTCGGGATACGTAACAGTGAACCTTTTATGTCGCCTCAAGGAATTGCGAAGTTGGGCGCCGGCAAGCACAGCGGCGACCAATCCCAGCCAGGAGTAGCCGACCCATTCTTTCAATTGAGTGCGCGTCGCTGCGCGTCCTGGATCGGCCGGAGTGCCGGCCGTTTTCATTCGCTTGAACCATGCCGGGTCCGATCGAGCATGGGCCGTTGTCGCCATTCCGACTTCGGCGAAACCGAGCAGAGCTCCCGTCGGAATTAATACGTAGACGAGCAGCACGACGGGGAAAACGCGCCGATACCAATTTTGCAGGCGCAGCCAAAAATGCAGGCCGACTGCGAAATGTCCCCACACCAGCAAAACGAGAAGGATTTGTCGAAAACGTGTCCACGGATCCACCCAAAGATTCGCAATCTCGTACGGGTAATTGATGTCGATGCCGGTCAAAATTCGGGTGCCGCGAGTATTGACGATGTGAACGAGCAGCAAATATGGGATCGCCAGTCCGAGAACAATTTGAGTTCGCTCCCACATCGGCATCAGATAATGTCGGCGTCGGCCCAGCGCGACGAGGCCACAGAAGGCGTGCGTCCCCAAGCTTCCATAGAGCAGGATTTGCCCTAAGGGTGAATGCCAAAGAGCCATCACCCAGGGTCGCGCCATTTCCTGCGCGTCTAATGAAATCAATCCGAGAGCATGGTTCGAAAGATGCATCGTTACGTACAGGCCGATGACAATGCCAGCGATCGAGCGGAGGCGGGCTAAGGTCAGTGGTAGCACGTGAACAAGGAGTCGTTAGAGTTAAGAACTCGAAGGAAACGCTCAACGTTCAGCGCTTACCGTCCAACGCTCAATTCCTTCGTCCAAGTTATTCCGCGATGTTTGAGAAACGTGTCCAATGTCTCTTGAGTCAGCACGGACAAGTCCAGAATCACCTCCAAAACTTCAAGCGTCAAAAGTTACTTTTCAGTCGTTAGCCCGATCAACTCACCGCAACGCGTTGACTTCCTGGCTTTATTTTTCGACAACGATCTTCCCTGTCATCTTGGGGTGAATAGAGCAAAAGTAATTGCAAGTACCCGGTGCGCCCGCCGTAATGGTGAATTCCTGGTCCGTGTCGAGTGGACCCGATTTCTTGAATTTGCTCTCAACGCTGACGACAAGGTGCGGTTCTTCGTCCCGATTGATCCACGTGATCTTTTCCCCGGATTTTACGGTGAGGACTTGAGGATCGAAGTGGAAATTCTTAATCACTATTTCGTTCTTTTTGGCGTGCGATGCTTCTTTGTCGGCTTGGCCTAGGGTAAAATGGGCCAGGAACAAGAAGGTCATAACGAACAGGATTGGTCTGGTTTTGGTTTTCGCAGCGATTGTGTACATGAAGGTTGCCCTCTAACTAAGGTTTGAATCGACGACGGCGAGAGAAGATTTGCCCCGCAGATATTTAACGCTTGTTAGGCCTAGCACGCTGCGCAGCTTTTCGGCGGGAACTGTCATTGGTCCGGGCGATGCCGCTTGCCCCGGCGCGGGCTGCGGGAAAGCGGTAGACATAGCAGTGTGGAAGGTCACGTTCCCTTCGACCTTCTGGAGCACTTGGTGGATGTGCCCGTTGAGGACAGTCACCGAGCCGAAGCGTTTTAAATATTGCAGAGCCTGTTCGCTATCGCTCGTTCCCCAGCCCCATTCCGGATAAACCGCCCAGAGCGGGATATGGGCAAACACGACAATGGGCGTGCTCGCCCCGAGACCCTTCAGGTCGGCCTCGAGCCATGCTAGCTGCTCGTCCCCGAGCTGTCCTAAACCGCCGGCTTGAAGATTCACGACGTTAACTAATCCAATGAAATGGACACCATTTTTGTTGAAACTGTACCAGCCGAAGCCTTTGCCTTCGACGCTCTTCAGATATCGTTCACGGTAGAGCTTCCCACTCCCGTCGAGTACATCATGCTCTCCCGGAACGAAAAAAATGTCCTTTGTCCGACAGCTCTTTAGCACCTCATCGAAGGTGTCAAACTCTTCCGGCTTCGAAAGCTGGGAAATATCTCCCGTATGAATAAGGAAGGATGGGGGCGTTGCCATCGCATTGATTCGGTCGACAGCAATTTTGAAGGTCGCAGTGACATCCTTATTCGCTTCTTTACTGAAGCCAATGTGGCTATCGCTTATTTGCAGAAAGCTTAGATCGCTGGCCGGCAACAGTTCTCCAGCGTTCGCAATTTGCGCGAGAGTTTTTGACGCTAGAACGCCGCCGCTGATTGTCCAAAGTAGGCCCGTACCGGCCCATGCCATGCAGTGGAGAAAGCCGCGGCGATCAATCCCGTCGTCCTCATGATCGTGAGAAATGTAATCTGACATAATATTTGGTTTTGTTCGGGTTTGGTTGGCAGCGTCCGTCACGCATTTTATTTAACATTTAACGATTGAGCACGCCTTATTTTCGAAAAGTATGGAACGCTATGTGGGCCCTCCCTCCACCCCGCTCACGAAACCGCCCAGGTGTCCGGCAAGTGCGATTAGTGACACCGTGGCAAGTGCAAGGGCGATATAGATAATTCCCGGCCTTCGTTCTGGAAATCTTCGCTGGCGAACCCGCCACAAGCAGAGCAGCCAAATCATTGTGCTGGCTACCACGGCGAAGATCAGATGGAAAAGCAAGTTTCCCTTAAGTTTTGCACCTTCCAATTGCCATTGCCATGCGGCCAACCCGCTCGCAATAGCCACGGGCACTGTCAGTGCCGCCGCAAGAAGATTGTAGTATGCGGCCTTCGCCATCGTTGGGTTTCTTCTCCAGATCGCGAGTAGATCAAAGGCTACGCTGATGATAAACAACGCGATCGGAAAATGAATGATTACGGGGTGTTGCGCGTGTTTTGCGAGCAGTGCGGCTTTTAGGTCAAACGGGCTCATCGCGAGATTAATCGCGTTACAACCCAATTTCGGCTGAACTTCGCAACCTGCCGTATTGTCCTTTAGTCCGACGGGTTTGGCTTTACGTCCGCCGCTCATTCCCGCGTTTTTGCGGCTCGATCCCATGTCCGACCCACTGCGAAATAATCCACGCTTCCAAAAACTCGCGGGCTCGGAAGCGGCGAAATGATCACACAGGGATTGAGAGCCGTGACGCGTTCATTCTTGTTGGTTATACCGCTGGAAACAATGTTAGGAACGCTAGAAACGTTAGGAACGATAGAGGGAAGCCAACAGCTTCCAAATGTGGCAAAAGCACGTTGTGCGATAGGTTTTTCGGGACTGAGCGGGGCAGTACACCCAGATGTTCCATACGAAAACCAAACGATAACGTTGAAGTCTTTCGATTTAGAAGCCGTCAAAAGGCGAGCGGTCAAGTCATATGACCAGGCAACCCAGTTTCACTTTCTGAAAGAGGGCCCGCTGAGCGCGGGAGTAAGCGCTCTTCATACAAGTTGCGAGATGGCAGCGGCGGAGATGTCTACGATGTTTTGACTCGAATAATCGCTTTAAATCCGCCGTTTGTGTCGATCTCACTTGATGAGATCAAAGCACGGATGAAGGCAATCTGTTGCGACGGGGAGGATCCAAATATCCGAGCGGCTCTGAATCAGATTGAAGCGGTTTTCAAGGATGGTGGTCACCCAGTGCAATGGGATGACAATAAGCGACTGCTGGTTGTGATTGATCCGCATTTTTACTTCTATTTGCGTTGCCAACTACCAAACGATCTGCTTGTCGGACCAGATGGTCAGCGCTCGCTGCCATTGTGAGCTGGCAGTTGAAGGCGTGCAAGAACTAGTGAGAGCGGCGCGACAGATACGCGCGCGCGACCTAACGAATTTTTTTTCAGCTACGGGACACCCTTCGTCGATTTCAACGAAAGGTCAGTCGGTTGAGTCTGAAAACGCCGCTGCCCGCGAGCCGTTTGCGTGGCTCCGACGATTTCAGGGGCATCCTCGGCGCGGGATGAGGCCGTCTATCGCTCGGCGACCTTCCGCAGCGTTCAAACGAACATAACGTTGGCGGACTTTGGCGGACTTTGTCTGACTGGAACGGTCAGATTTTGTCTGACTCGTCAAGCGTCCCCGGCGGGAATCGAACCCACATTTAAGGTTTAGGAAACCTCCGTTCTATCCGTTGAACTACGGGGACACTTGATTCCGAACGAATTTACGCCAGAAACAGAGGCCAATATCAGCCTAGTTCTACTCTAAGTTCTACTTTGTCCGCTTCAATTCGTAGCAATTCGTCATTGTTCAAACGCGAGCAAAATAGCACGCCACGGCCTGTTCGTTAATCAGAAAGACTTTGGTGCAGATTTTTTCGACGATGTTCCAATCGCTGGTTTGCAGTTTTTCCGGCAGATTTACGCAGTTCGGAATTTGTCCAAAAGAGATGTTGCTTGTGCGCCCCCGTTAGTTGTTGGCGGCAGCACGCCTAGGGAAAATGCCGCCAGCAACTAACGGAATCCGTTATTGGCGTTGTTGTCGGCAGGTCTGCCAATAACGCTGCCGCTAACCTTCATAATTGGGTTGCTGGTGTCGGCTTAGATGGATCGAGTCCCGCTTTCCCGAGCGTTTGATGCGCCACTCGTGGAGTGGACCGCTCGGTGCGCGGACTTCATTAGACAGCGGTCGGCAGTCAGTGATCAGCGTTAACACTCGCGGGAATTGATCTGTCCAACTCCCGGAGCCAGCGGCTAACATTCGCCGTATGCAAAACGAGGTTGAGTGCGCTACCGGAAAGCTCATTCCACAGCGATTTCGCTACCTGATCGACATCCTTCTTCTGATCGTTGCGGTGTTCGGATTGGAAGTAGCGGCCGACGCTATCTATGCGCCGAAATCAATGGAGGCGGGCTACACTTTGGGATTAGTGGTCCAAATGTTGCAGGTCACGTTCGCCTGGATACTGATACGACTGCGCGGAGAAACGCTTTCCGATATTGGCTTGAAGCGGCCACAGAGCTGGCCGCGCACAATCTCCATCGGCGTCTTGATTGCGGCACTTGTCTTCGCGGGAATTTATTTTTCCGAGAAAGCGGGCTTTCATCGCGATCTCAGCCGCTTTGCCGCTTTGCAAGGAAATCTCAGACTCATGTCTTTCACGGTTGTTTATGTTCTGATCGGCGCCGGATTTTATGAGGAATTCATGTTCCGCGGATTTCTGATGCAGGGTCTAGCGATGTGCTTTGGCGGAAGTCGCGGCGGGTGGGTAACTGCGTGTGTTATTCAAGGCATTTTGTTCGGCGCGTCACACGCTTATCAAAACCCAATCGGCATGCTGATCACCGGCACGCTCGGCATGTTGCTCGCCGTTCTCGTTTTCGTTTCAGGACGCAATCTTTGGCCAGCAATTATTGCGCATGGGCTGTTCGATGCGAGCCGCTCGGTCCTATTTTATCTCCAAGGTCCTCCCAGCGGTTAGTTCGCCCAAGTTCGAAGTTGTTTTCGAATGAAGAAGTTGCTTAGGTGACTCGAGGCGTTTATGAAAAAATGCAATCACTTGTCACGCTGATGAATGCTGCTTTGGCCGCCGGCGCACTCGCAGACATTCAGGATCCACCGGGCAATGATTATGGCCCAACAACACTCGGCGAGCGCCACTAGCTTCAGCGGTGCGCACCGTTGGTCTTAAAATCGAAGATATCGCCTTTGGCGGAAAAGGTGTCGCGCGCGAAAACGGCAAGGCCGTGTTCGTTCCCTTCACGATTGCAGGTGAATCGGTCACGGCGAAAATCACGCGCGAGAAAAAACAGTTCGCCGCAGCAGAGATTGTCGATCTTCGAGAAAAATCGCCCCACCGCGTCGAGCCACCCTGCCCTTATTTCGGACGCTGTGGCGGCTGCGCCTATCAACACATCGACTACGCGCATCAACTCGAGATAAAATCGCGTCAAGTCCGCGGCGCTCTGCATCGCATCGGAAAACTCAAAGATGTTCCACTACAGAGGATCATCCCTTCGCCTCGTGAGTACGGTTACCGGAACCGCATCACTGTCCACGCGGAGAACGGTGTCATCGGATATTTTCGACGTGATCCGCATCGCTTGATCGACATCGAGCGTTGCCCGATCGCGATGGACGAAGTCAATCGCGAGCTCGCTGAGTTGCGCAAACATGAAGTTCGAGACGGTCATTACACGCTACGCGCACGATCCGAGCCACGGATTTTCTCCCAAACGAACGACGACGTCGCACACGCGCTTCGCGAATTGATTGTGCGATCGGTGCCGGCAGGCCAGGAGTTGCTCATTGACGCTTTCTGCGGCGCGGGCTTTTTTGCCAAAGCGCTTCTCGATAAATTTGAGCGCGTGATCGGAATCGACTGGGACCGGTTCGCAATCGCCGCTGCGAGAGAAAACGCGACTAGCAAGGAAACCTACATCGCGGGCAACCTCGACGCCGAGCTTTACGCCTCAATAGAGAAATGCGATCTCGACAGAACCTCGGTGATTGTAGATCCACAGGCAACCGGACTCAGTACGCAACTTCGCAAAGCAGTTGGCGATCTTGCGCCGGCGACGCTGATCTATGTGTCATGCAATCCAGCCACGCTCGCGCGCGATCTCGGCGATTTCCAGTCACGATTCCAAATCGAATCGGTGACCCCGCTCGACATGTTTCCGCAAACGGCTGAAATCGAAGTCGTCGCGCAGTTGCGCCGTCACAATTGAACGTTGAACGTCTGTTGTGACTCCACTGAAGGTTCTCGTCGCCGACGCAATCGCTGAACGCGGCGTTGAAGAACTTGCGCGTGATGGCGCACTCGAAGTTTCAAAGCAACTTAAGCTCAGCCCGGAGAAGTTAATTGAGATCATTCCTGAGTTCGCGGCGTTGATTGTCCGGAGCGAAACGAAAGTCACGGGTGGAGTTCTGCATGCCGCGAAAAGATTGCGCGTGGTCGGGCGTGCGGGCGTCGGCGTGGACAATGTCGATGTCGAAACGGCCACGCGGCGCGGTGTTCTCGTGCTCAATGCACCGGGCGGCAATACCGTTTCCACCGCCGAGCATGCATTTTCGCTCTTGCTTTGCGTCGCGCGAAAGATTCCGCAGGCAGACGCGAGCTTGCGCAGTAAAAAATGGAGCAGGAAAGATTTTGAGGGCGTCGAGCTTTACAACAAGATACTCGGCGTCATCGGCATGGGTCGGATCGGTAGCGAGCTTAGCCGCCGTGCGATCGCCTTCGGCATGCGCGTCGTCGCTTATGACCCGTATCTCTCGGCAGCACGCGCGCGGAGCTTACAGGTCGAGCTCGTCGAAGAACTCGACGATCTGCTAGCAAATGCGGACTTCATTTCGCTTCATACACCGCTTACCAACGAAACGCGTCACTTGCTCGACGCGTCGCGGATAGCTAAAACGAAACGCGGCGCGCGTATCATTAACTGCGCGCGCGGCGGCTTAATCGATGAAATCGCGCTCGCTCAGGCGTTGCAAGATCGGCATATTGCGGCAGCCGCGCTCGACGTTTTCGAAATTGAACCTTTGCCTGCAGATTCTCCTCTTCGCGCCGCGCCGAATTTGGTTTTAACGCCGCACCTCGGCGCCTCCACGGCTGAAGCGCAGGAAGGTGTTGGAATCGAAATCGCCCAATCGATTCGCGCCGCGCTCCTCGATGGAACCATTCGCAACGCGGTTAACATGCCGAATCTCGACGCCAAGACGTTGTCGATCATTGGGCCGCATCTGCGATTCGGAGAAAAGCTCGGCCGCTTTTTGTCGCAAGTTGCTCCGCGCCGTGTGGATGAATTGAAAATTAATTACAGCGGCAAAGTGAACGAGCTCGACTCCGGCCGGATCATCACGCGCGCAGTGTTGAAAGGTTTTCTACAGACTGCCGGCGGCGCGGACGTCAACGAAGTCAACGCGCCGCAATTCGCTGAAAGTCTCGGATTAAAAGTGACCGAGACGCGATTGGGCACACTCGGCGATTACGCCGATCTCGTCGAGTTATCGGCCGACGCCGAAGGGAAAACTGTTTCAGTCGGCGGCGCATTTTTCGGAGCGACGCCGCGCATCGTGAGCGTCAACAGTCGCCCGGTAGAAGCCCGGCCGTATGGTGTGATTCTCGTTCTCGAGAACACCGACCGTCCAGGAATCGTCGGTCGCATCGGGACCTTGCTCGGCGAACACGGCGTAAACATCGCCACCATGTCGTTAAGTCGAAATCAGGCCGGCGGCACTGCACTCACGGTCTTGAATTTAGACAACGCGCCGGATGAAGGATTACTTCAACAAATCCGGGCCACCGGCGATATTCATTCCGCCCAAGTGATTAAACTGTGAGCGATTCACGGCGCGCCATCGCGATCAATCTCGAGTTTTCGCAAGCACGAGACGCGCTGGCGCGACTGGAACACTGATTCGCTTAGCGTAACTGTCATCAATGGCAGAGTCGCGAAAGATCAAAATCATTGTGGCTTTCGCCGCGCTCTACCTTATTTGGGGTTCGACCTACCTCGGAATTTTGTTCGCGATTCAATCAATTCCACCGTTCTTGATGGCGGGCGCGCGATTCTTTTTCGCGGGTTTGATCATGTTCGCAATCGCGCGGACACAAGGCCCCCTAAGATCGACCTGGGCGGAGTGGCGATCGGCACTGATTGTTGGCGCGTGCTTGTTGTTGGGCGGTAACGGCGGCGTCACGCTCTCCGAAAAATTTATTGAATCCGGTCTGGCCAGTTTGATCGTCGCCACTGTTCCAATCTACATCATCTTGCTCGGTTGGATGGTCGGAATGACTCCGCGCCCGCAACCGATCGTTTGGTTCGGGCTCGCTGGTGGATTTCTCGGAGTTGCAGTGCTGCTCGGTCCTACATTGCGGTTTTCAGGCAGCGGCAACAGTCATCCCGCTATCGGAATATCGATCTTGCTCTTGTCGTCGTTCATTTGGTCGGCGGGCTCGCTTTATTCGCGCGCCTCGAAGCATACCACGTCGCCATTTCTCGGCACAGCACAGCAAATGTTCTGCGGCGGTTTCATGATGCTGCTCGTTGGAGTGTTCGCCAGCGAGGCAAGACATTTTCATCCCGGCAACATCGCTCTGCTCTCGTTAGGCGCGTTCGCTTATCTTGTGCTTATCGGTGCAATCGTCGGCTACACCGCGTATTTTTGGCTGATCCGCCATTGCGACCCGGCCAAGGTCGCGACTTATGCCTATGTGAATCCGATCGTTGCCATGCTGCTCGGCGCATTGTTCGCCCACGAGACTGTGACGCTGCGGACTTTGCTTGCTGCGATATTGATCATCGGTTCCGTCGCGCTCATCATCACCGTGCAACAACTGAAGACCAAACCGATGTCGCCCATTACCGCCGCGATCGAAACCGAATGCGCACGATGAGCACGACGGGGTCCGAGCCGAACAGGCACCAAGATCGACAGAAAACTATCGAAGTCGTGAAGCGCAATTGGCGCGCAGAAGTGGAAACCGCGCAGGTTTATCGAGAGCTGGCCGCTCGCGAGGCAGACGAAAAACGCAAAGGCATCTTGAATCGAATGGCAGAAGCCGAGGAACGTCACGCCACGCGTTGGGCGAAAAAATTGACTGATCTCGGCGAACCTGTCCCGATGATTCCCGATTCGTTAGGCCGGCGTTTGCAACGCTGGTTGAATCGCGCGCTCGGAACGGAGATTACAATTCGCCGAATGGAGGCGGCTGAAGAAAAACACGAAGCCGAGTTTCGCGACCAACGGGATCGGGTTCTGGCGGGCGAGCGCGACGTGAAAGACTTTTTGCGTGAAAGCGCCCTGGAAGAAAGAGCGCACGCCCGCGCGCTGCAAACAATGGTGCCGCAGCTCGGGCCCCGCACAGTACTCGATTCGATTCTCAAGCGCGAACGCTGGCACGGACGCGGTGGAAGTTGGGTCGCGGACGCAATTTATGGAGTGAATGACGGCCTCGGCGCGGTGTTCGGAATTGTTTCGGGCGTCGCCGGCGCGACAAACAATCAGCAGCATTACATTCTTATTTCCGGACTCGCTGGAATGATGGCCTCATCATTGTCGATGGGCGCCGGTGCGTACCTCGCCGTTAAAAGTGAGCGCGAAGTTTACGAGGCGGAGATCGCCCGCGAGAAAGAAGAGGTCGAAGAAAATCCCGAGGAAGAAATAGAAGAGATGTCTCTCTTTTATCAACTGCAGGGATTCAATCCGGACGAAGCGCAGAAGATGGCGGAGCGATTAGCCCAACAACCGGAGCAAATGGTCGCTGCGATGGCCCAAAGCGAGCTCGGACTTTCACAGCAACATTTCGGCAAACCCTGGCTATCGGCGACGTCGGCGGCAATCTCGACCGCGATCGGGGCGTTCATTCCAATCATCCCGTTCTTTTTCATGAGTGGCCTCGCAGCCGTTGTGTGGGCGTTCGCGATCAGCATTATCGCACACTTCCTCGTCGGAGCGGTGAAGTCGCTGATTACACTGCGCTCGTGGTGGGCGTCCGGATTGGAAATGACAATCGTCGGCGTGATCGAAGCCGCCGTGACTTACGGACT
>DATLJP010000057.1:0-8302 GCA_035538875.1 Chthoniobacterales bacterium | reverse complement strand
CGGACGATGATATGAGCTATCTATTACGAGTCATCCTTATCGACCGCGCTGACGAAATCAACCGATGGGTGTTTGCTTGGCCGCGCATGAAAACCGAGCAAGATATATTCGACTATCTCGATACGATACTTTATATGATCGCGCTCGGTTTCGTGCAATTCACTGAGGATGACGCCATCGGCTATTGTCAGCCAGTTGGACCCAAACCAACGGGCGAAGAAGAAGCAATGATTGATCATCGTATCCGGGCATCGCGTCCTCTTTACCGACGAACGATCCTCAAACTGTTAGCCGAGAAAAAACGCGGCGAGGTGTAGAGACCGCCCGTTCAAAAACGCTGGTTTCTGGACAGCACGCCGACCTTCCCATTTTTTGGCTTCGAAGTATCACCAAATCGAGTTCAAAACCGTTCTCAAAATCAGAATCCTACGAAGTCTGCACTGAGTTGAGTTTTGAGATGCTGGTTAGACTAGTTCGGCTTTGGCTCGGACTCAGCAATGAGTCTCTCAAACCGTGGATCGCCACGCAGTGGGTCGAAATCGGGATCGAGCCGCAATAGCGCGGGAGTAATCGGGCGTGAGTATGAAGTCTTCAGTAGGTGTTCCAAGATAGAAAGGTCTTGGAAAAAAGGGGATTCTGTCTAGGAGCGGGATACGGTTTCGCGGCCGCCGTGCCCCCGGGGTGGGCGGCCCTCCCTGGGAAATTTTCCCCTAAATCGCCGGCGACCGCCGGCCGCGGGAAACATCGAGCCCAGTGCTTCAACAGCTAACCCTCATCGATTAATCGCAGCACTAGATAATAAGCAATAATCAGGAGAACTCATAAGTTTCCTTCGTTCTGTATCCATTTACCGCAATGTCTCAATCGCCGCTGCCAGTGACAACATTGGCCACGTGGCAAGGATCACGATCAATCCCCAAAGCAAGAGTTCAGCAATGTAGGGCGGACGTTCTCGCTGCCTAAAGCGCTCATACAGAAAACGAGAGGCGCGGATGCGCATTGGAATCGTAGTTTTCATTTAGATTACCCCCTTGCTTGTGCCGCAATGCCCCGGTTGTTGAAAAAGTGAGATCAACAAAAGCGCTCCGCTGATGATGATCACGCCGATCCCTGGACCGAATAGTTCGAGGTTGATGAGCGCCCTTTGAAAATGATCGACCGCCTGGCCGATCGAGACCCGCTTAACGACTGGCTCTAACAGCCGGCAGTCTTGATGCCTAGTTCCAATAACTGATGTCTGCATACGAGTAACGGACATCGACGCCCCTCACGTTTGAAATACTTTGTGCCTCTGGCTGCGATAGGAGTTGCCTATTCCATTTGCCTCGGCGGGACCACGACGACAATGCAGCGTTCGGTTCGTCGAGGCCTATCGCGCCCCCGCTCTTGCCCTTTCAGTTAGATGTTCACGGGAAAGGCAAGAAGTATATGACAAGTTGTCGTATAACGAAGTTCAGGCAACCCTCGCGCACGCGCACGCGCGTGGAATGGTGCGAGACGCCGCGGGACACGTCGTCGCCGCTGGTCGTGATTGGAGCAGTTCCGCGCGATGTGGCACTCGGCGATCTGATCCGAAATTGCTTAACTAGTTTTTGCGCAGTTTTTCGTAACGTTGCGCAGCGTGCGTTTCAGAAGGGAGTCCAATGCGTTCGATTTGCGACGCGCGTCATTGTTCGCGGTGTGCGCGTGCATTCCACGCGATCCTTGTCTACGAATTTTGTCGGCTTTTTCTCTCCTCGCAACCGCACTTATCGCCGCTCGTTTATATGCGAACACTGGCGAACAAGAATGACCAGTTTAGACGCTGATAGCGTCAACATCGCGTCAACGGGTTCGGGAGCGCCTCTCTCCCTCGCGCACGCGCACGCGTGTATCGGTTCGGCACGTGCAATCCCGGTATCGCGTGGTGATTGGCCGGAGGTGAAGATAGGCTCACTCGCGCCGATAGTTGCGACGGCGATACGATCCAATGCCGGCCTCGACTGAATCGTTACGACTGTTCCTTTGCGGCGACGTGATGACCGGCCGCGGGATTGATCAAGCCCTCCCGTACCCAGCGAAGCCTATGTTGTTTGAGCCGCACATTCGCGACGCGCGCGCCTATCTCGATCGTGCCGAGGAAGCTCACGGAGAAATCAAGCGGCCTGTAAGCTTCGATTACATCTGGGGCGAAGCCCTGACGGAGCTGGACCTGGCAAAAGTCGATTTAAAAATTGTAAATCTAGAGACGGCGGTCACGACCTCGGACAAGCACTGGTTGGGGAAACGCATCCATTATCGGATGAACCCACGAAACATTGGTTGTTTGTCCGCGGCCGGCATTCATGCCTGCGCTCTGGCCAACAATCACATTATGGATTGGAGCCATGCAGGTTTGGTTGAAACGCTGCAGACTTTGGATGCGACTGGAATTGCGCACGCTGGCGCAGGAAGCAATGTCGATGAAGCGATACGTCCCGCTATCCTGAACGTTTCTGGAAAAGGACGCATTCTACTCTTTTCGATAGGATCGATAACAAGCGGTATCCCTTCCGATTGGCGCGCAACCCACGTCTCGGCGGGAGTGAATTTGGTTGACCAGTTATCCGAGAAGTCGGCTGCTCAACTCGCCAACCGGATACGCGAATTTCAGCAACCCGGCGATTTAGTCATTGTCTCCGTGCATTGGGGCGACAATTGGGGATATCACATTCCATCGCAACAGGTCGCATTTGCTCATCGGTTGATCGACGAAGGGGTTGCCATCGTGCACGGTCATTCCTCGCATCACGTCAAAGCGATCGAGGTCTTCAAGGGAAAATTGATTCTTTATGGCTGCGGCGATTTCATCACCGATTACGAAGGAATCAGTGACTACGAACACTTCCGCCGTGATCTGGCGCTGATGTACCTTTTAGAAATTGATCCACGCAGTGGCGGTCTTCTATCCGCACGGCTCGTACCCATGCAAATGCGGCGCTTTCGTCTGGAACGCACGTTGAGCGGCGATGCACAATTCCTTTGCGATCTGTTGATGAAGACCGCCGAGCATTTCAATACTCACTTTGAGGTGGTGGAGGGCGACGGTTTAATCCTCACCTCGTAGAGCCTAACGACTAAGCTTCGCGCGAACGTGCGCCCTTCAATCAGTTCTCGACGCCGTTGTCACGGGTGATCGCGCCGTCACCGGAAGCAGCAACATCCCGGAGCCGAGGGAAGATGGCGTTTCCGGGTCTCTTCAAAGTCGCTCGAGTGAATTCTCTTTGGTGCAATTAGCCATCGGCGATCTTGTTCACGTCCGATATTGTTCGCAGACATACTATGCCTCGCGCGTGCGCGGAATGGTTCAGGCCTACGGTTCGATGGGTTTTTCTAATCCAAAGTCTGCCGGTAGCGTTTTATCCCGATTGTCAGAACGATGAGGGCGAAGAGCGCGATCTGCCAAAGCTGAAGGCTGACGTCAATGACGCCATTTCCCTTCAAAAGAATACCGCGGACGATGCGTAGAAAATGAGTGAGCGGAAAACCTTCGCCGACCATTTGGGCCCAGCGTGGCATGCCACGAAATGGAAACATAAATCCAGAGAGCAAGATCGATGGAAGAAAGACAAAGAAAGCCATCTGTACCGCTTGTAGTTGGTTTTTCGCAATCGTGGAAAAGGTGATGCCCATCGCCAGGTTCGCGACGATGAAGACGAGCGCAACTAGCAGCAGCAGCAGAATGCTGCCTTGCATTGGCACGTGAAAGAGGAAGTGCGCCGCCACAAGAATGACCGAGACCTGGATGTAGCCGACTAGAATGTAGGGCACGATTTTTCCGATGAGCACTTCGCTCGGACGCGTCGGCATCGATAGAAGGTTTTCCATCGTCCCGCGTTCACGTTCGCGAGTAATGGCAAGTCCCGTGATCATCACCATCGTCATGGTCAGAATCACACCCATTAGACCGGGCACGATATTGTATTGAGTAACGACTTCCGGGTTGTAGAGCGCGTGGATGCGGAGATCAATTGGACCGCTTGTAGGGGCGAGCGATTCAAGTGTTCCCTTCAAATCGTTTTGCAGCGCGGCATCGAACATCGGACCTAACGAGCCAAGCGCATTTCCAGTCGCAGCCGGATCCGTTGCGTCCGCCTCGACTAACAATGCCGGCCGATCCCCGCGCAAGAGATCGCGGCTGAAATTTTGCGGAATGTTGATAACAAACTGCACCTGACCACGCGCGAGGAGGTCATGCCCCTCCCCCTCCGTCTTTACCTCCCGCACGAAATCGAAGTAAGTGCTGTTTTTCATCGCGTGGAGCACCGTTCGTCCTTGCTGACCCTGATCGGCCAGGAGCACCGCCGCGGGAAGGTGCCGCGGATCAGAATTGATCGCGTAACCAAACAGCGTGAGTTGAATCAGCGGAATGCCGAGCATCATCGCGAAAGTGAGACGGTCGCGACGCATCTGCATGAATTCCTTCGAAATGATTCCGCGCAGGCGCTCAAACGAAAATTTCGGATGTCTCTTCATCGTCGCGATTTGTTGTCGTCCATCAAACTTATAAACGCGTCCTCCAAACCTGATGGAATCTGACGCCATTCGTACGGCTCGCGACGGAACGCCGCGATCGCGCGTTCGAGCGCAGCTGCGTCGTTACTGCTCACGTGCAGCGAATTGCCAAAGGCAACGGCTTGCTGCACGCCGGGAGTCTTCCGCAGCTCCTCTGCCAACTGGGCAAGGTCGGGCCCATGTACGGACCAGGTCGTTAGGCCGACGCGCGCGATGACTTCATCAACTGTGCCGTCGGCGAGCAATTTACCCTTGGAAATGTAAGCGAGCCGCTGGCAACGCTCGGCCTCGTCCATGTAATGCGTCGTGATGAGGAATGTGAGCCCCTGCGCCGCCAGTTGATGAATTTCTTCCCAGAAATCGCGCCGCGCTTTTGGATCGACACCGGCGGTCGGTTCGTCGAGCAAGAGCAACTTCGGGCGATGAATCAGGCACGCTGCCAGCGCGAGACGTTGTTTCCATCCACCGGAAAGCTGTCCAGCAAGCTGTTTCCTTCGTTCCGTGAGCCCGAGTTGCTTGACGCTTTCACCCACCGTTTGTCGTCGATTCTTTACGCCGTACATCCGCGCGACAAAATCGAGATTCTCTTCAATGCTCAAATCCTCCCAAAAACTAAATCGCTGCGTCATGTAACCGACTTCGCGTTTGATCGCTTCGCTTTCGGCAATCACACCGTGACTAAGGACTTGCCCGTCCCCATCATCGGCACGGAGCAATCCGCACAGCATTCGCAAAAACGTCGTCTTGCCGCTACCGTTCGGGCCGAGAAATCCGTAGATCTCGCCGGAGCGGACCGTGAGATCCACATGATCGACCGCGGTGAGCGCGCCGAAGCGTTTTGTCATTCCATGAACTTCGATGACCTGTTCGCCATTTTTCATTTGAATTTGAACTCCACGTCCACCGGCTGACCCGGATGTAGATTCGCCGCGACTTGCGGATCGAAAATGGACTCAACCATGAAGACCAGCTTCGCCCGGCTTTCGCGGCTATAGATCACCGGTGGTGTGTATTCGGCTCGGGGCGAAATGTAACTCACCCTTCCAACGAATGGGTCTTTCACTCCGTCCACACTCGCTTGAACTTCGTCCCCATAATGAATCGAACCGACACGGGTTTCCGGAACAAACGCGCGCACCTTAATGTTCTGCGGTGGTAGCAGAACCACTACCGGTTTGCCCGCGGGCACCCATTCGCCTTGGCGAAACAACGTGTCGTAAATCAGGCCCGATTGCGGTGCCGCCTGCTTTTTCTGCTCGAAACTCCAGTCTGTTTGAGTAAGGCGTCGTTTGTCCTGATCTCGTGTTGACCGTGCGCGATCCAAATCCTGCGTAGCAGCCACGCCTGTGCGGAAAAGCTTTTCCTGTCGGCCGAGCTCCGCTTCAGAAAGCACGAGCGCCGCCTCGATTTGGCCGCGCGCCGCCTTTTCTGCGATTTCATCCAGCGAGAAAAGTGGTTGCCCGATCGTTACCTGTTGACCGCGTTGCACAGACAACGTTTCCAACTGACCGGCCAGGGGTGAAGCAACGTAGACAAATTCACCTTCAACGTAACCTTGGAACCGGTCTTTTAACGGATCACTGCAACCGGCGAGTAAGAAAAACAGCGTCAACGCTCCGGCCGCATGCCATAGTTGTCGATCTCGCCTAACGAACAGCGCATTCATGGTTTCCGCCCTTTTCCGGTGAGCGCACCTTCGAGCACAATCTTAAGAATTCCGGTGAAGCCTTCCTTCGGCATCATTCCGAGTTCTTCCATTTTCGCCGGATTCAAGATCGCCTGAATCACCGCCAGCAGAATTTCGATGATGAGTTTGGCCGGAACATCTTTGCGCACCATCCCCGCGCGTTGACCTTCGGCGAAAAGTTTCCCGAAAAAACGTTCGATCAGCGCAGCGCGACGGCGCTCGACAACTTTGAAAACCTGCGGTGCTTTCTGGCGCATATCGCGAACGAACGGCGGTTTGATTTCGTCCAATTCACGTTGCGTTCCGGCCAGCAACTCGTGCAACGTCGCTCGGAAATCGCGCGAGTGCGCTTGCGCGGATTCTTTCAGTCTCGCTTCAACGCCCGCGAACTTATCGGTCAGAACCGCCTCGAGCAGCTCCTTCTTGCCTGGAAAGTGAGCATAGAGTGTCTTCTTACTGATGCCCAACTCCCCGGCCAGATCGTCCATCGTCACGCTGCGGAATCCGTGACTGAAGAAATGCGCCCGCGCCGCATCCACGATTCGTTGCCGATTGGAATCAGCCTTTCGATTTCGGGGCCAGGGTTTACTTAGTGGTTTCACGTCTTCTCCCTGGCGGTCCCGTAATAGGTGTCGAGTCCCTTGAATGAAGAAAGAACACCCACCAATCCGAGCAGTGATCGGAGCCAATTCACATGGCTCCATTGAGCCGCTGCGACCTTGATCTGGCCCAAGTGATCTGGAATTGACGAGGTAAAAAGGATCAAATCGCGCGGAACGAAGTAAGCAAAAGTCAGGACGACAATCGCCGCATACGCTAAGAACGAGATTGCAAACCAGACACGGAGCGAGACACCGTCCTTCCAAAAGAGAATAATCGTGAACAGGATCAGAACTTCATTAAGCGGTCCGGCGATGGCATAGAAACGTCTTGGGTCGATATGTTGAAAGTAATCCCTCGCCGTTTGGATCGAGGCTGGAATGTCGGAGCTCCAGCTTTGCGCATCAATGATCGTGTTATAGATGCTGACCACGGTCAGGCCGGAGGCACGAATGATGGAGAAGAACAGGATTAATTTTTTCATGAGGAAGGCTTCGTAGCGAAATGATCGTGGGACATTCGAATAAGCTCCATTGCCGGCTCTAAATCCTTTTCCTCTCGCGCCATGAACGCGACGTATCCCTTTTCAGGTGCCCAACGGTGTGGGCGCGCTTTGCCCTCGGCGAGGACTCGTTCCTGATCGCTTATCGCTAATCGAATATCGCAATGTGCATGGCCATGGATGTGCATGAACATGGTGCGCCCAACAAAAAAGGCGTCTTCGTGGATTCCCGCATTCTGGCGCTCGCTCACGCCTGGCAAGCTGAGAATCCTTTGCCGCAATTCCTGATGAAGTTCTTTTTCTGATTTCATGCTACTCTCCTCTTCCTACTGATGTCGCAGAGCATGTCCGAATGGATGTTCAGACCGATGTTGGTCATGTTGTAGAGATGTTCGCTGGCGACGAGCCAGACGATCTCGCAAATTTCTCGCTCGGAATAATGTCGAGCTAGGTGTGCAAAAGTGTTCGGATTAACTTCCTTGTTGTTCGTCAGCTCGGTTACGTAATCGAGCGCCGCGCGCTCGGCCTCGCTAAATAAGGAACTCGTGCGGTATTGGTCCAGCGCGTCGAATTTCGCTTCGTTCATCGACGCCTTAATCGCGAATGAGCGACCGATGTCTACACAGAAGCTGCAGATGTTGATCTGCGCCACGCGTTCGCGGATAAGAAAAACCATCTCTCGCGGCAGCGTCAGCTTCTTGTCCAGCCGGTCGATTTTGGCGTAGAAGAGGCCAAACTGGTCCGGTAATCGCGCGCTGTGAACCTTTATCGGGGTCAGCACTTTGCCGAACTGCTTGCGGGTGAAGTAATAGGCCAGCTTCTTCACCAGCCCTTGGGGCTTGTCGATTGGAGGAAGGAATGCATTCATAGCTTTGTTCACTCTGGAAACTATTCTAGTATATTTAGTTTCCAAAGCAATTAAAATGTTCAAATAAATTTGATTGCGACGCGCCGCCGCTGTTTGGCGAGCTATTGGACGC
>DATLJP010000056.1:0-4303 GCA_035538875.1 Chthoniobacterales bacterium | reverse complement strand
CTTACACGCGACTCACGACACGAACTGGGTCCCGGCGACACCTACGCCATCCCGGCGAACATCGAGCATAGCATCGAGATCATTGAGGACGCGGAGGAGGTCCAGGTGTTCACGCCACCACGGGAAGATTTTCGCTGATTCCCATCAACGCCTAACCAACCCCTCCAGCCAATCGCTGACCGTTTAGAAAATTCGCAGCAAGATGCCTTTGAGCTTCGTTCATCCTGTGCACCGGGCGACGCATCGGATTGGCCTTTACCTAGATAAAAGGTACCGGACCGTGCAGCCCTCGTCGTAAGTTCAACAATGACAGCTATTTACTCCAGAGGTAGGATTCGAACCTACGACCAATCGGTTAACAGCCGACCGCTCTACCACTGAGCTACTCTGGAATCGATTTCACGCTCGATTTGAGCGGCGTGAAAACTTGCGCAAACGACCCCGCGCGGCAAGTGGTTTGGTTGCGGGGGCTGGATTTGAACCAGCGACCTTCAGGTTATGAGCCTGACGAGCTACCAGGCTGCTCCACCCCGCGAAACAATTATGGCGAAACGCTCTTCCGAATCAAATCAAAGGTGGCTCCGTCGGGTAATGGAGACTCGAAGCTGCGCGAAACACTTGAAATCGAAAGCTATGCCTTTTCATGATTCCCACGCGGCTGGCACAGAAAGTTCTGCAAAAACGCCAGAAGTATGCGCGTCCTGATCGCCGATGATCAGCCGAGCGTGGGTCTCACGCTGGCTTTACTTGTGGCCGCTTTCAAACATGACGTCGTCAAGATCGTTTACTCCAGAGCCGAGGCGATTCAGGCCTACCATAGCTGTCATCCAGATGCGATCTTGATGGACTTTTCGATGAGTAAACTGAAACGGCTAACGGCTTCCCGTTACATCCTGGCAGATGACCCGTTGCGCTCGAATCGTTTTCCTATCAACCAGGTTTATGCCTGACCTAACTGGGGTGGGGCGTCAGCAATCCTCCAAAAACCAGTAGACCTGAGGGAGCTTGGGACCGTTCTCAACATGGATCAACGACTGGTGTTCGATTACCGCCGCGGCGCCTAGGTGTAATTAGCTCGTTCACTGAGCGCCGAGTTGCGTTGTTTCGCTGAAGTATTTCGTTAATGCGTGAGCGAATCAAACGTCCCAGGAAACGACGGCGGTAAAATTCTCATCGGCACCGCGAGTTGGAGCGACCCGGGATTTGTTGAACGCTGGTATCCAAAGAAAATGGCAGCGCACGAACGGCTCGCCTGGTACGCCCAACATTTTGACATGGTCGAAGTCAACTCGACGTTCTACTCGGTTCCGGACTCGCGCACCGTTGAACGATGGTGCGCGACAACGCCGAACCATTTCACCTTCGACGTGAAGCTGCATCAGCTCCTCTCGTTTCACTCGACGCACAGGAAATTGTTGCCTCCAGAATTGCAACGGATCGCGCACACTGATGCAAAAGGAAGAGTGACGGCAACGCCAACGTTACGCGGCGCGCTGCTCAAGTCTTTTCTCCGGCCAACGTCGATCTTGCAGTCTGCGGGAAAGCTTGGCGTTTTTCTCTTGCAGCTTTCGCCGGCCTTTTCGCCGCGGAAACATGAATTGAGCGAGCTCGAGCCATTGGCCAAGCAGCTCCGCGGTTATCCGTTGGCGATTGAATTTCGGAATCGGAATTGGGTTGTCGGTGATCAGTTAGGATCGACCATGAATTTCTTGCGCGAACATCACCTCGGATTTGTGAACGTCGACGCGCCGGCGGCCGATCATTTTTCGATTGTCCCGTCGGATCTGAATGAAATCACGAATCCCGATTTTGCTTATTTGCGACTACACGGACGCGATGCGAAAGCTTACTTAACGGGCAAGACCGTAGCCGCGCGTTTCAACTACGATTACTCAGACGCTGAAATCTCCGACGTGGCGGAGCGAAGTAAGAAACTCGCCCGCGACGTGAAAGCGGTTCACGTCGTGTTTAATAACAACAACCTTGATTACGCGCCGTGCGCAGCGATACGTTTGCGGAAGACGCTAGGCCAAGAGGTGACCGCACCAATGCCGCAGACACCGGGATTGTTTTAGGGTAGGATCGCGCCCCGTGGCAGAAACCGAATCAGTAGCCGAGCGCCGGGATGGTCCGCGGTTGCCGGCTTTTCTCAAGCGAAAGAAAAAGTGGCTAGCCGACCACCACATGACCTTGGTAACGATAGCCGACACGCCGCATTCAATTGCCCTCGGTTCGGCGATCGGAATTTTTTTTGGATTCACGCCGCTTTGGAGTTTGAAAACGCTGCTTTCCATCGCCGCAGCCTGGGTTTGTCGATGTAACAAAGTCGCCGCGGCGATCGCGGTCACACTGCACGATGTGCTCATCTTCCTGATGCCGGCGATTTATTTTGGAGAATACAAAGTTGGATGTTGGACGCTGCGGCGACCGCCCCCTGTGCATCGGATTCGGTTTCACTTCGGGTTACATGACTATCTCAACTTGGAGTTATTCCAGCGCGTGATTTGGCCGGCGATCATCGGCTCATTCTTTCTCGCTATCCCGTCGGCGGTGATCGTTTATTTTGCGATGCGAATGCTGATCAGTCGGGCAAGGTCGCCGAGGACGGACAGTTAGAAGGGGGGTGGCTGGCGGGACAGCCGGTTTTTCTCCTCTTCTCCTCAGAACGGCACGGGGGGTTGACGTATATGTAGACCGTTCTGCATTTTAACGCGGCGGTCTTCAAAGGCGACGAGGCGGTGAGCGACGGCGAAATGCCAATTCGCAAAACGCTTGCTCCAGTGGAGTTTGCAGTCGATTTGAAGGAGCAACTGGAGAAAATCGAGCCCGTTAGGATTTTGAAGAGAAGCGAATCCCCGCGCACAGGTCGGCTTGTCACGGAGCACTTTACGCTCATATCAACCAGTCCTTGTTCTGCACGTCCGAATCACCGATGTCGCGGCGTAGTCATTTACGAATTCGAGATGGACGGGGCAGCCGCGAGCAAGGCAGACACAGAACGGCCCGTGCGAGTGGCCTTGGCTTGAGCGACTCACTTCGACATGGTGAACGCCGCTGAGCGAATCTACATCACGTTGAGCGCAAATCCGTATCGTTACGGCGAGAGCGGAAACATCAGCTTGCCTGAATAAGCGACCTTCGCGCTTTCGCGGATACGCAGCACAAGTTCAAATTTGCAGCCGACATGGCTGCCACTACAGTTGCGCCCGTGTTTCTTCCTCGTCGCCTAACATTGATCAACATTGCTCTCGTTTTTGTGACGAGCGCGCTTCGTTCCGCCTCTGCCGCGCAAGCTTCTATCATCGTCGACGTACAAACAGGATATGTCTTGCAAGACTTTAAATCCAAAGACAAACGGCAGATCGGTAGTTTGACGAAAATCGCCACCGCGATGGTGGTGCTGGATTGGGCCGAGCACAAAGGCGGCGATCTCAATCAGTTCGTGAATATTTCGCCGTCCGCCTTCGTCGGCATGCTGGAAAATAACATCGACTTTCGCGCAGGGGATGCAATCGCACTGCGAGATTTGCTTTACGCAGCGTTGGTTCAGTCCGACAACATCGCAGCTTACACGTTGGCAGACTATGTCGGATCGCAAATCCAGGGGCCGACGCCCGCTGGCCAGAAATCGAAAATGTCCGCGGTCGACGTCTTCGTCACCCAGATGAACGCTCTAGCCAAGCAATTGAAAATGGAGAGGACGCGCTTCGTGAATCCGCACGGTGTCGATCAAAACGTGAAACCGTTGCCGTATTCCACCGCTGAAGATCTTGCCCGGCTCACTCGTTACGCTCTGAACAGGGCGAGCTTTCGTTTTTACATTACACAAAGGGAACGCCAAATCTCGTGGCGCCGCGGCGGTAGAGAGCAGCGCTATGATTTGCGCAATACCAACGAGCTTCTCGGCACGAACGGAATTGACGGCGTGAAAACCGGTACGACCGCGCGTGCCGGTCAATGCTTGGTTCTCTCGTCAGGGCGCGACTCGGAAATTGTTAAAGAAGGCGCCGACGTCAGAATTTTTCCACGCCGAATAATTGTCGTACTGCTCGGCAGTACCAGCCGTTTTTCCGAAGGCGGTCAGCTTGTTGTCCAAGGCTGGCAGCTCTACGATCAGTGGGTGGCGGGCGGACGGCTTGTCGATCCGAAGAAAACGCTTTGATTGTGTCTTTGGATGAAATTGTCGCTGCGATTAAAAAACGCGACGCCGCGGGTCGGCTCGGGTCGCTTGTTGTGGTGGCGGAAGGGGCGCGGCCAAAAGACGGTCAGCAAATCAAACGCAATATCGAAGGCGGCGAATTTC